>CAIPQN010000110.1 GCA_903867225.1 uncultured Pseudomonadota bacterium | reverse complement strand
TTTAATTGACCCCCTATTGAAGTGTGGTTTATGACTTCAATCCATTGTCGTTATTGATTTCTACGATATTCTATTTTTCGTTAAATGGATTAGCTTATTCCGTTGCTAAGGGGTCAAATTTAAAGCGTTGGTAACAATGTTGACCATTAAGCAAAAATTTTAATCGCAAACCTCCCGCAACATATCGACCGACACGCAAACTTTGAAGTCCCGCGTCATATTTCACAATTGAACCCACGCCAAAACCTGAGCATTTGCCAATATAAAACTTACCGTTAATGTTTTCTGTTTGGTCTAGCCAATTACGAAAAAAACCGTGCGGAATCGAACTCGCTCCACCTTGTGAATAATTCAAAATTTGAAATTGCTCTGCCCAACGGTGATTTTTATCAACGCCTGCAAAATCGGATTCGGTGATGATTTGCATAATTATTTGCTCGTATGTGTAAATGCGCCATCCCAATTTTCTTCGGGTGGAGCTTCGCGGTAATGTTCAATTCGTTTTAAATAAACAATTTCATATATCAATTTGGTCAGCAGTTAAAAATTGAGCCGCGTATCGTTTCGGAATATCATGAGCAATAAATGCGGCATATAAATCAGGGTCAATATGCCCTTCTTCACTCATTTTTCCCAAAATAAATAGCGCATCAGACAGTTTTTTCCCTGGTTTGTAAGGTCTATCGGAAGCGGTCAACGCTTCAAATACATCAGCAATCGCCATTGCTCGTGCTTGAATTGGCATCTCCTCACGAGTCAGTCCTTTTGGATAACCTTTGCCATCCATTCGTTCATGATGTCCACCCGCATATTCTGTCACTCGTTGCAGATGTTTTGGCCATTTAATTGCACTCAACATCGAAATCGAAACACTGACATGATTGTTGATAATTTGACGCTCTGGATCGGTCAACGTGCCGCGAGCGATACTAAGATTGTATAACTCGTTACCGCTCAACAATGGCAAGGTTTCACCATTTAATTGCCACGTCAAGTCTTTCAAACTGTTCAATCGTCGTACTTTATCCTCTGACATAAATTCACCACCTGTATTGCAGGTTTTGATAAAGGCAAATTCCTCGGTAAGAAAATCGATATTACTTTTTAAACCATATTCCAAAATTACAGCAGGTACTTCGTTACCAGCTTTCAGTGCTTCATTTTCTCGTTTGAGCATGGCAATTTCAGCATCTCGTTTTAACACTTCAAAACGGGTTTCAATCAAAGTAATTCGATCAAAAATCGTTTCTAATTTGGTTGCTTTATCCACTACAGCTTCAGGCGTGGTAATTTTTCCGCAATCGTGTAAAAGCCCCGCAATTCGCAATTCATAGCGATCAGCATCTGTCAGTGTGAAATCTTTTAAATACCCTTCTTGCGTTTCGTGTGCCGCTTCGGCAATCATCGTAGTTAGTTCGGGAACTCGTCGGCAATGTCCGCCGTTATAAGGTGACTTTTCATCGAGTGCGTTTGCAATCAGCATAATCATCGATTCAAACATTTGTGCCAAATCGGTAATCAGCTCTTGCTTCGTCAAAACAGTGGCGGCTTGAGAAGCCAATGACTCACAAAAACGTTGTGCAATCGCATCAAAAGGAATGACATTTTTAGTTTCTGGGTGAATAGCGTTGATAAGTTGCAACATACCAACGGTTTCGTGTTGATGATTTTTCAGTGGAGTCGTTAAAAATGATGTCGAGCGATAATTATTTTTTTCGTCAAACATTTTCGTGCCGCGAAAATCAAAGCCTTCGGCATTATAAGCATCTGTAATGTTGATAGTTTCATCTTTGTGATAAGAATAACTGACAACATTTTTCAAATTTGGCTCACCGTCTTCGCCAAATAATGGCACAACGATTTTCACGCCGTCTTTACTGGTCGCGTGACTTTTTAAACTGGTGTTGTGTAAAATTTCAGCTTCAATTTTATTATCACGAATCAGATAAATCGTACCACCATCAGCACTCGTTAACGAAATCGCTCCCATTAAAATCTTTTCCAACAACTCCGTTGCATTATGTTCGGAAGATAAAGCCACACCAATATCAGTCAGTTTCTCAAACTGGCTTATAATGTGCTTCATTTCAAGATAATGTTGGTTATCCAATTCAGTTATGTCTGTCATTGTGGCTCACAAATTTCTAAAATTTGATTCATCATAAAAAATTTAATGGGGTAGTGCAAATAGTGAAATTTAAGTGAGTGTTTTTTATATCGATACAGGCAAAAATATGGGGGCATTATCGTTACGTCATTATGGCGATTAACGTATAATTTTTTAAAAATACGTTTTGCTGCCGATTAACTCGGTAAATCTGTAAATCTACATCAAATTTAATGTCATGGATAAAATCGTGGCGCGACACTTTACGACTGCGGCTATATTTACGTTTATAGTCTGTAAAATTTTTATTACACAGCATACGAGAAAACAATGTTAGTTATTATAGGATATATCTTAGTTTGTTCTTCCCTAATGGGCGGCTATATAGGCGGCGGTGGACATCCAGCCATTTTATTCCAACCGTTTGAGTACATCATTATTGTCGGAGCTGCTGTCGGGGCGTTAATCGTCGCGAGTCCGTTATCACTTATAAAGTTGGCTATTGCAAAAGCAACCGCCACAATGAAGCCCGAACCTTACAGCAAAGATTTTTATTTAGAATTATTGATGTGTTTTTATATGTTGACTAACAAAACCCGTAAAGAAGGTTTGTTGTCACTAGAAGAATTGATTGAAAATCCAGAAAGTAATCCCGCTATTTTCACAGATAGATTAAGAGCTGATCATCATTTACTTGAGTTTGTTTGCGATAATTTGCGTTTAATTGTGACAGGTGTCGAGGTTCACCAATTAGAAGAATTGATGGATCAAGTTTTAGAAACACACCACGAAGATGAACACGCGCCTGTTAAAGTTATTCAAACAATGGCGGATGGTTTGCCTGCGTTCGGTATCGTTGCGGCGGTTATGGGTGTGGTACATACAATGGAACTCGTTGGTGCGCCGCCTGCCGTTATGGGAAAAGCGATTGCTGCGGCGTTGGTTGGAACGTTCGTTGGTATTCTGTTGGCATACGGTTTCGTAGGTCCTGTTGGCGCGTTAATGGCTATTCGAGCAGAAATGACAGCCAATCTTTATAGATGCGCTCAAAAAGGTCTGTTATGTACAGCAAAAGGTGTTTCTCCTGCAATGACCGCTGAATATATGCGAGCCATGATTTCGTCAGATAAACGCCCAACCTTCCAAGAACTTGATGATTTATTACGCAGCAACAAAGGGTAATCGCAGTCATGGCTGAACAACAACCCATTATCGTCATTAAAAAGATTAAAAAAGGTGGTCACGCGCATCACGGTGGCGCGTGGAAGTTAGCTTACGCGGATTTCGTAACCGCGATGATGGCGTTCTTTTTGTTGATGTGGTTACTCGCATCAACAGACGAAACCTCACGCCAAGGAATTGCAGAATTTTTTGCGAATCCTTATAAAGTTTCGATGGAAGGTGGTAAATCCACGGCTGAACGTACTTCCATGATAGAAGGTGGTGGTGCCGACTTAGTTTCAAGTCAAGACGGTCAGCAACAAAAAGGCGCAACGACTGAAGGCGAAGAATCCACGGAAGAAGCGATTGAAAAGAAAGCCGAGGAAATCGAAAAAGCTAAACTGCAGGAGCTGAAAGATAACATTCAGGAAAAGATTGAAGGAACACCTGAATTAACTGAGTTTAAAGATCAAATTAAACTCGAAATTACCAATGAAGGTTTGCGAATCATGATTGTCGATGACCAAAAACGCCCTATGTTTAAACTCGCTAGCGCACAAGCTGAACCACACGTTCGCGTTATTTTACGCGCACTTGCTCCAGCAATTAACGAGTTGCCAAATCGCGTGAGTTTAAATGGTCATACCGATGCGTTACCGTTTCCAGCAAATCAAAAAGGTTACACGAATTGGGAATTATCGAGTGATCGAGCGAATGCCGCACGTTATGAGCTAATAGAATCTGGTTTGGCAGAAAATAAGATTTTGCGGGTGATTGGTTTGTCTTCAAGTATTCCTTACAGCCCCGAAACTGATCCGTTGAATCAAATCAATCGGCGAATTTCGATTATCGTGATGAATAAGAAAACAGAGCAACAAATTTTAAATGGCAGTAGCGCATTAGAATAGCGCGTGAATTTTCTGTTTTAAAAAAGCGTTGAAGCCCAATCGATTTATTCAATCGGTTGGGCTTTTTTCTATTTGAAATTAAATGCCGTAACGCGCTTGATACGCTTGAATTGCTGCAAGATGTTCTGTTTCACCCGTTGCTTTCAAATACTCAATAATATCGTTCAAACTAATAATAGCGATGACAGGTAAAGCAAAACGTTCGGTAACTTCTTGAATCGCTGAAATATCACCTAAACCTTTTTCTTGTCTATCTAACGCAATTAAAACGCCACTTGGCACAGCCTTAGCAGCTTTAATAATTTCTATCGATTCGCGTACCGATGTCCCTGCCGTAATCACATCGTCGATAATCAATACGCGCCCGTTCAACGGCGCACCAACTAATAAACCACCTTCTCCATGATCTTTAGCTTCTTTGCGATTAAAAGCAAACGGCATATCCTCGCCTGTTATCTCAGAATAAGCCATGGCTGTTGAAACGGATAAAGGAATGCCTTTATACGCAGGGCCATAAAAAATATCGACTTTGATACCAGATGCCAGTAAGGCTTGCGCGTAAAACTTGCCTAAATTTTGCAATTTTGCGCCCGTGTTAAATAAACCTGTGTTGAAAAAATACGGGCTAATTCGCCCTGATTTCAATTCAAATTCACCAAATTTTAAAACATCACAATCTAATGCGTATTGAATAAAATTATGTTGGTAAGTATCCATTTACAAATTCTCGATTAAAAAGTTAAAAATTACGGCAAAAATTTTTGCAAAATATCATCCAAAAAATTCCAGCCGTGGTCAGTACAACGATAAACATTTTCGTATTCAACAAGCAACCCCGTTTTGACGCATTCACTTAATGCAGGTTCAAGTGTTGTTGAATCCAAGCCCGTTGTTAGAGAATAATGCGACAAGTTAAATCCCTGCTTCAAACGTAATTGATTCATCAAAAATTCCAACGGCACATCGACAGTTTCAATGACATTTTCAATAAAATTCTGCTCACTAAATTGTCGGTATTGGTCAGGATGTTTTGGTTTTTGCGTGCGAATAATTTTCGCTGGCAATTTCAAGCCCAATTTTCCATGTGCGCCCGCACCAATTCCCAAATAATCGCCGAACTGCCAATAATTTAAATTATGCCGACATTGTTTTCCTGCCAAACTATATGCAGACACTTCATATTGCGCGTAATTATGTTCGGCTAAAATTTGCTGACAATGTTGTTGAGTTTTAAAAATTAACTCATCAGACGGTAAAACGGGCGGATAACGATAAAAATAAGTATTCGGTTCAAGTGTTAATTGGTAAAACGAAAAATGCGTTGGATGCAAAGAAATCGCGGTACGAACGTCATTTTCACTATCCGCTAACGTCGCATTCGGCAAACCAAACATCAAATCTAAATTGAAATTATCGAAACCCACTTTGTGCGCCATTTCAGCGGCTGCAATCGCTTCATTTCCCGAATGCACACGCCCTAATTCAGCCAATAAAATATCGTCAAAACTCTGAACACCAATCGACAAACGATTTATCCCAATCGCTTTGAATTCGGCAAATTTTTGAAATTCAAACGTCCCAGGATTCGCTTCAAGGGTGATTTCAATATTGGCGATAAAATTTAATTGTTGTTCAACGCCGCGCAACAAGCGATTTAACGCTTCTGGAGAAAATAAACTTGGCGTACCGCCACCAATAAAAATACTTTGTAATGGACGAGTGATTTTATAACGTTCAATATCGCGAGCTAAATCGGCAAGTAAACTGTCAATGTAACACGTTTCGGGAAGTTGGTTTTTTACTGCGTGCGAATTAAAATCACAATACGGGCATTTTTTTAAACACCACGGAATATGAATGTATAAACTGAGTGGCAACAAGGCAAATCACCGAATTAGGTTTAGAATGGCGTGAGTGTAACATAAAAAATAATGAGGATTTATGCGGCTATTATTGGTTGAAGATGATGAAATTTTGGGTGACGGATTGGCAGCGGGTCTGAAAATGGAAGGCTATGCAGTCGATTGGTTGACCAATGGAAAACTTGCAGATGAAGCCTTGAAAAGTAACAGTTACGAACTGGTCGTGCTAGATTTGAACTTGCCTGATATGGATGGGATCAGTATTTTACGCGCTTTGCGAAATCGTAAAAATGAAACGCCCGTTTTGGTTCTCACCGCGAAAGATACGATACCCGATAGAATTTTAGGTTTAGATAGTGGCGCGGATGATTTTGTTATTAAGCCGTTTGATTTGAATGAAGTTTGCGCTCGATTGCGGGCTTTGGCTCGGCGTAATGAGGGACGTAGTACGCCAACAATTGAACATAACGGCATTATTCTCGATCCAGCCTCGCATGACGTTACGTTTCAAGGTGAAAAAGTTGAATTATCACAAAAAGAATTTGAAATTTTGAGCTTTTTAATGAGTAACATCGGGCGCGTAATTTCACGAGCGCGACTCGAAGAAAGTTTGTATTCGTGGAGTTCTGACGTGGAAAGTAACACCGTTGAAGTCCATATTCATCATTTGAGAAAAAAACTTGATGCGTCTGTTATTCGTACAGTGCGTGGCGTGGGTTATATTATTGACGCGGATGATGACGTATGAACTATTCCCTCCGTCATTTATTACTTGTTAGCTTACTCACCGCGTCAATGTGCATTTGGGGAGTGACGGCTTTTTTTACTTACAAAGTTACTCGTAACGAAGTTGCTAGTTTATTCGACGCTGAACTTGCACAGTCTGCAAAAGTATTGCATAGCTTTATTGAAAGTTTATTGCGTGAAGGTTCACTTTCAACGCATTGGATGCAAGCGCAAAATGACGAAAATTTACATATTCCATTGGGTCGAAAACACAATAAAAACCGTGCCTTTCAATTGCTCACTGATGACAATAATAATTTATTAAAATCTGAATCTGTACCAACAACGATGCTGCATGGTTTTGATGAGAAAAATATCGACGACCAGCTTTGGGGCGTATTTGATGATTTATTGCAAGCCAGTACATTGGGGCATAAATACGAACGAAAAATTGCTTTTCAATTATGGTCAAATACCAATGGCATTGTGTTGCACTCAGACAGTGCGCCACTATTTGCGTTATCTTCAGCGGATCATGGATTTAGTGAAACCAGTATTGATGGGCATTTGTGGCATGTATTCAGTATTGCTAGCACTAACGGCGAATACATTATTCATGTGGGACAAAAAGAAGAAATTCGTGCCGAATTAACAGACGAAATTTCGATGCAATTAGTGATGCAATTTTTAATCGGACTTCCGATTTTAGGACTTGTCATTTGGTTTATTGTTGGACATGCACTTGCACCATTAAATCGTTTAGAAATCGCACTTTCACGCCGCGAAGCTAGCTATTTAAAACCCTTGTCGATTAAAAAGTTACCCAATGAAATTGTGCCGATTGTTCACGAAATCAATACGCTTTTTGTGCAGTTGGAACAAGCATTTGAACATGAACGTCAATTTACTGCCGATGCGGCACATGAATTACGCACACCGTTAGCGGGTTTATTAACACAAGCACAAGTGGCGTTAAGAACCGCCGATGAAACCGTGCGAAATCAAGCCTTGAAACGTATTGAACAAGCGGTGCATCGAATGACATATTTAGTACAACAGTTATTGACGTTTTCACGCATTGATTCTAATACAGAATACCTTGCAAAAGCGGTAACACACGTCGATAAAGAAATTGTACAAGTGATTACTGAACTTGATGCTGAAGCCTATAAAAAACGTATTCATTTGGAATTTATTGAAGAAAATGTCGTGCCGATTATGGCGAATACGTTGCTGATTAACATTCTACTTCGTAACATCATCGACAATGCCATCAAATATACGCCGCAACGCGGCAGTATTAACGTGAGTTTGATTGGCACTGAAACACAGTTAATTTTTTGTGTAGAAGATTCAGGACCAGGCATTGCACCCGACCAATATGAAAATTCACTCAAACGTTTTCATCGTTGTGTCGAAACTGCACATACCGCACAAGGTACGGGTTTGGGCTTTTCGATTGTGCAACGTATCGCGGGTATTCATTACGCAGAATTAGCATTAGGTGAATCAGAATTAGGGGGATTAAAGGTTAGAGTTGTATTTAATTTGCCACCACGCATACCCATAAAAAAGAAAAAAAAATGGGCGTAAATTGAATTTTTTTAATACGCAGAAAAATTAATGACAAACACGATTTCAACCATAAAAACAACCGATTTGAGTCACATCAATTATTCTGGCGTAATAACCACTGATGCGTTGCTCGATAACAGTGTGAATTGGAATTATCTTAACCCTACTCGCACGGTGTTGTATTACACATTTGATACTAAAAATTTTGATGACCCTAAGCTTCATAGCTCTGTTGAGAGATTTAATACCACTCAACAAATGGCAACTATCGAAATTCTGCAATATGTTTACTCCATCACAGGCATTAAATTTGAAAAAATAGCGGCGGGGAAAAATGCTGATATACATTTTGCCAATACAGATTTAAACGGCACATCCGTCACTGGCTTAACCAATAAAATTTATAGTTATACTTCAAGCAATAATATCGTTATTAAATATACCGCAGATGCTTATATTTATTTAGACGATGTTGAATGGGCAAAAGAAAACGGAACACCCACGGCAGAAACGCGTGGTTATGAAACATTGCTACATGAAATCGGTCATGCGCTGGGTTTAAAACACCCCTTTGAAACACCCAATAAATTGGAAAAAGATTTAGATAATACGAACAATACGGTGATGTCTTACACTTATAAAGGCGATTATAAAACCGAATTCCAAAGTTATGATTTAGCCGCATTGAAATGGATTTATGGTGATGATGGACTAGGAGGCGCAGGTAATACGTCAATCACGATGACTAAACCCGCGCAGGGTACAACGGGAGCAGATATTTTAATCGGTACGAAAAACAACGATACAATCAATGGTTTGGCTGGTAACGACACGATTGAAGGTGGAAAAGGCAATGACAAATTAACAGGCGGTAGCGGTAAAGATACCTTTGTTTTTGATTTGAAAGACTATGATTTTGTCGGTGATTTCGCGCCACGCGCTCAAAATTTAGATACGATTACCGATTTCACCAAAGGTCAGGACATTATTCAACTCAGTGCTGATTTTGCGTTTAAAGGCTTTAAAAATGTGACGAGTTTGAAATTATCAGGTGATGCGAGTTTGATTTATAACAATGCAACGCATGCGTTATATTTCGATGCGGATGGTTCTGAAACACATTATTCACCCACTAAATTTATTCAATTTAGCGGACAATTAAATTTAGGCATCAGTGATTTACAACTGGTTTAACCATCAGAAACGCCCGAATTCCTGCAACACCATGACCACCCGCTAATTTTACTGTTTGTAAATTCGCTTTTTCTAATCCACCTAACGCATAAATTGGCATATTACATTCGACGACCCATTTTGAAAAAAAATCCCAACCTATCGCTTCAAATTCTGGATGCGTTTGCGTTGGTAAAACAGGCGAAAGCACTGCAAAATCTACCCCGATTTTTTCTGCGTGTTTCAGTTCTGTTAAGTTGTGACAAGATGCGCTTAACCAGCGAATATCATCAGGACGATGAGTTAACGCTAATAAATCAACACTGGTTAAATGAATGCCATCACTTTGCATTTCAAATGCCTGCGGTGTCGCCGAATTAACTAATAACGTTACATCTTTCGCTTGGCACAATGGATAGGCTATCGCCAAAAAATCTTGGACTTGTTGCGCGGTTATATTTTTCAATCGTGCTTGAATAAGTTTAATGCCCTGCTCAAATAATTGATTCAATGCAGCCAACAAATCATCGTTGTCATCATTCAAAATTGCGTAATGTGGCGGTAATTGTAATGCTGCCAAAATGCCGCGATTCGCCGCTGGAAAAGCATAATTATTCAAGTCTGCCAACTTAACCCACAATGATTCTTGCCCTAATTTACTTTCAGCAGTTCCCAAAAATTTGGTAATTTCAAAAACGTGTAAGTGAACTTTTTTATCACCATAATTATGTTCAAACGCAATCAATGGCACAGCAGAAATCACGTCAATTCCTATTTCTTCATGCAATTCACGCGATAGTGCCGCGTTCAACGTTTCACCGTGTTCAACTTTACCACCTGCAAATTCCCACAAGTCCCCTTGATGTAATTCACTAGCCCTACGAGAAATAAATACTTCATCGTTTTCATTTTTAATAATTCCAATCACAACCGAAATTGTCATGTTTCTTCCTTATCACAAGCCTTTTTTAAATTTTCAAGATTTTGTTTGATTTCTTCGCGCGACAATTTTCGTCCTGTATATTGCAAATCTTCTTCTGGTAATTCTGCTAAAAATCGACTCGGCTCACATTCTTCATTTACGCCCCGTTGTTTTCGATGCGTGCAATAACTCAACGTACAAGTTCTTTGCGCTCGTGTGATACCAACATACGCCAGCCGCCGTTCTTCTTCAATGCTATCGTTGTCGATGCTATTTTGATGTGGCAAGATTTTCTCTTCCATGCCAATTAAAAAAACGTGTGGAAATTCCAGCCCTTTCGCAGCGTGCAACGTCATTAAACTCACTTCGTCATTCACTTCGTCTTCACGATTTCGCTCTAACACATCAAGTAACATCACTTTCGCAACTAAATCGGTCAACGAAAAATCTTCACCTTCAGAACTATTTCTTTCAATTAAACGTTCTAACCACGCCAATAATTCTTGCACGTTTTTCATGCGTCGTTCGGCAGTTTCTTTGGTGTTGCTGTCTTCACGCAAATACATAGAATAGCCAATTTGTTCAAGCAATTCGGTAATTACTTCGATTTTATTTGTCGCCATATTTAATTGTGCAGCACGTTGTAAAATCCAGTCGTGAAATTGTTGCAAACGTAGACGCGGAGCTTCATTCAATCGTGCGGACAAACCCATTTCTCCACACGCTATAAACAAACTTACTTGCCGTTCACGCGCATAACTTCCTAGTTTTTCCAACGTGGTTGCACCAATTTCACGGCGTGGCGTATTCACAATTCTTAAAAACGCGGCATCGTCGTCATGATTTGCCAGCAAACGTAGATAACTCAACACATCTTTAACTTCGGCATAGGAAAAAAAAGACGTGCCACCGCTGATGAAATACGGCACATTGCGTTCACGCAAAACTTGTTCAATCAATCGTGATTGATGATTTCCACGATATAAAATTGCGAAATCTTTATATTTTCCGCCATGTGTTGATTTATCGTGCATGATTTGGGAAACCACTTGCATCGCTTCATCATTATCATTTTTATGTGCCAAAACTCGCAACGGCTCGCCATGTTCCAACTGACTCCACAAACGCTTTTCAAAAACGTGTGGATTATTGGCAATCAAATGATTCGCTACTTTTAAAATCCGCCCCGTTGAACGGTAATTTTGTTCAAGTTTAATCACTTCTAAACGCGGAAAATCTTTTTGCAGTTGCGCTAAGTTTTCAGGTTGTGCGCCGCGCCACGCATAAATTGATTGATCATCGTCGCCCACCACCGTAAATTTCGCCAACGTTGTGCCAACCAATAATTTCACCAGCTGATATTGCGTTAAATTTGTGTCTTGATATTCGTCAACTAGCAAATAACGAATTCGATGTTGCCATTTGGTTAAAATTTCAGCGTGATTTTGAAATAACAACACAGGCTTCAAAATTAAATCGTCAAAATCGACTGCGTTATAAGCGTGCAAACAGCGGGTGTAATCAACATAAATTTGCGCTTCAATTGGATAAATTGCTAATGCCATTGCTTGCTCTGGCGTAATAAACGCATTTTTCCATTGCCCGATTTTTGCTGCAAATTGTTCAACTTGTTTTGTGTCGTAATCGCCAGCTTGTTGCGTCAATAAACTTTTTAAAACCGTGACTTTATCGTATTCGTCAAATAGCGTAATCGACGCTTTATAACCTAATGCTTTATGCTCTTTGCGTAAAATATCCAAACCCAATGAATGAAAAGTCGAAACGCGCAAACCACGACTTTGCGTGCTATGTAATAATTTGCTGACACGACTTTGCATTTCACGCGCGGCTTTATTCGTGAACGTTAACGCGGCAATGTGACGAGCAGGCAAGCCTTGTTTCACGAGATACGCAATCTTTTCAGTAATCACGCGCGTTTTGCCACTGCCTGCGCCAGCTAAAACCAATAACGGACGTTCAATTTGCTTAACTGCCGCTTGTTGTTCGGGATTTAATGATTTCATTTAACAGGGAAATCCACGATTATTCCTCACGAAACATATCTTTGTTGATTGCTTTTACAGCCGCATTTTTTGCGGTGACTAATCCTTTATCAACCAACTCTTTCATATTTTGATCAAGCGTTTGCATTCCATCAATGCGTCCCGATTGAATCGACGAATACATTTGAGCCACTTTAGCTTCTCGAATAAGATTTTTAATTGCGGCTGTCCCCACCATAATTTCATGCGCTGCGATTCGCCCACCGCCCACTTTTTTCAACAACGTTTGTGAAATCACCGCTTGTAATGATTCAGATAACATTGAACGAATCATGTCTTTTTCAGCAGCAGGAAATACATCGATAATTCGATCAATCGTTTTTGCGGCAGAAGTTGTGTGTAACGTACCAAACACGAGATGCCCCGTTTCAGCGGCAGTTAATGCTAAACGAATGGTTTCTAAATCCCGCATTTCGCCAACCATGATAATGTCTGGATCTTCGCGCAACGCGGAACGTAATGCTTCATTAAATCCAAGCGTATCGCGATGTACTTCACGTTGATTTATTAAACAACGATTGCTTTCATGGACAAATTCAATTGGATCTTCAACCGTGAGAATGTGCGCGTAATCGTTGCTGTTAATGTGATTAATCATCGCTGCTAACGTAGTTGATTTTCCCGAACCTGTTGGCCCAGTGACAAGAATTAAACCGCGTGGTTTTTTACATAATTCTTGAAAAAATAACGGTGCATTCAATTCTTCTAAACTTTGCACAACCGATGGAATTGTCCGAAATACTGCCGCCGCACCACGCGATTGATTAAACGCATTTATACGAAACCGAGCTACATTCGGCAAAGAAAAAGAGAAATCTGTTTCTAAAAATTGTTCATAATCTCGGCGTTGTTTATCACTCATGATTTCATAAATTAAACCATGAACCTCTTTGTGTTCAAGTGGTGGAAGATTGATACGACGCATATCACCATCGACACGAATCATGGGCGGTAAACCCGCAGACAAATGTAAATCGGAAGCGTTATTTTTATAAGAAAACGTCAATAATTCTGCAATATCCATAATTTTTTGGAATGTGGTGATGTAAAAAAAACGGTAAAATTAAGACCTCATTCACCTTCTTGAATTCGCTATTATGCCTACAATCGCCCACAACCTTAAACAAATTCACACACAAATTCGCGCAGCTGAACAAACCTATCAGCGCGTTGAAAATTCGGTGCAGTTGCTCGCAGTCAGTAAAACTAAACCCGCAAGTTCAATCGTGAGCGCGTATCAAGCAGGACAACGACATTTTGGTGAAAATTATGTACAGGAGGCGTTGAATAAACAACTAGAACTCAGAGCATTTGATATAACGTGGCATTTTATCGGCGTAATTCAATCAAACAAAACCAAAGTGTTAGCCGCACATTTTGATTGGATTCATTGCGTCGATAGTTTGAAAATAGCACAGCGTTTGAGTTCACAACGCCCTGATTTTTTGCAACCATTAAACATTTGCGTACAAGTAAATATCAGTGATGAAAGCAGTAAATCTGGCGTGACATTAGATGAATTGGCTGATTTGGTGGCGCAAATTTCAGAATTACCGAATCTTAAATTACGCGGCGTAATGGCGATTCCCGCGCCACAAGCTGATTTTGCATTGCAACGTGAACCTTATCGAAAGTTGGTCGCAGCGGTAAATACTTTGAAAAATGAAAATTTAACGACGTTTTCGTTTGGTATGTCTGATGATTTAGAAGCGGCAATTGCCGAAGGTTCAACGCTAATTCGTATTGGGACGGCGTTGTTTGGAGCGCGAAATTAAACGTCTTCCGTTTGTACGTCTTTGAGTAATCCCAAATGTTTTACATCAATTTCGATAAGTAATTCGGTGTCGCCAAATTCATCAATCGTTTCATCGAGAATTTGTGCGTGTTCAAACAAATTTGCACGAATGCCACCTTGTTTTGGCGTTAAAAAGCAGCGACGGCGCACTTTAGTATTCGCGAATTTTTCAACTAAAACATCAAATAATAAATCGATACCCTGCCCTGTGACGGCTGATAACCATACACGAATCGCATTACCTTCGTCGTCACGGTCAACATGTGGCTCGATGTTTTCAAGCAAATCAATTTTATTAAAAATTTCTAAACGTGGAATTTGCGCTGCGCCAATATCTTCCAAAACCAAATCAACTTGTTTCATTAAATCATCACGGTCTTCGGCTGCGGCATCGACAACGTGCAGCAACAATTCCGCTTCGCAGGCTTCTTGCAGGGTTGATTTAAATGCCGCGACTAATTCGTGCGGTAATTGGCGAATAAATCCGACCGTATCGGCAAATACCACTTCGGCATTATTTGGCAACGGGCAACGACGTAACGTCGGGTCTAGCGTGGCAAATAATAAATTAGCGGCGTAAATTTCTGAACCTGTCAGCGTATTAAACAACGTCGATTTACCCGCGTTCGTATAACCGACCAACGAAATTGTAGGCGTTTCACTTTTTTTGCGTTGACTACGTCCTTGATGACGCTGTTTATCTACTTTGTCGAGTCGCTGTTGAATCTGTTTCAAACGCACGGCAAGCAAACGACGGTCAGTTTCTAACTGCGTTTCACCAGGTCCACGCATACCAATACCACCTTTTTGACGTTCTAAATGCGTCCAACCACGCACCAAGCGCGTCGATAAATGTTTCAATTGCGCCAGTTCAACTTGCAATTTACCTTCAAACGACTGCGCCCGTTGCGCGAAAATATCCAGAATCAACCCGTTTCTATCGACGACCCGCACGCCTAGAAAGCGTTCTAAATTACGTTCTTGGCTGGGTGAAAGCGCGTGATTAAATAACACCACATCCGCTTCAAACATTTCAATCGCGGATTTCAATTCATCGAGTTTGCCCGTACCGATAAAGTATTTCGGGTCAGGACGTTGCCGACCACCCGTGACAACGTGAACAGGTTCAGTGCCAGCGGATTTCGCCAACTCTTTGAGTTCGGGCAAATTCTCTTGTCCATGATGAAAAATCATGTGGACTAAAACGGCGCATTCACCCGCGTCGGGACGTTCTGAAACTAAATCTTGCATGAGTTTTTAACCATCAATTTCATCAATATCACCACCTAAACGCACCATTTTACTTGGCACAATCGTCGAAATGGCATGCTTGTAAACCATTTGGCTGACAGTATTTTTCAGCATCACAACGTATTGATCGAACGAATCAATTTTGCCTTGCAGCTTAATTCCATTCACCAAAAAAATGGATACGGGCGTGTGTTCTTTTCTAAGTATATTTAGAAAGTTATCTTGTAAATTTTGACTTTTAGACATCCGATTTCTCCTTTGTTATTTTTATTTTGTTGTTTTAACTAATGACGTAATTATACGCGATTTAGTTTTGTGTCGTGCGAGCTTGAACGTGCAACGTCGCAGCAATTACAGCGGTGGGCGCAATTACAATGTTAATAATCGGCAAGGCTTGACCAATAGTCACTAATCCGCCAAAACTCAACGCGCTCAATTTCATAGTTTTCAACTGCGCTTGTTGTTCAGGAAATAAAACACCGCGATTTTCTTGCGGATAAGCGAAGTATTCCAACGCCATGCACCACGCGCTAAAGCCCAACCAAAGCAATGGTGCGATTAAATTCACTACGGGAATGACAAATAAAATCAGCAATGGCAAAGTGTGCGTCATCGAATAACGCAATCGTTTAAGTTCTGCTTGCCAAACTTGTTTCGCACTTGGTTCAACGGTTGATAATCTTGGCGCGTCAATTACTTCAAGGGTTTTTGCGGCAAGTTTTGCATAAAATGGCGCGGCAATCAGATTTGCCAATAATGAAAATGTAAAAAAGCCAATCGTGCAAAAACTGGTAAAAAATAGCGGATAAATCAGCCACGTTAGCCAATGCAACCACAACGGAATTAGCTGTTCAATTAAGTGATTCAAATACAAAAATCCTAATCCCAACGCTACGCTATACAACACTAAATTTATCAACAACGGCATCAATACAAACGGACGCAATGCGGGCGAAGTTAGCAATTTCAAGCCTTTCCACAAATACGAAATTGCGCTAATCATTTTTGCAAACTCCGAATGCCATTTGCGTGTTCAGAAGGATTCAAAACAATGCCGTTTTCAGTGACGATTGCGCTGATTAACGCGGCTGGCGTAACGTCAAAAACGGGATTCCACGCACTAACCAATGAATTCGGCACATCGTAACAAGCGGGCAAAAGTTCACGCGGTTCACGACATTCGATTTGAATGTTGTCACCATTTTCTAAACTCCAATCAATCGTTGAAGTCGGTGCAACCACCATAAATTTTACGCCGTGTTGTTTCGCCAATGTTGCGAGCGAATAAGTGCCGATTTTGTTTGCTGTATCACCATTCGCAGCAATTCTATCCGCGCCAACAATAACCCAATCGATTGCGCCAGATTTCATTAACCATGCCGCCGCTGAATCGGCAATTAACGTTGATGAAATGCCGTCTTGTGCGAGTTCCCAAACCGTTAAACGTGCGCCTTGTAACCACGGACGAGTTTCACCAGCAAAGATTTTTAAATGTTGATTTTGCGCCACCGCACTCCGAATCACGCCCAACGCCGTGCCATAACCGCCCGTCGCTAAACTGCCCGTGTTGCAATGCGTCATCACGCCTTTCGTGCCGACCAATAACGTCGCGCCAAAATCGCCCATTGTTTGATTTGCCGCCAAATCGTCGGCGTGAATTGTCACCGCACATTCAGTCACGGCATCAACGATATTTTCATGCGTTTGCGCGAGAACGGCTTTCATTTTGTCTAACGCCCAAAACAAATTAACCGCTGTCGGACGTGATTGTGCAAGCGTTTCAATGTCGGCAAAAACCGAATTGTGCCAATTCGCAGAATCCGAAAAATGTTGTTGAACCGATAAAACTACGCCGTAAGCTGCTGCAATACCAATCGCTGGCGCACCTCGAACACGCATAGATTTAATCGCTTCGGCAACACCTTCGGCATCGGTGTAACTGTCGTATCTGGTAATTTCTGGTAATTGACGTTGATCTAAAACGTCTAAACTATTGCCTGTCCAAATCAAGGCTTGTGCAGTTGAATTTGTCATAATTTTTAAGTCCGTGAAAATTGAATTTCATGTAGTTTAATCGAAAGTTTCAATGAAGCTCTATAATTTCATTGTCCAAAAATTGAGCTGATTTTTTTCAGTGACTGTTAGATAATGGCACGCAGTAACTCAATAAGAATAACTACAAATAAGGTTTTAAGACTCATGCAGAAACAATCCAGTTTCACCCGCGAAGAATTACTTCAATCTGGTCGTGGCGAATTATACGGCGCAGCGAATGCACAACTTCCTTTACCAAATATGTTGATGATGGACAGAATCACGCATATTTCTGACCAAGGTGGCACGTTCGATAAAGGCGAAATTGTCGCTGAACTTGATATAACCCCTGATTTATGGTTTTTTGATTGCCATTTTAAAGGCGATCCAGTGATGCCAGGATGTTTAGGTTTAGACGCAATGTGGCAAATTGTGGGCTTTTATTTGTGTTGGATGGGAGGACCTGGCAAAGGTCGTGCGCTTGGTGTGGGCGAAGTCAAATTCACAGGACAAGTTTTACCAACTGCAAAGAAAGTCACTTATCGCGTCAATTTAAAACGTGTAATTATGCGTAAATTGGTCATGGGCATTGCCGATGCAACGATGGAAGTTGACGGCAAAGTCATTTATGAAGCGACAGATTTGCGTGTGGGTTTATTTACTTCGACAGAAAACTTTTAGGAGCAAAAACAATGAAACGTGTGGTCGTTACAGGTTTAGGCATTGTCTCTAGCATTGGAAATAATCAACAAGAAGTCGTTGAATCGTTAAAAAATGGGCGTTCAGGCATCGTTTTTTCTGACGTTTACAAAGAAATGGGTTTGCGTAGCCAAGTGGAAGGCGCAATTAAAATTGAATTGGATAATTTAATTGACCGCAAAGTACGTCGTTTTATGGGCGATGGTGCGGCATTTAATTACGTTGCGATGCAACAAGCCATTGAGGATTCGGGTTTAGAAGAAAATGAAATCTCGAATTTTCGCACGGGTTTAGTCATGGGTTCTGGAGGACCTTCGACAGCGAATGTCGTTGAAGCTGCCGATATTTTGCGCGAAAAAGGCGTAAAACAAGTTGGTCCATATCGCGTGCCACGCACAATGTCGAGTACCAATACCGCGTGTTTAGCAACACCGTTCAAAATTAAAGGCGTGAATTATTCGATTACGTCAGCGTGTGCAACCAGCGCACATTGCATCGGTCACGCAATGGAATTGATTCAAATGGGCAAACAAGACGTAGTGTTTGCAGGCGGTGGCGAAGAAGTGCATTGGACAATGTCATTGTTATTCGATGCGATGGGCGCGATGTCTTCAAAATATAACGACGCGCCCACGACGGCTTCACGTCCTTATGATGAAAGCCGTGACGGCTTTGTGATTTCAGGTGGCGGCGGTGTTTTGGTGATTGAAGAACTCGAACACGCCAAAGCGCGTGGCGCGAAAATTTACGCTGAATTGGTCGGTTATGGCGCAACGTCTGACGGTTACGACATGGTTCAACCATCAGGCGAAGGCGCGGTGCGTTGTATGCAGCAGGCGATGGCAACGGTTGATGGCAAAATCGACTATGTGAACGCACACGGCACGAGTACGCCTGTCGGTGATACGAAAGAATTAGGCGCGTTACGCGAAGTGTTTTCGGGGGCAAACGTGCCGTGGGTGAGTTCAACAAAATCTTTAACAGGTCACGCATTAGGCGCGGCGGGTGTGAATGAAGTGATTTATTCGTTATTGATGATGCAAAATAATTTCTTGAGTGCATCGGCGAATATCACGAATTTAGACGCTGGTGCAGAAGGTATTCCCATCGTCCGCGAACGCCAAGACAACGTCACGTTGAACACGATTATGTCGAATAGTTTTGGATTTGGCGGCACGAATGCAACGCTAATTTTCCAACGTTACAACGGTTAATCAATGACAAATCCTTGTAATGTGTGCCATTCGACAGACTTCGATGAACTTTCAAATGTAGGACGCGATGGCGCATTGCGAACCGTAATTTGCAAAAATTGCGGTTTGGTTTGGAGCGATCCGTTTCCGATTGATACCGCTGAGTATTATCAAAAAAATTACCGCATTCTTTACAAAGGCACTTACAGCCCGAAAATTAAGCATATTTATCGCGCAGCAAATGTCGCCATCGAACGTTATAAACGCCTCGAAACGCATTTGGCAGGTAAAAAAAAGGTGCTTGAAATCGGTTCGGGCGGGGGCGAATTTTCGTATTTATTGATGAAAAAAGGCTTTGATGTTTCGGCGATTGAACCAAATGAAGGTTATGGCAATTATTCCAAAGAACAATACGGTTTAAATGTTCAAATTGGTTTTGCTCAAAATCTTGAATTCGCCGCTGAAACGTTTGATTTGATTACCATGTCGCACGTTTTAGAACACGTTGATAATCCAACGACAATGCTTGAAAAATTGCGAACGTGGTTAAAACCTAACGGGATTTTAGCGTTAGAAGTGCCGAATGTGGAAGCCGTTTGCCAATCACCTAAAAGCACCTTTCACACCGCGCATTTGTTCAATTTCAATCCAGAAACATTGGCGTTATTGGCTAAAAAAACAGGCTTTTTGGTGATTCAATCGGCACTTTCTAAAGACGGTGGCAATCTCACGTTAATCGCGCAAAAAACAGAAATTGTAGAACCCGCTCTTGAAATTCTCGGCAATTATGAAAAAGTGTTTGCGATTGTCAAAAATCACACCATTTTTAATCATTATTTATCGTCGTTTCCGTATTTACGATTGCTTGGAAAAGTTCGTAAAATTCTCAATGAACATCGCGCTACTTCAAAATTTACTGAAGCCAAACAGGTTTTAGATTCTTGCTTTTCTCAAAAATGACTGAACATTCTGATTTAAACCAAAAAGAGAGATTTGAATTTAACAAAATTCAAAAACGTTTGCGTCACAGTGTCGGCGATGCGATTGCTGATTTCAACATGATTGAAAACGGCGACAAAATCATGGTTTGTTTGTCGGGCGGCAAAGATTCTTACACGATGCTTGATGTCTTGATGAATTTGCAAAAAACGGCACCTGTGAATTTTGAATTGTTGGCGGTGAATTTAGACCAAAAACAACCTGGTTTTCCCGAACACGTTTTGCCCGAATACCTTGAAAAAATTGGCGTGCCGTATCACGTTATTGAAAAAGACACTTACAGCGTCGTGAAACGGGTAATTCCAGAAGGGCAAACGACGTGCAGTTTGTGTTCACGTTTGCGACGAGGCACACTTTATGGCTACGCGGAAGCGAATGGGATAACAAAAATTGCGCTCGGTCATCATCGTGACGATATTTTAGAAACGTTCTTTTTGAACATTTTTTACGGAGGCAAACTCAAAGCGATGCCGCCAAAATTGTTAAGTGACGACAAAAAAAATATCATCATTCGTCCATTAGCTTACACACGCGAAAAAGATATTGAGCGTTTTGCCGCGTTCAAAAACTTCCCGATTATTCCGTGTAATTTGTGTGGGTCGCAAGAAAATTTGCAACGTAAAGCTATGAAAGATATGTTGAAAGTGTGGGACAAACAATTTCCTGGTCGTTTGGAAACGATTTTCACCAGCTTGCAAAATGTCGCACCTTCGCAATTAGCCGATAGAAATTTGTTTGATTTTGTGAATTTATTGCTTGAACCGAACGCGGTTGCGGATACCGATTTAGATTTATTGGCGTTGTAACTTGCGGTACAACCGCATTGTAACTGTAAAAACAGTCAAATTCTGCGATAATGCGCCTCGAAATTAGAGCAATTTCCCTTTTATTACCCATACACAGCGAGTTAAAAATGAACAATCAGTGGAAAATTCAACCTAAAGACGTTTTAAACGCCAGTCCAGTCATGCCAGTGATGGTCATTCAAGATTTAGAAAACGCAGTACCGTTAGCAAAAGCGTTAGTGGCTGGTGGAATCCGAGTTTTAGAAATTACCTTACGCACCGCTGTTGCCTTAGATGCGATTCGTCAAATTGCCCAAGAAGTTCCCGACGCGATTGTCGGCGCGGGTACGATTTTAACGCCAGAACAATTGAAAGCCGCAGAAGAAGCAGGGGCTGTTTTTGCCATTAGCCCAGGTTTAACGCCAACGTTATTAGCTGCGGCACAAAAAAGTTCAATTGCGTTAATTCCAGGAATTTCGAGCTTGTCAGAATTAATGCTCGGCATGGAATATGGTTTAGACCACTTCAAATTTTTCCCTGCTGAAAATGCGGGTGGAATTCCTATGTTGAAAGCGATTGCTGGTCCAATTCCACAAGTGACTTTTTGCCCAACGGGCGGCATTTCGTTAGCCAATTACAATGACTATTTAAAACTTAGTAACGTTGCTTGCGTGGGCGGTTCATGGCTTGCACCTGCTGATGCAGTAAAAAATAAAGATTGGGCGAAAGTCACTGAACTTGCTCAACAAGCCATTGCTGGCGTAAATCGTTAATTAGAAAAGTGGGCTTTAAGGGCGAGCATTCTCAAACGGGTACTTGCCCTTATATTTGTAAAACTACAATCGAGAAAAATCATGACCCCAACACGCACATTTACTTTGCACGACGAAAATTCACAGCCGCTATGTGAATTACCCGTTTTGAAAGGCACAATTGGACCAGACGTTATTGATGTTCAAGCGTTGTATAAAAACACGGGAATGTTCACTTACGACCCAGGTTTTACTTCGACGGCAAGTTGTTCATCGGATATTACTTATATCGACGGTGAAAAAGGCATTTTGTTATACCGTGGTTATCCCATTGAGCAACTCGCTGAACGCGGTACCTTTTTAGAAGTGTGTTATTTATTGTTGTATGACGCATTGCCAACAGCGGATGAATTAACCGCGTTTGAGCAAAACATCACCATGCACACAATGGTTCATGACCAATTGACAAACTTTTTCAAAGGCTTCCGCCGAGACGCGCATCCGATGGCGATTATGGTTGGCGTGGTTGGCGCGTTATCCGCGTTTTATCATGATGCACTCGATATTACCTCTAAAAAAGACCGCGATTTAAGTGCAATTCGATTGATTGCGAAAGTGCCGACGATTGTGGCGATGTGTTACAAATACAGCATCGGTTTGCCGTTTATGTATCCGAATAATAAATTGAGCTACGTCGAAAACTTCATGCGAATGATGTTCGCCACGCCCTGTGATAATTACGTTCCGAATCCTGTTTTAGTTCATGCGTTGGAACGTATTTTGATTTTACACGCCGACCACGAACAAAACGCGTCCACTTCGACTGTGCGTTTAGCGGGTTCGAGTGGTGCAAATCCGTATGCGTGTATTACAGCAGGAATTGCGTGTTTATGGGGAGCGGCTCACGGTGGCGCGAATGAAGCCGTTTTAAATATGTTGAAACAAATCGGTGATGTTTCTGAAATTCCAAAATTTATTGCGCGAGCGAAAGATAAAAATGATTCGTTCCGATTGATGGGTTTTGGACATCGTGTTTACAAAAATTACGATCCGCGTGCAAAATTAATGCGTGCGACGTGCTACGAAGTGTTGGAAGAACTCGGTTTACATGATGACAAATTGTTCAAGCTCGCGTTAGCTCTCGAACAACTTGCATTAGAAGATCCTTATTTTAAAGAGAAAAAATTGTATCCAAACGTCGATTTTTATTCGGGTATTGTGTTACACGCGCTCGGTATTCCGACTAATATGTTTACTGCAATTTTCGCTATGGGACGCACAATTGGCTGGATTGCTCATTGGGACGAAATGATTTCTGACCCTGAACAACGCATTGGTCGTCCACGTCAGTTATTTGTTGGAGCAACGCAACGCGATTTACCGCCTCAACACCGTTAATTTTCTAATTTGATAACTATGAAAAAAAATACCGCTCATCAAATTGCGTCCGTTTTAACTGAAGCGTTACCCTATATTCAACGTTTTAAAAACAAAGTGATTGTCGTCAAATTCGGTGGTAATGCGATGATTGACGAAGCGTTGAAACACAGTTTTGCGCGTGACATCGTGTTAATGAAATCGGTCGGCTTAACGCCAATTGTCGTTCATGGCGGCGGTCCTCAGATTGGAAATTTGCTGACGAAATTAGGTAAATCTAGCGATTTTGTTGATGGAATGCGAATCACCGATAGAGAAACAATGGATGTTGTTGAAATGGTTTTAGGTGGTTTGGTTAATAAAGAAATCGTCAATCTTATCAATCAACACGGTGGTAAAGCCGTTGGTTTAACGGGTAAAGATGGCAATTTTATTCGTGCAAAAAAAATCAAACTTAAAAAAGCTGCCATTGATAGTGAAGCCTTTGAATTGATTGATTTAGGTCATGT
This sequence comes from uncultured Pseudomonadota bacterium, assembly GCA_903867225.1. Lineage (GTDB taxonomy): Bacteria > Pseudomonadota > Gammaproteobacteria > Methylococcales > Methylomonadaceae > UBA10906. Next base: position 98,995 of record CAIPQN010000110.1, on the reverse strand, counting down.
TGGTGAAGTTACATCGATTGATACTGATGTTTTGAATATGCTGAATCAGAGCGATTTTATTCCTGTCATTGCGCCAATTGGTGTGGGTGAAAACGGTGAATCTTATAATATCAATGCCGATTTAGTTGCAGGTAAAATTGCCGAAGAATTGAACGCTGAAAAGCTAATTTTACTCACCAACACGGCGGGCATTTTAGATAAACAAGGCGAATTATTGACAGGGTTATCATTGACGGATATTGATAATTTAATTGCAGACGGTACGATTTCTAGCGGCATGATTCCGAAAACCCGTTGTGCAACTGACTCGTTAAAAGGTGGTGTGACCAGTGTTCACATTATTGATGGACGAGTAGAACACGCCGTTTTGTTGGAATTATTTACCGATCAAGGCGTAGGAACATTGTTATTAAATCGTTAGATACTTATGGTATTAAAATACGATTTTAACTATCATTGTCGTCTGTAAAATATCACTTAAATTTTGGAATTATCATGATAAAACGACTACTTACTCTAGCAATTCTATTCTCTGCCAACGTTTCTGCGTCACCTGTTAATATAAATACCGCTGATGCTCAAAAAATCGCAGATTCAGTGTCTGGTTTTGGTCTCAAAAAAGCACAAGCTATCATTGACTACCGTACTAAAAATGGTGACTTCAAAACACTTGAAGATTTGAATAAAGTTTCAGGTATTGGTGCTAAAACTATCGAAAAAATAAAATCAGATATTTTATTTTCAGATGTCGCTCCTGCTCCTGTTGCTGCTCCTGTTGCTGCTCCTGTTGCTGCTCCTGTTGCTGCTCCTGTTGCTGCTCCTGTTGCTGCTCCTGTTGCAAAATAATAAGATTCATCAAAGGGTATAGTCAAAAGTAATTTCCCCTATTTATTTTTTAAAATCATTAAATGGAATTTTTTTGACCGTACCCTACCCACCTAACGTATTTAATTTTCTATATTTTTACCGCATTTGCTAAAAATACCCTGAAATTCGTATCATTAAAAATCATCTCCCGATAAATTAATGTTCTTGGTACTTGTTAGTTTATATCAATAAAACCACTCCAAAAAACCATGCAAAAACTTATCAGCACCGCCGCCTTATCCGAATTCCGTTTAGAAAAATTACTTTCCGATTTACAAACTGTGCAACCCGACATTCAAAAAGTCGCAGCCCGTTTTGTGCATTTTGTATCGGGAAATTTGACTAACGAACAGCGTCCGATTTTGGAACAATTACTCACTTACGGTTCAACCAAAACTATCGAAGAAACAGGTGAATGTTTATTAGTTGTGCCACGTTCAGGAACGATTTCGCCGTGGTCAAGCAAAGCCACAGACATCGCACACCGTTGCGGATTAACTGATATTGAACGTATCGAACGTGGGATTGAATACTTCATTGTTAGCGCATCGCCGTTGAATGAAAACGTCGCTAAAAAATTGCACGACCGCATGACGCAAACGGTGATTTTTGACCAAAGCAATTTGGAACTTTTCGCGCATCACGAACCACAACCTTTGCAACGTGTTAATGTTCTTGAACAAGGACGTGACGCATTGGTTTTAGCAAATACAATTTTAGGTTTAGCGTTATCCGCAGATGAAATTGATTATTTAACCGACGCATTTGTTGGACTTGAACGCAATCCGACTGACGTGGAATTGATGATGTTCGCGCAAGCAAATTCGGAACATTGCCGCCACAAAATTTTTAACGCCGATTGGACAATTGACGGCGTAGAACAAGCGCAAACCTTGTTCAAAATGATTCGTCACACCTCTGATGTTTCGCCGCATGGTATTTTGACGGCTTACAGCGATAATGCGTCAGTTGTTGAAAATGCAGAAACGGCAGTTTTTATTCGTAATCCGCACACAGGCGAATATGCGTATCAAAATGAAGCCGCACATTTGTTGATGAAAGTTGAAACGCATAATCATCCAACCGCGATTTCACCTTATTCAGGTGCGGCAACAGGTTCAGGTGGTGAAATTCGTGACGAAGGCGCAACAGGTCGCGGTTCAACTCCGAAAGCAGGTTTAACAGGTTTTTCGGTTTCACATTTGCAAATCCCTGATTTTGCACAACCTTGGGAACAAGCAAACGGCAAACCTGAACGTATCGCCTCAGCGTTGGACATTATGTTGGAAGCTCCGCTCGGTGGCGCGGCGTTCAATAATGAATTTGGTCGTCCGAATTTAACGGGTTATTTTCGCACCTTTGAACAACCTGTTTTAAATAGCGACAACGAACTTCGCGGTTATCACAAACCGATTATGATTGCAGGTGGTGTCGGCACAATTCGCCCTATGCTCGTGAAAAAACACCCGATTCCAGTAGGTTCACTGATTATTATTTTGGGTGGTCCTGCGATGTTAATTGGTTTAGGCGGCGGTGCAGCATCGTCGCAAGCGTCAGGTGAAAGTTCTGAAACACTCGATTTTGCCAGCGTGCAACGTGAAAATCCCGAAATGGAACGTCGTTGCCAAGAAGTCATCAACCATTGCAACGCGCTCGGTGAAAACACACCCATCGTTTCAATTCACGACATTGGCGCAGGTGGTTTGTCGAACGCCGTGCCTGAAATTATCCACGATTGCGAGCGCGGCGGGCGTTTTGAATTACGCAACGTACAAAACGCCGATTTAGGAATGTCGCCAATGCAAATTTGGTGCAACGAAGCGCAAGAACGTTACGTTGTAGCGATTAAACCTGAATCACTCGAATTATTTACCTCTTTTTGCGAACGCGAACATTGTTTATTTGCTGTCATCGGCGAAGCGACTGACGAAGAACATTTAAGCCTTTCGGACAATTTATTGGGCGACAAACCTGTTGATTTACCGATGTCGGTATTGTTTGGTAAATCGCCAAAATTACACCGCATCGTTGAACACGTCGCGCCAAATGTCGCGGCATTCAACACAGAAAATATCGAACTCGCCGAAGCCATTAACCGCGTGTTGGCGTTCCCAGCCGTCGCAGATAAAAGTTTCTTAATTCATATCGGCGATCGTTCGGTAACAGGTTTAGTGGCGCGTGACCAAATGGTTGGACGTTGGCAAATTCCTGTGGCAGATGTCGCCGTGACAACGTCAGGTTTTCAAGCCACAACAGGCGAAGCGATGGCAATGGGTGAACGTTCGCCAATTGCGGTGATTAACGCGCCTGCTTCGGGACGTATGGCAATTGGTGAAGCGTTGACGAATTTAGCAGCAGCGCGAATTGATGCCGTGCGCGATATTAAATTATCGGCAAATTGGATGGCAGCGGCAGGCGTTGCTGGCGAAGATGCGGCGTTATTTGATACTGTGAAAGCCGTCGGTTTAGAACTTTGCCCAGAATTAGGGATTGCGATTCCTGTCGGTAAAGATTCGCTTTCGATGAAAACTGTGTGGCGCGACGAAGCTGGCGAAAAAACAATGACTGCGCCGTTATCGTTGATTATTACAGCCTTTGCGCCAGTTTTGGATGTAACAAAAACGCTTACGCCTGAATTGAAAGCAGTTGAAAATAGCGTGTTGCTGCTAATTGATTTAGGCGCAGGTAAAAATCGTTTAGGTGGTTCCGTTTTGGCGCAGGTTTATAACCAACTCGGCGATTGTGTCCCTGATGTTGACGATGCAAAACGATTGAAAGCGTTTTTTGAATCAATTCAAACTCTCAATCAAAATGATAAATTACTTGCTTATCACGACCGTTCAGATGGTGGTTTATTGGCCGTTGCAGCAGAAATGCTTTTCGCAAGCCGTTTGGAAGTGAATTTAAATTTAAGCGGTGATGTTTTAAGCGAATTGTTCAATGAAGAACTCGGCGCAGTCGTTCAAGTTAAAGCCGAAGATTTGGCAGGCGTTAAAACCTTGCTAGCACACAACGGTTTAGTCGATTGCGTATTTGAAATTGGCACAGTCGGCACGCATGAAAATCAACGTTTAAACATTTCGCAAAACGGTGAAATCATTTACAGCGAAACTCGCGCAAATCTGCAAAAAACGTGGTCAGAATTAAGTTTCAGAATGCAAGCGTTGCGCGATAATCCAGCGTGTGCGAAACAAGAATTTGAACAAATTGCTGATGATTCAGACCGTGGTTTGCACGCACTTTTAACATTTGACGCAAAAGAAGATATTGCTGCACCGTTTTTAAATTTGAGCCGTCCGAAAGTCGCCATTTTGCGTGAACAAGGCGTAAATGGTCACGTTGAAATGGCGGCAGCGTTTGACCACGCAGGTTTTACCAGCATCGATGTTCACATGAGCGACATTATTCATGGGCGTGTTAGCTTGCAAGATTTCAAAGGTTTAGTGGCTTGCGGCGGTTTCTCTTACGGCGACGTTTTAGGTGCAGGCGGCGGGTGGGCAAAATCGATTTTGTTCAATCCAAAAGCGCGAGATGAATTCGCGGCATTTTTTGCCCGCGAAGATACCTTTAGTTTAGGGGTTTGTAACGGTTGCCAAATGTTATCAGGTTTGAAAGAAATCATCCCGAATGCACAACATTGGGCGCGTTTTGCACGGAATAATTCGGAACAATTTGAAGCGCGTGTTGCAATGGTGAAAGTTGAAGAGTCGCCTTCGATTTTGTTGGCAGGAATGGCAGGTTCAAGAATGCCCGTTGTCGTGGCACATGGCGAAGGTCGCGCGGTGTTTTCACAAAATTTGCAAGCCGCCGTTGAAGCAAAAATGATCGCGTTGTCTTATGTGGATTCGCGTGGCGTTCCGACAACGGATTTCCCCGCAAATCCAAATGGTTCACCGTTTGGGATTACAGGTTTGACAACAACTGACGGCAAAGTCACAATCATGATGCCGCATCCAGAACGTTGTTTTAGAACCTTGCAAAATTCGTGGCATCCAAACGATTGGGATAAAGATGGCGCGTGGTTGCGATTGTTTAGTAATGCGCGAGCTTGGGTTGGTTAAGGATTCAGAGATAAATAAAATAATCGTGCTGGAGTCGTTAAAATGACGTTAAAAAAATTTTCGGAACGCTCCATTTTTGTGTTGTTGCTGCAAATTATTAGCTTGGCAGCCGCTTACTTTGTAACTGGGAAGTTAGGAACGCTACTTGCGATTCCACCAGGTTACGCAACCATTTTATTTCCTGCCTCTGGCATTGCTTTAGCTTGTATTTTACTTTACGGAAATCGTGTTTTCTCAGGCGTATTGTTAGGTTCATTTTTATTGAACCTATCAACTTCGATTATCACAAACGATTTTATTAATAACTTAAATTTGGTTGGCATTACATTTTTAATTGCCTGTGGTTCAACCGTGCAAGCTATTGTGGGTGCATATTTAGTCCGCATATTTGTTGGTTTTCCTCAAGAATTCGCTGACGCAAAAAATGTTTTATTATTTTTATTTTATGGCGGCATCGTCAGTGCCTTAGTAAATTCGACTTTGTCAGTTTCACTGCTTGTTGTTACGGGACAAATTCCAACGGTAGATTTTTTTGTTAATTGGTTAACATGGTGGGGCGGCGATGCGTTAGGCATTATGATTTTTACACCTGTATTTTTGGTTTGGATTTCAGGCTTTGCTTCTTTTCACGGTAGACGATTGGCAATCACGCTGCCCATTTTGGTTATGTTTGCAATAACCGTTGTGGCTGTTTTTTATGAAATCACCAGTAGCAATGAACGTGTAAAAATCGCATTTGAAAAAAATACTGAAGCCATGAGTTTTGAGTTAAACAATTCATTAACGGCGAATTTAAATGTTTTAAGGTCTCTTTATAGTTTCTATGCTGCGTCTAAAACTGTCAGCTCAAAAGATTTCAGCACTTTTGTGACACACTCATTAGACGATTTTAAAGGCGTTCAGGCTTTAGGTTACAACCATCGAGTTTTAGCTTCCGAAAGGGAAGTGTTTGAAAAAAATATGCGGTTAGAAGGTTATTCTAATTTCAAAATAACCGAGCGTGATGCAGATAAAAAATTGGTTCCAGCGGGAAATCGCCCCGAATACTACCCTGTGGCAATTATTGAACCTTTCAAAGGCAATGAGAAAGCGGCTGGTTACGATATAAATTCTGAGACGATTCGGCATGAAGCGATTGAACGAGCCATTGATACTGATGCGCTGACGCTAACAGCGAAAATTATTCTAGTCCAAGAGAAAAATAAGCAAAACGGTTTTCTCGCTTTTATTCCTGTTTATAACCATAACTTGCCACATGAAACTGTTGAAGAACGGCGTATTGCTATTTCAGGGCTTGTCACGGCGGTACTTCGTGGTAACGATATTATTAAGGCAGCACTTGATTCCCATAATTTAGCGGAATTTTCTTATCGGTTGGTAGATGTAACCACTACTGGCACAGAAGATTTAATTTATGCCAGTAATGAAAAAGAATTTGTACCGTTTGTTCTACAAAGAAAAAGTTTTTTAAGCGAAGAACAATCGCTTATTTACAGCACTATTTTACCTATTGGCGGACGGACTTGGCGGTTTGACGTTGTGCCAACGCCTAACTATTTCATCAAAAATCGTTCTGCAAATGCGTGGTTAATTTTATTAGGCGGTATCGTATTAACTGTTTTAACGAGTGTGGTTTCGCTGGTATCTTCAGGTCATCTACGCAAACGCAAAGAACTTTTAGATGATGCCATTATTACGAATCGGCAACTCGCGCTTAAAAGTGCTGAAGCAGACGCATGGATTTCGGAATTTTCTATGTCGAATGCACAATTAGCAAAAGTGAACGAAGAATTATCATTGCAAAATGCTGAACTTGCCCTTGCATACCAACGAAATGAAAGTTTGTATCAGCAAGTTAATCAAATGCAGAAATTAGAAAGTATTGGGCGTTTAACGTCTGGTATTGCTCACGATTTCAACAACATTTTGGCGTGTATGTTGGGTTATAACGGCATGAATGAATATATTAGCGAAGACATCAGTGATGAAACATTGAAAACAGAACTCGCCAACAACACAAAGCAAATAAATGATGCGGGACAACGTGCTGTGTCGCTGATTGAAAAAATGATGGCATATTGCCGCCAAGAACCTAAAGAAGGAAAAATAGACGTAAAACCAACGCAAGGTGTGATTAAAGAAGTGTTGGCAATGCTACTACCCGCTTTAACGAGTCGAATTCAATTAGAATTTATTGATGATTGCCATGTTGATCATGAGTGTAATACTTGTGAAATCCGAACCAGTTGTGAGATGTCGGATATTCAAATTGACGCGATTGACCTGCATCAAATTTTGACTAATTTAGCGGTGAATGCGCGTGATGCGATGAAAGAAAACGGTGGCAAAATTTCGGTTTCGTTAAACGTGGTGACGATAGAAACTCGGCATTGTTTAGCGTGTATTTTGCCTGTAAATGGTTCGTTTATTGAGTTGAGTGTGTCAGATAACGGCACAGGGATTGAGGAAGCAATTATTAACCGAATTTTTGATCCTTTTTTCACGACCAAACAACAAGGCGAAGGAACTGGTTTGGGATTGTCTGCGGTGAGTGGCATGGTGCATCGTGCAAGTGGACATATTTTGATTGATTCAAATTTGACCGAACCCAATCGCGGCACGACGTTTAGATTGTTATTTCCGTTAGTTTCAAACAAATAAAAATGGGGCAAAATGTTGAATGCCCCATTTTTTCGAGAAAATTTATTGAAATACTGTCACGCCTTGAGGCTTTTGTGGTGGCGGTTCAATTCCATTATTTTGGCGCAAATCGACATTTGAGTTTCTGCCCATTGGTTCACCTGAAACTTGATCAAAAACCTGTTCTTCGATTTGTCTGAACACATCTTCCCCTAAACTTTTTGAAACTAGAGTAATCACTTTCGGGCGATTAGGTTCTGCATAAGTGCCAGGCGTAATAATTTTTGTATCTTGCCCATCACCTGTGGCAGTAAAGCTCGCAATCACTTCGTAAGTTTTGGTGTTAATTAAGCTAAATTCAGCCGACAGCGTCAAACTCAAAATGATATTTGTCATGCTGTCGCTGACTTGATAAGTGCTGTCGTTAAAGCTCATTTCGTTCAATTTACCGAACAAAACATAATCGGCATGAGGAAAATCGCCTTTTTTAATTCTAGCAATAATATCGTAGACACCTTCATGTCTTTTCATTGGTGCTGGTTTGGCTTGCGTCAATGTGAATCGGCGTGAATTGATTAACTCCCCTCGAATATCGCCTGTAAATTTTTTCAATTCACCGTATTCCACATACGAAAAATTGTGTTCGTATTCGTGATAATCGGTTTTACTGCTCGCGTTCAATTTACTTTTGGACGATGCTGAGGCTGCATAACCCGCAACTGCCGCGCCACCACCATAACCATCAACCGCAGCTCCTGCATAACCACTGGCGGCAGATTTAGAACTTGCCGATGCTGAAAGTTTACTTGTGTTGTGATAATCCACTTCGTGGATATATTCTTGAATCGTTTCTGAATAAGCCAAATCTGTGACCGCAATGGATTTTGCCATCACGGGACTTACAAAAACTAAACCAGCAAAAAATGTCGCTAAAATTTTCATTCTCACGACCTAGAACGTAGAACGTTCTGAGGTTTTGCGGATTTTATCCTCTGCTGCCCAAACTTTCTTTCTAGTTTCAACTTCGATAAGTTTCAACTGCAAAATATAGTCAATGTTTTTAATATCGCCTGCATTTTTGACAATCGATGAAATTTCGCCCATCAGCATATATTTTGCACCTTCTGCTTGACCTGATTTTGCACTTTTAGATTGTTTGTATTGCCCAGATTGTGTCTGTCTTTGCAGTTCTAATTGCACCTGTTGATCCTCTGCTATATCTGACACGAATTCAACTGTTTCTGATGCCATAAGCTGATTTTCGATTGAATTCGTAATAGTGCGAGTATCAATATGTTCACTGGTTTTATTTTTAACTTGTGAAGTTGCAATTGTTGGTTTTTTTCTTTCGTTACTATTTCTAATTAACGAACTGGTTAATAACGAATCTGTCATTGATTTAGCTAGCTTTGTAAAATCATTTGAACTGATTTCATTTGTTAGATTTTCTTGAACTGCTGTGTCACCGTAAGCGACATTACCAGAAGAAAATGCAGGTTTATTTGAAGCACAGCCAGAAACGCCAAGCGTGGCGGTTAATGTGATTGCCAAGCCTAAAATATGAGTTTTATTTCTGTTCATCGTTTTTTCTCCTTAATTTTTACTTTTGAGTTCAAGTTTAAAATCTACTGCATATTTTGAGGTTGCAGAACCTTTAATACGTTGTGTTTGCATGGGCGACAGCGATAATGTTTTCCATTCTTCTTCTGTACCAACAGTCATTCCGCCTTTATCGCGCCACTGAAAACGGTATTCAATAGCTGTGTAATCATTGCTGTTATTAACAACATCGGCATTCACAACATTAAAATTATTTGTCGCGTTCATGCGTAAATCATTCACGGAAATATAAGGCAAATCGCCAAGATACATTATTTTTGCCGCTGCCGAATTCGGTGCTGGCGGAGGAAGTGGTGGTTGACTAACACAACCCGCAAGTAAAATTGGAGTCAGTGCAAAAACGCAGCACGATTTTAAAAAAGTGTTTTTATTCATCTGTATTTTCTCGAAAAATATAAAAAAAGGCGGTTAAAAGCCGCCTCTCGTTTTGTTTCCGCGTAGATTATAAACCTGCTTGAAGGTTATAAATAGAACTACCAATTAAACGAATCGGAATTACAACGTGTTTACCCGAAACATTCACAGAAACTTCTTTAATGCCTTGTGATGTTTGAATTTTTACCGTCGATTGACCTTCTGGAAGTTTCACTCGCGCAATAGTAATTTCAGCAGGCAATAAGCCCCAAACACGTTCATCGGCTTGCTCAGTGGCGACATTGATAGCATTAAGAGCCACGCCTGCGAGTGCATTTTGCTGATAAACCGCTGCTTGCGCTCCGCCTTTAACTGCTGCACGAATTGCCGCACGCACCATAATCCAAGGCAAATTATCTTTCAACGAACGACGCGATAAATTTTCAATGCTCGCAATCGTTGTTAATTGCATCGTTGAATTATTTGGCAATGTAATCGATGCCGCTTTATTTGCCGAAACAGGATTAGTTTCCAAAACAGGGAACGAAATCGGCACAACGCCCGCATAAGGAATTGGCAACGGAATCATGATTGATTTTTTAAACGGTGCAACGCCTGTTTCAACGACAAACAAAACATCACTTTCGTTAGATGGCGCGATAAATGGCGAAGTTTGAACAGGTACGGGGGTAGAAATCGGCGCAGCAGCAATTTGTTGCACTGATTTTCCTTTTTTGCCTTTCTTTTTAGATTTTTTCGTTGATGCTTTTGTCACAGGCAATTTTGGTTTTTCTTGTTGAGCAACAGCTGGTATTGCAGGTTTTGCAAAACGATTATCCATGCCCATTAAACCGTCCTTTAAAACACCCAAAGAAGGTTGCAGTTCAATCGCAGTGCGATAACTTGCCGCTGCTAAACTTTCTTCACCCGCTGCTTCATACAAAAATCCTGATAAATAATGACTAAACGCATTTTGGTAGCCATTTTTTAAATTGGTGACATCTGGACTGTTAAGCGTGGCAATCGGATAGCCTTTTAAATCTTCCGATTTTGTTTTGTAGCCTTTTTCTTTGGCTGTATTTTCTGCTTCATCAATGTCTTTTTCATGCAGTGTTTTGATTAAATTTTCGCGTTCCCACGTTTTTTTAATTTCAACCAATGCGTCTTCTGTTTTGCCAGCGGCTAAATAAGCCAATGCAAGACGAGTTGAAAGCATAACTTTTTCATAATCTTCGCCATCATAACGGCGTAATTTATCATTCACGACAACAGAACCAACGGCTTGACCCACTTTTGCACCGCTGATTTTTGCTTCACTTTCCCATTGCGCGATGATTTTATCGGCTTCTGTCCACGTTGCAATCGTGTCTGGATACAGTTTTTTCAAACGCTGCAATTCGCCTTTTTCCATGAAATAAAGCAAATCTTTATCTGAACCTGTTTTAGCTTCATGTTCAGTAATAGCTTGATCAACTTGCCCCGTCGCAATGCTTGAAACAAGCGTTTGCGTTTCTGAATTGTAAGATCTAAATGTCGCGCAACCATTTAAAGTTAAAAATGCAGCAAATAGAGCATAACTTCTTTTTTGTTTCATAAGCGTTACCTAAAAATTATTTTGTAAGGGTGGCGATTATGTTCTTGCAAATGAGCAAACTCAAGCTAATTCAAGTTAAATTCTGGCATAGCGTTCAAACTTTTTCTTGCCATAAAAATTGACCAATTCAACAGTGATATTATCTTCGGCAGCAGATTCTAAAAATTCTTCAATCACTTCTAAAATATCGTAATCGACAAAATCCGTTTTCGAGGCATCAATAATCACAGTGCTGTTTTCAGGGATTTGTAAAATGAATTTGCGAAGTAAGGCTTTGTTTAAAAATGACACGTCTTTGTTAAAAGATAATAGATAATTCAAATTGTCTTTTGAAAGCGTAATCGCGGCTTGATAATTGGCTTTTATGACAAAAAATAAACCAATCACGACACCAATTACCATACCTTTTAGCAAATCCGTTACTAGAATTGCCACAATTGTTATAGCAAATGGTAAAAACTGACTCATGCCTTTTTTGTAGAAACGTTTGAAGACGCTAGGATTTGCAAGTTTATAGCCCGTGTGCAATAAAATTGCCGACAAACACGCTAATGGAATCATGTTTAAAAATATCGCCAAAAACATCACACTCAACAGTAACCACATTCCGTGTAAAAAACATGAAACGTATGTTCGTCCACCCGAGTTAATGTTTGCCGCACTTCGCACGATGACTGCCGTCATGGGCAATCCGCCTAACAAACCACTGACGATATTGCCCACGCCTTGTGCTTTAAGTTCCCGATTTGTTGGGGAAATACGTTTGAGCGGATCAAGTTTATCTGTTGCTTCCAAACTCAATAACGTTTCCAAACTGGCAATAATTGTTACCAACGGCTGAATTTTGACCCCTTTTGAACAAAAAAACACCGATTTAAATTGACCCCCTATTGAAGTGTGGTTTATGACCTCAATCACTTGTCGTTATTGACTTCTACGATGTTCTATTTTTAGTTAAATGGATTAGCTTATTCCGTTGCTAGGGGGTCAAATTTAAAGCGTTGGTAACAAATAATGGCAATGGTCGCGGCGACAACATAAGTGTGTGGATTGGTTAAATACTGAAAATCAGGAAAAATGAAATTATCGAAAAATTCTTTTGGACTATTTGTAATCGGTAGGCTGACTAAATGTTTTGCACTAACGGCAAAGTCTGGCGCGAATTGCATCGCCCATTCATTAAAACCAACACCCCAAATAACAGCAATTAACGGCGCAGGAATAAATTTTAGAACGGGGTGGCTTTTAAAAAATCCCCAACCGATTAAAATCAACAATGCCACGCTACTAATAATGACTGCACCTAATGAAATGGCACTAAATGAATCGAATAATTCTAAAAAACTCGATTCAGCCGTTTCTTGCATATAACTTTCGTCGCCTTCATAACTGGTGTCATAACCTGTCGCGTGCGGGATTTGTTTAATAATTAAAATTAAACCAATTGCGGCAAGCATCCCTTCAATCACTGCGGAAGGAAAAAATGCACCGATAATACCAGCGCGTAAATAACCCAATGCCAGTTGAAAAATACCTGCTAAAACCACAGCCACCAATAAACCTTGAAAACTACCCAGTTTTTCAATAGCAGTAAAAACAATCACCGTTAAACCCGCAGCAGGTCCAGAAACACAAAGTTGCGAACCACTTAACATTGAAACCAAAAGTCCACCAACCAATCCAGCGATGATTCCTGAAAACAAGGGCGCACCCGAAGCTAATGCAATGCCTAAACATAATGGTAAGGCGACTAAAAAAACCACTAATGACGCAGGTGCATCATCTTTAAAATGCTTACTGTAATACTGAATGTGTTTGTGAATCATGGTGGCAAGACTCCGTTATTTAGTGGTTTTTTTGTTTTTTAACGCTTTCTGGCATCAATGAAGAATGATGATGCTCAATTAACCATTGGTCATCATCGTATTCATAAACGAATGAGTAACGCGCAGGCACTTCTTTGATTTTGCCATTTTTTTCGTGAAGTGTGAAAGTGTAAAGTCCTGTATCTGACGCAGTATTGCAACCAATACTGATGCTGCGCGAATCAATTTTCCCTTGAGGCTTTTTTTCTAAGAAATGCACAAAATAATCTTCGATTTTTTCGTGTGTTGGACGCACTTCGTTTGAAAGTGTCGCTAATAAAACCGCATCATGCGCGTATAAAGAAGCAACATTTTCGGCATTTAATGTCGCAAGTGCGGCATTCCAAAGATCGAATAATGCCGCAATTTCGGCTTCGGTTGTTTTTACACAAGTTATGGTGTTATGTGTTTCAGCGTGGGGGTGTACAAAAGCTGGTTCTGCTTGAGCTGAAAATGAAGTCGCGGAGAAAATAGCTAAAACAGTAAATATCTTTTTCATAATAATTCCAAATTGGTGGGTAGAAAAAAGGCGATTTAAAAATCGCCTTATGTTTTAAATTGCTTGCTTGATTCTATCAAGAGCCGTTTTTAGATTTTCCATACTGGTCGCAATCGAAAGCCGAATATGCCCCGCTGTTCCAAATGCCGAACCAGGAACAAGTGCCACACCTGCTTTTTCAATCAAATAGTCTGAAAACGCTAAATCGTCATCAATGCCATCTAAACGTTCGAGTAATTTTTCAATGTTCGGGAAAACGTAAAACGTGCCGTCTGTTTCAACACATTCCACGCCTTCAATTGTGTTCAATTCGGCAACAACGAAATCGTGACGTTTTTTGAATTCTTTGTTCATTTCAGCAATAAAACTTTGATCGCCCGTTAATGCAGAAAGTGCGGCATATTGTGAAATTGACGTTGGATTTGAGGTGCTTTGTGATTGAATCGTACACATGGCTTCAATCAATTTTTCATTTCCCGCCGCATAACCAATGCGCCAACCTGTCATTGAATACGCTTTTGACACACCATTCATCACAATTGTGCGATCGTAAAATTCAGGATGCGCGTTCAAAATGTTCACAAATTGTTTGCCTTCCCACAAAATATGCTCGTACATATCGTCGGTTGCGATAATGATATTTGGAAAATCAATTAACACATCGCCTAACGCTTTTAATTCATCTAGCGAATATGCTGAACCCGAAGGATTTGATGGGCTATTGATGAAAATCAAACGAGTTTTATCCGTAATCGCTGCACGGAGTTGTTCAGGTGAAATTTTGAAATTCTGCGCTTGTGTGGTTTCAATAATGACGGGAACGCCATCTGCCAACAAAACCATATCAGGATATGAAACCCAATATGGCGCGGGGATAATCACTTCATCGCCAGCATTTAAAAGGGCTTGCGTTAAATTAAACGAGCTTTGTTTTCCGCCACAGGAAACTAAAATTTGTTTCGCGTTGTATTCCAAACCGTTATCGTTTTTGAATTTGTCGATAATCGCTTTTTTCAACGGCGCGATACCATCAACCGCCGTGTATTTGGTGAAACCTTTGTTAATCGCGTCAATCGCGGCTTGTTTAATAAATTCAGGCGTGTCGAAATCGGGTTCGCCTGCACCCAAACCAATAATATCGTGACCTGCGGCTCGCATTTGTGCGGCTCTGGCAGTAATGGCTAAGGTCGGGGAAGGTTTTACTGCATTTACGCGATTAGAAAGTTTGATGTTCATTATTTTGTAGAGTTCTGTAATTTAGACAAACAAAAGGCGCAAAGCAAAAAGCCTTACGCCTGTTTTAGTGAATTAACGCAAATTTTGCAATGCTGCAATACGTTCTTCAAGCGGTGGATGCGTCATGAATAATTTCATTGAACCACTGCCGCTAATGCCAAATGCCGCTAATTGACCTGGTAATTCAGCGGGTTCATGAACACGTTGCAGAGCTTGCAAAGCTGAAATCATTTTTTCACGACCCGCTAAATTTGCACCACCTTCATCAGCTCTGAATTCGCGGTAACGTGAAAACCACATCGTCAACATTGAAGCCAAAATACCGAGGGCAATTTGCGCGACCATTTGGGTAACGTAATACGCCCAACCGTAGCCACTTTCTTCGTTTTTCAAAATAACTTTGTCTACAAAATGCCCAATAATTGTGGCAAAGAAATAAACGAAAGTATTCACAACGCCTTGCATCAATGCCATCGTAATCATGTCGCCGTTGGCAACGTGGCTAATTTCGTGACCCACAACCGCTTCAACTTCGTCAGCATTCATTGCGTGCAATAAACCTGTACTGACAGCCACTAACGCATTATCACGACTTGCACCTGTTGCAAACGCATTGGGTTCTGGTGATTCAAAAATACCCACTTCTGGCATTCCAATTCCTGCGAGTTGAGATTGACGCGCCACAATTTCCATCAACCATTGTTCAGTTTGATTTTGTGGATGTTCAATAACAACCACGCCCATGCCACGTTTCGCAGACCATTTCGACATTAACAACGAAATGACAGAACCAGACGAACCAATAATGGCAGACATCACGAGCAATTTTTTCAAATCTAAATCGACACCGTTTGCCGCAAGTGAGCTATGCAAACCCAATAAATTAAAAATAACACCAATTACCAGCATCACAGCAAGGTTGGTGACTAAAAATAAAAATATACGTTTCATAAAATGATTTCCTCGATTAAATGAATAAATTGAAAACGAACTGATTTTGCCATAAAAACAAAAGACTGTCGCGCTTAGAGCTTTTCTCGAAACACAAAATACACAGCACCAATTAAACAAAAAAATGCCCACAAATAATCTAGCTTTAGGGGTTCGCGCAAGTAATAAACAGAAAATGGAACAAACATAGACAATGTAATCACTTCTTGAATGATTTTTAACTGCCCAATGGTTAAGACCGTGTACCCAATTCTATTGGCTGGAACTTGTAATAAATACTCGAATAATGCGATAAACCAACTCACTAACGCCGCGACAATCCAAGGTTTATTATGTAATTCTTTTAAATGTGCGTACCACGCAAAGGTCATAAAAATATTGCCACTAATTAATAATCCAATACTCGTTGTGACAGGATACAAATTAGCGAATGTAACGAGATTATTCCAATTCATCTTTGATTAGTGCATTAAATTCGTGTGTTTTTTCGAGCATCGAATTGTATTTTGTTTCGACTTTGTCCATCACTTCACTTAAAAACTGCGTTAAATCTTCGTCATCTAATTTTTTTGTAAATGACAAAATATAATCTTCCAAATCACTCATCGTGTCGGCATCAACCACTTCTTCCAAAAATAAAACCGATTTTGATGATTCTAAAGCGACGAATAAATCTGCGCCTGTGAGCGGTTTTTTTAGTTCTTTTTGGAGGTTATCAACCGATTTAATCACCTGTATTGCAACGTGATGTACCATTTTCAATAATGTTAATTTTTCGGTAAATCGATAAAGTTCAGCGGCAGTTTGACGAATTTCGATCAGCGCAGTTTTTAAATCTGTGGGGGTAACAACGGTGTTTTGCATAAAAAATCACTCATTAACAGTTTTAGAATGTGCTAATTATAGGTTAATTTAGGGGCGTTCCTGCAAAACAATATGTGGTTTGGTAATCATTACAACTAAGTGCAGACAACAAAATCAATAAAATATAAGTTGCTGATTTTTCGTAAAATTAACGCACCTAAATTATTTTGCAGGAACTATCATTTAATGAAAATCACGCATATTCTTGAATAGGTAATTCCATAATTCCGTCCATTTCAACGCCAGCATCTTTTGGCAAAGCCGCTACGCCAATTGCTGCACGCGCTGGATAAGGCTCATTAAAATAACGTCCCATAATTTCATTCACGATTGGAAAATGTGCCAAATCGGTTAAAAATACATTCAACTTTACAATGTCATTTAAATCGCCACCCGCCGCGTGAGCAACCGCTTGGATGTTTTCAAAAACTTGCGTAATTTCAGCAATAATGTCGCCTTCCACCATTGTCATCGTTGCTGGAACGAGTGGAATTTGACCCGATAAATAAACTGTTCGATTCGCTTTAACCGCTTGTGAATAAGTGCCAATCGCTTGAGGAGCAAGCGTTGTGTGGATAATTTCTTTTGTCATTTGTAACTCTCTTTGTGTAAAAAATTAAAAAGTAGATTCAACAAGTAATTGTTGAAAAGCAGCAAATAATTTTGCCATGTAAGCAGGTTTATAAGGAAATAAATCGACCGAATCAATCGCGTGAACAATCATGCAACTATCGATTTCAAAAATTAGCAACTCACCGTTTGGCGTTTCGCTGCAATCAATACCAATATAATCTAAGCCTGTGCGCTCATAAATTGTTTTGAAAGCGGTGGCGTGTTTTTTCGCAAACGTATCGTTGAAATCGTGCATCACTTGCGCTTCTTCGGCACGCTTAATGGCATCTTCCGCCATTCCAGCATTCAAATAATGAATCATCCAATGGTCAGAAATTGCCAAATGTGCCAAAAACGGTTGCCCTGAAATGAGCATCACACGATATTTGCGAAACAAACCGTCCGCATTGCGATAATCGACAAATTTCGCCACGAAAAACTCGTTGTAACTTTGCCGTTCAATGTAATTATTTAACGCCGTTGACGATTCAATTTTTTCTAAATCATGCCCCGCGTGCGAATCAACGGGACGAATAATTAACGGATAATCGAATTGTTCTGGATGGATATTTTCAGCCAAATAACGCACCGTTTCTGGCATCAAAATTCCCGCCGCATTCGCCAATAATTGACACGCCGCATCACGCGACATTTTGGCAATATATTCGGGTTTGTTCAAAACGGGTTTATTCCATTTTGCCAAAATTGGTTCAAGTTGTTTTAACAGTGGCAAGTTTTCTTCTGATTCTGCAATCGCAACGAATAAAACATCGTGTTTAGGTAAATCTTCATTCAACGCACCCGCCACCGTGAATAAATCTTCGGTTACATAAAATTGAGTCAATTCAATGTCTGAATTTTTGAGCAAGAATTCAATCGGCGTGTTCGCCATCAAATCTCCTGCACTCATTAACGCCAATACACGCAAACTTGGATTTTTCACAGATAATCTGTAAGTACGTTGTATTTCAATTGCTTGCATTTGAATTTGTAACGCTAATTCACGGTTTCCACGCAATTGTAAAACTGTTGCTAAATCCATCAACGCATTTGCATCATCAAGATTCTCTGCTGTTTTATCGATTAACATTTGTCCAAGCGGCGAAATATCAACATTTGCGTGTGCCAATCGCATGAGTTCAACTAAACCAATAAAAGGCGTTTTTGCTAATATATTTAAATCTAAAATTTGTTTCATAAAGTATTGTTTAAAGTTAAGGCGTTACCAAATTTCAACGTAGTTGCCAGCAAAATATCAATATCATTTTCAGTCGTGCGGTGATTTACAATCGCGGCACGAATCGCCACATTTCCATTTAGTGTCGTTGACGATGGCGCGGCAATTCCCGATTCTTGCAACGCAATCACCAATTCAGTATTCACAGGGTTTGCATCGTCGCAACGATAACGAAAACACACGATATTTAACGCGACAGGTGCAAGTAATTCTAATTCTGGTGTGGCTTCAATTTGTTGTTTTAGATATTGCGCCAATTCACAAGTATGTGCGACAACCTGCCCAAGTTTTTCGTTGCCATAAACACTTAGCGTAAACCATGTTTTTAACGCCCGAAAACCTCGTGACAAATCTAAACCAAAATCGCACGCCCATGGGGAATTTGCTGACAAACCACGTTCTTGTCGTTGTAAATAAGCAGCGGGTGAAGCAAAAGTTTTTTGATGAATGTCACTATCTCGAACTAACACAAACCCAGCGTCATAAGGCACTTGCCCCCATTTGTGAAAATCAAACGCAATCGAATCGGCAAGTTCAATTCCTGCTAAACGTGGCGCGATTTCGGGTGCAAGCATTGCTAATGCGCCAAACGCGCCGTCGATATGAAACCAAATCTTTTCACGCTGACACAACGCCGCGATTTTTTGTAAATCATCAATCGCGCCAACGTCTACCGTTCCAACCGTTGCCACAACTAAAAATGGTGTTTTGCCCATTTTTTTATCATCGATAATCGCCTTTTCTAACGCAGCAACATCTATTTCATAATTTGAATTAACAGCGATTTTTCGTAAAGTATTTGTGCCAATGCCAGAAATATCTAAAGATTGTGCAACGCTGATGTGAGCAGCCGTTGAAGTGTAGGCGGTTAATTGTTCATCGTGATTTGTTTTAGGCTTTGCACATAAACAGCCAATTAAATTCGCCATCGAGGTTCCCGTGACAAATAAACCGCTCGCCGTGTCGGGGAAGCCAAATAAATCGCGTACCCAACGCATCACTTGGCGTTCAATTTCGACAGGTGCTTGATTACGTCCGCCTAAATTTGCGTTCAAACCTGCTGCCAACATTTCAGCCAACATTCCAACTGGCGTACCGCCACCATGAACCCAGCCCATAAAACGTGGGTGTGCGTTGCCGACGGCGTAAGGCAAAATGTTTTGCATAAAATCGGTGTGCGCTTCAGCTAAGTTTTTTTCAGTTAGCGGCAAACGTAAATGCGCTTGAACGTCGGCAGGCATGGGTTGCCAAACGTCACGCGCATTCAAACCTTCCGTATAATCAAGCATATCATCAAGCATTTTGTGGGCTTGTTGCCGAAATGTTATCCAATCGGCAGGATCTAACGACTTACCAACGGTTTCAAACATCGTCGCGCCATGCTGAATAAGGATTTTTAGCAAGATTATTATTGTAATAACGTACGTCTTGCGTCACTTCTGCGCCAATCCAATCAGGTTTTGCAAAGATTTCGTCTAGCGCATCTAATTCGATTTCAGCAACAATCAGACCTACATTTTCACCATCGAATTCGTCGATTTCCCACAAATGATTTTCGTGTGTCACAAAGTGACGCGTTTTTTCAATAACGGGTTTTAAACACAAACCATCCAGAATTTCATGCGCGTCTGAAAGAGGAATTTCGTATTCATATTCAGAACGTTGCGTACCAATAGTCGCGCTTTTGATATTGAGCCACGCTTGTTTATCGCTAATCCGAACACGAATGGAACTGGTGGCTTGCGAACTCAAATATCCTTGTTTGTAAATAACAGAATGGCTGACGTTTTCGCGCCAGCTATCGTTTGCGAGTAAAAATTTGTGTTCGATTTCAAGTGCCATTTTTCAACCTTAACTAGAATGGCTGCCGTCGCAATATGGAGCATTTTTTGTTTTACCACATGCACACAAATAAACAGTTTTGGTTTCTTCTGCGACGAATTTTAATGATCGTTTTTCGGTATCAGTCGTTTTGTGTGTACCGTCGCAAAGTGGCATTTCACTACTTAACCCACAGCTGCACCAACCATAAGTTTTACCTTCTTCAATCTCAACAGCGATAGGTGCATTATATTTTTCAGTCATTTGATTTTTCTCAGCAAGAAATTAAAAGTTTGCGAATTATAAGGCAAATTTTGAATGAATTACTGAATTAGGCGCAAACAACTTGAACAAAATAAAAAAGTTCTTCGATTTAAGAATCGAGTTTCTCATCGTAATAAAGCTATCGCAATATCAAAATGAACCACATCAAAAATCAATCCTTCTCATCATTAAATAGCATTCACAACGAATAAAATTTAATGTAAATACTATAATTATTGTTCTATAATTATGTTTTATTTGATAAATTTTAAACGACGGAATTTAAATTATGGCAGCTGTGATGGAAGAAAAAACGTTTCGAGGTTTGCGTGAAGTAGCATTATTAAGCGTAATTGCAGGAGCTTTATTTTTCCTCATTTCGCTTCTTACTTTCAATAACGACGATGCGGGCTGGACACACAGCGGCTCTGTGCAAACTATTTCTAATGCGTGCGGTATGTTTGGCGCATGGTTAGCAGATTTCATACTCAGTTTTTTTGGATTATGTGCTTATGTTTTTCCATTCATTCTAGTCTGGCAAGGCTATTTGACTTACAGCCAACGCCGCATTGAGCAATCACGCATCATGTTAACACTGCATTGGCTCGGCGCAATTACCACAATTATTTCTGCTGATGCGTTATTTAATTTTTATTTTTTACACACAAATCTTGAGTTACCGCGTAATGCGGGAGGCATTTTGGGGCAAGAAGTAGGAACGGCTTTAGCAGTTGCATTTGGCAATTCTGGTGCAACACTATTTTTGTTAGTCATTTTATTCGCGGGCTTACGATTGGTCACAGAAATTTCGTTGCTTTCTGCCCTCGATTTTATTGGTAAACATAGTTTTGCTATTGGCGGAACGTTTTATCGCGGTGTTTTGGAGATTTTACACAACAACGCACCGCAACCACCGATTTTACAACTCGTTAATGAAGCTGAAAAAAACGTAGCTCGTAAAAAAAATCCGCCAAAAGTTAAACCTATTGAAGAGTTTTTTGATGCCGAAGATGCCGATTTTGATGAATTATTAAATGAAATTGAAACTAACGAAGAAACCGAATCTGAAAAAAAAACAGTAAAAAAAGCCAAACCGAAATCTACATCAGAGCCATCAAACATAGTCGAAAAAACCGATAAACCAATAAAAACTCCCTTAAGTAAAAAGTTTGATAAATTAGTCGAAACGGTCAAACACGTTAAAGCCGAAGTTATTGAACACGCTGAAAAAGCGGTTGAAAAAGTTGCCGAAACAAAATTACCTAAAAAAGTCGTCGAAAAAAAACCAAAAGAAATCAAATATCCAAAGAAAAATAAACTGCCTACACTCGCATTACTCGACGAAATCGACACAAAAGTGATTGGTTATTCAGAAGACGATTTGGAAGATATGTCTCGCCTTGTAGAAGATATTTTGGCTGATTTTAATGTTGCGGTAACAGTCGTCGGATTTCATCCAGGTCCAGTGATTACACGCTTTGAATTACAACTCGCGGCTGGCGTAAAAGTTAGTCGAATTAGTAGTTTATCCAAAGATTTGGCGCGTTCTTTATCGGTCACGAGTGTGCGAATCGTCGAAATTATTCCAGGAAAACCTGTCGTTGGTTTAGAAATTCCAAACCGTGTGCGTGAAATGGTGACGTTACGCGAATTATTGAAATCGTCGGCATTTGAAAAGTCAAAATCAATGCTCACGCTTGCAATGGGGAAAGATATTGCGGGCATTCCGATTTGTGCGGATTTAGGAAAAATGCCGCACGCGCTGGTTGCGGGAACAACAGGTTCGGGTAAATCGGTTGCAATTAACACCATGATTTTGAGCTTGCTTTATAAAGCTACGCCTGAACAAGTTCGCTTAATTATGATTGATCCAAAAATGTTGGAATTATCCGTTTATGAAGGAATTCCACATTTACTCACGCCCGTCGTAACTGACATGAAAGAAGCGAGTAACGCACTGCGTTGGGCGGTTGGTGAAATGGAACGCCGTTATAAATTGATGTCGAAAATGGGTGTGCGAAATCTCGCAGGCTTTAATCAAGTCATTGAAGATGCGGCTGAACGTGGTGAAACGATTCGAGATCCAATGTTCCAAATGATAAATCCACTTGAAGATGACGAAGATTTCCCCACGCTCTCGACGTTGCCTAGCATTGTGATTGTGATTGACGAATTAGCTGACATGATGATGATTGTTGGCAAAAAAGTTGAAGAACTCATTGCCCGTTTAGCGCAAAAAGCGAGGGCGGCAGGTATTCATTTAATTTTGGCGACACAACGTCCATCAGTGGATGTTTTAACGGGTTTAATTAAAGCCAACGTACCGACGCGGATTTCGTTTCAAGTTTCATCACGGATTGATTCACGGACAATTTTAGATCAAGGTGGTGCAGAAACACTTTTGGGAAATGGAGATATGTTGTTTTTACCGTCTGGCACAAGCATTCCAATTCGCGCTCATGGCGCATTTGTAGATGACCACGAAGTGCATCGCGTTGTCGAATTCTTAAAACAAACAGGTCCAACCAATTATTTAAAAGAAATTTTGCAAGAAAGTTCCGATTCAAGCGACAGTTTTGGTGGTGGGAATAGTTACGGTGGCGGGTCTGAATCAGATCCTCTTTATGATGATGCAGTGCGTTTTGTAACTGAATCACGCAAAGCCTCAATTTCGAGTGTACAGCGTCGTTTCAAAGTGGGTTATAACCGTGCTGCATCGATGATTGAAGAAATGGAAAATGCAGGCGTAGTGAGTGCAGCAGAAAATAATGGTACCCGAACAGTTTTGGCTCCACCTGGTGTGTAAAATTAGTCAAATCACGCCTTTGACATTTTTAAAATTTCCACAAAATTAACGCTTGTGGCAAACTTTCGCTTAATCCTTTGATGCCGTATTTGTTATAAAAATACTGATATTCAACGCCCACAAAAAGGTGATTACTATCGCCCCATAAATCACCAATATCTAAGCGTAACTGCGGTTGCGCTAGTATGTTGTAATGATAATTGCCCCCTTTTGAACCGATAAAATCGGTAAAACCTTCTAAGCTCCATTTTGTATCGGCGATTGAAAAAGGTAGTTTCCAAACAGGCGTAAATTGCCAAGAGGAATTTTGTACGGTGAGAGTAGGTTCGAGAATTTGATGACGCAGAACATCAACTGAAAAAAGTGTAAAGCCAGGTAAATTAAAATCGACGGTAAAACCATATAACACAATGCGTGTACCGCTTTTTGGACTATCAAAATTTTCCCCCGCATTTACACCAATTGTTGCGTTAATATCTTTAAAAATACTGAATGACAAATCTTTTCCAAGAATTTTTCCTGCGCTGAAATAACTATAGGCTTCACCATAAACGTTTGTTTGCGAAGGTTGTCCATCTTCGGTAATCGACGTATCCATAAACATAAAATTATGCCCATATTTCCAACCGTCAGCGTGCGTAAAAGTGATGATAGATTGGCTAATGTCGCGAGGATTTGCAGGCATTCGATAACTGTCACCATGAAGATATTGAATTTCGGTATTCGTCCACTCAAAAAAATCAGCATTTGCTAACGATGAAAAACTTAATGAGCCGCATAAAAAAGCAAATCGAATTTGTTTGCGTGGAAAAATCATGACGTTTTAATTACCTATTCAATTTGAAACGATTGCAGCTATTCTAAATCATCAAGTTTAAAACTAAAATGCCCTAAAACATTAGTTTTAAGGCATTTTTTAAACAATCGATGGTTTCGCTATTTTTTCTGCGAGAGATTTTTAATTTTCATCTGGCGATTTCAATTCAGCGGACATTGCCCACGGTGAAAATGGAAACGGTAAGATTTCTGTACCGAAAACCAAAAATGATAAAAGATGGTAATCGTAAACAGCCAAGCCGCGTCCGAAACTCAAAATGTGAACATTTTTTTCGCCTGATACCAAAACAAAGAATAATTGCAATAGAATCACTGCCCACGCCAACCAGCGCACCATTGTGATAACCACAGCAAACAGCAACATTAGAAAAATGCGTTTCCAAATTTGTAGTTGTGATAAATGGGTATTGAGTTGTTCTTCCATCGTTTTAACCTCTATTCATAATATCGCGTAAATCGAGCGCAGCAGCATTCGCACGCGCAATATAGTTCGCCATTGCAAGCGAATAGTTGGCAAATAATCCGTAACCGTTACCGTCTAAAACCATTGGACTCATGGTTGGCGTTAAGCTGTTTTCAAGTTCTCGAATCATAATATCCACAGTACGCATTGCACGCTTATCAAGCAAAATATCGTGAAAATCGTGTTTAATCGCTCGTAAAATATGCAATAACGCCCAACTCGCGCCACGCGCTTCATAAAACACGTTATCGATTTCCATCCAGCCAACTTTTGCAGCCACTTTACCGCTAGCTTCTTCGAGTTCCAAATTGGTCAAGCCTGGTGCAAAGTTACTGCTTGATGCGTTAGAACTTAATCGCGTAGATAAATCGCCTAATCGTTTAATGACAACCTCTGTGTATTGCCACAAGTTATCTGCACGAGAATAAAACTGAGCTTTTTTGCCTTTACTTGGATCGCGTAAACGTTCCATGTATTTGTGTAATGCTTGAATCCCTTTTTCATATTCAGCTTCTGTTGCAGGTAACGCCCACGAATTTGGCTCGTAATAGAAATAAGGTTCAGCGATTGCTAAATCTGGATCTTCACCTGATTGCGATTGATCACGAGAAAAATGGTTTCGTAACGCAGTAGACGCATCACGCAACATTACCAATGCCCCCATTTCCCAACTGGTAATGTTATCAAGTAACACACCTGGTGGAGCAACGTCGTTAGTAATATAACCACCACTTTTATTTAAAAGGGTATCAGCAATATGCGCTAATGTTGCCGAATAGGTATAACCCAATGGTAAATCTGCTGCCAGAATTTCATAACTTGCAGTTTCAGTAGAAGCCCCGTGTTCACCTTCTCCGCCTTCTGCTCCTTCACCTTCCGCAGGCGTTGAGGCAGTAAGTCCCGCTTGTGAAATTGCTGATTCTAAAATATTAAATTGTTGTGGTTCACGCCCCCACCATTGACTCAATACAAATACGATTGAAATACTAATTGCAGCTAAAACGCCGAGTATCCACGCCGTTCCTTTTGATTTAATGTCTGATATTTTTTCGCTTGCCGCCATAATTTGAACCTTTTAAGGAAATAGATTTTGCGTTGATTGAAATTTTAAAGTGTGGCGCATAGTAGCAGGTTTTGAGTGCTTTTTGCGCGGCTAAACGGGCTTTTTTTTTGCTCGTGGATGTGCGTCGTCGTAAACCTTTGCCAAATGTTCAAAATCTAAATGAGTATAAATTTGTGTGGTACTAATGTTGCTGTGTCCAAGTAATTCTTGAACGGCGCGTAAATCTTGACTAGATTGCAATAAATGGCTGGCAAAAGAATGGCGTAATGCGTGAGGATGAACGTGTTGAGCGATGCCTTTTTTAAGACACCATTTATCAAGTCGATATTGAACGCTACGCTGGCAAAGTCGATTTCCATTTATAGATAAAAAAACAGCGAATTCTGTTTCATTTCGCGCCACGCGGTGTTTTAACCAATTTTGAATTGCCAAAATCGCTTTGCTACCAATCGGTAAAATCCGTGCTTTACCGCCTTTTCCCGACTGAACGCGCAACGATTTATCGCTCAAATCTAAATCTGCCAAATTCAAATCAACCAATTCACTCAAACGTAAACCCGACGAATAAAACAATTCAAACATCGCCACATCACGCACTTCTAAAACTGAATCTGTGCCAGCGTCTAACAAACCACAGACTTGATCTACGTCTAAGGTTTTGGGTAATTTACGAATTGATTTCGGGGCTTTGACATAATGCGCGGGATTTAGTGTCACTAAATTATTTTTCACTAAATAATGATAAAAAGATCGTATTGCTGACAGTTCACGCTGCAAACTCGCACTTGCCAAGCCTTGCCGATGACGATTTGCAACGTGTTGACGAATATGATTCGGCTGTAATTCTGACCAATGTTCAAACTGTTGTTTCACACAGAAATCTGTCAAGTAGCGCAAATCACGTTGGTAATTAGTCAGCGTATGAAGTGATACGCGCTTTTCAATTTCTAATTGCGTGAAAAAATCGGCGAGTTGCTTTGCGGCAAGTGCTTTCATAATTTAGGGATAACGACTCAATCGATGCGTCCAAATATAATCTGCCGATTGATAATAACTCATTACATCATTGAGCAATTCAGATTGTGTTTCGGGTTTCAAAATCTGATGTTCACCGAGCGGATCATCGACCATATCGACTTTTTGCTGTGGCGATAAATAGACCAATTTGTTGTCTTTAAACAAACCTAATTTTTGATAATTACTCACCAACGCACGCCCTTTTTCAGGCGACATTTTAAAAATATCCTGTCCATAAAATTGGCTTTCATAATTCAAATTCAACAACCCTAAAATGGTCGGAGCAACATCGATTTGACTGGAAAGCGTGACATTTTCAACAGCGGTAACGTGTTTTGGTGCGTAAATAAACAATGGAATATGATATTTATCAACAGGCAATTCGGTTTTTCGCGCACTTCCAGCACAATGATCCGCGACCATGACAAAAATCGTATTTTCAAACCACGGTTTCGTTTTTGCCGTTTTGATAAATTCTTGCATCGCGTAATCGGTATATTTCACCGCGCCTTCACGACTTTGACCCGATGGAATATCAATTTTTCCTTCGGGATACGAATACGGACGATGATTTGTCGTAGTCATAATTTGAAAGAAAAACGGTTTATTTTCAGCAAAATCGTTGTCGGCTTCTTTCATCGTGCGATTAAAAATCACGTCATCCGATACGCCCCACGCATTTTTAAACGTCATTTCTTCGTTGGTGAATTCGGTTTGATCAACAATGCGATAACCGTTGCCCGAATAAAATTCGTTCATGTTGTCAAAATAGCCGCGTCCGCCATATAAAAACGCCGTATCGTAGCCACGTTCTTGTAAAACGTGACCCAAATTAAATAATTTCCCATTATCAGGACGTTTCACAATCGATTGTCCTGCCGTCGGTGGAATCGATAACGTTAAGGCTTCCAAGCCACGAATGGTGCGCGTTCCTGTCGCATAAAAATTGGTAAACAACGCACCTTCTTTAAACCATTCATCCATAAACGGCGTGATGTTTTGTGTGTTACCAAACTTGGTCAAATAATCTGCGCTCAAACTTTCAACTGTAATCAAAATAACATTCAAACGTTTTTCTGCGCCCTGCCCTTTGATTTCACGTTTGATGTTATATAAACCTTCACTATTTGCGCCAAGTTCCGTTTTAATTTTTGCCGATAATTGCACGTCATCACCTAAACGATAAAACTGGTGATAATCCAGTTCGTTGGTGCGAAACGCTGAAAAGAATTGATACGCGCCATTTGCTGCGACTTCGTTTAAATAGGTATTTTGCGAGAATTGATACGTTGTACGACCAATGGCGAAGTAACTTATTACGGGTAATAAAAATAAAAATCCCGCAATTTTTGCTCGCCGCTTGAAACTTTCGGTTGCATAAAATGTGACGGCTAACGTACTTTTCACCAGCCAAAAACAGCCAATCGAAATAATCAAAATACCTGTTAATAATTTTCCAAGCGGATACGATTCGATAATGTTTTGCACAACTTCATGCGTATAAATTAAATAATCAACCGCAATGAAATTAAATCGCACGCCGAATTCATCCCAAAATGTCCATTCAGAAAGAATCAGAAAAAATAACGCGTACAAATTTAACAAAAAGCCTGAAAACACAAACCATTTGTGTGGTTTACTTTGATACCAACGATTCGGAATTATCAATAAATACAGCGTGAATGGAATCAACAAATAGCTGTAAAACGCCAAATCGTGAATCGCGCCCAAAATAAACGCAAAGGCAATTTGATAAAATGGCGTATCAATATCTGCCCATTGTTTAGCAAGTAACGCGATTCGCAGCAGCGCAAACGTGACTAAATTAATGAGTAAAAATAGTCCTAAAATGCTAAAACGCGACTTTGAAAATAATGCTAAACGCATGATTTAAATATCCATAAACAGCATTGGAATGCCGTAAGTGAGAATGAAATAACTGAACGCCAAAGTTAAACTTTTACTGACATTGTATGCAAAAAATCGACGCAAAATATAAGCAACAATCGCTAAATACCAACTTACTAAAAACACGGCTAAACCAATACCAACATATTCATGATATTCATAGTGCATTTTAATTAGCACAACATCTAAAATTTCACACAAAATCGCTAACGTCATAATGAAGTTTTCACAGACAAAAATTGCCGTAAAAACACGTTGAAATAACAAGATATTTTTTTCAGCAAAAAATAGAAATGTGGCAACTGACGAAAACGCCATAATCGCTCGTAATGAAACTTCCAACGTTCCGTCAGCAGGATCAGCAATTAAACCTTCGACGATAATTCCTGAAATGAAATAGAAAATAATGACGCTACGCGAAAAAGCACGGCTCGGCATTAAATCGGTTGGATTGCTTTTGAACCAACAAAGCTTGAGATAAGAAAACAGTAATGACATGACGTTATTTAGCAGATTGTAAAAGTGTGATTAAACGGGTGGCGATAACTTCGCTCATTTGCGTCAAAAATAAATGTCCCATACTTGCGTGAAATCGACTTTCATCACGACTTCCGATAGCAAGCAAACCTTCTAATTCGGTAAATAATAACGGCACAATTGCACACGATTTCACTTCGTTCGCTTGAAAACCAAACAACATTCGAGCTTGCGTCAAAGTGGGTTTGCCACAACTGGGTTTACCCGTTCTTAATTCTTCGGCAAATGGTTTTAATTCATTGCTATCTGATGCAACAAAAAGTCCATTCAAATCAGAATTTGGCGCATCTTGAATCAAACGAATTGCCACAAAATCGGTCAAAAAATACTCCGACAATACGATATTTAAATTCGTTACCACATCGTCTAATGTTGTTGCATCAAGCAGAGCTAAATTTAATTTGTGCATTCGCGTTACTGCGGTATCGTTTCCACGCGCAATTTCAATCAATTCAATTAATTGATTTTCCATTTCTTGTGAACGCAAACGAAACAATTCAAGCTGTTTTGAAATCAACGAAACCGCAACGCCGCTAGGATGCGGAATGCTTAACTGTTCAAGTAAATGAACGTGTTCGATAAAAAAGTCGGGATGCGATTTTAAATAATCGGCAACTTGCGCTGCGTTTATTTCAGTTATTTTTTCAGGTTTAGCTTTAATAACTTTTGGCTTAACGACTTTTTCGACAGTTTCTTGCGTTTCTTTCGGCTTTAAAACACGCGGTTTGCGGGATTTTTTTTCAGGCGTTTCTACTTTTTCACTCATAAAACAATAAATCCTTCAAACACAGAAACTGCTGCCCCCGTCATAAAAACAGGTTCACCCCGTCCTGCCCAACTTATGTTTAATTCGCCACCAGACAATTCGACTTTGACGGCGTTGTTTAATAAATTTTGTTCAATTCCAATCACGACCGCTGCACACGCGCCACTTCCACAGGCTTGAGTTTCTCCCGCGCCGCGCTCAAATACACGCAATTTAATCGCATTTTTATCCACAACTTGCATAAAACCAATGTTGGCGCGTTCGGGAAAAATTTTGTGACTTTCGAGAGTCGCGCCAATTGTTTCGACGGGCGCGGTTTTAATGTCATTCACTTGCAAAACTGCGTGTGGATTTCCCATTGAAACTGCACCGAAGGCTTTTTCAACACCATTCACATTGACGGTATAAAAACGTGCTTCTTGTTCCATAACCATTGGGATTTCAGCGGGTAAATGTTTTGGAATACCCATATTGACAGTGATTAAATCGTTGTCAGAAAAACTTAAAACGAGTTGCCCTGATTTAGTTTCAACGACAATTTTGTCTTTGTCCGTTAATTTTTTGTCACGAACAAATCGCGCAAAACAACGTGCGCCGTTGCCACATTGTCCAACTTCACTACCATCGGCATTAAAAATTCGATATTTAAAATCGGCGTTTTCTTGATTGGTTTTTTCCACAACTAACAATTGGTCAAAACCAATTCCCGTGTGTCGATTCGCCATAAAACGAATTTTTTTTGGAGTCAGTGCAATGCGTTGATTTATCGCATCGACCACGACGAAATCATTGCCGAGACCGTGCATTTTGGTAAATTTCATGAGTTTTTCTGTCGTTAAATCTGTGTTCCACCGACAGTTAAACCGTCGATTTTCAAAGTAGGTTGACCTACGCCGACTGGCACGCTCTGTCCATCTTTACCACACGTTCCTACGCCGCTATCGAGTTCTAAATCGTTGCCGACCATTGACACTTTTGTCAAAACGTCAGGACCATTTCCGATTAAGGTTGCACCTTTGACGGGGCGCGTGATTTTGCCATTTTCAATTAAATAGGCTTCGCTGGCAGAAAATACGAATTTTCCCGACGTAATATCGACTTGCCCGCCCGCAAAGTTTTTGGCATACAAACCATTTTTCACGGAGGCAATAATTTCGTCGGGTTGATGTTTACCTGCGAGCATATAAGTGTTGGTCATGCGTGGCATCGGCAAATGCGCGTAAGATTCGCGTCGCCCATTTCCCGTGGATAAAACGCCCATCAATCTCGCATTCAAACGGTCTTGCATATAGCCTTTTAAAATGCCATTTTCTATTAACACCGTGTTTTCAGTTTGCGTGCCTTCGTCGTCGATGCTCAATGAGCCGCGTCGCCCGTACAATGTGCCATCGTCCACAACCGTACATAATTCAGACGCAACCCGTTCGCCAACCCGTCCGCTAAATGCCGATGTGCCTTTACGATTAAAATCGCCTTCTAAACCGTGTCCAATCGCTTCGTGTAATAAAATTCCAGGCCAGCCAGAACCCAAAACAACTGTCATATTTCCAGCGGGAGCTTCACCTGCTTCTAAATTTACAAGAGCTTGACGCACGGCTTCTTTAGCGTAATTCATGGCGGTGTCTTTTTCAAAAAACATCGCGTAATCACACCGCCCACCACCACCCATGCTTCCTTGTTCGCGTTTGCCATTTTCAACCACAATCACCGTGACATTCAAACGCACCAATGGGCGAACGTCCGCCAACAAATGTCCGTCTTGATTTGCCACCAAAATATGTTCGTGAACACCCGACAAGCTAATAATCACTTCCTCAACGCGTGAATCTAACGCGCGAGTTTGCGTGTCGAGTTGTTTTAAAAAATCGATTTTTTGTTGGTCTTCCAATGATTTCAACGGATTTAACGTTGGATAAAGTAACCGCGCATTTTGTTCAATCGCTTTTAAATTAACTTGTGCGTTTTGGGCTTGGCGCGTAATCGCTTTGACGTTGTTGATTGCCTCAAACAAAACGGGCATTTCTAAACGGTCACTATAGGCAAAACCTGTTTTTTCACCTGAAACCGCCCGCACGCCTGCACCCTGTTCGATGCTGTGATGCCCTTCTTTCACAATGCCGCTTTCAAGCACCCATGATTCAGAATGGCTCGATTGAAAATAAATATCTGCCGCATCGACTTCTGCACTAAGCAGATGATTCATCAATTTTTCAATGTCAGAATCTTGAATGTTTGCGGGGGTTAAAATGGCTTGTCGTGCGAGTTGAAGTAATTGCATAAGACCTGATTTGATTATAAAAATGGTGCATAAAGGGCGCGTTTAGAACTCGCCCCTGCAAAATAGAATGTAATGTGGTTAATGAATATGAACTTCGCGTGTTTGAACGGTGTCGCTGCGACGCAAAATATAACTATCCGCTTTCTCGCCTGTGAATGGCTTTCCATCATCGTTAAGTTGAATCAAGGTGCCTTCATCTTTAATTCGATACATTTTCGTGTTGGATTCACTATTTTTTGGTGTCAAAAGAACCAATTTATTTTCGTCATCCCAAGTGTATTTTCCTTTTTCGTAAAATTCTCTTGAAGATTCTTTTGCAGGTTGCGTAACGAGCAAGTAATTATTGTTATCTTTTAAAGATAGCGTGGCTTTGATGCCATTACAGTTATCGCAAGGCAAAAAACCGTAAAAAACACCACGAAATTTTTTGCTTTCTTCAACAGCGGTTAAATGATTTACATGATCGCCTTCTTGTTGATGCGTAGCGACTCGTGCCTCAAGAAATTTTTGTTGTGCCGAAAGATCCGTCGCGGCAAACGTTGAATTAGCTAAAACTAATACGCCTAAAAAAGTTAAAGTTTTTTTCATTGTTTTCATAAAACGTATTCTCCAAAAGTTGTTTTTAATTTGTAGTTACAAGTAAATCAACCAACATCTGCTCATAAATTTTGCTCAAAATTTCTAAATCCGCAACGCCAATATGTTCGTTTACTTTGTGAATACTGGCATTTAATGCGCCAAGTTCAAGAACTTGTGCGCCTGTCGGAGCAATGAATCGTCCATCTGACGTACCGCCACCTGTATCATCAACGGTTTCAAAACCTGTGACTGTTTTAATCGCAGAATGCGCCGCATCAATCAACGCGCCTTTTGAGGTTAAAAAGGGATTTCCTGACAAACGCCACACAATGTCGTATTTCAAACCGTGACGATTCAAAATCTCTGCAGTGCGTTGTTTGATTATTTCGTCGGTTAATTCGGTGCTAAAACGCAAATTAAACTGCACATTCGCGGCGGCTGGAATGACATTTTCTGCACCAGCACCGCTGTGAATGTTGGAAATTTGCAAACTGGTTGCAGGGAAAAATTCGTTGCCGTTGTCCCAAACTTCATTCACCAAATCGTTTAACGCGGGTGTGATTTTATGAATCGGATTGTCAGCCAATTCGGGATACGCAACGTGACCTTGAACACCGTGAACCGTTAAATTTGCATTCAATGAACCACGTCGTCCCACACGAATGACATCACCAATTTGTTTGTCACTCGATGGTTCACCGACTAAACACCAATCAATTTTATCGCCGCGATTTTCTAAAACATCGACAACTTTTACCACACCATTTGTCGCCGCGCCCTCTTCGTCGCTGGTCAACATAATCGCAATCGAGCCTGCATGATTTGGATGATTTTTTACGAATCGTTCAACCGCAGTAATAAAACACGCGATGCCGCCTTTCATATCCGCCGCGCCACGTCCGTACAAATTACCATCACGAATCGTTGGCTCAAATGGTGGTGATTCCCACAAATTTAACGCGCCAACAGGTACAACATCCGTGTGACCTAAAAATACAAAAAGCGGTTTTGCGTCACCGCTACGAAGCCACATATTTTCAGTATCGTTAAAATTCAACCTCTCATCAACAAAACCGAATGGCGTTAAATGATTTGCGATTAAATCCAAACAACCTGCATCATTCGGCGTTACCGATTCACGGCGAATTAAATCTTTTAAAAGTTCTAATGTATCTGTCATAAAAAATGTTTTTCATACATTCGTGTATCAAAACCGACCAGTAAAACAGAGGCGTTATCAATCACGGGACGTTTCATTAGCGTGCGATTTTGAGCAATTAACGGCAACGCGGTTTCAATGTTCGTGCAAAGTTGTTGTTGCTCTAGCGACAATTTCCGCCATGTCATGCCTTTACGGTTCAACAAAACTTGCCAATCCTCAAGCCGTGCTGCAAATTGTTTTAACGTTTCCAGCGTCAAACCTTGACTGCGAATGTCGTGGAATTTGTATTCAATTTGATGGTCATCAAACCAAAGACGTGCTTTTTTGACAGTGTCGCAATTTGTTAAACCGTAAATAATCATCAATTTAGCCTTCTGCGCCGCCGAGCAAATCTTCGATAGCTGGCAATTCAGGATCTGTTTTTAAACGGATTTTATAAAGATCGATAAGTTCCATTAAGGCTTGTTCCAAATCGCCTAAAATTTCTTCTTCGTTTTCGACTTCATCATCAGGAATTTCGCCAGATTCTAAATAATCTTGCTGAGTGTTGACCGAATCTTCTACCGATAAAATAGCGTACATCAAGGTGGTACTGGAAATCTCTTTGCTCATGGTTTTGCCTCTTGGTTAAGTTAAATAGTTGTTTTTGCGTAGCGTGTTGAATCTTCAATGCCTGCTGCTAAAAATCCCGCTTTTCGTAATCGACACGCATCACACGTTCCGCAGGCTTCTCCGCTTTCATTGGCAGAATAACAGGAAACAGTTTGTCGATAATCCACGCCGAGTTTTGTACCTGTTTCAATAATTTCAGCTTTGCTTAAATGAATCAGCGGCGTGTGAATTTTAAACGGTTCACCTTCGACGCTAGCTTTTGTCGCTAAATTTGCTAACGTTTCAAACGCGGTGATAAATTCAGGACGGCAATCTGGATAACCTGAATAATCTACTGCATTTACGCCAATAAAAATATCTTGCGCGTGTAAAACTTCTGCCCAACCTAGAGCGAGCGACAAAAAAACGGTATTTCGTGCGGGAACGTAAGTCACAGGAATCCCAGTTTTTAAAGTTTGTGGTACAGCAATTTCGGAATCGGTCAACGCGCTGCCACCGATTGTACCAAGTCCTAAATTCACAACTTTTCGCACAACACCATAATCAGCGGCAATTTTTTCACCCGCTTGTAATTCGGCTTTATTGCGTTGCCCGTAATCGAAACTTAACGCATAGCATTCATAGCCTTGGGCTTGTGCCATTGCCAAAACGGTCACGGAATCCAATCCGCCTGAAAGTAAAATGACTGCTTTTTTTTGCATTTGTTTATTTTCCTTGTGCGTCTTGCCACAAGAGTTTGTGAAGTTGAATTTGAAAACGCACAGGCAATCTGTCCGCTAAAATTTTTTCTGCCAATTCTGTTGGGTTTTGCGTTGGCACAACGGGCGAAAATAAAATCTGACACCGTTTTGACAAATGGTAATGCGCCATGATTTTTTTCGACCAGTTGTAATCGTTGTCGTCTGCAATCACAAATTTCACTTGATCTTGTGCATTCAAAAACTCAATGTTTTCATAACGATTTTTTTCCACTTCGCCACAACTTGGCGTTTTTAAATCCATGATTTTCACGATTCGGCTATCAACTTTTGAAACGTCTAACGCGCCACTGGTTTCGAGTGAAACGTTAAAACCGTCGTCTGCCAATTGCGTTAATAAATCCAAACAAGCTGGTTGTGCAAGCGGTTCGCCGCCTGTGACACAAACCGTTTTGCAATCATATTTTTCAATTTCGACAAAAATTTCATCGAGCGACATTTTTACCCCTCCCGAAAACGCATAACTGGTGTCACAATAATTACAACGCAACGGACAACCTGTTAATCGTACAAAAACCGTTGGCAATCCAACAGTATTTGATTCACCTTGAAGAGAATAAAAAATCTCGCTAATTCTTATCATTGTGCAAGCGTGCCGTTAAGTTGTTGCAATTTTTTTGCGGCAACTTCCGCCGATTTTGAACTGGGAAAATCGGTAATGACACGAGTTAAATACTCTTTCGCTTTTGTAGGGTTTTTTTGTTCAATTTCGATACTACTTAAATCAACAAGAGCTTCTGGAACTTTTTGACTGGTTGGATATTTTGTTAACAGTGTATTAAAGGCTTGTTTTGCAGCACTAGAATCTTTGTTAACGCGATAGGCTTTGCCCAACCAAAATTGCGCGTTATTGGCGAGCTGATTCGTTGGGTCTTTAGCTAATAACGCATTAAATTGGTTAATTGCTTCAGCAACTTGACCATTTTTAAATGTCGCAAACGCTTCTTGATATGGCGATTGTGAACCACTTGCCGCTGGTGGTGTTGAACTTGAGGCTGGTGTTGTAGGTTCAGATTCTTTTACAGCGGGTGCTGGAATTTCAGTCGAAGCAGTGGGTTTCGCACCACTTGATTTATTTTCAACTTGCTGCAAACGGTCATCAAAATCGGCATACATTGCGGATTGCTTCTTTTTCAATTCGGCAATCGTGTTCGCTTGTTCTTCGAGTTTGCCATTGAGTTGTTGAATTTCAACCTGCGCTTCGTCCAAACGTGTCATCAATTCAAACGTGCTATTCATCGGCGCACTCACTGCAACGGGCGTTTGAGTGGATACGCCCATTGGATAATTTGAATTATCAATGACGGGGGCAAGTGAATCTGCCAAGACAACATTGCTAACGCAGAAAAGTAAAAGCGCAGGAAATTTTTTCATTTTAGTAAGCAAGTTCAACGCGACGGTTTAATTCCCAAGACGATTCATCGTGTCCCATGGCAACAGGTTTTTCTTCACCATAACTAACGATACCGAGTTGGCTTTCAGAAACACCTTGTGCTTTTAACATTCCCGCAACTGTTTTTGAGCGTTGTTCACCGAGCGCAATGTTGTATTCGCGTGAACCACGTTCGTCGCCATTACCTTCTAAAACAATGTGTTGACTAGGATTTGCCAACAAATAACGAGCATGAGCAGCAATGACAGAAACGAAATCTTGTTGAACTTGGCTGCTGTCGAGCATGAAATAAATCGTGCGTTTTGAAAGCGGGTTATTTGGATCACTAAATTCTGGTGGCAAGCCATTCGCGCCGCGTGCGCCATATTTACCTCCGTTTGCACCAAAACGACCGCCACTGCCCATACCAGAACCGTCGCCTAAACCGCTGACAGACGCGTCGTTCATGCCGCCATTTAGACTACCATCAGTCAAACTGGCATCTTTTTCTTCATCAGAGCTACAACCTGTTAAAGCCAATGTACCTGCGATAGCCATTGCCACTAAAGTTTTTGTAAATTTCATACTTATTTTTCCTAAATTTTAAGGGTTAAAAAATGTTTATTTCGGCGACCAAGCAGGTTCGCGAACTTCAGAACTATCAAAAACGAGTCGTTGTTGCATTCTACCATTGATAGAAACGGCGGATAAATAACCTGTATTTCCTTTGCGTGACGCATACAAAACCATGTCACTATTCGGTGCAAAACTGGGTGATTCATCAAGAGGACCCGACGTTAAAACGCTAATAGATTTCGAGTTTACCTCCATCACACCGATTCGATAATCACCACCATTACCGTGAACCATTGTAATAAATTTACCATCGGGTGAAAAACTCGCTCGAGCATTATAACTGCCGCTAAATGTAATTCGCTTTTCTTCTCCGCCTTGCACTGGAATCGAATATAACTGCGGTTTACCGCCACGATCTGAAGTGAAAACGATATTTCTACCATCAGGCGACCATGTTGGTTCAGTATCAATTGCTCTATTTTTGGTTAATTTAGTGACATTACGCGAACCTAAATCCAAAATATAAATATCAGGACTGCCATCTTTCGATAATGTAACCGCGAGTTTTGAACCGTCAGGCGACCAAGCAGGTGCGCCATTGATACCAGGGAACTCAGCAACACGTTCACGCTGTCCCGTCGCTAATGTTTGCGTAATGACAGAAGCGGTTTTATGTTCAAACGAAACGTAAGCAATTCGTTTTGCATCTGGCGACCACGCGGGTGACATTAACGGTTCAATTGATGTAGCAATTGCTTGTGCATTTGCACCGTCGGCATCCGCAACGATTAGTTTGTGATTACTCTGTGCGCCTTGACGTGTCGAAGTAATATAAGCAATTCGACCGCTAAATACGCCTTTTTTACCGAGCAATTTTTCATAAATCATATCGCTAATGTGATGCGCGGTTTTACGCAAATCATTTGCTGACGAAGTCATTCGATAGCCTAATAATTGCGAACCGTTTGACACATCAAATAGTTGAAATTCAACGTTATATGAACCGCCATTCGGTTGCACACGCCCAATCACAATGTAATTTTGTCCAATCGATTGCCAACTGGGGAAATTGATTCCATCAGCAGATGTGGGTTTGGCAGGCATATTTTGTGGCGATAACGTTTTAAAATACCCACTGCGCGTCAAATCCGAATCGACCACGCTGCTCACATCCAGCGGTACACCTTGTGACGCAAACGGCACAATCGCAATCGGCATCGCACTTTCAATACCTTCTGTAATTTCAATCGACATTTCAGCATTCACGACTGGCGCAAAACACGCGCCAATCGCAGATGCCAAAACCAGTTTTTTAAATAAATTCACGGGATACCTTCTTTTTTAACGGTTTCATTCAAACTTAAAATTAAACGTAAATGATTTGAACTCTCTTGCAAACAATTCTTTGTCTGATGGTACGGGTAACGGCGATGAACTGTTCACTGCATTTTCTACAGATTGGTCAAAAACCTCGTCACCACTACTTTTGACAATTTCTACGTCAATTACTGAGCCATCTGACGATAATCTTACACGAACCGTGCATTTTAAATTGCTATCTACAGGTGGTTTAAACCATTTGCTACGCACTTTCTTTTGAATTGCATCTTTTGCTTTTGTAATCATTTCAGCTTGAGCATTTGCCGACGCAGCTGCAGCGGCTCTAGCATTTGCGGCGGCGGCCTCTTGTCTGGCAGCTTCAATTCTCGCTTGATTTGCGGCTTCACGTTCAGCTGCTTGTTTTGCTAATGCGTCAGCACGCGCTTTTTCATTTGCGGCACGTTCGGCATCAGCTTTTGCACTAGCTTCTTTTGCAGCCTTATCTGCTGCTTGCTTCGCTGCATTTTCAGCTTTTTCAGCGGCTTGTTTTGCGGCTTTATCTGCTGCTAATTTTTCAGCTTCTGCTTTTTTAGCGGCTTCTTTTTTAGCATCAGCCTCAGCGATTTTTTTAGCATCAACTTCCGCTTTTTTCGCTTCCGCTTTATCAGCAGCTAACTTTTCTGCTTTTTCTTTTTCAGCCGCTTCTTTCAAAGCTGCCTTTTTAGCATCCGCTTTCTCGGCAGCTAACTTTTCAGCTTTTTCTTTTTCGGCGCGTTCTTTCGCATTTGCTTTTTCTTCAGCCTTTTTAGCTTCCGCTTTTTCAGTCGCTTCTTTTTCATGCTCTGCTTTTTTAGCGTCTTCAGCTTCTTTTGATTTTACGCGCTCAATCGCTTTTTGGGCATCTTCCACTTTTTGCGCTTCTGCTTTTTCAGCGGCAATTTTTTCTGCTTTTGCTGCTGCTTTTTTCGCTAAATCTTCTTTTGGTGGCTCAACAGGTTTTGGCGGCTCCACCTTTTTAGGTTCGACTTTTGGTGGCTCGACTGGTTTCGGTGGCTCTACCTTTTTAGGTTCAACGATTGGCTTTGGTGGTTCTACTTTTTTAGGAGGCTCAATCGGCTTGGGCGGTTCCACTTTTTTGGGTTCTTCAACAGGCGGAAGCGGTTCTGGGATTGGCGCAGGTTTTTCAACAGGCACTTCTGGTTTCACCGCAGGCGGATTCAATTCCACCATTGTTGCGTGAATAATTTCAGGTTCTGGTGGCGGTGGCGGCGGGGCGGGTTTATACAACGCGCTCAACGCAAACAACGCCAAAAGCGTTAAATGAAACGCTAACGCCAATAAAAACGGTTTTGAAAATTTTTGATTAGACATTGAATCTGTTAATCATCTGATTTAGTCATTAAGCCAACCGTCGGAACG
Organism: uncultured Pseudomonadota bacterium; assembly: GCA_903867225.1. GTDB lineage: Bacteria > Pseudomonadota > Gammaproteobacteria > Methylococcales > Methylomonadaceae > UBA10906. The sequence goes on along the minus strand of CAIPQN010000110.1, from coordinate 59,037 downwards.
CCCGCTTTTTTCAACGCAGCCATTGTCACGACAACCGTGCCGTAATCGATATTTTTATCGGCGTTAATGAGAATTTGCGTAGTTGGTTTATTTTTCAAAACTACCTCAATACGCGGATAAATCTGTTCTAATTCAACTGGTTCATCTTCGCCATCACCAACGTTAATAAAATACTTGCCCGCACCGTCCGCATTTTGAATCGAAATAATAAACGGCGGCGTATCATCTTTTTGATCAATCATCGCCGCTTGCGCTCTGGGCAAATCAACTTCCACGCCTGATTGCAACATTGGTGTGGTAATCATGAAAATAATTAGCAACACCAACGTCACGTCGATATACGGCACAACGTTAATTTCAGCCATCGGACGACGGCGACCCGCTTTTTTATTGCTTACGTTCATTTGCTATGTGCCTGTCTTTGCAATAATACGATGAATTCTTCGACGAATAATTCATAACGTCCCGTCAATCTGTCCAAACGGGTTGAAAAACGGTTGTACGCGACAACAGCAGGAATCGCGGCAAATAAACCAATCGCAGTGGCAATCAACGCTTCCGCAATACCTGGTGCAACTTGCGCGAGTGTGGCTTGTTTTACATTTCCTAACGCCATAAAGGAATTCATAATCCCCCAAACTGTTCCGAACAAACCGACGTAAGGACTGGTTGAACCCACTGTCGCCAAGAAAGCTAAATGTTCATCTAAACGGTCAAGTTCGCGCAATAATTCAATTCGCATCACACGCTGTGCGCTTTCGACTTGCACCGCTGGTTCGACGTTGCCACTCAAACGCATACGAGAAAATTCTTTGTAACCCGCTAAAAATATTTTTTCGATGCCTTCGGGTTCAAAATCTTTTGCCGCCAATTTGCGATAAAGTTCCGACAACGAAACGCCTGACCAAAATTGTTCTTCAAATTCGTCAGTAATTTCGATGGAACGGTTGAGTTCTTTACGTTTGGAAAAAATAAATGTCCACGAAACTAATGATGCCGTGAATAAAATCAGCATCACAAACTGCACGACAAAGCTGGCTTCGGTGACTAAATGGAAAATCGATAAATCAGTATTCATTGTTTTTAGTTAAAAATGCGTCAAATAAAAAATCAGGAATGGCGGTCGGTTTCAAATTGTCTGCGTCTAAGCAAGCAATCCGACAGCTACAAGTGCAAAGCATAATATCACCGCACTTTATGGTTTGTTCAAAAGTTAAACTGGCTTTTTTTGTGTGTGAAATCGTCGCGCTAACGTGTACTAAATCGTTGAATTTCGCTGGACGTAAATACTCAATTTGCATCGTTCTTACAGCAAAAATAACGCCACTTTGTTCGCGTAATTCATTTTGTTCAAAACCCAAATCACGCAACATTTCGGTTCGGGCGCGTTCAAAAAAGTTTAAATAATTTGAATGATACACCACGCCGCCCGCGTCGGTGTCTTCGTAATAAATTCTAACGGGTAAAATAAAAGGCGTTTTCATAAATTGAATCAATCTACAAAACAGAATGTTCCAACGAATGCGTTTGCAACCATTGCTTCAAAACGTGATTGATTTGATTTTGCCAATCTGTACCCGATGTGCGAAATGCGTCTAAAACATCTCGATCAATTTCAATCGTAGCCGAAACTTTAACAAGCGTTTCACTCGCCCGTTCGTTCGCCTTCATTTGATTCACAGATTCAAGCAAGTCATCACAAAATTGTTTCATTTCATTGTCCATAATTTTCCATACCTGCTTTAAGTTTGTTTAAAAATTCGGTTGGCAATGTATCAAATTTTGATTTGTTGTAAGCAATCAACAACCAAATTAAACCATTCTCTAATCGATTGAAATAAATCACACGAACGCCACCGCTTTTACCTGTACCTTGTTTTGACCAACGAACTTTTCTCAAGCCACCAGTGCCTTGAATCACGTCGCCTGCTTCAGGATTTTTGGCAAGCCATGCAATAAATTCTTCGCGTTCACCCTCATTCCAAAGGTCTGCGGCATATTTTTGAAAAACTTTGGTTTCAATAATTGTGTACATTTTTCCGCTTCATCAAAACCTCCAAAAAATCAAAACCCACAAAGCCAAATCAATCGACAATTTTTTCGTTCAAATCGCCTTCAAAATTATTCAAATCGATACTGAAAAATTCGATGTTTCGCTGAATTTTATCTACCGACCAATTCCACCATTGAATTTTCATCAACTGTTCAACCATTTCAACTGGAAACCGCTTTTTAACTTGTTTTGCAGGTATTCCAACATAAACACCATAAGGTTCACAATTTTTCGTCACTACCGCCCGCGAACCAATTACACAACCGTCACCAATAGTCACACCTGGCATAATTCGTACACCATCTGCGATATAGACATCGTTACCAATCGTTACGCCTTCTGGTTTTTCAACACAATCCGAATAGCCAACATCCATACCTAAAACAACTCGCAATGGAAATGTTGTTGCGTAGGTGGTTTGGTGACTTTCGTAAGTCCAGCAATAAACATTTGCAGCCACAGAACAAAACGCGCCAATTTTGATAGGAAAACGTCCATTAAGTGTCACGTTCCCATTGATATAGCTAAAACGCCCAATTGAAAGATTCCCGACGTTTGCTGAATTATGAATAAACGCTTGATCGCCGTTTGGAAATGATAAAACCTTATAATTCGGGGGGGGATTTCTATCCACATGATTTATAGTACCTTTTTATAAATTAGCTATTTCTAACAATTGACCACAACATCTTTATGATGTTTTCATGACTCAAATAAATCAACATTCGCCGCTACTTTTGGGGCAGTCAAACCAAAATGCAAATAAGCCGCCGATGTAGCAACTCGTCCGCGAGGTGTTCGCATAATAAAACCTTGTTGCAACAAATATGGCTCTAAAACATCTTCAATTGTGCCGCGTTCTTCGCTAATTGCCGCAGCCATTGTGTCTAAACCGACTGGCCCGCCAGAGAAATTTTCAATCAATGTTAATAAAAATTTTCTGTCCAAACTATCAAAGCCATTTCCGTCCACTTTTAACATGGTTAAGGCTTCCGCCGCAACGTGTTCGGTGATGATGCCGTTGCTTTTGACTTGAGCAAAATCCCGCACGCGCCGTAATAATCGGTTTGCAATCCGAGGCGTGCCGCGTGAACGTTTGGCGATTTCGACTGCGCCTTTTGGTTCGATGCCCATTTTTAAAACTTGCGCCGAGCGCGTGACGATATGCGTTAATTCTTCAACCGTGTAAAAAACCAAGCGTTGCACAATGCCAAATCTATCGCGCAATGGCGAAGTCAATAAACCCGCGCGAGTCGTTGCGCCAATCAACGTGAACGGCGGCAAATCGATTTTAATTGACCGTGCCGATGCACCTTCGCCAATCATTAAATCGAGCTGATAATCTTCCATTGCAGGATATAAAATTTCTTCCACAGCGGGACTTAAACGGTGAATTTCGTCGATAAACAGCACGTCATGTTTTTCTAAATTCGTCAGCAACGCCGCTAAATCACCCGCTTTTTCTAAAACGGGCGCAGCCGTTTGACGTAAATTCACGCCCATTTCATTGGCGATAATCAACGCTAACGTGGTTTTTCCTAAACCTGGTGGCCCGAAAATTAACGTGTGGTCGAGAGCTTCTTTTCGCGCCATCGCCGCTTCAATAAAAATTGCCATTTGCGTGCGGCATTCCTCTTGACCGACATAATCCGCCAATTTTTTTGGACGCATCGCGCGGTCGTGACCTTCTTCGCCCTGCCCTGCATTTGCAGTAATTAAACGGTCTTCTTCAATCATTTCGCGGCACTTTGCAACGCAAGACGAATAATCGTTTCACACGTTTTACCTTCGGGTTGAATCGCCGAAACCATACGGCTCGCATCGAGTGGTTTATAACCCAACGAACACAACGCGCTAATCGCTTCGGCTCGCGCATTACCCAAATTTCCAACGTTTGAAAGCTGTGGCGCGTCGTCAGATTTAGGCAATTTATCGCGCAATTCCATCACCAAACGTTCTGCGGTTTTTTTGCCCACACCTGGTAATTTGACCAACGCCGTTACGTCATTATTTTGAATACACGTTTGAAATTGCTCCGCGCTTTGACCCGATAAAATTACCAACGCTAATTTTGCCCCAACGCCACTAATTTTAATCAGCGTTTTAAACATCGTTTTATCGGTTTCGGTCGCAAAACCAAACAAACTGTGCGCGTCTTCGCGAACGACTAAATGGGTTTGCAAGGTAATTTCCGCGCCAACTTCAGGCAAATTATAAAACACCGTCATCGGAGCTTCGATTTCATAACCCACGCCATTTACGTCTAAAACAATCAGCGGCGGAGCTTTCAAAGCAATTTTGCCGCGTAAAAATCCAATCATGTGTTCATTCCCGTTTGTAAGCGTTGCGCGGTTTGTGAAAAATGTGCATGACAAATTGCAATCCCCAGCGCGTCGCTCGCGTCGATTTGTAAATCACCTTGAATGTTTAACAGCAGTTTCACCATTTGCTGAACTTGTAATTTATCCGCGCTGCCTTTGCCGACAATCGCCTGTTTGACTTGCCGCGCAGCGTATTCAAAAACTGGAATGTCGTGTGTCTGCACGGCACAAATCGCCGCGCCACGCGCTTGTCCCAATTTCAACGCCGAATCAGCATTTTTACTCATAAATACTTGTTCAATTGCCATTTGTTCGGGTTGATACATTTCGACCAGTTGCAAAATTCCGTCAAAAATTTGTTTAAGTTTGCGCGGAAAATCGTCGGCTTGAATTTTCAGCGTGCCACTTGCAATGTATCGATAGCCATTCGGCACAATTTCAATAATTCCGTAACCTGTCAATCTTGAACCTGGGTCGATACCGAGAATTTTCAACCCATCGTCGCCATAATTTCGTCACTAATGTCGCCATTTGAATAAACGTTTTGCACGTCGTCTAAGTCTTCTAAACGCTCAATTAACAACATCATTTTTTCAGCATTTTCTTTATCTAATTCGGCTTTTGTCGCCGCTTGCATGGTAATTTCAGAACTTTCTGGCACAAAACCCGCTGCCACTAACGCTTCTTTGACGTTCAAATAATTTTCAAGTGTTGTCATTACGTCTTTTGAATTATCTTCATTCGTCACCACATCGTCTGCGCCTGCTTCAATGGCGGCTTCCATCAACGCATCTTCGTCAGTTTCTGCACCATAACTAATAATCCCAACTGTGCTAAACATATACGCTACAGAACCGTCCGTGCCTAAATTTCCACCCGATTTGCTGAACGCATGACGGACTTCACCAACAGTACGTTGTTTATTGTCCGTCAAACAATCGACAATAACCGCCACGCCGCCTGCACCGTAACCTTCATAACGAATGGATTCATAATTTACGCCTTCCAATGTTCCCGATGCTTTTTTAATGGCAGTATCAATAGTGTCCCGACGCATATTTGCGCCTAACGCTTTATCAATCGCGGAACGTAAACCTGGATTACTTGCAGGATCAACACCGCTTGTTTTTACTGCAACGTTAATTTCACGCAAAATTTTGGTGAAAATTTTACCTCGTAACGCATCTTGTCCTGCTTTACGATGTTTAATGTTTGCCCATTTACTGTGACCAGCCATGCTACTTACTCTCTAATTTTTTAAAATATACGGTAAAACCGCTGTTAAATTTTTATCGACAATGAAGAAATCGGCGTGTTCACGCACCAATTTTCGATTCACCACACCACCAAAACCAATCACTTTCGCGCCAACTTGTTGCGCTTCTAAATCCGTTTTACCGTCGCCAATCATGAACGTATTTGTTGATTGTAATGACTTTATAATCGCTGCTTTGCCGCCATTTTTTGCTAACGGCGATTCGATTTCATAACCTAAATAATCGCCATTTTCAGCAAAATAAATGTCAACTGCGTGAACCTGTTCAACAGGAACATTAAGCAATTTCGCTAACGGCAAAATTGCGGGTAACAAACCACCGCTGATAATGTGAACGGTTTTATTGTGTTTTTGAAGCTCCGCAAAAACCTCGGCAACGCCATCAACTAATTCGGCAATATACAAATTTGCTAACCAATCAATCGCGTCACGATTTGGCTTAATTAAGTCTAATCGTTTGCCATAAATGTCTTCCAAAGCCACGTCGCCATTCATTGCCGCGTCGGTGAGTTTAGCGAGTTCGTCACCTAAACCCACGCGCCGCGCCAATTCGTCGATGCCTTCAATTTTGCTTAACGTACTGTCGCAATCAAAGCAGACGACCTCGAAACTCATAACGTAATTTGTGTCGCTTGATTTACCGCTTCAATCGCGCCAACTTGTGCCAATAAATCTGCATTTAACGGCTGCGAAATGCTAATTACCGCCATTGCGTGAGCTTGATTATCGGCTGTGCCAACTTGCATTCTGGAAATGTTAATTGCCGCATTCCCCAAAACTGAACTAATCGCAGAAATCACACCAGGTTTATCATCGTGTTGCGTAATTAACAGCGTACCTTCTGGAATAACTTCGATGTCCATATCGTTAATCGAAACTAAACGTGGTTGACGACCACCCAATAAAACACCTGAAACGGTAATCGAATCATTTGCGCTGTAACCTGTTAATTTAATCAACGAAACGTAATCTTGAGTTTCTTGTGAAACCAATTCAACCAACGCTAAACCCTGACGTTTTGCGATATTTTCAGCATTCACACGATTTACAGGCGTTGAAACCTGACTACATAAAACACCAATTAACGCCGCAACCGAAACAGGACGTGGCGAAACGTCTGCCGCTCTACCAAATAAAGAAACTTCTAATTTCGTTAACGGATTCAAACTCAAACCTGCTAATACTTTGCCAAGTTGCGTAGCAAGATTCATGTAATCATTAGATTTTTTCAATTCATCTGCTGAAACGCGCGGCAAATTCAACGCATTCAAAGCTTCACCCGTGCGTAAAAATGTGACGGCTTGTTCTGCAATTTCAACGCTGACCGCCAATTGTGCTTCATTTGTCGATGCGCCCAAATGTGGCGTGAAAACGATATTTTCTAATTCAAATAACGGTGAATTTTTTGGTGGTTCATTTTCATAAACGTCCAACGCCGCTCCAGCAATTTGTTTATTTTTTAACGCTTCATAAAGTGCAGCTTCATCAATCAATCCACCACGAGCGCAGTTAATTAGCATTGCGCTTGATTTCATTTTTTCAAGTTGTGCAGCATTAATAATGTTTTTCGTTTTTTCAATTAATGGGCAATGCAAAGTTACATAATCTGAACGCGAAATTAATTCGTCTAAACTTACCGATTCCACGCCTAAATCGGCATAAATTTCAGGAGCTACAAACGGATCAAATGCAATCACGTTCATTTTCAAACCAGCCGCTCGTTGAGAAACTAAACGCCCAATCGTGCCGAATCCGACGATGCCTAACGTTTTACGCGCAATTTCTGACCCCGTTAATTTTGAACGCTCCCATTTTCCTTCACGAACAGATTTGTCCGCTGTTGGCAAATGACGGCTTAACGACATCATGTGAGCAATCGCTAATTCAGCGGTCGTCGTGGCATTTGCATCTGGCGTATTCATGACAATTACGCCCATTTCGGTCGCCGCTGGAATATCCACGTTATCTACGCCAATGCCAGCACGTCCAATGAGTTTTAGTTTTTTCGCGGCTTGTAAAACTTTCGGTGTGACAACGGTATCACTACGAATTAAAAGTGCGTCGAAATCGCCAATTTTTGCACACAATTCATCTTCGCTTAAACCTACTTCAAAATGAATTTCGATGTCAGCTTGTGCTTTTAAATAATCCACGCCGTCATTAGCGAGTTTGTCTGAAATAAAGATTTTTTTCATAAAATTTGAGTTTAAAAATTAAGGACGGTGATAACCCGCAGATACAGGTTTCGGAGTTGGTTTTGCAATAGGTTTAATTGCTTTGATTGCTTTTACTTTCTTGGAAATAGCTGGTTTTTTTGTTGCAATTATTTTTGATTTTGGTGCAAATTTTGGAATTACTGCTGCTACTTTTTTTGCAACAGGAACAACCGCTTTAGTTGGCGGTGAAATTACGGGAATATCGTTTTTTGGTAATGCAGTTAATTCTTCAGCCGCTTCTTGTTCGGGTGAAAGTACACGTTCATAAATTGCAGTTGGATTACCCGTTTGTTTTTCTAATGTTTCTTTTAATGCTATTTGGTCAAATTCAGGCAATTCACTATTGTTGGCTTTTTGAATCAACGCCAATGTACTCGCCAAACGCTGATCAAAAGTCGTTTCTTCGCCTTCTAAATCAGGGTGCGATTCGACGTATAAAACGTTATTGCGCCAACCCACTTTAATCGGTTGCTTCACGATATACACCACTGTACCTTCATCGACTAAATGATAAAGCTGGTCAATATCTTCAGGATACATTCTCACGCAGCCATGCGTAATTTGCATTCCAATACCAAAGATTTTATCAATGTCTGTGCCGTGAATTCGATAATCACCAGGTAAATTTAAGTACAGCGCGTAAGCTCCGAGCGGATTATGAATGCCCGCAGGAACGACTTCGGGCAACGGATCACCTAATGCCGCGTGTTCACGACGAATTGATTCCGGCGGTCGCCAAACAGGATCTTTCACTTTCTTTTGAATAGTGGTTTTTCCAAGCGGCGTATTCCAATCTTGTCGTCCAACACCGTGCGCGAACGAATAAATTTTTCCGTTTGGCGAATAATAATACATTCGATATTCAGCGATATTGAGTGTAATACCAACGTGCGGTGAATCAGGCAAAATACGTTTGTTGGGCAATGTAATGACTTCATCTTTTTTGATAAGCCAACGATCTAAATCTTGATTCAAACGAATAATTTCCATTTGTCCCAACGAAAAGCGTCTTGCCACATCGAGTAATGTTTCATTTTTTTCAGCGCGAGTTACCGCAATTTCATTTGGATATTCTGCAATCACGCTGTCATGCGCTTTTGCAGGTGGATTATAAACAGTCGCAAAAGTGGGCTGGCATAATAACGCTAAAGTAGAAAAGACAATCGGAACGCGGATTTTCATTACAAAACAACTCAATAAACAAAGGGATAATTAAAAAACTTAACGTATTTTAACAACAAAAGCAGAGCGCGTCTTAACTTTAAACAGTGTGATTTTTTGAAATCAAAATGATAAAAATTTGAAAACAGAAGTATTAATCATCAATAAAGCCGATGGTGAAGGTGTTGCCCAATACAAAAAAATCGTTAACAAAGACATTAATGCTGAGGAAGGTAAGTTTTTGTAATTAAATAATTTTAATGCCGTTCCAAACGATTTTTTCATACGCCGATTTGATAAATCGACGCTGTACATTTCATCTAATAACAAATGCACCAAAAAACCAAAACCTAAAAAAAATCCATTTAACCACGCATAAGAAGCACTTTGTTTAAACGCATAATCACTGACGCAAACCATCAACAATGCAAAAAAAACTAACGCTAAAACCGAATGAAAAATACCACGATGCACGGTGAATCGCTTAATTGAGGCTAAAACTAAAAAACGTGTCAGCCAATAAATGCCAGCGGCTAAAATCAGTAATTGATACGATTCAACGTAAGTTTTCAACGCCGATAAAACTGCCGTCGCTGAAAGTAATGCCAACACATTAAATAGTAATCGCACAGGTTTAGAATTCACAGCATCAACATCTGGCAACATTCCACCTACAATTCCAAGAAAAACCAACCACGGTGCGTGTGAAAAATCCATGATATTTAAATTCACACCTAAAACCGCAACGATACTACTACTGCTCGCAGCGGCTGAAAGATGAACATTAAAATTAGCCATTCTTTTGGGTGCTGTAATGCAACGCCATCCACATAAAAAATTGTGTTCCTAAAATCAAATTCGCCATCAATAAATGAATCGGCTGGGCAACAGGCGGCATTCCTAATCTATCTAAACTCACACCCGCCAAAATCGCTGTCACAATCAAACCAAATAATAAAAATCCAGCACGAACCAGCGGGTGATTTTTGGCGACATTTTGCCAAAGTCGCCAAACCAGCCACGCATTTGTAAATAAAATCAGTGATGAAAATGAACGATGAACATAAAAAATTATTGGAAAATCATCGCGCCAAAATTGCCGTTCAACTGAAACTAAATCGTGTGAAATAAAATCTACTGCTTCACGCACTTGCGTTCCCATTGCGATTTGAATGAGGGTCATCAGTAAAACTACGTTTAACACTTTTGGGAATTTTGCAGGCAAAATGTTTAAATCAATTCGAGTAAAACTCTCACGTTGTGAGCGCGTAATTGTGTAAATCAACAAGGCGACAATAATCAGCGCGACAACCATGTGAATCGTGATTTTGAGTGGATTTAAATTACTCGAAACAACCGTAGAACCTAGCCAGCCTTGAAATCCCACCAATAAAAATGCCGTCACCGCTAAATAAAAAACAGGTTTATCTGTTTTTAAATAAATCCGTGATGACCATGCTGTTAAAAAAATCAAAAAACCAATTGTCATTCCCACCAAACGATTCGTGTATTCCGTCCATGTTTTAATCGGATTGAATTCGGTATTTTCATAACCACGTTGTGCATAAATTTCGTGATAATTTGCAGGTAATTGTGCTTCTGACGTTGGTGGAATCCATTGTCCAAAACAGGTAGGCCAATCAGGACAACCCATTCCAGCTCCCGAAGCTCGAACAATTCCACCAGCTAAAATGACTATATATACGGCACAAATGGTCAACATTCCTAATCGTCGAAAACGTAACGCAGCTGCATCATTCATTTTTTTGTCCTCCACCAATAATTTTTAACGTTTCTCGCATACCATTGTCTAATCTCAATGTTGAATCTACGGTTTCGGTATTGAGTACACACAACACAATCATTTTACTTACCGAAATCGTTTCGGTAATTTCACCCGTAATTGGATCTTTCACATTGCGAGCTAAACCGCGCACTTTTGCCAATAAAACACTGCCTACATTTTCTTCATTTTCATCGATAATTCCGCAATTTGTTTCAACAATGGCACTGGGTTCACAAAGTCCAAGATTTAATTGCCGCTTCACATCGCCCAAATAATGGGTTCGTGCCACTATTTCTTGTCCCGTATAACACCCTTTTGTAAAACTCACAGCACCAGTTTTGTCTAATTTTAAAGCATGCGGAATAAACTGCTCACTCGTTTCAGGTAAAATCCAAGGTGTTCTGAGTTCAGCAGGTTTTAAAAAACGCTCAATAGGAAAATTTTCCATTTCAGAAAATTCTACTTTTGAACGTAATTTATAACGTTGCAACACGCCTTGAACTGTCGATAAAAGCGTTTTTGGTAAAATCAAAAAGAAATTTTCTTGAAGTTTAACAATTAAAAACGTCGCAATGACTTTTCCTTTTGGATTACAAAATGCACCAAATTGACTTTTTCCATCAATAAGCGCATTTACATCGCACGTCATTTGACCTTGCAAAAAAGACGCGCTGTCTTTACCCATTACCGATAAAACACCTAAATCCGATTGATTGATTAAAGAATTCATTTTTTCTCCAAAGTTAAAAATCGGTATGAAAAATTCACTTTTTCGTCGTTTGTAATTTGTTCACAGGCGATTTCATTCCAATCGTTTAAATCAAATTCGGGAAAAAACGTATCACCATCAAATTCAGTTTGAATATCAGTTAAATAAAGCCGCTGTGCTAGCGGCAACGCCATTTCATAAAGTGTTGCACCGCCAATAATAAACAATTCTTCACCATAATTTTGCGCGTCATTTAACGCAGTTTCGAGCGAGTTAAACACCAAACAGCCAGCGGGTTGATAATCGGGATTTTTGCTCAAAATCAGATTTGTGCGCCCGTCGAGAGGTTTGCCGATAGATTCAAATGTTTTGCGTCCCATTAAAATCGGAGCATTCATTGTGATGGCACGAAAGCGTTTTAAATCCGAAGATAAATGCCACGGCATTTTATTATCGCGTCCAATAACGCGATTTTTCGACATAGCGACGATGAGTGATATTTTCATTTAGTGTAGGATTTGTGCTTTGAAAAAAGATAATTTTACGGGATAAGAGCTTATGAAAAAAATTTTAGTCGTTTTTACGGGTGGAACGATTGGTTCGAGCGTGAATAATGGCGCGATTGATACCGACGAAAAAACCGCTTTTTTGTTGCTCGAACAATTTAAACAGCGTTTTCCACAGACAAATGTAAATTTTACGACGATACAACCTTATCAAATTTTGAGTGAAAATTTATCACCACGAATTTGGACATATTTAATTGATGCGATTGAAAATGCAAATCCTACGTTGTATGACGGCATTATTGTCACGCATGGCACAGACACATTGGCTTATACGGCGGCGGCGTTAGGTTTTTATTTTCACACGCTAACCGTACCGATTTTTCTAGTTTCAAGTCATTTACCTTTAAGTAATCCGAATACAAATGGACTTGATAATTTCAGTTTCGCAATTGAAAAGATTTTGAATGAAAAATTAACAGGTGTTTTTGTACCTTATAGAAATCCTGCTGAAAAAACAGTCACTTTACACAATGCAACGCGATTAACGTGTTCGCCACAACTCAGTAGTGATTTTTTTAGTATTGATGATGTAAATACTGTCCCAAAAACTGTTTTTAACACGCCACTCAAACCGATTTTTTCAGAACGCATTTTGATGATAAAACCTCATCCATCATTAAATTATGAGCATTTTAATTTAGAGAATGTCGATGCTGTGTTGCATGATTTGTATCATTCGGGAACGGCTTGTACGACTTTGCAATGGGGAGAAAATTATTCATTACTCAATTTTGTTGCGCGTTGCAAAAAAGAAAATGTGTCGATTTATCTCGCGCCAGCGTTGAAATCACAAGACACTTATCAATCAACGCTTGAACTCGTCGATAGTGGTGCAACAATCCTTTGGAATATGACGATCGAAGCTGTTTTTGTAAAATTATCATTGGGTTATGGTAATTTTATAGACGAAACAAAGGTTCTTTCATTCATGCAGAAAAATTTGGCTGACGAATATATTTAAAAACTATAGACACAATTACGCCGCTTAATTTTTCAATTGAAGCGGCGTAATGTTTTAAAAATTTTTCGATTTAGGCTTATTTGTGAGCCGCGTCGTAAATCTCTCTCATTTCTTTTACATATTCCAATGCTGATTTAATCGTAGCAGTCGCTTCGGTCATATTGCCAGCTGTTGCCGCTTCACGAGCTGCAAGCAATTGGCTGTTTAATTTTTGACGTAAACGTTCTGTTTGTTCATAACGGAATTCTTTTTGTAATTGACGTGCATCAGAAACCGCTGCGATGAATGCAGTTTTGTCACCTTTTTCAGCAAGAGAAATCGCTTCTTCGATTTTCGCTTTCGTTGCATCAGCCGCAACTCTTACGATTGCGTTTTTGTCAGCATGTTCTTCAGCAGCAAAAGCTGGTGCAGAAACAGTTGCAAATGCAGCTACGATAGCTGTAGATAAAGCGATTTTTTTAAAAATGTTCATTAGATTCCCTAAATATGAAAAGACGTGAAATTTATATTTAACCTACTTCTAAGCTAGGTTAAATAGGCTCGCATTATACGCAACCACCACAGAAAAAAAAGCATTGTTTCAAGGTTTATCAGTGTTATCGACAATTGGACAAACATAAAAAGTCCCGTAGAATAACCGTCATTCAAATTTCAGTGAGTTACCCCATTTGTTCATGTATCTAAAGACGACTTTTATAAAACAATTCCTACTGCTTGCAATGCTATTTTTGCTTGCGGTAACGTGTTTTTATAGTCGTTTGACAGACACCACCATTACTGATTTAACCAGCGGTTTTTCTCATCCGCTTGAAGGTTGGGATCATATCGTGACGATGTTAGGCGTTGGTATTTGGGCGGCACAATTGCGCGGCAAAGCGATTTGGTTATTGCCAACAACATTCGTTAGCGTGATGAGTTTAGGCGGCATTTCAGGTGCAGCGAAATATCTTGCTGTTCCCAGTGCAGAAATTCTCATCGTTTTATCGTGCTTAGTTTTTAGCGTTTTAATCCTTCGTAAAATTCGTTTTGACACCAAAATTAACGTGTTAATCGTGGCATTTTTCGCTTTCTTTCACGGTTACGCTCACGGGGCAGAAATTTCAGCGTCGGCAAGTTTAATTTCTTACACATTAGGTTTTATGGTCGCAACGTTGCTGTTGCATGGCGCAGGAATTTTAGTCGCAAAAATGGTTTTAATTTCAGTGACATTTTTAATTGCTCAACTGTTGAATTTCACACCAAGCGAATCGACTACCAATACACCAACGGCAACTTATTCAATCGTTGAACAATGTGAAACTTCAGCAATTGAAGTCACACTGTCAAAACCACCATTGAATTTTTCGCCACCAGAAAAACCGATTTTGCAGATTCTAAAACCACTCGAAACGTACTTTGTATTGAGTGCGTTATTGTTTGTTTTTACGGTTTCACAATTCGTGTGCTACGTTTTTTATCCAAAACAACGATGTGATTTTTCAAAATTCCTCGCTCGTTGTTTCAAAAACTCGCTTTACCCCTACGCTTTATCTCTAACGCTTTCGCGTTCAAATCACATTTTTTCTAAATTCAAATTCCAAGGGGATTTTTATGTCTATTCGTTTGTCTAAAATTTTAGCGTTATTTTTACTTTCAACTTCATTTGCTCACGCACATTCAATGACTTTTACGGCTGTTGATTGGAACAGTGGTTTTTTACACCCCCTGCAAGGGCTTGACCACATTGTTGCAATGCTTGCAGTCGGATTTTGGGCAGCGCAATTGCGCGGCGTGGCAATGTGGGTTTTACCGCTGACATTTGTTAGCGTGATGGCATTAGGTGGATTTCTTGGCACGTCAGGCTTTGAGCTTGATTACGCTGAAACGATTATTTTGGCATCGGGTTTTGTGTTGAGCATTTTGGCAGTTAAAAACGTGCAATTCGATTTAAAAGTTAGCACGTTAATTGTCGGATTTTTTGCGTTATTTCATGGCTTTGCACACGGTGTAGAAATCGCCGATTCGGCTGATTTAGTGTCTTACAGCTTAGGCTTTGTTGCGGCAACGTCATTATTGCATCTTGCAGGAATTTTAATGGCGCGTCCAATTCGAGCAGTTTCAATGAAGTCAATTTAAGAGTATTCCAAAATGACAATCACAGATAAATCCCTTTTAAATTGGCAACATTCACACGTTTTCAACGAGGGCAATCCGCTTGCCGAGCGCAATACAAAATGGGCAGTATTTTTAACCGCCTTAATGATGATTGGCGAAATTTTCGGCGGCTGGTTTTACAACTCTATGGCATTGCTCGCCGACGGTTGGCACATGAGTTCGCACGTTTTAGCATTGGGGTTATCTGTTTTTGCTTATCGTGCCGCCAGAAAATTAACCCACGATAAACGCTTTGCGTTTGGAACCTGGAAAATTGAAATCATGGGTGGTTACACCAGCGCGATTTTTTTAATTGGTGTTGCGGCTTTGATGCTTTATCAATCCACGCTACGTCTAATTTCACCGATGTCAATTCATTACGATCAAGCGATAGCGATTGCGGCGGCGGGGTTAGTCGTGAATTTGCTTTGCGCTTGGCTGCTAAAAGATGGGCATCATCATGAACATTCTCATGGTCACGAACATTCACACGACCACCATCATCAAGATTTAAATTTACGCTCTGCGTATTTACACGTTGTTGCTGACGCGGCAACGTCTGTATTTGCGATTATCGCGTTATTTGGCGGAAAGTTTTGGGGCGCAAGTTGGCTCGATCCCGTGATGGGAATTGTCGGCGCGTTACTCGTTTTAGTTTGGGCATATAAATTATTGCTCCAAACAGGGCACGTTTTACTTGATGCAGAAATGGACGCGCCTGTTGTCGCCGAAATTCATGAAGTCATTGAAGCAAGCCCGATTCAAGCAAAAATCACCGATTTGCACGTTTGGCGCGTAAGCAAAAATAAATATGCCTGCATTTTGTCATTGTTGACCACTGAAAACGTCACGCCCGATTATTTCAAAAAACAATTGAGCATTCACGAAGAATTAGTTCACATCACCGTCGAAATCAATCCATTGCAAACCACTAACGAAACGTAATTTTTATGGACAAAACAAATTCGACTTTTACAGGTTATCCCATTTTTCAACCGTCACAAAAAGAGCTGAAAAACTCTCATTTGCGCGGTGGTTTGATGTTGACGGCGGTGATGATTTTGCACAGCCTAATCGCGTTTGAATTATTGAATGCGCCAAAAGATAAACCTAAAACAACACCAAAAATTATGGAAGTGGCAATGGTTGTGTTACCAAAACCAGAACCGCCAAAACCCGTAATCAAAGAACCACCGCCAGCACCGCCCGTTGTAAAACCTGTGGTGAAAAAAGAAATCGTGAAACCTAAACCGATTGTAAAACCTGAGCCTGTGAAAAAAATCACACCGCCAAAACCTGTTTTACAACCGAAGATTTTAACGACCGCTTCTGAAAATGCCGAAGTGAGTATTCCAAAATTTGAAGCTGCGCCGACTTTCACGCCTGCTGTGCCTGTCCAAACCACTGCAAAAGCCGTTAGCAAAACTGCTGAAATGGCATCTGAAAGTCATAATGAAAGTTCAGCAAGTTCGGGTGGAACGTGTGAAAACTGTGACGGTATCGAAAAACGTCTGCAACGTCGTTATGCACGACGCAATTTTGCAGGTTCAGTTTCATTCACATTTACGATTGGCGAAGATGGCAAAGTTCAAAATGCCGCCGTCAAAAATGCTGAACCTGCTGATATGTTTGACGATGACGTAATTTCAGAAATCAAAGAAAGTTTGATGGAAATGGAATTCGAGCCAAAAATCGTGAATGGAAAAGCCGTGAGTTTCAAAGGCAATAAAACAATTAAATTTCAACCTTCTAAATAATTAGGAACAAAAAATGACCGATTCAATTACCCATCTCGTTATTGACCTTACGTTTTACACGCTGATGATTTTTTCAGTGCTGACGTGGACGCTGATTTTTTACAAAATTTGGCAATTCATGGCGAACAATCGCAATAACAACGTGTTCAACGAGGCGTTTTGGGACACTCAAAATATGGAACAGGCAAAACGTTTGCCAGACGATATTTTCAAAGGTACGCAGTCACATTTAGCGTATGAAGGCTTGTTTTGGCTGGATGAATATCAACGTTTGCGTGGTAAAAGTTTCAAATATGCAGGCAATCCGAATGAATTGCTCGAACACGCTTTGCGCGGACAACTCCAAAAAGAACAACACACGCTCGAAAGTGGTTTGACCTTGCTTGCAAGTATTGGTAGCACCGCGCCGTTTGTGGGTTTGTTCGGAACGGTGATGGGAATTATGCACGCGATGCACGATATTACGGCAAGCGGTTCGACGAGTTTAGATGTTGTTGCAGGCCCTATCGGTGATGCGCTAGTAGCAACCGCAATCGGTATCGCCGTTGCTGTACCTGCGGTGTTGGCATACAACTTCTTTTTGCGTCGCGTGAAATTACAACGGATGCAACTTGAAAGTTTTGTCGCGCATTTTTTACTTGTCGCTGATTTGCCGAAAGATTAGGAGGTTTTATGGCTTTTAAACCGCAATCCGAAGATGAAAGCGCGATGAGTGAAATTAACGTCACGCCACTTGTGGATGTGATGTTGGTGTTGGTGATTATTTTGCTGGTGACTGCGCCATTATTAACGCAATCCGTACAAGTGAAATTACCGAAAACGACTGAAACCATTGCGGATACGCAAGCACAACCGCTGCAACTCGGTATTGACGCGCAAGGTGGCATTACGCTGAATAAAAATCCGATTTCAGATTTGGCGACGTTAGAAACCGCGTTGAAATCTGAATTTGCGAAAGATGCTGAAATCGGTGTGCATTTGTACGCCGACCAAGCCGTTGTTTATGCAAAAGTCGCCGAAGTGATGGCAACGGTTCAACACGCGGGCATTTCTAAAATTGCATTTGTGAGTATTGAGCAATGAAGTTAATTAGCCTTTTATTTTTACTTTTTTACACGCAAATCAGTTTTGCACACGACCCTGGTTTGAGTTCTGCTGAAGTTGTTTTGAACGAAAAAGGCGTTGATATTTCAATCACGTTTGCGTTGCAAGACACTGAAGCCTTTGCGCCAATGGATAAAGACGGCGACGCAGATGTAAGCAATGAAGAACGCGAAGCATCAAAACCTGAAGTTGCCGCGTTGATTGCCAAAGAATTGGAAGTCACGCTAAACAATCAAAACGTGAAACCGTTTGAAATCGCAGACGTAACGTTTGACGCGCAAAACAACGCCCATCTTTTATTTCATTACCAACCAGCAGCGACGAGTTTAAAAATGCAGTTGTTGTTTTTAAATAAATTGCCTGACGGTCATAAACAAGTGGTTACGATTAAAGATGCAACAGGCAAAAACCTCAGTGAAAAAATGCTCACGCAACAAGATAACGCTATCGAATTAAATTTAGCCGCTGGTGAAAATTCGTCGATGTTCAAAGACTTTTTCGTTTTAGGTGTTGAACACATTTTGACGGGTTACGACCATTTGTTGTTTTTGTTTGCGCTGTTAATTGTGACACATCGTTTTTGGTCTGCTTTTGGCATTATCACGTTTTTCACCATTGCTCATTCGATTACGCTCGCAATAGCAGGCATGAATTTGGTCAGGATTCCCAGCACGATTGTTGAGCCGTTAATTGCCGCATCAATTGTGTACGTCGGTTTAGAAAATCTCATTGTCAAAGAACCCAAAGGCAGAAAATATCTAACGTTTGCTTTTGGTTTGATTCACGGTTTTGGCTTTGCGGCGGTGTTGCAAGAAATGAACATCACCAGCATCGAAACGGGCATTTTAGTCCCGCTGTTTTCGTTCAATTTGGGCGTTGAAATGGGGCAGTTAATCGTTACATCGATGGCGTTACCAATCATTTGGTGGTTGCACACAAAACCACTCGTCGAAAAATATTTTGTTCCCGTTTCATCTATATTTGTGTGTTTAGCGGGTGGATATTGGTTAATTGAACGGACGATTTTGTAAAAGGAAAAACACATGAAAATTCAACACACGCTGTTACCGCTGGCAATTTTGGTTAGTTTTTCGGTTCACGCTCATGCCGAATATACCGAGCCTGAAACATCTAAAGATACCAAAAAAGAAAAATCTGAAAAAGCTGTCGAACTTGATGAAATGGTAATTAAAACCATCACAGAAGGTCGTGCTGAATCATTAGTTGGAATTGCTGGTAGTGCATCGCAAGGTAGCATCGGACAAGAAGAATTAAAATATCGTCCTGTGACACGCCCAAGCGAAATTTTAGAAACCGTCCCAGGCTTGATTTCAAGCCAACACAGCGGCGAAGGCAAAGCCGCACAGTATTATTTGCGCGGTTTTAACTTAGATCACGGCACGGATTTTTTAACGCAAGTTGACGGCGTGCCAGTGAATTTAGGGTCGCATTCGCACGGGCAAGGTTGGATGGATACCAACTTTTTGATTCCTGAAATGATTAAAACAATGGATTATCAAAAGGGAAATTATTACGCCGAAAATGGCGATTTTTCGAGTGCTGGCGCGGCGAACATTCATTATTTTAGCGATTTGCCAGAACATACCGTTAAATTCACAGGCGGCAGTTTTGATTATTACCGTGGTTTAGTGATGGGTTCGCAAAAATTGGGTGATGGCAATTTAGCGTATGCGGGTGAAACCGTTCACAACGGTGGTCCGTGGACGGTGAGCAACGAATATTTGAAATTCAACGGCGTGTTGAAATACAGCGAAGAACACGGCGATCACGGTTTTAGCTTGACGGGAATGGCAATGGCTGCGGATTGGAATTCAACTGACCAAATTCCTAAACGTGCTGTGGCGGATGGTTCAATTGGTCGTTTTGGTAACGTTGATTCCACCGACGGGGGACGCAGTGACCGTTACAGCGTGACAGGCGAATGGCATCGTCAAGACAAAAACAGTAAAACACAAATTATGGCGTATGGCTTGTACACGTCGCTCGATTTATATTCTAACTTCACTTATTTCATGGACGACCCTGTTAACGGCGACCAATTCGGACAACCCGATAAACGATTTGTCACGGGTTCTAAAGCGACGCACACGATTTTTCATAAATTAGGGCAATTTGATTCTGAAAGTACGTTTGGTTTGCAATTCCGTAACGACAATATCAATAACGCTTTACTGAAAACGAAGGCGCAACAAGTGTTAGACATAACGCGAAAAGATACGGTTTGGGTCAGCAGTTTAAGCCCGTATTTTGATAATAAAACGATGTGGACAAATTGGCTACGAACCGACGTGGGATTACGTTTTGATGGTTATCGCTTCAACGTCAGCAAAAGTAATCAAGCCGCAAACGAAGGTACTGTCTACGATGGCTTAGTCAGTCCAAAAGCGGGCATTGTGTTTGGTCCGTGGGCAGAAACTGAATTTTATTTAAACGGCGGTTTAGGTTTCCACAGCAACGATGGTCGCGGTGTAAATACGCACGTTGATCCGAAAACGGGTGAAAAAGTTGATCCTGCTGTACCACTTTCACGCACTTACGGTGCAGAAGTGGGAATGCGTAGTAATTGGGTGAAAGGCTTAAACAGTACACTCGCAATTTGGTGGCTTGATATTGATTCAGAATTATTATTTGTCGGTGATGCGGGAACAACCGAAGCCAGTCACCCGAGTCGTCGTTATGGTATTGAATCGGCAAACTATTATTCACCCACCGATTGGATGACATTTGATGCCGATTTGAGTTTTTCAAAATCACGTTTTCAAGGTCATCCAGTGGAAGGTAATTATATCCCTGGTTCTGTTGAAACTGTTATTGCGTCGGGTGCGACGTTTCATGATGTGTTTGGTGGGTTTTACGGTGGTCCAAGATTGCGTTATTTTGGTCCTCGCGCGTTAATTGAAGATAACAGCGTCCGTTCAAAAGAAACGGTCATGTTGTCAGCGATGATGGGTTATGAATTTAATAAACATTGGAAATTGCAGGCGGAAGTGTTCAATTTATTGGGTAGAAAAGATAGTGGCATTGATTATTACTATGGCTCTTGTTTGAAAACCGACACAGCTTGTCCTGATGGGGGCAATCAAGATGTGCATTTTCATCCCGTCGAACCGTTGAGTTTTAGAATGACACTTTCGACCAGTTTTTAAACATAAAAAAAGGCGTGAAAATTTCACGCCTTTTTTTGTTTGTAAATCTCAATTTAATTTTTAAAAGCGGCTTTTTCTATCAATTGGGCGAAGTTTGGCGTTGTTTGTTTTGCATCTGAATAACTTAATGTGTTCATGTTGTGACCTCGTTTTTCTTTTCCATCAATTCAATAATCCGTTTTAACAACGCAATTTCTTTGTTTTTTTCAGAATTTAGAAGTTGGGATTTTTCAAATTCACTTTTGAGTTGTAGATAATCTAAGGATTGATGAATGTTGCACCAGTTTTGTTGATTAGTTTGCACGCTTCCAAAATTGTTAAAAACATTTGTTTCTTTTTTATCGAAAAGTTCAGATAACTCAACACCAAATAATTCTGAAAGTTGCTCAAGTTTGGATAATTTAATGTCATTTTTACCGCGTTCTAAATCGCCATAACCATTAACAGACATATCGAGTTTTTCCGCCAAATATTCCTGCGTCCATCCCTTTGCTAACCTTACAAATTTTATTTTTTCATGTACTGACATTTTTCCACCCAATTTCAACGACAAAATAACAAGTTGGGCTTGATTGTAGCTTATTGCACTGGAATTGATAATTGCGCTTCGTTAATTTATCAATTCAGGAGTTCAAATTATGACAACTATCCAACTAAAAATTGAAGAAATTCCGCATGGTCATGGTGCATCGTTTAAAAAAGGCATTGCAAGCATTCTGGCTAATTCTGATTTAAGTGAAAACTTGCCTAATGGACATGATCACAGCTATGAACGAGGTCAACAAATCGGAAAAGAGCTTAAAGCTGAAATTGCAAAATTAGTGAAAGACTAAGGTACTTTAGGCAATGCAAAAAATAAGGGGGATCGCAGTATTAACTATTTTTATGTTGGCGGGGTATCCAGCAAGAAACGCGATGGCGGATTATGTGGCTGAAGTATATGAACTTGTACAGCTTCAAGTATTTTCAAAAAGTGATTCTGGAGAGATTATTTACGGTTCACCCAAAAACGAACAAGATTTCGTGGAAAAAATTAAAGAAGGACTGAAAGATCCTTATTCTGCCCACATAACTTGCTTGCCACCTGTCAAGATGTGGTTCCGCGTAAAAGGAGGTTCTATTGATGCGACTTATGGTTATAGCTCAGTTTGCGACGTGAATGCCAAAAATGTTTATGGTGCCTATACTGGAAAGGAAACAAGCATTTATTTTTTCTCAGGAGTAGGAGTGTTTGGGCGTATTGGTTCTCTTATTATTGCCAAAAATCTTGTTGAATTTCACACGGTACCTTGATTATTATCGAAAGCTAGAACTTGAAACGTTCTAGCTTTTCATTATTTTCTTACTACTTCGTCAACAAATAATCCAACCAAAGATTAGACAATTTTTGTTTAAGCCGCTTGTAATTCAAAATGTAATTGCTGTTTTTCGGCAAGTTTTTGATAAATGCTATCGGGGCATAATTCCAAACCGTTTTTCCAACACAACGCGCCTAATTCCAAGAAAAACTGTTTGAAATAAGCATCATCTTTTAACGGTAAAACCAATTCTGCATCTCTATCGACTAATGGCTGTAAATCGTAATCACCGTAAGAATTATCAGAAAAATAAAGTCGCAGTGTTTTTTGTTGTAAATAATAAGCTCGAATAATTTTAATCATTGTCAGCTTCCGCAATGCGTTGTAATGGTTTTAAAGCAACGGCTAATTCCCAGTTTTCGCGTAATTCTTCTTGATGGTCTTTTGCCCACTCACGCACTAATTTTACGGCTTTGCTGGGTAATTTCCCTGCTAATAATTCACCCGTTTCGATAGCGAATTGCGCCTGTTGCCCTTGATAATCAACATGAAAATGGGGCGGATCGTGGTCATCGTTGTACATCCGAATGTAAATGCCGAAGAAATAAGAAATGATGGGCATTTGGATTCCCTTTTGAAGGTTAAAAAGTGACGCAGATTTTAAACTACGTCACTGCATTTTGAATTACTTCGTCAACAAATAATCCAACCAAAGATTAGACAATTTTTCTTGCACAGTATTTTGTTTGAGACGTGCATTCAAATTTGGGAAATCGACTTTATCCAAATCCTGATCTTGGTTGTAACACGAATAAACAAAGAACTCTTTGCCGCTGTCTTTATCAACGTGTTTGCATAAACATTGCGCGCAAATGCCTTTCATCATGCACTGCATCGGCGAATTGATTGAACCCACCGCATGATGCGCTTTGGTCAAATACGGTTTCAAGACATCAAAACGCGCGTGTTTCACTGCTTCCATCATTCTGTCCGAACCAATCACAATCAAATGGTCAACGTCTGCGAGTGAAATCGGTTGTTCTCCTAATTCGCCTTTGCCGTAAGCAATCATCGCTTCCAAAATGTTACCGACGAACGTTTTATCTTGTGGACGAGTTGGTGTGAATGGTTCAACGTTTTCACCTTTATTCACCGACCAAATCACCACATCGGCGGCGGCTTCAACGTCTTCGACTTTAAAACGGTCTCTTGCCAAATTGTAACCCGCGAAATAAATCACTTTGTTGCCCGCATTGCGTAACGCTTTGCCGATAGAGAACAACACTGCGTTACCCAAACCACCACCGATGAGCAACACCGTTTGACCTGTTGGAATTTCGGTTGGCGTGCCTGTGACACCCATCAACACAACAGGGTCGCCAGCTTTCCATGTTGCACACAACCGCGACGATGAACCCATTTCCAGCGCAATCAAGGAAACCGTGCCGTTTTCTTTGTTCACTTCCGCGCCAGTCAAGGCTAAACCTTCGGCCGCTAAAACCGTGCCTTCGACCGTCGGCGCAAACGCTTCATAATTCTGCACGCGGTAGAATTGACCCGCTTCAAATTTTTCAGCGGCAAGCGGAGCTTTAATTACAATTTCAACAATCGTCGGCGTTAAACGGTTGATTTCAACAATTGTCGCTTTGAACGAATCATCCAAACGGGCAAACAGATTTTTCGCCGCCGCATCACGTTCAGCTTGCCCCGAAGGATTCAAACTTGCCAACTCTTGTTCAAACAATTTCACGATGTATGGATAACCATTTTTCGCACTCGCCATCGCTTTCACAACGTTACCCGCATAAACAGGGTGATTATCGCCGTAGAAACTGATGAATTTCCCGTCTTTTTGATACGACGTGAGCGGCGCAGGTTTTCCGATTTTTGGCATTTTTTCATCGTTGCTGGCAACGAGCGAAACCGCACCATTTTCAAATTCTGGTTCGTAGCGTTGGAAGAACCATTTATCCATCACAAACGTATCAGGATATTCGCTTTGATAAATCGTGTTCGGAGACGTTCCCGCCGCAACGTATAAATTACGCAATGACACATTCACATCGGCTTTGGTTTGGGTATTTTGGAAATCGACCGACACCAAATGTCCAAATTCATCGGCATTCGCACCGACTGGACTCATGAATTCCGCGAGTGCAATGCCTTCTTCTAAGGCTTCACTGATTTCTTCGTGATTTTGACGATATGCTGGCGCATCTTTAATGCCTTTGCGATAGAACAACGTCACGCCGCCCCATGATTCCATGAGTGGTTGAAAATCAGGTAATTCGCCTTCGGCTTTGAATTTTTACCCGTCATAATTGTTGGCTAACAAATAATTCTCTGCATGATTACCTAACAAAATTCTGCGAGTTGTGAAAAATGGCAACCATTTTTGTTGAAACCAACGATTAGCAAGCGTTGTAAAAACGGTTTTATCACCATTTTTTCGTGCTTTTGCAACTTCTTGATTGTATTGCTTCAATACGGCTAAACGCTGTTGATTTAATCGGTCACAATTTAAATTCAAATGCTCAATTGTTTTTTCTACAAGTTCTGAAATGGTGTTGTAGTTATTTTCTAATTCAAGCACAACATCATCGTAATTACCTTTTGGTTTTAATTCCCCAGTGCGTTTATCCAAATCAAACAAACATGGAAACGCTGGTAGATTTAACGGATTAAACAAATAATCTTCACAATCGATTGGCAGCACATTTTTAACTATCAAATGATCTTTGTAAGCATCACAACTGAGATTAGCGGGTAACGGGTGGATATTTTGATTTACATCTTTACCGCCAGGACAAACCCCAATCATATTTGACCAGTCTAACGTCCAATTATGATTTGGATTGAGATCTTTCTTTGAATGAAAATGTTCAATTTGTTGCTTGGTTACGTCATTTACTAAATTTTCACAAAATGCACACAAACCTCCTTGATCATTGAAAATCAAAGTCTTTGTTATTTTGTAATTTTTGCGTTTATGGCTGTTACGAAACATTTTCCAGTTACCACGCGGATACTTTTGTGAAAATAAAGTTAAATTATTCGGAGGCAAAGACTTTTTAATTCTCTTCAATGTCTAATTCCCATTGTCTATTTTCAATATAAAGGTCGGCTTCTGTTAAAGCAGGATCGTTGCCTTGATAAATAGCATCTAATTCTTGACGTATCTTTTGAATCTCTTTTTTAGCTTCTGCATTCACCCATTTATCTGAATAAACTAAATCTAAATACTTATTCAATAATTTTGTATTTGGGTCATTTTCTGGGCGCGGTTCGACACCAAAAATACGTTTTAAAATGCGCGATGATTCAGCCCCTTGCGTGCCAGCTTCAGCCGAATAAACATTATTTTCGTCTAATATCCTAATTTGATGACTAGGTACAGTGGAAATAACCTGTGGGCTGTGCGTGGTAACAATAAATTGTATTTTTGGAAAGGCTTTAATTAAATCGACTAACACCGTTTGTTGCCATGCAGGATGTAAGTGCATATCAACTTCATCAATCATAATTACGCCCTGTGTTTCTTTTGCAGCATTTAAACCTAAATGTGGGTTTAATTTGATGCAGCGATAAGCAATATCCCCCACCATTGCTAAAACGCTACGAATACCATCACTTAACAATTCAACTTTTAAAACACCATATTTATCGTGATTCAAAATAAGCGAATTTTCATGACTTGCGCTGTATTCCAATGAATGCCAGCCTGTTATTTCTTGTAAAAAAGAATCGATGGCTTGCTGAACAACTTGAATCGTATCCTTCCAAATAGATTCACCATCAAATGCAATTCCTTTTTCTAATTGTTTAATTTGCTGTTCTCTATAACTTTTAAAAACCCATGTGAACCAATCAGCAAAATGTTTATAGGAAGATGCTGGATCAAGACAATCTCTATAAGCAAATAAACGCATAAAAAAATCTGCATTTTGCTTATCTTTTTTTGCAGTTTTATTTTCCATTAAACGCTTTTGACTCCAGAGTCGTCCTGTACCGTAATAACCAACAATAGGTAAGTCAATGTTAGAACATTCTACATTTCTAATTTTATCTTGAGCAAAATTTGCTAATTTTTTTATCAATTGAGCAGCATCGTAATCCTTAGTTTTTGTATTTTTTGCTTCACTTTCACGATAACGTTTACATGTAAAAATGAAAGGATTTTCTCTTTTTTTATATCCGACAATTATCGAATTTAATAACTTTTCATCAAAAATTACCTGTGAAATAATTTCACATGGCAGCTGCCTAAGCATGTCTCCGTGACTACTTTTTAATATTCTTACATCATCAACTCTGATTGAATTGGCTTGGTCGTAAGATGAAGAATGTGCTAAATCAAATCCTCTAACAAATGACCACAAACCAATCCGAAGCGCATCAAGGACAGAAGATTTTCCTTGACCATTTTTAGCAACAATCACTGTCAATTGTTCATCTAAATCAATAGACAGCGAATCAAAACAACGGAAGTTTGTTATTTGTATGTTTTTTAGTTTCATTCCATTTCACCCACCAAATTATTCCCAGCCTGATTCATTTGTGTTTTCCACAGATGAATTGCGTCAAATGTAACCGAATCAGTTAGCCAAAATTTCTGTTGAAGGATTTCAGCATTTTCATGATTTGAAAGTTCTGGATTGCACAGTTGTCTGCACATATCAGCCAAATTTTTATATGGAATAGGATTTTTACTAAAAAGCGTATTGTTACGATACCAACCTAATTCTTTCCGTTTTGTTCTAACCAAAGCCGCATAAATATATTTTGAATAACTCAAATTAAGCTCAATGTTGACGTATTCACGAAAAACATCAGCATCAACAATAGTGTCCTTGGCGTTCATAACGCTTTCAATAATTCTCATAACGGCATCGACATCGATTTTGCTAAACGCTTTTTCTGGTGTTGTATAAACGAAACGATCAACGCGAATTACTCTGCCTTCTTTCATTAACGTATCAAGATAAAACGAAGCATGACCTATGCTTTTACTTCTAAGTCGTTCGGCTATTTCCTGCGCTGTCATTGCAACTTTTGATTCATTTAGCATACTGACAACAACGTCGGCTTGCGTGATTCGAGTTGCATTTTTGTCAATGCTCACACTGTCTGAACCCGATTGACCATTGAAAAATACACCATATTCTTCACCGTACCCACGAACAATGTGGCGCAATGTAAAATACTCAATTTCAGTCCGTTGTATTTTGTTTTGTTGATAATAATCGTGTAAATGCAGAGCGTTCAATTTTCGTTGTTCAAAGTAATCAAGCAAATGTTGCATAATGTCGGGAATGTTGAATTGCTCAAAATCAAGAAACATTAAATGGCGGAATGTTCCGTGACCGCACAGATAAACATATTCGGAATTGTTAAAGCCATGACCTGTTCTAGTTTCATCGAATGGCGAAGAGGAATAACCTTTTTTGTTCAAAATCCTAGCAATATCTTTCCAAGGTAGACCCGCTGAATGGCACGTTAAAACATGAGCAATAGCTTCAGATCTGCCAAGTTTTTTTGGTGAAATGCCTTGTTCAGTTATTTCGACAGCACCATTTTTTGCAAGTTGCTTAATCCCATTAACTGCCGATGCTTTGCTATATCCATAATTTGACATTAAATCGTTGATGATAATTTCTTGTGAAATAGGCGATGGATTGAAACAAAAAAACGAGTTAATGATTTTAGAGCTGATTTTGGTGAAAGCGATTTTGCTAATACTTCCGTTTTCAACTTGGCAACACAATTCAATAAATTCATAAAATAATTTTTCAGTTGTGAAGCATTTAGCCAAATTAGGCAATAATTCGGTTAAATCTTCCGTCATTTTTTCACGGATATTTGCCCACAAAACTTTGGGTTGAATTCTGAAATTTAACGGCAAATTAGCGTTTATTGGTTTTTCAATCTGACGGATTCGTTCCCTTGTTAAATTGCATCGACTTCCAACTTCGTCAAGCGTTTCATGCGGCTGATTAAATCCCCAGCGTGAAAGTGCAATGTCCATTCTCATTTCGTCGAACGTCCACAAATAACCTTCAACATCTTCAATTAAAACATTGTCGATTTCATTAAATTCAACAAATGCAATTTCACTGGATATAAATAAACTGCGATTTTTTATCGTATATTCGGTAATGTTTTCTGGCAATAAATGAAGTTCTTTTTTTATCTTGTGTTGCAAATCTGTGAGGATGTTTAAAGTTAAAATGCCTAATCCAACTTGTTTTGCCAATTCAGTTTTATCAAGATTTAACAACGTATTTACATTAAGAATATCAAACTCTTCGCCATAAATTTTTTCTACTTTCTTTAATTGCTTAATTTCTGCATCGCTTAAAAATCCATAGTTTACATAAAGTTTTGAAAGCATTATTTGTGGTGACAAATCTTGTTCAGCCACTGTAATTTCTGTTTTGTTTGAAATAAGCGCATTTTGTAAATTGATTAACAATTCGACATACGATTTGCCAACAGAAGGTAATTGAGAAAATTTAAACACATCAATACCGATAACATCCTGAATTGTATTTACATCAGGCATTGCGCTTGAAATTCTTTTAACGAGCTTTTGATATTGTGGCGGTAATGTCAATCGACACAACAACGATTCTAGTTGTTCATCTGTCAGTGTAATTTGCTGGAGCTGACCTTTCATTTTTTCTTCAATTTCTATTTTCTCTTCATCGGTATCAACAAATAGAAGTTCATTTTGTAAATTAACTAACAATTCAACGTACATTACGCCAACCGCTGGCACTTTAGAAAATTCAATCAGATCAATATCAAGAATATCTTGAACTGTATTCACAACGCCCATCGAGCGTGAAATTCTTTTGATTAGCTTCTGATATTGCGGCGACAGAGTAAGTCGATTTAATGGTGTTTCTAACTGAGGTGCGAAATCAATAATCGATAAATCATCGCATTCTGAAATATCAATTTCCTTATTGTCATTCATGACATTTTCTCAATACTTTTCGCTTTGTTTTGCAAAACACTCAAAAAGCGAAATTCAGAATTAAAAATGCGCTTAATTTCAGCACGTTCTTCGGTTGGAAGTTTTAGTAAATCTTGGCGCGTGCTAATAACAGTCAAGTATTTATCGAGTAATAATGCCTCTTCATTCACTTCGGTAATTTTTACATCATCAACAGGTAATTCAATTTCAATAGTATCAGCAACAACCTGTTTTTTGGTTTCAAAAAATCCGTATTTTTCAGACAAATTCTTTTCTAATTCTTTTTCACTGTGCAGAAAAAATTTAACTTCTAATTCAGAACACGCAAGCAAGCCATTATGTTGATTTGCCAAACTGATGGCTCGAAAAGACGGGCAAATGTGATTTTCTTGATAAAACTTTTCAGCATAATCAAGGCAAAGCGTTTTGAAAAAATTTTGTTCGTATTGTTCGGATAATGCCGCTTCTAAATAACCAAAATACGAATCAAAATGTGTAGCAATTTGGTCAGCTGTCATGTCAACCAACACGCTTTCGACTTCATTCAAGGCGGGAATTTTTTCGTAATCGTCGTAGTATCGTTGCAACACTTCAATGGCTTGCATTCTTGATTTCAGGCGATATTGCATCGCTTCGATAAGCTCTAAAACCTGCGCGGCGGATTGACTATAATTCACTTCTATCGACGAATTATGTACCGTTTCTTTTTTCTCGCGTGGTTCTGGTGGTTCTTCCCAATTTTCTTTTTCAATCGGCGTGTTATTGATGCGTTTTGTGAGCTGATGCACTTCGTTTAAGCGTTCCAATGAGCCAACAAAATCCAACACATAAACAAAATCTTTATTCGGTGTTTTGCGTAATCCACGACCCAATTGTTGCAACCACACCGTGCGTGACCCCGTGTAACGCATGAAAACCAGCAAATTTGTTTCTGGAATATCAATACCTTCGTTAAACAAATCGCGCACTAAAATATAACGATAAGTGCCTTCTCGAAAATCACGGATATTTTGCCAACGTTGTTGGTCTGTCATTTTTGAATGAACAAACGTCGCACTACCAGCGGGAAAAAATTGAATAAGATGCGTAATGTGTTTGATGCTGCGACAAAAAACGATACCTTTAGGATTCGGAATTGCTTTGTCATGTACCGTTTTTTCTATGATGCGGACAACTTCTTCGTCTTTTTTATGTAAAAAAAGTTGTTGATCTAAATCACTAATCGACATCCCTGCACTGAGTTGGTCAATGCGAGATTGATCCAAATCATCGAGCAAAACGAAATACTTTGGAAATGCCAATTTGTTGTGACGCAACGCCCACGCTAAATCATATTTGCCAACATGACCCGCTGAACCACCAAAAAAGGCTAAAACATCTTTGCTGTCTTCACGAAATGGCGTAGCCGTTAAACCTACTAATAATTTAGGGTGGAAATGCTCAACGACGGCGGCATACGTTACGGCTGGCGTATGATGCGCTTCATCAACGATGACAATATCAAAGGTTTCTTTTTCAAGTGTGGCAATTTTGCTAAATAATGTGTCGAAACTACCAAATACAAAATCCGTCGGTTCTGGGTCAGCACCGCCAAAACAAGCTGAATATGAATTAGTGCCAATGCCTAAAACGTTTTTAAATGCGGTCACGGATTGCAACAAAATTTCAACTTGATGCGCCAAAAACAGCACCCGCTTAATGTTACCTTGCTGCAATATCTGTTTAAGCAAATGTGCGACGGTGTAGGTTTTACCCAAACCTGTTGCCATTTCAAGCAATAATCGACTTTTACCACCATTAAATTTATCTAAACTTTCTTGGATAACGGTTTCTTGATATTTTCTGGGCTTAATTTCACGCCCAATTTCGGAATGCTTTTTAATCCATAAATCTTGCAAACCGTCACGATCCATAAGCTCAACGCCTAATCGCAATGCGCGAACTTTTACCTCGGACGTGAAATAAGAATTTGTGACTAAAATCATGCTGGCAACATTGGCGAGTTTTGCACCTGTCACCAATTGGTTCAACGCTTTAACATCAACAGTCGTGCCTGCTTTTCTTTGTTTAACTTCAATGGCAAATTTACGTTTATTTTTATAGGCGAAAATATCAACGCCACCATCACCGTGTTGAAATTCTTGTCCTACTTTCGTAATCATTGCATCAGTCCAACCTGCGGCAACAAAAACGTCACGGACGAAAATTTCAAAATCCGAAGGTGAAAGTGAATCTATTTTTTTAAAATCAGTAATCATTGTTCATCCTAAAAAATACTAAACACGGGCGAAATTTTAATTTAAAGTTTCGCCCGTTCTAAAAACTTAGCTCATTACTTCGTCAACAAATAATCCAACCAAAGATTAGACAATTTTTCCTGCACAGTGTTTTGTTTGAGACGCGCATTCAAGTTCGGGAAATCGACTTTATCCAAATCTTGATCTTGGTTGTAACACGAATAAACAAAGAACTCTTTGCCGCTGTCTTTATCAACGTGTTTGCACAAACATTGAGCGCAAATACCTTTCATCATGCACTGCATCGGCGAATTGATTGAACCCACAGCATGATGCGCTTTGGTCAAATACGGTTTCAAAACATCAAAACGCGCGTGTTTGACCGCTTCCATCATTCTGTCCGAACCAATCACAATCAAATGGTCAACGTCCGCGAGCGAAATTGGTTGTTTACCCAATTCGCCTTTGCCGTAAGCAATCATCGCTTCCAAAATGTTGCCGACAAAGGTTTTATCTTGTGGGCGCGTTGGCGTGAATGGCACAACGTTTTCGCCTTTATTCACCGACCAAATCACAACGTCTGCTGCGGCTTCCACGTCTTCGACTTTGAAACGGTCTCTTGCCAAATTGTAGCCTGCGAAATAAATCACTTTGTTACCCGCAGCGCGTAACGCTTTGCCGATTGAAAACAACACGGCGTTACCCAAACCGCCGCCAATCAACAACACCGTTTGACCTGTTGGAATTTCGGTTGGCGTACCTGTGACACCCATTAACACAACAGGGTCGCCCGCTTTCCACGTTGCACACAAACGCGACGATGAACCCATTTCGAGTGCAATCAATGAAACTGTGCCAGCTTCTTTGTTCACTTCCGCACCCGTCAACGCAAGCCCTTCTGCCGCTAAAACTGTGCCTTCAACCGTTGGCGCAAACGCTTCGTAATTTTGTACACGGTAAAATTGACCTGCTTCAAATTTTTCAGCCGCCAATGTCGATTTAATCACCAACTCAATAATCGTCGGCGTTAAGCGGTTGATTTCAACAATAGTTGCTTTGAAAGCTCCATCCAAACGCGCAAACAGATTTTTTGCCGCCGCATCACGTTCAACTTGTTGCGAAGGATTCAAACCTGCCAATTCTTGCTCAAACAATTTCACGACGTAGGGATAACCGTTTTTTGCGCTCGCCATTGCTTTCACAACGTTGCCCGCATAAACAGGGTGGTTGTCACCGTAGAAACTGATGAATTTGCCGTCTTTTTGATACGATGTGAGCGGCGCAGGTTTGCCGATTTTTGGCATTTTTTCATCGTTGCTGGCAACGAGCGAAACCGCGCCATTTTCAAATTCTGGTTCGTAACGTTGGAAGAACCATTTATCCATCACGAACGTGTCGGGATATTCGCTTTGATAAATTGTGTTTGGTGACGTTCCCGCCGCAACGTACAAATTACACAATGGCACATTTACATCGGCTTTGGTTTGGGTGTTTTGGAAATCAATTTTTCAATCGTTTTTCAAGTAAATGGATTAGATTTTGAAAATCAGCGGGCTGTTGATTTAAAGGTAATTCCAATAATTCTTTTACAACCTGTTTCGTTTTTTCCTTGCCTTGAAGATATTTGTTTTTTCTATCTTGTACTTGAAAACATTGATTCATAATGCTGTTCATAATTTCTTTGCCAGAAAGTTGTTCAAGCCAAGTTCCACAATCATATTGAAGTGGAAAAGTTCCACCACTTAATTTTTGAACTATTTCAAAATAAATCTGTTTCACAAAATCGACTGTTAAAATTTCGTCGATTTCATTTTTCTTTAATTCCATTTCTGTCAGTTGTTCAAGTGCTTGTTCGCCATCTTC
Organism: uncultured Pseudomonadota bacterium; assembly: GCA_903867225.1. Taxonomy (GTDB): domain Bacteria; phylum Pseudomonadota; class Gammaproteobacteria; order Methylococcales; family Methylomonadaceae; genus UBA10906. Next base: position 25,447 of record CAIPQN010000110.1, on the reverse strand, counting down.
TTTACATTTGAATTTACTAAAATCACTGAAATTACAACGGAGTTTTTTAGTTATTTTTTTGTTTAAATCTAAAATCGTGAAGTTTGCCGCATCAATAAAAATTCGTTGATTACATTCGCCTAAAATTCGTTCTTTCAAATCATCGACATTTGTTTTTAAAAATAAGGAATTTGCCAAATAGGTTGGTTCGATGAAATAGTTTTCTAATTCTCGCTTATTCCAAATCAACAAATTATGCTGACTTAAATCTGGAAAACTATTCCATGATTTTTCGACAGTTGAATCGTCATTATCGTCACGGTCAATCAAAAAATAATATGACGGATGATGATAAAACAACGCTTGTGCGGCACTTCTCACATTATCGCAATGACCTATTGATTGAACGGTAATTCGTCCCAAGCCGTTATTGCTCAACAACGCTTTCATTACAATCGGGTCAAACGCTTGATTGTTTTTTCCCTCAACAAATAATGTGTGTTTCGCACTTTGCAACACATCTTCAACAGCCGCGCCGTGTTTGAATATCATTGATTTTCTCCCACTTCGTCATCGGTTGTTAAAATAGCCCGATAAGATTCATCAACGGAACGAAAAATTTCCTCTGAATGTGTCGCCAAAATGTATTGATTATGGGGCGCAAGTTTATGAAGTTGTCTGACAAAATCGCCTTGCCATTCGGTGTTTAAATGCAATTCGGGTTCGTCAATTAAAATAATGCCCGAATGTGTTTGAGTATTTTTCCAAATCAAAAAAAGTGTGGCGATGATTTCTTTTTGTCCTGAACTCAAGCCATCAAAAGAAAACGATTCTTGTCCGCCAATTGGCTTGATACGAATATCAACTTTGTTGTTGGGCAAAGGGCGTAAATTTTCAATTTGTCCACCGCAATACTGTTCAATGAGCGTATTTAGTTTAGTCAGTACCAATTCTGATTCTTGTTGATAAATTCCTTCAAATAAAGCGGCTTTCCCCATCAAAGAACGAACAATTTCTAATTTAAAAGAACTGATAACAGGCGCACCTAAATTACGTCTCATTGATGGAAAACGCATATTTCTTGGAGTTGAATAATCATCAGACATCATCCCCAATTCTGGATTTAATTCTTGAACTTTGCGATAACTATTGAAATGTAACAGCGGTGGAATGATTAACGGTTCGCTAGAAAACGATAAAACGCTATTCAAAAAATAATCGATTTCACTCAAATACTTTTTTTTATCATCACGAAAAGAATCAAATAATTTATCTCCTTTTGTTTGATGAATTACAAAACCTTGTTTCTTATCAATTGTTAAAGAAACAGTGCATTTTTTTGAACCATATTCAAATTCACCTGAAATTATTGATTCTTGTTGCCCTGCTTTGATTAGCAAACTGGCAATGTCAAACAGTAATTCACTATCTCCAAAACGATTAACTCTTTCACCAATAATTGCCGCTAATATCAACAAAGAACAGCATTCAAGAATCGATGTTTTACCGCCGCCGTTTTTGCTTCCAAAAACGAGAATGTCAGCATCATTTTTCATCACAGGTTGCGGGAATTCGATTTCTAATGAATCGAGCCGTTTATAATTTTTGATGCTTAACTTGTTTAGGCGAATAGAATCCGATGTTTTCATTTGTTTTTTATTCTTGTCATCGTTGATTATTTTTTCATCATTTTCAGGACGTGGATAAATGATTTCTGTAGGGTGATCAATATGTTCCGAATGCCAATTTGTTTGCCTAAATGCAATTCCTCCACAACCATCACATTTGATTATCTGGTAACTGCCTTGCCAAGATATTGGAATACCATCGAAACTTTCATTAACAGACTTATCAATCGAAAATTGCACTTTGTGATTTGTATTACCAGAACAGTTTGGGCAAATAGCTTTAACTTTCAAACCTTGCGTGTCATTACTTTTTTCAATTTCAGACATGATTATCCCAACAACTTTTCTTTCTGCTGTTGAAATTCAACATCGCTCAAAATCCCCGCATCACGAAGTTCAGCGAGTTTTTTAATTTCATCTGCAATTGAACTTTGCGAAATTTGAACAACATTATTTGCCGCATTTTCTTTATCTTCCATATCAGCACGTTTAATTAAAACTTCAATCAAACTATGCCAATGACGTGCTTGCTGCATCGCATATTGATAAAACTCTGTTTTTTTGCTGTTTCCATTTTCAGAATTTAGAAAATAAATTTCATGTAGCGGATATTTTGTGTGATTTACAACTAAACGAAGAACTATTTTTTCCACTTCTCCAGAAGTTTTTGTTTTTCCAGAAAGACCGCCAATAATCGCTCCAGCACCTCCTAAAACTAAGCCACCAATTAACGCTCCCCCAATTTGACTAGAGCGTACGGTACTGGTCACGGTTTCACCATCTTCAAAAATTTCAACAGAAAGTAAATTTTTATACGAAAAAACTCTAAACGATATAACTCCCTGTGAACCTTTTTTAACTAAGAAAATTTTTTTATCTTTTTCATTAACAGCTAATCCTGTTTTGTAATCACTGCCTATTAGTTTTTGCGCCCCAGAAAAATCGCTATTTTGTTGCATATAATTTTCTAGCATGGCGTTTTCTATAGCTATTTGTTGTTTATTTTTTTCTTTTTTCTTTTCAATAAATACCGAAAAACTATAGGCACATAGTAAAATACCTAAAAAAAACAATATGCCTTCATTGCCTGGTTCTTCTGAGCTAGTAGAGGCAAAAGCGTTCGTAATAAAAAAATTCATGATTCTTCCTGTTTTGAAAATGAGCAAACGATGTAATTCTCGTCTGCTCACAAATTAAACTTCGCTACTACTTCGTCAACAAATAATCCAACCAAAGATTAGACAATTTTTCCTGCACAGTGTTTTGTTTAAGACGCGCATTCAAGTTCGGGAAATCGACTTTATCCAAATCTTGGTCTTGGTTGTAACACGAATAAACAAAGAACTCTTTGCCGCTATTTTTATCAACGTGTTTGCACAAACATTGAGCGCAAATGCCTTTCATCATGCACTGCATCGGCGAGTTAATTGAACCCACCGCGTGATGCGCTTTGGTTAAATAAGGTTTCAACACATCAAAACGCGCGTGTTTCACCGCTTCCATCATTCTGTCCGAACCAATCACAATCAAATGGTCAACGTCAGCGAGTGAAATCGGTTGTTCACCCAATTCACCTTTGCCGTAAGCAATCATCGCTTCCAAAATGTTGCCGACAAACGTTTTATCTTGCGGACGATTCGCGGTGAACGGCACAACGTTTTCACCTTTATTGACCGACCAAATCACAACATCGGCGGCGGCTTCAACGTCTTCGACTTTGAAACGGTCTTGCGTCAAATTGTAACCAGCGAAATAAATCACTTTGTTGCCAGCGGCGCGTAACGCTTTACCGATTGAGAACAACACGGCGTTACCCAAACCGCCGCCAATCAACAACACCGTTTGACCTGTTGGAATTTCGGTTGGCGTACCTGTTACGCCCATCAACACAACAGGGTCGCCAGCTTTCCACGTTGCACACAAACGCGATGATGAACCCATTTCCAGCGCAATCAATGAAACCGTGCCTGCTTCTTTGTTCACTTCTGCACCAGTCAAAGCTAAACCTTCGGCAGCTAAAACTGTGCCTTCAACCGTTGGTGCAAACGCTTCGTAATTTTGCACGCGGTAGAATTGACCTGCTTCAAATTTTTCAGCAGCAAGCGGAGCTTTAATCACAATTTCAACAATCGTCGGTGTTAAACGGTTAATTTCAACAATCGTCGCTTTGAACGAATCATCCAAACGGGCAAACAGATTTTTTGCCGCCGCATCACGTTCGGTTTGTTGAGAAGGATTCAAACTTGCGATTTCGTTTTCAAACAATTTCACGATGTATGGATAACCATTTTTCGCACTCGCCATTGCTTTTACAACGTTGCCTGCATAAACAGGGTGATTGTCGCCGTAGAAACTGATGAATTTGCCGTCTTTTTGATATGAGGTGAGCGGCGCAGGTTTGCCTAATTTCGGCATTTTTTCGTCGTGCATTTCGACCAACGAAACCGCGCCATTTTCAAATTCTGGTTCATAACGTTGGAAAAACCATTTATCCATCACGAATGTGTCGGGATATTCGCTTTGGTAAATTGTGTTCGGTGACGTTCCCGCCGCGACGTATAAATTACGCAATGGCACATTCACATCCGCTTTGGTTTGCGTGTTTTGGAAATCGACCGACACCAAATGTCCAAATTCATCGGCATTTGCACCAACGGGACTCATGAATTCTGCCAACGCAATGCCTTCTTCTAAGGCTTCGCTGATTTCTTCGTGGTTTTGACGATACGCAGGCGCATCTTTGATGCCTTTGCGATAAAACAACGTCACGCCGCCCCATGATTCAATTAACGGTTGGAAATCAGGTAATTCGCCTTCGGCTTCAGCGCGTTGACGTTCGGCAACAATCGCTTTTCCGTGCGCTAAAAATTCATCCAAAATGATAATTTCTTCTTTGTCATAACGCGCCCGAACGGTTTGCTCGCCGTAAATTTTTGCCAAAATTTCATAACGATGCAGGATTTTTTCAACTTGCACAGGGTAATACGCCATCAATTCCGTTGCGGTATCAATCGCGGTCAAGCCGCCACCAATCACACCCGCTGGCAAACGTACTTGTAAATTCGCAAGCGATGACGCTTTTGCCGCGCCTGTTAATTGCAACGCCATCAAGAAATCGGAGGCTTTACGAATTCCGCGCATGAGGTTGTTTTTCAAATCAATAATCGTTGGCTGACCTGCGCCTGAAGCAATACAAATATGGTCAAAACCCATTTCCCACGCATCATCAATCGTCAATGTGCCACCAAAACGCACACCGCCGTAAGCTCTAAAAGTTTGACGACGCAACAACATTAAATACATGACTTTCAAAAAGTTTTTGTCCCAACGAACCGTAATCCCGTATTCAGCAACGCCGCCAAAACCCGCCAAAATTCGTTTGTCTAAATCTTCGTAAAGGTCTTTGAAATCTGCAATTGGCGCAGGTAAATTATCTGCATCGCCCGTGAGTTCAACAGGCAACGGTTCAAGTTTCAAACCATCAATCCCTGCCACCGCAAAACCTTCGTTGAGCAAATAATGGCTCATCGTATAACCCGCAGGGCCTAAACCCACGACGAGCGCATTTTTACCGTTGTACGGCAACATCACGGGACGTTTTACATTGAGCGGATTCCAGCGCGTCAATAAACTGTAAATTTCAAATCCGTAAGGCATAAATAAAACGTCGGTTAAAACGTTAGTTTCGATTTGCGGAATGTTCACAGGGTCGGTTTTTTGGTAAATACAACCCTTCATACATTCGTTACAAATCCGATGCCCCGTGCCTGCACACATTGGATTATCAACGGTTACAATCGCTAATGCACCAATGTTATCGCCGCCACGTTTGACCAAATTCATTTCTGAGATTTTTTCATCAAGCGGACAACCAATTGTTGTCACGCCCATCGGGTCTTCTTTGAACGTGTTGTTTTTTTTGTTACGCATTCCTTTCGAGCAAGAATCGGTATCGCGCTCGTGGCAGTAAATACAATGATTCACTTCCGATAATACTTGGCGTTCGTTATAACGCGGGTCGGTCAATTTGAAACCATCACGACGGCGACGATGTTCACCCATCCAGACGTTAAATTCGGTTCTATCAATCAATTCGTGTTCGACTAAATTATCGAAATCCCGTTTTTCAGGGAATTTGAAACTAAGCCAATCTGCCACCACGTCGTTATCTTGTTGTGCGACAAAACACCAACGTTGCACAACATCCATTAAACCAGCTGTGAATTCGTTTAAATCGGGCGCGTTGATAATGTCAGCAAATTCGGTCGCCGCAAGTTCGTGAGTTTTTAATTTTTCGCGTAAGGCTTCGGCTTGCAAATCGGCATTTTCGTAGTTGCTTTCTTTGCCTTTCGCCAACGTTTTGTAATGGTTTGCTAATAAACCAATCACCGCGCCAACTTGTGCCACGCGGTGTTCGTCGTCTTCAGTCGTGTTTGCTTCGGGGAAACCTGCTTCGATTAACAAATCAAAACTATTTAACACATCGGGAATTTTCCAATCGTCTGTCGTTTGACCTTTGAAAACCACGCCTAATTTTTCAACAACTTCATTTTTAAACGTAAAAATGGTTTCGATTTCAGATTGAATGTGTGATTTTTGCGCTTGATGTTCGGCTTCAACGTTGAACAATTTAGCGACAAATTTTCCAACGTAAGGCGCAACTTGAACCAGCATTGCTGATTGTTGTTCGGGTGATAAATCCGCACCTTGCGTGTTGCGATACGAAATATAATTTTCGTACAAATCGGCATCGTGGTATTTCACGGATTCGTCGAAAACTGCGAGTAAATCCGTTAAGCGTGCCGAATTGTATAAATCGGCGTAGTTAAAATTGGCAATGCCAAGAGTTAAATCTTTTTGTGTCATAAAGCCTATACTCGAAAATGGAGTGAAAAAAAATAGGGATAACGCCCGCCTTTGAACGTTACCCCTATTATTATAGTTTTGGATTTTATTTTACGTTACCGTTTTGGGCGCGTTGGCGTAAAAGATGATCCATTAAAACAATTGCCACCATTGCTTCGGCAATCGGTGTGGCGCGAATTCCAACGCACGGATCGTGTCGTCCTTCGGTAATCACTTCGACAGCGTTGCCTTCGAGGTCAATACTTTTTCCCGCTAAACGTAAACTCGAAGTCGGTTTTAACGCAATGCTCGCGGTGATAGTTTGACCGCTCGAAATGCCGCCTAAAATGCCGCCCGCGTGATTACTCAAAAAACCATCTGGCGTGATTTCGTCACGAAATTGCGTGCCTTTCGCTTCGACACATTTAAAACCGTCGCCGATTTCTACGCCTTTTACCGCGTTAATGCTCATCAAAGCGTAAGCGAGTTCGGCATCTAATCGATCAAAAATCGGTTCGCCCAAACCTGCGGGAACATTCGTGGCGACCACTTCAATGCGTGCGCCGATGGATTCGCCTTCTTTGCGAAGTGCGTCCATGTAGCTTTCCATTTCGGCAATTTTGTTCACGTCGGGACAAAAAAATGGATTCGTTTCGACAATATCCCAATCGACTTGGTCAATTTTAATTGTGCCGAGTTGTGACAAATAACCGCGAATTTCAATGCCCGCAATTTCTTTGAGATATTTTTTTGCAATCGCGCCAGCCGCCACGCGCATTGCAGTTTCACGCGCTGACGAACGTCCGCCACCGCGATAATCGCGAAAACCGTATTTTTGCTGATAAGTGAAATCGGCGTGACCAGGTCGAAACGCTTGCGAAATTTTGGAATAATCTTTTGAACGTTGGTCGGTGTTTTCGATTAACAAACCGATTGGCGTTCCCGTGGTTTTGCCTTCAAAAACACCCGACAAGATTTTCACTTCGTCGGCTTCACGGCGTTGCGTGGTGTGGCGCGACGTTCCAGGTTTGCGGCGGTCTAAATCGATTTGAATATCCGCTTCGCAAAGTTCCATCATCGGTGGGCAACCATCGATGATACAACCCAATGCCGCGCCGTGACTTTCGCCAAACGTCGTGACGGTAAATAATTTTCCTATGGTGTTTCCTGACATTTTTTATCCTAAATTAAATCTAAAAACTTATAACGCCAAATCAAGTGAAACCCGAATGAACGCCTGACCGTCATTTAAACGCTGGTCTGCCATCGCGTTGAGTTCTATATCATCGAGTTTTTCAAGTAACGCTTCATAAGCCGCTGCGGGAACACAATAAAATGCGGGTTCATTTCGACTAAGAATTGCAACAGGCAAACCACCTCCAGCCGCAACGGTTCGGATGGGATGCTTTTTTAACTCCGAAACACTTGCCGACATATCCGATAAAATTAAACGTGCCATAATAAAACCTCCCAAAAAATCAAAATCCCAACACCCACAAAGTCAAATCAATCGACAAAAACACGACCTTTTGAAATCATCACAAATTTTCTTCAATCCATTTGAGTGCTATTTGATAGGCTTCAATAACTTTTGCCATTTTATACCTTTATTTAGATCGTAGAATTAGTGCGCTTTGCTTACATCAGTCCACTTTGTTCAAGGATTTTCGATTTTACCAAATTAGATGCACAAGCTATATCACACGTTTTTGGTGAAACAACTTTCCCTAGCTTTGGATTAAATACAACATAATCCATTGCATCGCCACATGTGCTACCTGAACAAACTGAACCAACAACAAGCCTAAATTCTGTTCCGACTAACTCGCCAACGGGAACACACAGCACAGTATTATGATCAGAACTATTCAATTTGATTTTTTATCTCTGACAACGAATACTCCGCTGTTATTTTCTCCATCGAATCCAAAAGCATCGCTATTAAAAGTTTCCTCTCTAACACCAATAACCTTAACTTTTACACCGCCACATGAACCATGAACATCTAATGAATCACCTTTCTTAGTAATATCTGGCAAATCTAATGAAATAGCTCCAGCATAAACATTAGATGTCACGTTGAATAAAAATAAAAAAGAAATTAAAGCTATGAAATTATGTTTCATATTAAAAGACTCCAAAGTTAAAAAATTGTTATTTCTCTAATACCGCACCAAAGCCAAACAATAAGTGAAACGCGCATCAAAGGGGGCTGTCTTTTCTTGTTGGCTAAAACGTAAATGTAACCACGGTTGTTTGTCATTTTATATTTCTCAATGATGTTTTTTCAAAGCGTTGGTAAATGTATCGTGAAAATCAGAAACTTGTTCAGCCGTCAGCAAAAATACGCCGTCGCCGCCCCGTTCAAAATTCAACCAATAAAACGGCACGTCGGGTAATAAATTTTGCAACGTTTCCGAACTGCTGCCGACTTCAACCACCAAAATTCCATGTTCGCTCAAATAGGCTTTCGCGTTGCTCAAAATCCGCAAAACCAAATCTAAACCAGACGTGCCGCCTTTGAAAGCCATATCGGGTTCGGCGTGGAATTCGGGCGGCAAATTCTCCCATTCGTTCAAACACACATACGGCGGATTGCTGATAATAATGTCGTATTTCGTCGGCGGCAATTTGTTGAACAAATCGGAATAATACGTTGTGACCGATTCTTGTGTGTGATGTTTTTCGATGTTGATTTCAGCGACTTCCAAGGCTTCTGGCGACAAATCGACCGCATCAACCATCGCATTTGGAAACGCATACGCGCACGCAATCGCAATGCACGCGCTACCCGTGCATAAATCTAAAATACGTTCTACATTTTCTTCTTCAACCCACGGTTCAAAACGTTGTTCAATCAATTCTGCGACGGGCGAACGTGGAATTAAAACGCGCTCATCAACATAAAATGGCAAACCCATAAAAATGGATTCTTTCGTTAAATATGCCGCTGGAATGCGCTCGTTAATGCGGCGTTCGATTAAATCAAAAACGGTTTTACGTTCTTCAAACGTCAAAACGCAATCAAAAAAATTTGCTGACAAATAATAAGGCTGATTCACGGCAAATAAAACTAGCGCAACCGCTTCATCTAACGCGGTTGTTGTGCCTTGACCGAAAGATAATTTTTCGGCAGTGAAACGGCTTGAAGCCCAACGCATATAATCGCGCAGTGTGGTTAACGTGTTTAAAGTTTCGTTCATAAATTTAGTATCAGAAATTGGTGGTTGTAATTGATTGCAATGCCTTAATTTTTAAATAAAGTTCCGCTTGAATTTCTCGTGATTTTGAATGTTGCTTTGAATGTCTTTGGTATCCCAGATTTGCAGTTCCCAAGGAAAATAAAAGTTACTCTTGTTTTTAAAGTAAATATGCAAGCCGCGATAGCCTTCTTTATCGCGTAAATACCAGTTTTTCAGGCTTAATTCATCTTGCCAGTCATCAAGCAAATCCATCACTGATTTTATTTCATCGTCTGTAAGAATAATGCGGACACCAAAAATATCATTAAGCCAGTTATTGACGGGGTATTGATCTTCACGACTTGAGAAACGCTCAATCTTGTCATCAATACTTTCTCTAGTTTTCACACGGTAAAAATACTTGATGTTGATATTTGCTGTCATCAGATAATCATTGATGCACTCGTGTAAAGTAAGGCGATATTTGTAAATATGTGGTGCAGGCACATGCTTGATAATTCTGGAGAGATTTATTTTTTCGATTTTATCTGTTTCAAAATAATCATTTGAAAACTCACGATGTAACCGATTGATTTCGCTGACGAGCTGTTTTACTTGGCTGATTTTATCCATGTCGTTTTACCAAAAACTCAAGAAGCGTTTTTGCTGATGGGCAACATTTTGTCAGCATTTAATAAGTTTTTGGGGTCAAATTGACGTTTAATCGCACGCATTAAATTGAGCGAATTGGCATCTAATTCACGGTCTACAAAATCGCGTTTTTCAAGTCCAACACCGTGTTCGCCCGATAATGTGCCATTCAATTTCAACACCAACGAAAAAATTTCGTCTAAACACGCGTGCGCTTTTTTACTTTGAATTGGGTCGTCAGGGTCGAGCAATAAATTAACGTGAATGTTGCCATTTCCTGCGTGACCAAAATTGATAATCGGTAATTCGTATTGTTTTGACAGTAATTCCAAACCTGAAATCAACGCGGGAATTTCTGTCACGGGAACAACGACATCTTCGTTAATTTTCTTTGGAGCGACTTTTCGTAACGCAGGCGACAAGGCTTTTCGCGTATCCCAAAGAGCTTTGACTTCGGCGGCATTTTTCGCCAAACGCATCGACATCAAACCGTCATTGGTCGCGGCTTTCATGACTTTTTCAGCCGCATAATCCAAGCCTTCGGCTTGACCATCTACTTCAATCATCAACATCGCGCCCGCATTTTCGGGCAAATCAGTTTCGGTGTAATGACGAATCATGTTAATTGCATTGCCGTCCATAAATTCCAATGCACACGGCACGACGGGTTGCGCCATCACGGCTGAAACGGCTTGCGCGGCATCACCAACGGTTTTGTAAATCGCGCGTAAAGTTTTTTTCGCTTCGGGTAATGGTGTGAGTTTCAACGTCGCTTCGGTGATAATTGCCAGCGTGCCTTCTGAACCAATAATCAAGCGTGTTAAATCGTAACCCACCACGCCTTTGCTGGTATAAACGCCGACGTTCATTTCATATCCAGCTCCTGTCACGACACGCAAACCTAAGGTATTTTCACGCGGCGTGCCGTATTTCACAGCTTTCGGGCCGGCTGAGTTGTAGGCTAAATTCCCGCCAACGCTGCAAAATGCCGCACTTGTTGGATCGGGCGACCAAAAAAATCCTGCACTTTTGACGTAATCTTGAACTTCTTGATTGGTGATGCCCGTTTGTACTTTGATATAACGATTGTCGGGCGAAAAATCTAACACTTGTTTCATGCGTTCCAACGACAAAACCAAACCGCCGTGCAATGGCACAATCGCGCCTGTTGTTCCCGTTCCACGACCTCGTGCGGTAATCGCAATTTCAAATTCGTTACAAAGTTGAACCGTTTTTAAAACCTGTTCGTGCGTAGTGGCGAAAACCACGACTTGCGGCAGAGCGTGACGACGTGAATTGTCGTAACCGTAAGTCCAGCATTCTTCGGGTTCAGTCAAAATATCGTTTTTTGGGAAAATTTTTTTTAAAACGGTTAGAAATTCAGCGGGGAGATTTTTCATAAAAGGGGGATGTTTTGAGAAATGGCAAATGAGCGTGAAAAATCACGCTCATTTTTTGTTTTAATCGATGTAATCAAAAACAGTAATCACCTGACGAATATCGGGTTCAAGGCGAATCACGTTAATAACCACAGTCCCTTCATCCCGATGCACACGTCCCATTAAATAAACGGTACTTTGTTCAACCACGACTTTAATCAATGACGAATCGAAATTCGGTAAATCGTGAATTTGCGTGAGAGCTTGTTTAATACTTTGAGTAATTCGACGGTCGTTCGCCCGAGATAAATTATCGCTCGGATAATCCACGATTAAATTGTCGTGAACCATTTTGACATTTTTTATGACTCGCGCCATTTCGATAATCTTGCTTTTAATCGCATCATTTGATGCTTCGCCCGTCAGCAAAACCGCGCCGTTATAAACATTCACATTCACATGAGCAAAACGTCGAATTTCATTATCATCACGCAATTCTTCTTTGATGTCGGTTTCAACATCTTTATCTATTTCAACAGTATCTGTTGTTCGACGGTCAGTAATTGCATGAGGATTTGTCCGCACTCTCTTTGTGCTACAGCCCGACAATGTCGCCAAAGCACACATTAAAATGACGAATAATTTTAAATTTTTCATGATTTAAACACGGTGCGCGTCGGGTAAAACAATGTTGAGTTCCAATGTTTCCTGATTATCGGTTTGTTCTAAATTTATCGTCATCGCGTCTTTGTTGATATTCACATAACGTTGAATCACCGCGAGTAATTCTTTTTGTAATTCGGGTAAATAAGCGGGTTGACTGTCCGATGAACGTTCATAAGCCACCAAAATTTGTAGTCGTTCTTTAGCGAGTGATGCAGAACTCGCTTTAGAACTCCTGAAATAATCGAGTAAACTCATTTTATTTACCCCCGAATAATTTCCTGAAAAAACCGCTTTTCTCATCAATAAAACGATGCGGTCTAGTTTCGCCTAAATAACGTGCCACGATGTCTGAATAGGCTTGTCCTGCATCACTTTTTTCATCAAGAATAACAGGCGTGCCAGCGTTTGAAGATGTAAGTACAGATTTTGATTCGGGAATTACGCCCAATAAATGCAATGACAAAATATCTTGAACATCATCTAAACTCAACATTTCGCCTGATTTCACGCGTGTTGGCGAATAGCGTGATAATAATAAATACTCTTTAATCGGCTCTTCGCCGCGTTCTGCTCGACGAGATTTGCTTGAAAGTAATCCTAACATTCGATCAGAATCACGAACCGACGATACTTCAGGATTGGTAACAACAAACGCATCATCTGCAAAATACATTGCCAAATGTGCGCCTGTTTCAATACCTGCGGGAGAATCACAAACAATATATTTAAAATCTTTGGATAATTCTTCTAAGATTTTTTCAACGCCCTCTAATGTGAGTGCGTCTTTATTTCGTGTTTGTGAGGCGGGCAAAATGGATAACAAATTGCAATTTTTATCTTTAATTAATGCTTGATTCAACGTCGCTTCACCGTTAATAACATTGATAATGTCATACACAACACGGCGTTCACAGCCCATAATTAAATCTAAATTTCGCAAACCTACGTCGAAATCGATAACAACTGTTTTGTGTCCTTTTTTCGCCAACCCCATAGAAATTGCCGCGCTGGTGGTCGTTTTACCCACTCCGCCTTTGCCTGAAGTTACAACAATAATTCGTGCCACTTATAATCCTCCAAAGAATCTTTTTATTAAGCCTGTTAAATAATCGGTTTAACGACTAAGGTGTTTTTTTGTAAATAAATTTGAACGGGCGTATTGGCAATTGCCCCATGAATATCGTCACTAATTTTATAATTGCCTGCAATTGAAATCAGTTCAGCTTGTAAATCGGAACAAAAAATTCGGGCTTCCGTATTGCCTTGAACACCTGCTAATGCGCGTCCACGCAATGTGCCATAAACGTGAATGTTTCCTTCTGCTAAAATTTCTGCACCCGCTCCCACTTGCGCCAACACAATTAAATCACCAAACGAATAAATCCGTTGCCCCGAGCGAATAGGTTTGGTAATTGTCACCGTGGTGGAATCGCTTCCGACAAATTCATCATCAGCTGGCGCGGTAATCGGTTTCGGTTTTCGGTTTTCTACTCGCACATCGCTGGTTGGTGCAGTATTTACTGGAATGCCTAATGAAATTGCTTGGGCTTGTTGAGCCTCATTGCTGTTGCGAATGCCAATGGTAAATAATCCAGTTTTACGAATTACTGTGGCTAAATCTTCAAAATCTAAAGCTAATTGCTTTTTGTTCACTTCGCCTAAATCAACAACAACGGGAGAATGTTTGAAAAATTCAGGTGCAAGTTTTATTTTCTCGTCAAGCAGTTGTTGAATAAGTATTAAATCATTACTAGCAATACTCAAAACTGGCACGGAAAAAGTGCTGCTTTTAAATTCTACAGCGGGGAATGAATGAGAGTTAATCGTCATTTTTTAATTCAACGGGTTTCAAATAATGGCTTGAATTCTAACACTGCTACCGATAAAAATCATTTTTCTGTGCGTGCTATAATTCCGTCTAAACTCACTTATTTTTAACTATTTTTAACGGATTTTTTGATGAGCGCACCACACATTGGTTTTATTAGTTTGGGTTGTCCAAAAGCGTTGGTGGATAGCGAACGTATTTTGACCACTTTACGCACCGAAGGTTATCAAGTTTCACCAACTTACGAAAATGCCGATTTGGTTGTGGTAAATACTTGCGGTTTTATCGATTCAGCTGTGGAAGAATCACTCGACAGTATCGGTGAAGCGTTGGCGAAAAATGGCAAAGTGATTGTCACAGGTTGTTTAGGTTCACGCGAGGCAGAAATTCGCGCCAAACATCCACAAGTTTTGAAAGTCACGGGCGCACACGCTTTCGATGAAGTGGTTGCCGCTGTTCACGAATATCTTCCCGCGCCACATCAACCCTTTTTAGATTTACTACCCCCACAAGGTATTAAACTTACGCCAGACCATTATGCGTATTTGAAAATTTCAGAAGGCTGCAATCATCGTTGCACGTTCTGCATTATTCCATCGATGCGTGGTGATTTAGTCAGTCGTCCGATTGATGACGTTTTGCGTGAAGCCGAAAATTTAGCGAATGCAGGTGTAAAAGAATTGCTGGTGGTTTCGCAAGATACCAGCGCTTATGGGCTAGATTTGAAATACACGCCACATGACTGGCGTGGTAAATCGTATCAAACCCGCTTTTATGATTTAGCCGATGCGCTGGGTGATTTGGGAATTTGGGTGCGAATGCACTATGTTTATCCGTATCCGCACGTTGATAACGTCATTCCGTTAATGGCAGAAGGAAAAATTTTGCCGTATTTGGATATTCCCTTTCAACATTCAAATTCGCGTATTTTAAAAGCGATGGCGCGTCCTGCTGCCAGTGAAAATAATTTAACGCGCATCAAAGCGTGGCGCGAAGTCTGTCCTGATATTACGTTGCGAAGTACGTTTATCGTGGGTTTTCCTGGTGAAACTGAAAGTGAATTTGAAGAACTTTTAGATTTTTTGGACGAAGCACAATTAGACCGCGTCGGCGCGTTTGCTTACTCACCCGTAAAAGGCGCGGGAGCAAATGATTTACCGAATCCCGTTACCGAAGAAGTAAAACAAGAACGTTTGGCGCGTTTCATGGCACATCAAGCTGAAATAAGCGCGGCACGTTTGCAACGCCGAATCGGTCAAATCGAAACCGTTTTAATTGATGAAGTCGTCGAAGAAGGTGCGGTAGCACGGAGTAAAGCCGATGCACCTGAAATTGACGGGCAAGTTTTTATTGATGGCGCGACTCATTTAAAAGTCGGTGATTTTGTTCAAGTCGAAATCGAAGACGCTGATGACTACGATATGTGGGGCGTGACGGTCTAAAGGAGGAAGAAATATGATTAATGCAGGTATTGTCGGCGGTACAGGTTATACGGGCGTGGAATTATTACGCATTTTGGCATTACATTCCGATGTAGAAATTACCGCAGTAACGTCACGTTCTGATGTTGGAATGCGTGTTGATGCACTTTATCCAAGTTTGCGTGGTTATTTGAAAAATTTAACCTTTTGTTTGCCATCGATTGAATCGTTAGAGAATTGTGATGTCGTTTTTTTCGCTACACCTAATGGTACTGCGATGTTAAAGGCAAAAGAATTACTTCAGCGTGGCATTAAAATCATCGATTTATCGGCAGATTTTCGATTGAAAAACGTGGCGGAATGGGAGCAGTGGTATGGAATGACACACACTTGCCCTGATTTGATTGCTCAAGCCGTTTATGGCTTACCAGAAATTCATCGTGATGCGTTGAAAAATGCAGACTTAATTGCTTGCGCTGGTTGTTATCCGACAGCAGTGCAATTGGGTTTTTTACCGTTACTTGAAAAAGGTTGTATCGATTTGAATGTCATTGCTGATGTGAAATCGGGTGTAAGTGGTGCAGGTCGAAAAGCTGAAATTGCGACATTGATGAGCGAAACAGGCGAAAGTTTTAAAGCCTACGCGGTGAGTGGTCATCGGCATTTACCTGAAATTACACAAGGTTTAACTGCGATGGCGAAACAATCGGTAAATTTAACTTTTGTGCCACATTTAACACCGATGATTCGTGGTATTCACGCGACATTGTATGCGACATTGACCCATGAAATAAGCGCGGAAGAATTACAAAATTTTTATGAAACACGCTATATCAATGAAGAATTTGTCGATATTTTGCCGTTCGGTTCACATCCGGACACGCGTAATGTTCGTGGCAGCAATCGTTGTCAAATTGCCTTACATTTACCACAAGGCGGTAAAACGTTGGTAATTTTGTCTGTGATTGATAATTTAGTAAAAGGTGCAGCAGGTCAAGCCGTGCAATCCATGAATTTACGTTTTGGGTTGCCAGAAAATCAAGGGTTAGCGACGGTGGCGTTGTATCCGTAATTCTTGACTGTAATACTAGGAATAGCCATAATTCGAGCTACTTTCAATTCTTAACAAAACATTATTTATTATGACTTCACCGATTATTTTTACTGACAGCGCAGCCACTAAAGTTCACGACTTGATTGTCGAAGAGGGTAACGACAATTTAAAATTACGGGTTTATGTTTCGGGCGGCGGTTGTTCTGGTTTTCAATATGGCTTCACCTTTGACGAAGAAGTTAATGATGACGATACACAAATCGAAAAAAATGGCGTGACTGTGTTAATTGATTCAACCAGCATTGGTTATTTGACGGGGGCGGAAATTGATTACAAAGATGATTTAAGTGGCGCACAATTCGTCATTCGTAATCCAAATGCCACCACGACTTGTGGTTGTGGCTCTTCATTTTCGGCGTAACGTTCACACAAAATTTATCGTTCAATTCACATTAAACAATCGTCGAAATTAGTAGGCGATTGTTTAGTTCAAAGATAATTTCAACTTTTCATCCCAGTTTTGCGTCGCAGTCAAAATGATTCATTTTTTATAATAAATTTCGACTAAAGACCTATCCAAATTATCATCTGCATTATTTCCGTTAATAATCGATTATCTATGATGCACCACACAGAAACACGTCACGAACAATTTGAAAAACATTCCTTTTTGGGAGATTTTTTACGCAAACTGCACATTGATATTCCGTTGTTTGTCACGTTAGTATTGATTTCAATTTTAAGTTTTGTGATTCTCTATAGTTCTGGAGGACAAAATTTAGATGTTCTTATTCGCCAAGCAACCCGTGTTTTTTTAGCATTTGGGTTGATGATTTTATTGGCTCATATCGAGCCGTATCAATTTAAACGCTTGTCAGTCATTTTGTTTTGTTTGGGAATTATTTTATTGTTAGCGGTATTAGCTTTAGGCGAGATTGGAAAGGGCGCACAACGATGGTTAGAATTAGGGGCATTCCGTTTTCAGCCATCTGAAATGATTAAAATCACTACGCCAATGATGATTGCTTGGTATTTATCGGAGTATTCGTTACCACCAAAATCAAAACAATTATTGATAGCGAGTGGACTGATTGTATTGCCAACGTTGTTAATTGCGAAACAACCTGATTTAGGAACAGCGTTATTAGTCGCCAGTTCTGGCGCAGCAGTGCTATTTTTTTCGGGATTATCTTGGTGGTTTATTATTGGGATGGGATCGTTATTGACGGCATTAACACCGATTATTTGGCATTTTATGCACGATTATCAACGCGCTCGTGTGCTGACTTTTTTAAATCCAGAAGCCGATCCATTAGGACGAGGTTATCATATTATTCAATCGAAAATCGCGATTGGTTCGGGCGGAATTTATGGAAAAGGTTGGCTGGGAAGTACACAATCAGAACTCGATTTTTTGCCCGAAAGTTCGACCGATTTTATTTTTGCCGTGTTTGCTGAAGAATTTGGTTTATTTGGTTGCGTGAGTTTGTTAGTGTTGTATTTGCTCATTATTAGCCGTTGTTTATTTATCGCATCGCAAGCGAGAGATACTTATAGTCGTTTGCTTGCGGGCAGTTTGGCATTTACATTTTTTGTTTATGTGTTTGTGAATATCGGCATGGTAATTGGCGTATTACCAGTAGTTGGCGTGCCATTACCGCTTGTGAGTTATGGCGGTACATCGATTGTGACTTTGTGCGCGGGTTTTGGAATTTTAATGTCAATTCATACACACAAAAAATTATTACCGTATTGATTTAATCAGGAGTTTTATGAATTGATTACTTTTAGTGATTTTAAAAACCAGTTGAGTTATTTATCCAAAAATCCAAGAACGAGGATTAAAAAATGCTTTCAGAAAAACTTGTAAATTTTTTTAAAAAAAATGGCGTATTGCTAATACAGATAGCGGTTCTTTGCCTTCCCATTGTCATTTTGCTTGAGTATGCCACACTAAATGACACAGCAGATGTTGACCTTGAAAAAATTGAAACTCTTGAGCCTGTTAAAAAAGCAGATTCGCCTGTCAAAGAAAAGCAGGACAATGATGCACCATCAAACAATACACCTTCATCATTTGAAATAGATGAAGTTAGTAGCCAGAATATGATGGATAAAAATGCAGGTAATCCCGCAGAAAAACTGATGGAAAATAATGCGTCGTGTGCGAATGCTGAAAATGTTCATACCGTAGCGGAATACATCGGAACTATTTCAAAAGCAAAAAATATAGAGCATTTCAAAAAACCATTGCCCGCGAAGATTACGGAAACGGAATACACTTGCACGGACGCAAACGGTGCGAAAAAAGTTAAATCCACAACGATGGGCGTGGCAATGGATGCTGAAGCGGATATGTTGCGTTGTATTCAATCAAATTCTGACGAAACAATGGATCGTGAAGCACGTTTCAAACGTGTTTTAAAAATCATGACGCATCATTGTGGTTTTAAACTATCTGAGCCAAGTACAAACGCGAAAATTAACGTACAGTAATTTTAGGGTGTTTCACGTTACAATGCGGTGCTGTACAAATTTCTTTCTATTTTTTTAACAGGTAATTTATGAATTTCAATGATTTCTTAAACGATGTAAAAACCAAAGCTAACGAACTCAAAACACAAGCCTTAAAATTCAAAAATAAAGAATTTTTAGAGGCAGCAATGGCAGGTTCAGCGTTAATTGCAATGGCAGATGGCAAAATTTCTTCCGAAGAAAAACAAAAAATGATTAAGTTCATCGAAAACCACGATGCGCTGTCAATTTTCACCACTAGCGACGTGATTAAAGCGTTCCAAGATTTCGTTGGTCAAATTGAATTCGACAATGACATTGGCGAAGCCAAAGCATTTTTAGCGTTAGGTAAAATGAAATCAAATGCCGAAGCAGGACGTTTACTGATTAGAATGATGATTGCGATTGCTTCGTCAGACGGCGATTTTGACTTACAAGAACAAGCGGTTGCCGCAAAAATCGCAAAAGAATTAGCGTTAAATCCTGCTGAATTCGGCTTATAAAATGAGCGGCACAGATAATTTTACCGTTATCGAAAGTGAACAAATTGCAGGTGCCGTTTTTGATGTAGTGCGTTATGAAAAACTGCTTGGTTCTGATAATTTGAATGTGGCGGAAAAGATTTTTTTCGCCAATCAAGCCAACATTCATTTGAAAATGGTGCGCGTCACATTAACAAACGGTGAATTGTTACTTGAACCGAGCGCGTTGTATTTCATGAAAGGTCATTTACAACTTGAATCCACAACGGGCGGTGGTATAGCAAAAGGTTTAATGCGTAAATTTTTAACAGGTGAAACCCTGTTTCAATCACGCATTAAAGGTTCAGGCGAAGTCTTTTTAGAACCCAGTTTTGGACATTATTTGTTGTTCAATATCGAAAACGACGCACTGATTTTTGATAAAAGTTCATTTTATTGTGCATCAGGCGGCATCGAAGTCAGTGCAAAATTACAAAGTAACATTTCTAGCGCGTTATTTGGCGGCGAAGGATTTTTTCAAACTCAAGCCAGTGGAACAGGGATTGTTGTTTTAGTGTCACCCGTTCCTGTTGCTGAATTGGTTGTTTATGAATTAGCGGCTGGCGAAAAATTATCTGTCGATGGAAATTTTGCGTTTGTTCGCACCGCAAGCGTCAGTTTTCACGCTGAAATGTCGAGCAAATCTATTTTCGGCACTGTTGTTAGCGGTGAATTATTACTGCAAACATTTACAGGTCCTGGCATGGTTTGGCTCGCTCCGACACAAGGCGTTTATGACAAAATGAAACAACCTTATGGCGTGGGAAATCTCAGTCATAATCAGAGTTCAACAGGTACCGATACTCGCCAACGTTGATTCTTCTTCACCTCTTATCTTCTTCTAAAATGCGCCTAAAAACACTTTTCCGCTTAGTTCACATTCATTGGGTTTTCATTCGTCACGGTGTAGACGAACTGGTTTTACAAACACCGTTCATGCGCCCAATTCGTTATTTGGCGGTTTTTTCGCCTTATGCACGATTTAAAAATAACACAGATTCACGCGGCGTGAGAATTCGCAAAACATTGGAAGATTTAGGTGCAATTTACGTTAAATTCGGACAAGCACTTTCCACCCGTAAAGATTTATTACCCAATGACATCGCCGATGAACTGGTTAAGTTACAAGATCGTGTGCCACCATTTAGCGGTGAAATCGCAATTCAAGTCATCGAAAAAGCGTTGGGGATGTCGATTAAAGAAGCATTTGCAGAATTCGATTCTGTGCCGTTAGCTTCTGCATCAGTAGCACAAGTTCACACCGCAAAATTGCACACGGGCGAAGAAGTAGTCGTGAAAGTTTTACGTCCGAATATCGCGCCACGGATTGCGTCTGATATTGGTTTGCTTTATGAATTAGCCAAATTAGCAGAACGTTTTTGGGCAGATGGAAAACGTTTGCGTGGTACTGAAATTGTCGCTGAATTTGAAAAAACCACGTTAGACGAACTCGATTTAATGCGTGAAGGTGCAAACGCGGCTAAATTACGCCGTAATTTTGAAGGTTCGGAAATTCTTTATGTACCAGAAATTCATTGGGAATTTACGCGCAAAAACATTTTAGTGATGGAGCGAATTCATGGCATTCCTGTCGGCGAAATCGAACAATTAAAAGCAGCAGGTGCAGATTTTAAAAGCCTTGCGGAACGTGGGGTCGAGATATTTTTCACACAAGTTTTTCGCGACAATTTTTTTCATGCTGATATGCACCCAGGTAACATTTTTGTCGAATTACCTGATAAATATATTGCGGTTGATTTTGGAATTGTTGGTAGTTTATCTACGTCCGATCAGCGTTATTTGGCGGAAAATTTCTTGGCGTTTTTCAATCAAGATTATCGTCGTGTCGCAGAAATGCACATTGAATCTGGTTGGGTATCTAGTTCAGTTCGCGTTGAAGAATTTGAAGCAGCGATTCGTAGCGTTTGCGAACCCATTTTTGAAAAACCGCTTAAAGATATTTCGTTTGGGCAAGTCTTATTAGGTTTGTTTTCAACAGCCCGCCGTTTTGATATGCACGTTCAACCGCAGTTGGTTTTGTTGCAAAAAACGTTGTTAAACATTGAAGGTTTGGGACGGCAACTTTATCCCGATTTGGATTTATGGCAAACCGCAAAACCATTTTTAGAGTCGTGGTTTCAAGAACGTTTAAGCCCGAAAGCAAAAATCAAAAAATTGATTAAGCAACTGCCCGATTTTGCAGATCAATTTCCTGAAATCCCATCGTTGATTTATAAAGCTCTCGATAATGCGGCTCATGCGGAACGTCGTGCTGAAACGCAACAGCGTGAATTTGCGTTGTTGCGTCAACAAATGGCAAGTCAACAACGCAATCAATTATGGACAGTTTTAATGGGAGCGTTGATGATTTGTGCTGCGATTTGGTTTCGATAAAACCAAATCTTATTGTGGTTTGAAATCTGAAGAAGGTGCGCGACGTTTTCCGATATTTTTTTGATCTCGATGACGCACTTTTACTTTCTCCGCTTTTTCTTTCTTTTTCTCGACCTTTAATTTACCGCCAACCGTTTTACCCGAAGCTTTTAGTTTTTTAGGTCCTTGATATTTTCCTGCTAATTCTTTGACGGTGCGGCGAATAAAATTTTGACGCAAAAAGCGTTCAATTCCTGCCATTAAATTCCATTCGGTATGCTTCACCAACGTAATGGTTACGCCCGTTTCGTCACTTCGTCCCGTGCGACCGATGCGATGTAAATAATTGATGCCGTTGCGCGGTACTTCAAAGTTAATCACAATTTGAATGCCTTTAATGTCCAAACCGCGTGCGGCTAAATCGGTGGCAACCAACACATTAACCACGCCGTCACGAAACAATTTCATCACACGCTGGCGTTCTTTTTGATCCATATCGCCATGTAAAACCGTCGCTCGAACCCCCGATGCCCGCAACGGATCGCATAATGCAGTAGCTTGTATCCGACTATTTGAAAACACGAGAGCTTTCTCAAACGCTTCATTTTTCAGCAACCACGCCAACAGTTGTTGTTTGTGCGCGTTATCGTCAGCTAAAACAATTTGCTGCTGAATATGCGGCAATTCGTCGCGCAACGTATTCAACGCAATCAGTTCATAGTGTTTCAGTAATTTGTCCGCCATTTTTAACACGCCGATATGCGTTAACGTCGCGGAAAATAAAAGCGTTTGGCGATTTTCACTACATTGTTTCGCAATTGTCAGTACGTCGTCACTGAATCCCATGTCGAGCATTCGATCCGCTTCATCGAGAATTAGTGTTTCCAAATTTTCAAAAGGCGCGGTGTCGAGCGTCAATAATTCAAGCACACGCCCCGTCGTGGCAATCACAATCGGGGTATTTTTACGCAGCAGATTTTGTTGTTTTTTAAAATCTTCCCCGCCCGTCACCAAGCCTACTTTTAACGATGTTCCTTCGAGCAATTGTTGGCATTGCAAAAAAATCTGTTGCGCTAATTCACGCGTTGGCACTAATACCAAAGCTCGAACACCTGCGTAATAATTCGGATTGATAAGCAAATGGTGTAGCGTCGGCAACAAAAACGCTAAGGTTTTGCCGCTGCCTGTTTTTGAGCTAACTAAAAAATCTTTACGCGTTAAAATCGCTGGAATGGCACGTTGTTGCACAAGTGTTGGCGTTTCAAAACCATTTTTGATTAACGTTTCTTGTAAAGCAGAATGCAGATTAAAATTTGTAAAATTTGTAAGTGGAATGGTAGGTGTCACGATTGTTTCTGTCATGGTGAGATTTTAGGGGTGAGTGAATTCGTAAGAATGAGGGATATTGTAGGCAGTATTACCTACGAGATTTTAATGATTTTGCAGCTACCACCAGCTAAAAAAGCTGGTGGATTCAAAGAAACTTTTTCAATTATTTAAGACGATATTCCGCTGAACGAGCGTGAGCGGTTAAACTTTCACCTCGCGCCAAAATTGACGCGATTTTACCTAATTCATTCGCACCTTCGGCGGAACAATTGATTAAACTTGAACGTTTTTGGAAATCATAAACACCAAGTGGCGATGAAAAGCGTGCGGTGCTTGACGTTGGCAAAACGTGATTTGGACCTGCACAATAATCACCTAAAGCCTCGGCGGTATAACGTCCCATGAAAATCGCTCCTGCGTGACGAATTTTTTCACACAAGGCTTCTGGATTTTCAACCGACAATTCCAAATGCTCAGGCGCGATAATGTTGGCAACTTCAGCGGCTTGTTCTGAGTTTTCGACCAAAATCAACGCGCCACGATTAGTCAATGAAGTACGAATAATTTCTGCACGTTCCATTGTAGGCAAAAGTTTGTTAATACTCGTTTCAACGCTTTTCAAATATGACGCATCGTCGCTAATTAAAATCGATTGCGCGTCTTCATCGTGTTCCGCTTGCGAAAATAAATCCATCGCAATCCAATCGGGATTCGTTTTACCGTCACAAATAATCAGAATTTCCGATGGTCCTGCAATCATATCGATGCCGACTTGACCGAAAACCAATTTTTTTGCTGTTGCTACATAGATATTGCCAGGTCCTACAATTTTCGCGACTGCTGGAATCGTCTCCGTTCCATAAGCCAATGCAGCAACCGCTTGTGCGCCACCAATGGCAAACGCTCTGTCAACGCCCGCTAAATATGCAGCCGCCAAAACCAATTCATTTGTTTCACCGTTTGGCGTTGGTACCACCATGATTAACTCTGGTACACCAGCCACTTTTGCAGGAATCGCATTCATTAAAACAGACGATGGATAAGCCGCTTTTCCACCTGGAACGTACAATCCCACGCGGTCTAATGGCGTAACTTTTTGACCCAAAACTGTGCCGTCCGCTTCCGTGTATTGCCACGATTCCATTTTTTGTTTTTCGGCATACGAACGAATACGCTGTGCCGCTTGTTCTAAGGCTTGTGCTTGCTCAGTTGGTAAATTGTCCCAAGCCGATTTCAATTGTTCTTTTGAAATTTCTAATTCACTTGCTTGAGAAACAGCGCAATGGTCAAAGCGATTGGTGTATTCAATCACCGCCGAATCACCGTTTTTTCGTACATTAGAAATAATTTCCAAAACACGTTGATGAATCGCTAAATCGTCCGTTTCGTTCCACGCCAATAAATCGTGTAATTGTGTGGTGAAATTGGTATCACTGGCATTGAGTTTTTTGATGGTGATTTTTGTCATAATTTTTTGAGTCTAAAAGTGAATTTGATGTGCGAATTCTACGGTTAATGCCGCCGATTTGAAAGATGGATTTATTTATTTAATATGCCACCAAAATAAAAAAACAGATTTTTTATTTTTATGTGAAATTACCTCGGATTACTGACGAAAAAACCAATTAGCAATAACAACCCCAAAAAAACAAGAGTAAGTTGCGTCATATATTCACCGAACGAACTAGTAGGGTTGTTTGATTCAAATGTCGCATTAGAAATTGACTCATAAGTGAAAATAAGAATACGAACGATCCCATAAATAATTACAGCACCAATCACAAAATCAATCACAAAAACAGAAACTACCGTTCCAAGATTGACAAGATTGATTTTAGAGATCACAGATAGAAACAACAAAATCCATTGATAGTTCCATGCTACAAAAGGCGTGGCAAACATAACTATTCCGACAAATAAGCCGAACAGTCCCTTTTTTTCTTGACATCCTCACCGCCCTAAAGAGGCGGTGATTCCTACAGCTAGACGCTTATGTCCAAGCGCGAGAATGTTCTTAGCCGCATTAACATCTCTGTCATGCGTCGTGCCACACTCGGCACAAGTCCATTCTCTTATT
>CAIPQN010000109.1 GCA_903867225.1 uncultured Pseudomonadota bacterium | reverse complement strand
CAACAAGGTGGTCAACAACCCCAACAAGGCGGTCAGCAGCCACAACAAGGTGGTCAACAGCCACAACAAGGTGGTCAACAACCTCAGCAAGGCGGACAACAGCCGCAACAAGGCGGACAACAGCCGCAACAAGGTGGTCAACAACCCCAACAAGGCGGTCAGCAGCCACAACAAGGTGGTCAACAGCCACAACAAGGTGGTCAACAGCCACAGCAAGGCGGTCAACAGCCCCAGCAAGGTGGTCAACAACCTCAACAAGGCGGTCAACAGCCACAACAAGGTGGTCAACAGCCACAGCAAGGCGGTCAACAACCTCAGCAAGGTGGTCAACAACCCCAACAAGGCGGACAACAGCCGCAACAAGGTGGTCAACAGCCGCAGCAAGGCGGACAACAGCCGCAACAAGGTGGTCAACAACCTCAGCAAGGCGGACAACAGCCGCAACAAGGTGATCAACAACCTCAACAAGGCGGTCAACAGCCACAACAAGGTGGTCAACAGCCACAACAAGGTGGTCAACAACCTCAACAAGGCGGTCAACAACCTCAACAAGGTGGTCAACAACCCCAACAAGGTGGTCAACAACCTCAACAAGGCGGTCAGCAGCCACAACAAGGTGGACAACAACCCCAACAAGGTGGTCAACAACCTCAACAAGGCGGTCAGCAGCCACAGCAAGGTGGTCAAAACAATCAACCACAGCAACCAGCTTTAAAACCTACAAGTAATGATGATTTACTTAACGGCAAAACAGGCAATGACACCATTAGTGGTGGATTAGGTGACGATACGATTTCAGGTCTTGATGGCAACGACAATCTAAAAGGAGATCAAGGAAACGATAGCCTTGACGGCGGAGCTGGCAAAGATACATTAGATGGCGGTGCAGGTAATGACACAGTAAATGGTGGTGAAGGTAACGATTCATTGAAAGGTGCTGCGGGTGATGATGAACTAAGTGGTGATAATGGTAACGATACGATTGATGGCGGTGCAGGTGATGACCTTATAGATGGCGGCGCGGGTAATGATAAATTGCTAGGTGGAGCTGGCGATGACACTATTCAAGGCGGCTTAGGTAAAGATGATATGACAGGTGGAGCGGGTGCAGATACATTCGTTTTTGCAAATGCACAAGACAGCGGTGTTTTAAAAGCTAACCGCGATATTATCCGTGATTTTAAGTCGGGTGAAGACAAAATTGACTTGACTGGATTTGCCCATTTAATTACTGATACCACTGTCGTTTCTGGTTCTCAAGCCAGTGCAATAACAACTCCTGTTGCTGTTGCAGCCGCTGGAAATTACGATGCAAAAGATGCAGATGTTAATTTCCAAATGACGGCGGGCGATTACACTTACAACATTGCAAATTTTGGCAAAGGTGATGTTATTGCCTTCCCAGAAGGACAAACTCCTACGGTTAAAAATAGTGATTTCAGCGATGGTATTGTTGATTTGCAGTACGCCACACAAGGTAAAGTTTTAACGGTACATTTAACGGATTTAACACCAGCACAAGATGCACAGTTATATTCGGTAAATCAGTTTAATTCAGTGTTTGGCGCAAACACGGTTACACCAGCACCAGTAACAACATCTCCTGTTGTTGTGCCAGTAGTACCCGTTGTAACAACAACACCAACAACGAATGTAACGCCAGTAGTACCAGATGTTGAATCAACTGTAGATGGGCTTGAATTAGTTTTCATCGAAAAAGCCGACTTAATCAACGGTTATGATGCAACAGGTGCGGTTTGGTTTGATGCAGCTTTAAAAGTTTTATTTGTTAGTACCAACGCTGACATTAAACCAGAATTTGCAATCGAATTATCTGGGGTGAAAACTTTCACTGCTGACGATTTAATTATCTAGTTTTTTCCTTTTGATTTTTAAGGTGGCACTTGCTACTGTGGCGACACAGTTAGCAGTGCCACTTTTTTACGTTTATCACTTTATTATTTTTATGACATTTGAAAACATTGAACCTGCTCGCATAAAAAGTTTTGTGCGCCGCAAAGGTCGCGTGACACCAGGACAGCATTTCGCGCTTGAAAATCATTGGGAACGTTATTGTTTAGACCCGAAAATGGATATGAATTTTGCCGATGTTTTTGGCAATGATGCACCGTTGATTGTTGAAATTGGTTTTGGAAATGGCGACAGTTTGGCAAAAATGGCGGCTGAAAATCCCGATAAAAATTATATCGGCATTGAAGTACATCGCCCTGGTGTGGGGCATTTGTTGATGAAAATTGAAGAAATGCAACTTTCAAATGTACGAATTTATTGTCACGATGCGATTGAAGTTTTAGAACAGCGTGTACCTAATGAAAGTTTAGCGGGTTTGCATTTGTTTTTTCCTGACCCTTGGCATAAAAAGAAACATCACAAACGCCGAATCGTGCGTGATAGTTTTGTAGAGTTGTTGGTGCGAAAACTTGCCAAAAATGGTTATTTTCATGCGGCAACCGATTGGGAAAATTACGCGGAATGGATGCTTGAAATTTTGAATCGTGCGCCAAACTTTGAAAATTTAAGTCCGACACAAACGGTTTGTGAGCGTCCTGATTATCGTCCGCTGACAAAATTTGAACAGCGCGGTATTCGTTTAGGACATGGTGTTTGGGACGTGATGTTTAAGCGCGTTTAAAAATCACATTTCCCGCTCGAATGGTATGTATTACACGCCCTTTTAATGTTTGCCCCCAAAATGGCGTGTTAATCCCTTCACTTTTCCAATTTTCAGAATTGACTTGCCATTCCAAATTCGGGTCAAAAATACAAATATCCGCAGGTGCATCAATCGACAAAGAACCTGTTTTTAAGCCTAACAAAGCAGCGGGTTTCGTATTTAACAATGCCAAACCTTGCGCTAAATCAATTACATTTTCAGATACTAATTTCAATAATAATGGCAACAGCGTTTCCATTGATGAAATACCCGCTTTCGTTTCTGGAAATGCAGCGAGTTTTGAATCTAACAAATGCGGTTGATGGTCGCTACAAATCGCGTCAATCGTGCCATTCGATAAACCAGCGCGTAAATAATCACAATCTTCAACGCTCCGCAACGGCGGCAAAACGTGGTAATTACTATCAAACGGAATTACGTCATTTTCTGTCAAATGCAGCTGGTGCATCGACACATCTGCAGTCACATTCAAACCGTATTTTTTCGCTTGCTGTAATTTAATGACAGCGCGTTTTGAACTTAATTGTCCAAAATGCACACGACAACCTGTTAATTCTGCTAATTCTAAACATTGTTCTAATGCAATCGTTTCAGCGGCTTCGGGAATACTCGGCAAACCATAACGTGTTGCCATTGCCCCTTCGTGAGCGCAGCCGCCGTTACTCAAACTAAATTCATTTGGACGATAAATAAACAACAAATCATGGCTAGCGGCATATTCCATTGCACGACGCATAATCAGTAAATTTTTAACCGAAAAATTGCCGTTGCTCATGGCAATACACCCCGCTTGTTTCAGCGACAACATCGAACTCAATTCAACGCCTTCGAGCTTTTGCGTCAATGCGCCAATGAAATGAATTTGTGGAGAATCAACAGATTTTGCTAATTCTTGTAAATGTTTAACCACTTCAGGAGTGTCAATAACTGGTTTAATGTCGGGCTGCACGCAAAACGTCGTTACACCTGCACTCGCTGCCGCGCTGATTTCTTTTGCGATATGGCGCGGACGCACACTCAAATCAACAAATCCCGCGCAAACGATTTGCCCTGTTGCGTCAATGATTTCGCCTGCGTGAAAATCAGGGGGCGCGTTATCCAACGAAACAATTTTGCCATCTTGAATATAAATATCGCCGACAAAATCAAATTTGTTTGCCGCGTCAATCACGCGACCATTTTGAATTTTTAATCCCATTCTAAACTTCCACCCGCTGCATAAGACGCATTTTTGCCTTCAAAGAAATTGGTTTCGCCCAAATTTACCTTGCTTGCGTCGTCAAACCACGGAATAGGATTTTTTGTGTTGTACATTGGCTCTAAACCAATAGAATCGAGCCGTTTATCCGCCAAACTTTGAATAAATCCTTCGATAATCGTATCGGTTAAACCCAAAACACCGTCAGCAATAATATATTTTCCCCACGCAATTTCGTGTTGAGCAGCAAGTTGAATTAACTCGCGGCATTCTTCAATCAATTTTTCGGTGAAAACGTGCGGAATTTCAAGCCGCAAGGTTTTCCACATATTGATAAATAAATGTAAATGCGCTTCTTCGTCTTTTTGAATAAGTTGAATCATTTTCGCGCTATTTTTCATTAAGCCTTGACGTTCCAACGTGTAAAACGTCAAAAAGCCGTTGAAGAAATAAATCCCTTCGAGCGCAATGTTTGCCACAACTGCTTTAACGAAATTTTCTTCTGAAAAACCTGTACCTAAAATTTCAGACGAGCGCGTAATGTATTCATTTTTTTCGGCTAACACGGGGTCTGTATCAAACATCCAATAAATTTCTTCGGGGTCAAAACCAATGGATTCAATGATTTGGGCGTAAGACAAAACGTGTTGCGCTTCTTCCCATGCTTGACGAGTGATGCACATTGAAACTTCGGGTGACGTAATATATTTACCAATGTTTTTGGTCAAATTATTAAGCTGAATGCCATCCAAATTACTTAAAAATGCCAACGCTTTTTTGTATGAATTCAAATTACCATCGGTTAAATGCCCCATCGCATATTGTTTGGCATCTTCAGATAAATCGACTTCGCGTTGATCCCACGCATTATTTTGTTGTTGTTCTAAAAGTTGCATCGCCCAAGCATATTTTACAGGTCGAATTTGCATCAAATTATTGACAGGACCGTTAATTAATTTTCGGTCGTTGATACTAAATCGTTTATTACTCATCTTTATTTACTCTAAAATTTGAATTTAAAATGGGCAAACCCATGTTTGTTAATGAAATTACAATGACGAATAAAAGTGGGGGTTATGCACAAAATGCTTCAACACTCGTTAAAATACCTGTCGAATCTAAACCGCATTCTGCTAAACATTCTTCGCGTGTACCTTGCTCAACAAAATAATCTGGCAGACCTAAATTTAAAACGGGCATCAGAATTTTATTAGCTTGCAGAAAACGATTGACTGCTTCGCCAACGCCGCCCGCTAAAACATTTTCTTCAATCGTCACAAAAACATCGTGTGTTTTCGCCAATTCCAAAATTAACGCTTCATCGATAGGTTTCACAAAACGCATATTCACAACGGTGGCGGCGAGTTGCTTACCTACTTGCAACGCAGGAATCACCATACTTCCCCACGCTAAAAACGCGATTCGGCTGCCCGTATGATAAATTTCCGCCTTTCCAATTTCTAACGTTGTCAAAGCATTATCAACGGCTACACCTGCACCTTTTCCGCGTGGATAACGAACAGCAGCTGTGCCGTTGTGTAAAAAGCCTGTGGTGAGCATTTGGCGGCATTCATTTTCGTCTGCGGGTGCCATAATCACTATGTTTGGAATACAGCGTAAATAGCTGTAATCAAAACTACCTGCGTGTGTTGGTCCATCAGGTCCGACTAATCCAGCGCGATCTAGCGCAAAAAGTACATCTAAATTCTGCAACGCTACGTCATGAATTAGTTGGTCATAAGCACGTTGTAAAAAGGTTGAATAAATTGCCACCACAGGTTTTGCGCCTTCGCACGCTTGACCAGCCGCTAACGTGACCGCGTGTTGTTCGGCAATTGCGACATCAAAATAACGATCGGGGAATTGTTCCGAAAACTTCACTAATCCCGAACCTTCGCGCATTGCGGGTGTAATTCCTAATAAACGTGAATCTTGCACCGCCATGTCGCATAACCAATCACCAAAAATTTCGGTGTACGTTGGATGAGAAGGTTTCGATTTTGGTAAATGATCTAACGTGTGGTCAAACGCTGGTACGCCGTGATACGCGAGTGGATCTTTTTCAGCAGGCGCGTAGCCTTTGCCTTTTTTGGTCACGATATGTAAAAAACGTGGACCATTGATGTGTTTCAGATTTTCCAATGTCGAAACAAGCATTTCAATATCATGTCCATCGATAGGTCCAATATAATTAAAACCAAGTTCTTCAAACAATGTTCCAGGAATCACCATACCTTTAATGTGTTCTTCGGTGCGTCGCGCCAATTCCCACATTGTTGGCATTTTACTCAACACTTTTTTGCTTTCTTCGCGCATCGACGAATACAAACGGCTCGATAAAATTTTGGTTAAATAATTACTCATCGCGCCAACAGGCGGTGAAATTGACATATCGTTATCATTCAAAATAACTAACAAATTCGCATCAATCGAACCTGCATGGTTCATTGCTTCATACGCCATGCCGCCCGTAATACTTCCATCGCCGATAATTGCGACCATTTGACGATTATCACCATTCAAATTCGCGGCAATCGCCATACCCAATGCCGCACTAATTGACGTACTCGAATGCCCAACACCAAACGCATCATATTCACTTTCATCACGATTCGGGAATGCAGACACCCCGTCTTTTGCCCGAATTGTGGTCATGCGGTTTTTACGTCCCGTCAAAATTTTATGCGGATAGGCTTGATGTCCGACATCCCACACTAATTTATCGCTTGGCGTGTCAAAGACATAATGTAATGCCACCGTTAGCTCAACTGTCCCTAATCCCGCTGAAAAATGTCCACCCGATACACTGACGGATTTTGTTAAAAATTCGCGCACTTCTTTGCAAAGTTGTTTTAGTTGGTCTTTTTCGAGGTTGCGAACATCAGTGGGCGAATTGATATTGTCGAGCAAAGGGTAGGTCGTATAAGTCATGATGCTTTGAATTCCTTGATTTTTTTGGGGCGTAAGTGAATTGAATTAGTGGTCACGTTGAATGATATAGAGCGAAAGTTCGCGTAATAAATTGGCTTCGTCACCAAAATGAGCAAGATTTTCTAAGGCTTTTTCATGTAAATGTTGCGCTTTTTCTTTTGCACCCGCTAATCCCAAAAGGGCAGGATAAGTCGGTTTATTATTATTTCTGTCTTTGCCTTGAGTTTTTCCAAGTGTTTCAGTGTCACTTTCTTCGTCCAAAATATCGTCTTTTACTTGGAAGGAAAGACCAATACATTTTGCGTAATTATCGAGTTTTTTCGCCGTTTCAGCATCTACATTTTTACCCGCTAACGTCGCTAAAACGACGCTAGCACGAATCAATGCACCTGTTTTATGAATGTGCATATTTTCAAGTTCAGGCAACGTGAGCATTTTGCCAACGGATTCTAAATCAATCGCTTGACCGCCTACCATGCCTTGTGAACCGCTTGCTTTTGCCAGACAAGTAATCATTTCAAGACGTTTTTCTGCACTCGCAGTAATGGTTGAATCGTGCGCTAATAATTCAAATGCAAAGGCTTGCAACCCATCACCCGCTAAAATTGCAGTCGCTTCATCAAACGCTTTATGACACGTTGGTTTTCCACGGCGTAAATCATCGTCATCCATCGCAGGTAAGTCATCATGAATTAGCGAATAAACGTGAATACATTCGACCGCACAAGCAATCGCATCTAATTCATCGGGAGAAAGCCCTAATACTTTTCCAGTGGCATAAGTAAGCATCGGGCGCATCCGTTTTCCGCCATTTAAAACGCTATAACGCATTGATTCATGTAAACGTAGTGGTAAAACGTGGTCACTTGGCAAACGTTTTTGTAACGCATTTTCAACACGTTCTTGGCAAGTGCTGAGATAGTTTTTTAAATCCTGATTCATGAAAAACTCCGAAAGTTTGAACACCGCTCATCAACAAAAAGACGGCTGTAAATACTGCAGCATTATATAGGATTTTAGTTGAACCGTGGATTGAGCATTAAATAATGTAGCAATTCTCACGGATTTTCTATGACAAAGATTGATTTTGAAGTGTTTATTTTATGTGTAAATGCTATTTTGAGAGGTAATTTTTCATAAATTTAAAATTTATGGTAAAAACAACATTTCAATTTTTAAACTTAATAAAGCCATGAATAGATATTTATTAGCCTTTTTTTTAATTTTTTCATTACCCGTTTTAGCTGACCAGCAAATTTGCCAAAAAGACATCCCTTCAACCACACCAACCGAGCGTTTCACAAGTAATACAACAGATGTTGTTACCGATAATAAAACGAATTTAATGTGGAAAAGATGCGGTGAAGGTCAATCAGGCTCTGCGTGTATTGGTAAAACCAAAAATTACACATTAGAACAAGCCGTTGACTATGTAAAAAATTTAAACAAAGGCGCAGGAATTGAAGGATATACCGATTGGCGTTTGCCAACTGTAATGGAATTAAAATCACTCGTTGAAGAACAATGTGTAAATCCATCAATCAACTTACAAGTATTTCCAAATAGCACGCCCAAAGCATTTTGGTCATCATCGCCTTTCGCTGGAATCAGTGGCTATGTTTGGTATGTAAATTTCAATCAAGGTTATGATAATTATGTGAATAGTAATTACGGCGGTAATTATATTCGGTTGGTTCGTAATAAATAACGATAACGGATTTAAATGAACATTCACGAATATCAAGCGAAACAATTGTTTCAAAATTACGCGATTCCAATTCCCGAAGGGCGCGTTGCCACGACGGCGATTGAAGCAGAAAAAATCGTCCAAGAATTAACGCACGAATCATGGGTGGTAAAAGCTCAAATTCACGCAGGCGGACGCGGCAAAGTCGGCGGTGTAAAAGTCGCCAAAACGCCCGACGAGATTTTCACGTTTACGCACGAATTATTAGGCACACGTTTAGTCACCAAACAAACGGATTGCGTCGGGTTGCCGATTGATTCGGTTTTGATTGAAAAAACCTATCCGATTAAACGCGAATTGTATTTGAGTTTATTGGTTGAGCGTAGCGCAGAACGATTAGTTTTTGTGGCATCGGCGGCGGGCGGAATGGAGATTGAAACCGTCGCGCACGAAATGCCCGAACAAATTATCACCGTGACGATTCACCCCGCGACAGGTTTGCAAGCCAGTCATTGCCGCAAAATTGCTTACGCCTTGAAACTCGAACGCGCTCAACATTCGCAACTCGAAACGATTATGCGCGGAATGGTTGAGCTATTTTTGGCGAAAGATGCCAGCCAAATTGAAATCAATCCGTTAATTGAAACTGAATCGGGCGAGTTAATCGCACTCGATGCCAAAATAAATTTTGACGATAACGCGCTGGCGTTACATCCCGATATTTTCGCGTTGCGTGACGTTCGCCAAGAAGAAGCCAAAGAAAATGAAGCACAACAATTCGGGCTAAATTACATCGCGCTCGACGGCAATATCGGCTGCATGGTGAATGGCGCGGGTTTAGCGATGGCGACGATGGATTTAGTGAAATCAAAAGGCGGATTTCCTGCGAATTTCCTCGATGTCGGCGGCGGCACAAATGTCGAAAAAGTCTGCGAAGCGTTCAAATTGATTTTGGCAGATGGCACGGTC
Organism: uncultured Pseudomonadota bacterium; assembly: GCA_903867225.1. Classification (GTDB taxonomy): domain Bacteria; phylum Pseudomonadota; class Gammaproteobacteria; order Methylococcales; family Methylomonadaceae; genus UBA10906. The sequence goes on along the minus strand of CAIPQN010000109.1, from coordinate 9,835 downwards.
AAAGCCGTTTTGGTGAACATTTTTGGCGGCATTGTGAAATGTGACGTGATTGCTCAAGGAATTTTGGCGGCAATGGCACAAATCGAAGTCAATGTTCCCGTCGTGGTACGTTTGGAAGGTACAAACGCCGAACAGGGCAGGGCATTATTAACCGATACGGGCTTAAAACTTTACGCCGCGAATGATTTAAATCACGCCGCTGAACAAGTTGTGGCATTGGTGGAGGCAGCAGAATGAGCATTTTAGTTGATAAAAATACGCGCGTTATTTGCCAAGGTTTCACGGGCAAACAAGGCACTTTTCATTCTCAACACGCGCTCGATTACGGCACAAAATTAGTCGGTGGCGTAACGCCTGAACGAGGTGGCGCGACACATTTAGGTTTGCCTGTTTTTAATACCGTTGATGAAGCAGTTAAAAATACGGGCGCAACCGCGACAGTAATTTATGTGCCGCCATTTTTTGCCGCTGATGCCATTTTAGAAGCGGTCGATGCGGGCATTGAATTGATTGTGTGCATTACCGAAGGCATTCCGACTTTGCAAATGTTGCGCGTTAAAGCCGCCATGCAAGGCACGAAATCCTTGTTAATTGGCGCGAATTGCCCTGGAATTATCACGCCCGACGAATGCAAAATCGGCATTATGCCCGCATCGATTCACCAAGCAGGTGTGATTGGCATTGTGTCGCGCTCTGGCACGTTGACGTATGAATCGGTGCATCAAACGACACAACAAGGTTTGGGACAAAGCACTTGCGTCGGCATTGGTGGCGATCCGATTCACGGTATGAATTTCATTGATGTGTTAGCTCTTTTTCAAGCCGACCCAAAAACAAAAGGCATTGTGATGGTTGGTGAAATTGGCGGCAGTGATGAAGAAGCCGCTGCAGAATATATCAAAGCACACGTTACAAAACCTGTTGTTGCGTATATTGCTGGGCAAACCGCACCCTCTGGAAAACGAATGGGACACGCAGGCGCGATTGTGACTGGCGGTAAAGGCACAGCAGAAAGTAAAATGAATGCACTCAAGGTAGCTGGCGTTGAAGTCGTGAACGCATTGACAGATATTGGCGTTGCGATGCAACGCTGTTTGTAATTTAAAACGAGAGGAAATTATGAAACATTTACATTTATTATTTATTGCGCTTTCACTGATTAGTTTTTTAGGGCGTATCGCGTTAACAAAATTTCGCCCCGAGATGATGCAACTCAAATGGGTGAACATCGCGCCGCACGCCATTAACGGTGCAGTGATTTTGACAGGGATTAGCCTTGTTTTTCAAGGTCATTGGCTGGACGGTGAATTTGGTTGGATTGTCGCAAAAATTATCGCGTTGTTAGGTTATGTTGCGTTAGGAATTATGGCGTTGAAATTACCTGATGAAAAACGCTGGTATGCGTTTGGTGGCGCGTTGTTAATGTTTGCATATATTGCGAAAGTCGCAGTAACAAAAAGCGCAATGTTCTTCTGATAATGTAAAAAGGGGCAGAAAACTGCCCCCTTTTTTCTCAGCCAGTCAAAGCGGCTCTCTGACGCTCAAGATCTTGAATGTAACGCAGAACAGTTGATTCGACAGAATGTTTTAATTCTATAAATTTAACACCTAGCAATTCAGCAAATGCACCAACTTTTTGCGTTTCGAGAGGACGCTGCATCATAATTTCAAACGAAACGTTAACTTCACCGTGACCAGGCATAATAAGCGCACAATTTTCATAGATTAGTTCTGGTGTTAAAAAATATGAAAATGCTGGATTATAATTTTTTATTGAAAAGCCTGACAAACTAATGTCATTTAAATCCAATCGAATTAAATTTAGTGACCAAGGATCAGGGACAACAGGATTTATTTCTCTTTCTGCTTCTAGTTGTTGCCGTTCCAATTTTGCTTTGATTTTATTTTCTACAGACATCTTTGCGTAAGCTTTAATAAAGTCTTGTTGTTCTTCAAACAATTCTTTTTTAATTTTGAGAAGTAGCTGCTCTTCAATAATGCTCATTGCTGTTTTGTAAGCGGAAATATATTCGTCAGTCGAATCTTTTTTTGGTGGTTCGAGCGCAATTTCACATATACTCGGATTCATCAGAGGCGTATTAACACGATAATAATCACGACGATTGAACCAAAATAAGGAACTAGGAATTGACGTTAAAAATGCAGGATTACCTTCGTATTTTGTTAATGTTATTTGGTCTGCAGTAAAAGCGACTTGAATTCCATTAAAACCAGTCGTGAACTTAATTCGTGGTGTGGAAATCATTTTTTTATTCAAAAAATCAGATGAGCCGCTATCCAGAAGGAGTGTGCCATCTTTGTGATTTATTGAGATAATTGCCGTCAATAGAGTATCTTTACCTCCTAAATCGGCACTAATCATACATTTATTTTTAACCAGCATTGATAAGTTGTTAACTATCATGGCTCGGTTGTGGATCATTGAATCATCTGTCATTTGATATTACCAAGTATGTAAAATTTAGGATTAATACTGTTCATTGTAAAATGATTTAATTGTTATTACAAAAGGGGATTTGGTTTATGGGATGGTTATTATTAGTTTCTGCTGGTTGTGTGGAAATTATTTTCGCTTTGAGTTTGAAATACAACCAAGGTTTTACGCAACTTTATCCTAGTATTGTGACGGCATTTTCTGGCGCAGGTAGTTTTTATTTACTCATGCTTGCCTTAAAAACGCTTCCACTTGGAACTGCTTATGCAGTCTGGACTGGAATGGGTGCCGTTGGTGTCGCAATTTTAGGTATTTTTTTATTTAAAGAATCTGTCGATATTTTTCGTTTAATTTCAATTTTATTCGTAATTGTTGGTATCGCAGGTTTGAAATTATCGGACGTTTACTAATGCTACATTTAGTTTTTGAATTATCGTCACCAACGTTGACACGCCTACAAAACCAATCAAATGTTATTTTTTTAAATAATGCTGTGCGTGGTTTAGTCAAAAATTCAATCTGGCAAAATAATATAGCAATTCTTACACCATGTTATGTTTTAGCTGAAGATTTGACTTTTCGAGGTATTGAAATAGATTTGTTGATTGATGGCATTACACCCATTGACTATGCTCAATTTGTCCAACTCACTATCGAAAATACGCCGATTCAAACATGGAACTAAATTTAACTGAACAAGGATTTTTAGTTAATTATTTTGATTGGAATGAAGCTATTGCCGCCGAATTAGCAATACAAAACAAAATTATTTTAACACCTGCACACTGGGAAATTCTGTTGTTTATGCGTGAGTATTATATGCAATTCAATTATTTGCCAAACACACGCATTTTCGTTAAAGCTGTTGCGAATAAGTTAGGGACTGAAAAAGGCAATAGTCGTTATTTACAACATTTGTTTCCTGAATCACCGCTCAAAATGTCCTGCAAATTAGCGGGTTTACCCAAACCGCCAACCTGCTTGTAAATTATTCAGCGCGTTTGAATTGGTGAATTAAATCTCGATTTTTCTTATTCGGCTTGTGTTCAGGTTTTTGAAAACCTAAAAATTTTCGTTCATCTCGTTTTATTTCAATTTGCTTTTCGCGTTTATCTAAACTTTCAGTGCTTTCGCTGTAAAGCAACGCCGCCTCTTTCGCCGAAACCCTTTGTTTCACGATGCCTGTCACGGTGACTAACCATTCAAAACCGTCTTTATGAATTTCTAGTTTTGCGCCAATTTTTATTTCTTTACTGGGTTTGACACGCTGTTTATCAATATGGACTTTTCCACCTGCGACGGCTTCACTTGCTAACGAGCGCGTTTTAAAAAAACGCGCTGTCCAAAGCCATTTATCAATGCGAATTGTGTCTAATGATTCGAGCATGATTTATTTTTCAATTCGCGTGGTAATGAAAAAACAACTTTTTCTTCAATACCTTGAATTTCAGTTGTTACATCGCCTCCCCACAATTTGAGCTGCTGAATAACTTCTTGTACCAAGATTTCAGGAGCCGATGCGCCAGCCGTTACACCAACCGCTTTTGTTGCTGAAAACCACTCTTGCTTCATATCTTTAGCGGTATCAATTAAGTACGCAGTTTTTCCAAGTTGTTCAGCAATTTCACGCAATCGATTCGAGTTTGAACTATTTGGTGAACCGACGACCAAAATAATATCCGCAATTTTAGCTAAGTCATGCACCGCATCTTGGCGATTTTGGGTAGCGTAGCAAATATCATCTTTTTTCTGCTCTTGAATCGAATCGAATCGTTTACGAAGCGCGTCTACCATGATTTTTGTATCTGTCATCGACAACGTAGTTTGTGTGACATACGCCAAATCTTCGGGATGATTTACGGTTAATTTTTCAACATCTGAAGGTGTTTCAACTAAATAAATACCGCCTTTTTCAGATTGTTTTTCATATTGCCCCATCGTTCCTTCAACTTCTGGATGTCCAGCGTGACCAATCAAAATGACTTCACGATTCGCCTTGGCGTGTTTTGAAACTTGAATGTGAACTTTTGTTACGAGCGGACAAGTGGCATCAAAAACCGTTAAATTACGTTCTTTCGCTTCTTGTTGAACTTGTTTAGACACGCCGTGTGCGCTGAAAATTAGCGTTGACCCCATTGGAACATCGGTTAATTCTTCGATAAAAATTGCACCTTTTTCTTTCAGTGCATCAACCACAGTGCGGTTATGAACAACTTCATGACGAACATAAATCGGTGCGCCAAAGGCATCTATCGCTCGCTCGACAATTTCAATGGCGCGATCTACGCCCGCACAAAAACCGCGTGGATTAGCTAAAACAATTTGCATTTAAGTTCTCTTTTTTAATTTTGAAAGGATTTTAACGGGCGATTCTGTTGGATTCCTGTCCGTTCGTCAATGTACTTTTAGATTCAATTAGATTGCAAATTCGGGAAGTTTTTTGGCAACCACACATTTTTTCAACACGACGTAATCAGGCAACCCATTTTTGTACGGCGGATAATCTTCACCTTCAATGAGTGGCTGCAAATATGTCCGACACGCTGGCGTAATTCCAAAACCGTCTGCACTAATAAATTCAGGCGGCATCATTTTTTCGACATTCGCTACATCTTTTAAATCAACGCTACCGATTTCCCAGTGATACGGTGCGTCAGATGTCCTAACAATCGTCGGCATCACGGCATTTTTTCCAGCTAATGCAAATTCAATCGCTGCTTTTCCTACCGCATAAGCCTGTTCAACATCTGTTTTCGAGGCAATGTGACGTGCCGCTCGTTGCAAATAATCCGCTACCGCCCAATGATATTTGTAACCCAAATTTTCTTTGATTAAATTTGCAATGACGGGCGCAGCACCACCTAATTGTGCGTGACCAAACGCATCTTTTCCACCCGCTTCGGCAAGAAATTGCCCATCGCTATTTTTTACACCTTCAGAAACCACGACACAGCAATAGCCGTACTGTTTCACTTTTTCATCAACAGCCGCTAAAAATTTGGTTTCGTTGAATTGCACTTCTGGGAACAAAATCACTAACGGAATATCGTGATTTTCATCTGCCGCCAACGCCCCTGCTGCTGCAATCCAACCCGCGTGTCGCCCCATGACTTCCATCACAAAGACTTTCGTCGAAGTCGCACACATTGAAGCCACATCAAAGCTGGCTTCACGCATCGAAACGGCTACATATTTCGCTACAGAACCAAATCCAGCGCAATTGTCAGTCACAGGTAAATCGTTATCGACTGTTTTGGGAATACCAATACATGTCAACGGATAACCCATTTGCTCGCCAATTTGTGACACTTTGTGCGCGGTATCTTGCGAATCACCGCCTCCGTTGTAGAAAAAATAACCAATGTTATGCGCTTTGAAAACGTTAATCAGCCGTTCATATTCTGCGCGGTTTTTGTCTAAACTTTTTAATTTGTAGCGACACGAACCAAATGCCCCCGCAGGTGTAAAACGTAGCGCAGCAATGTCTGCGTCACTTTCCAAACTTGTGTCAATAAGTTCTTCTTTTAACGCGCCAATAATTCCGTTCAAACCTGCATAAACCGTGCCGATTTTGTCTGAATTTAATCGTGCTGTTTGAATCAAACCACACGCGCTGGCGTTAATCACGGAGGTTACACCGCCCGATTGAGCGTAAAACGCATTTTTTAAAGTCATATTTGTTCCAGTGTTGAATAAGTAAAATAACGAATATTTTTATTTTTACAATAAAAAAAGGCTCATGAAGTAATCCATAAGCCATTGATTTTTATGGTGGACCCTGTAGGACTTGAACCTACGACCTGCCGATTATGAGTGAGTATAATAAATGTATTAACGAATAAAAACAATAAGTTGCCAATGTACTATCCGCTACTACCAAGTCTATCTACAGAAGTGGCGCATTTTTTGTTCGGCGACAATTACAAACGGTATTTTTTAGTGAACTAATTTTAATGAAAAGCATTGCTGTTGGAGAATCGACGGAAAAGAAGCGATTCAAACGTAGTGGATTCATCGAACATCTGGAATGGCTCTAGGTTTGACCAAACAAACTTTGGCATGGCGGTTTTTATTTGTGATTCCAATACCGCCAACTCATTGAAAAATATAGCCTGCATTGGTTTTTGGCGGCTATCCAATGTAGTGATTGTATTGCTAATCACTATCATGTAAAATTTCTTCTTCCAAGAAGGGGGCGACATGGCTTCGACGTGGGTAGCAAAACCTAGAGTGCATGCTGAGGACAGTACACCTCATAAATCCTACTGAAACTTAAGTATTCGCAAATGACGAAAACTACTCAATGGCTCTAGCTGCTTAATAACAGCACCATTCCTTTGACCACCTGTGCTTATGCGGGTGGAGTTCTTTATTTTATTAAGAGCGTTCAGAGGTCATCCACATAAGATCGCGCCGAAGTTTGTCTGGGATGGACGCGCTAAAACACTACAGAATCGCTGGCAACTTTTTTGGCTCGACGGAATGTTATCGGTTAAATCAAAGCTCGAGATAAGCATGTAGACCTTGTGGCGGAGTGCTTACGGACGGGGGTTCAATTCCCCCCGCCTCCACCAAATATAAGTTTTAAGAAATCCAAGATAGTCCAATAACCCGCAAGTTTTCTAACTTAGCGGGTTTTTTTATTGTCTTGCAATGTCCAATATAATCTATTGACATACCCCCTCAATAAGGGGTATTTTTCGGGGTACATTCAATACCCCCAAAGTTGATACCCCTTTATGCTTACAGATACCACCTGCAAAAACGCGAAAGCCAAAGACAAGCCTTATAAACTCGCAGATGAAAAAGGAATGTTTCTTTTAATCAATCCAAACGGCTCAAAATACTTTCGCCTCAAATATCGAATTGACGGCAAAGAAAAATTATTAGCATTAGGTGTTTATCCGCAAATCAGCTTGAAACAAGCTCGTGAAAAACGAGACAAGGCAAAACAACAACTCGCCGACGGTATCGACCCAAACGATAACAAAAAGGCGGTGAAATTAGCCAAAGCCGATAATGCTGCAAACAGTTTTGAAGTGTTGGCGCGTGAATGGTTTGAACGCAATATGTCCGATAAGTCAGAAAGCCACCAAAAAAGAACCTTAGGAATGTTAGAGCGTGACGTGTTGCCATTTCTTGGTAGCAAGCCAATAGCCGATATTAAAGCCCCTGAATTATTAGCGGTACTGCGAAAAATTGAAGAGCGTGGAGCGGTTGAATCGGCGCATAGAACGTTACAGATATTTGGACAAGTCACACGTTACGCAATCGCTACAGGGCGCATTGATGTTGATATATCGCAATTTTTGCGCGGCTCGTTAAGACCTGTTAATGGAGGACATTTTGCGGCAATCACAAATCCCAAAGAATTAGGCGCATTGCTTAGAGCAATAGATAGTTACAGTGGTTCATTGATGGTCAAAACTGCTTTGCAAATCGCGCCACAGGTATTTGTGAGACCTATTGAATTGCGCGGTATGGAATGGCAACACGTTGATTTTGAAACTAAAGAATGGCGGTATTTGGTCACAAAAACAAACGTTCAACACATTGTGCCATTATCAAATCAAGTTACTAAGGCACTCGAAAGTGTAAAGCCGATTACAGGTCACGGACGTTTTGTGTTCCCTAGTGAACGTACACCTGATGGTTCACGCTGCATGTCAGACGTTGCATTGTTGGCGGCATTGCGACGTATGGGATTTAGCAAAGAGGAAGTTTCAGTACATGGGTTTAGAGCAACGGCACGAACGTTACTTGATGAAGTCTTAGGCTTTCGACCTGATTTTATTGAGCATCAATTAGCACACGCCGTTCGTGACCCAAACGGTAGAGCCTACAACAGAACAGCACATTTAGAAGAACGCAGAAAAATGATGCAGTTATGGGCGGATTATTTGGACAGTCTAAAAACTGGTACTGCTCGGATTTCCAATGATTAGCACAATTCAATTAAACAACCTCATTGTTGAAGTCACACGCAAAAAAATGAAAAACATTCGTTTGCGAATTTATCCAAATGGGCAGGTCAAGGTCTCTGCACCATTGAAAATGAAGCACGAAATCATTCATGATTTTTTAGCATCAAAACTGGTGTGGATTCAACAAACACAAACAAAGCTCCAACAACGTGAAACGCAAAAACAGCACGTCGATAATAAAAGTTGTTATGTTTGGGGAAAGCGTTATTTGCTCAATGTGATTGAACAAGATACACGCCCACACATTACGCTTGCTGATAACGAAATGCGGCTGTACGTTCGTGCTGATACGACGCAAGAATTCAGACAGGCAATTATTGATGAATTGGTTACGCGACGAATTAAAACGCGCCATTCCGCCGCTAATTGAAAAATGGCAGCCGATTATGGGCGTTGTGGTGAAAAAGTTTTTTGTGCAGAAAATGAAAACACGCTGGGGCAGTTGTAATTACACGCAAGGCAATGTGCGCTTTAATTCTGAACTGGCGAAAAAAACGCCGCAATGTTTGGAATATGTCGTGGTGCATGAATTGGCACACTTACTTGAACCTAGCCATAATGCACGATTTCATAGCCTGATGAGCCAATTTTTGCCGAATTGGAAATTGATTAAGGCTGAGTTGAATCGGGTGCTGTAATTTTAAAAACAAAAGGAAAAATAAAATGAATTTGAGTTACCAGTTGGACAATCTTTTCGACGAAAAATCATGGGGCAGCGATTCATTTATGAAATCCAGCCTTTATAAAATCACGGCTAATCAAACATCTTATGGTGATTTTTCTAGCTATGACTATGCCGATTACTACCAATTTTCATCAGGAATTGGCGATTACACAATTTACGTTACAGGCGATTCAAGTAATGGCTTTGCAAAATCCGCTTACAGTTCAGATTTTTCAATCAAAATTCTTGATAGTTCTGGTAACGATACGGGATTAACTACAAATAGTTATGACCTTTATACAAAGTCTATTTCTTACACAGCAAAATCAGATGGGTGCTGATTCCATTTAATGTACTGCCGCCCCCTGAAATTGATCAAATTTCTTCCAAAATTGTTCCCAGTAATCCGATTGGATAAGCGAACGTAAAGATAAAACCGTTTTTGCCCCACGAGTTTTCCATCGCATTCCTGAACAACACAGCCGTTGTTTCACAAGCGTTTTGCAAGCAGCTTCGGTTACGCCAGAACCAATAGGAAGCTGTTGCAGCGAATGATTAACGTAATCCATTCGATGACAATTATTGGAAAAATACATCAAAGCCGCCTCCAAATTCGCGCGAACGGAAGCTAGGAGATTTTTCTTTTGTTTGAATTTCTCCATTTCTACCATGAGGTTTTTCACAGCGGCTTCCTCGTGCTTGAGTTGTTTGCACCGTTCTTGTAGCCACGCT
>CAIPQN010000108.1 GCA_903867225.1 uncultured Pseudomonadota bacterium | reverse complement strand
GGTGAATAGAGAAACTATTCGAAAATCAAATTCCAAACAAACCCAAGAAACGTCTTATTATGTCAGTAATTACAAAGATTTAGGAAATGAGGATGTTTCTGTTGAATTGACTAAAGCTATCCGAAAACACGGGAGCGTCGAATCAAATAACTGGCAGTTAGATGTCACATTTAACGAGGATAATGTGCGTGTTTCAGATGGCAACCAATCACAAATTTTGTCTAACACCGTTCTTTTGCTATGAATTTGTTACGAATTTCAAAAAATGGAGTTCATAATTTTCAAGAACTTATTGAAAGATTCACCGACATACCAAATTCTTTAGTTTTGATGCTTCGTCAAGTTAGTTTTTTATGAGAAAGCCGTGATTCACGTCGCCGCCCATTTCGCCCGTCTTGTCGGATAATCCTACAATCTCCTCACCCCAACCACGAGCGATTAAGTCCTGCTCAGTGCAGTACACGTTACGCTTCCGTCAATTTGATAACCGCCGCTGGGCGCGTACACAAATTAAGCGGGTTTGATTGCGCTTCGATGTTCACGCCTTTGTTCATTTCGAGCGGTTCAATTTTGGCGTAATACGGCCACCGATTGTGTGATCCCGCTACACTAATCAGGACACAAATTTTGTAGAATTATCTATCGAAATTAGGTGTCAAAAAATGAAAAACAAATACTTGATCGCGCTACATTGCGCTAACGATTATTTATCGCCTGTTGAATTTGAATTTCAACACGCTAAAAATGATTCTAATTTTTCTGTCCTAAAAAATGTTGCATGATCAGTGTCTATTTTTCCAAACGCGATGACAAAAAATTCTGTCATACCCACAAAAAAAGCCCCGTCGTTGAAATGCAACGCAGGGCTTGATAAATCTGGGTTTGTGATAGGTTACAAAATTAAGATACGCCCGTTTAAAAAACGGGCTTTTTTACCTTCATTTTTTGAAAATTGTGTTGTAAATTTTAAAACTCAAAATCAGCGTTGCCAAAAATAACGTAATGGCATTGGCGTAAATAATGATGTTATTTGCCAAGCAAATACCGTAAATCAACCAACACAAAACGCCCAGTGTAAATACGCTATACATCGTGAGCGACAAACCGTCAGTATCACGAGTTCGCAACGTTAAAATCGCTTGTGGTAAAAATGATGCGGTCGTTAACGTGGCGGCAACATAACCCAAAAGCTCAGAATTTATAATTTCAAACATTCCAAAAATTTTCCATCTTTCTTAATCAAAATGCACCAATTCATAATCCAAAGATGGCTCACGTCCTGCCAATAAATCGGTCAAAAATTTCCAGAACACGTCTGCTGATGGTGGACAACCTGGCAAAAAATAATCGATTTTCACGACTTCATGAAGCGGATGCACTTTATCGAGCAACAACGGCAATTCGACATCATTCGGAATCTGCGGATTTTCAACGCCGATGCCGTCACGATAGGCTTCATTCAAACAATCTTCCAACGAAATGTGATTTCGCATCGCTGGCAAACCGCCGTTAATCGCACACGCGCCAACCGCTACGAGAATTTTGCAATTTTTACGGAACTCACGCAAAACGTGAACATTTTCAGAATTACACACGCCGCCTTCAATCAAACCAATGTCACAATCGGGGCTGCAATGTTCAATATCCGTCAGCGGCGAGCGGTCAAATTCAATGTGTTCAATCAAATCCACCAGCCGTTCATCTAAATCTAAAAACGACATGTGGCAGCCAAAACAACCCGCCAACGAAACCGTCGCCACTTTTACTTTCTTATTCGTCATGGCTGGCTCCTTCATTCGCTAATGTGACGGTATCAATGTGTGCGTGGTCGTAAATTCGTTGTCCAATCGGCACTTTATAACCCGTGCGTTTAATCAAAATCGCGCCCGTCGGGCAAATATGCGCCGCACAATCCGTCGCGTCTAAACCCGAATCTTTCAATAAACCGCTTTCAGAATTCACCACCAAACGTTTATCAATGCCGCGTCCGCTAATCGCAAACACGTTTTTGCCATCGACTTCTTGGCTGGCGCGAACGCACAACGTGCAGAAAATACAACGGTTGTGGTCAATCATCACGTCAGGATGCGAGGCATCGACTTCGCGATTTTCAAAGAAATGCGGAAAATGATTGTCCGTCATACCCAGATGGTAAGCGACCGCTTGCAAGTTGCAATTGCCTGTTTTTTCGCACGATGGGCAAAAATGATTCCCTTCGACAAACAACATTTGTGTAATTTTTTCGCGGTCGTCGTTCAATTCTTTCGTGACGTTGGTGATATTTTGACCTTCCGACGCAGGAAAAGTACACGCCGAACAATTACGCCCGTTGACTTTCACCGTACACAATTTGCAACTGCCGTGCGGCGTAAATTGCGGGTTGTGGCACAAATGCGGAATGTAAACGCCCGCCGCTATCGCCGCTTGCATAATGGTTTGCCCGTCTTCAAACGGAATGGTTTTACCGTCAATCACAATGGATTTATTATTCATAACTATTCCTCCACTTGCGCCAAATGCGCCGCTGCATCGTCACGATTCGCCAAGCGTCGCGCGGTTTCTAAAGATTTGTCCAAATCAAAACCAGGTTCATAACTGATTTTTTTCAGCATATTTTGATAAACTTCGGGATAACGTTCGAGCGTCGTCAACACAGGATTCGCGGCGGTTTGACCCAATCCGCAATGACTGTAATTTTTAATCAACTGACACAATTCTTCCAACGCCACAATGTCGCCCGCTGAACCGTGACCTTCGACGATTTTATCGACTTGTTTTTTCAACAACGACGTTCCGACGCGGCACGGTGTACAGAAACCGCAACTTTCGTGAGCGAAGAAATGACTGAAATTATGAACAATGTCCAGAATGTTACGGCTATTGTTGAAAATAATGAATGAGCCGCCCGTCGCTAAATCTTCAAACGCGATTTTGCGTTTAAATTCGTTGTTGGCGATAAATGTTCCCGAAGGACCACCAATTTGAACACCCAAAACCTCGCTCGCGCCACAATCGTCTAACAACGTTTGAACCGTTACGCCAAATGGATATTCGTAAATGCCAGGTTTTGCACAATCGCCGCTGATGCTGTGAATTTTTGTGCCTTTTGATTTAGATGTGCCGAAAGCCGCAAACCATTCACCGCCGTGAAGTGCGATATTTGCCGCCGCTAAAAAGGTTTCAACGTTATTCACAGAAGTCGGTTTGTTTAAATAACCGCTAACGACTGGATATGGTGGACGATTTCGTGGAATGCCCGCTTTGCCTTCGAGCGATTCAATCAACGCCGATTCTTCGCCGCAAATGTACGCGCCCGCACCCAAACAAATTTCAATATCGAAATCAAAACCGTTTTGGAGAATGTTTTTGCCGAGCAAATTAGCTGTTCGACGTTCAGCTAAAACCGCTTCGAGTTTTTCATAAAGATGCAGATATTCGCCGCGCAAATAAATGAAACCTTGCGTCGCGCCAATAATCGCCGCCGCCACAGTCATGCCTTCAAATACCGAATCCGCGTAAGAATTTAAAATGACTCGGTCTTTAAATGTGCCAGGTTCGCCTTCGTCCGCGTTGCAGATAATGTAACGTTGGTCGGCGTTTTCTTCGTGGCAAAATTTCCATTTCCACGCCGTCGTATAACCCGCGCCACCGCGTCCACGCAAACCTGATTTTTCCACTTCGTTTAACGTTTCCATCAAGCCGCGTGCGAATGTTGCATTGATGGCTTCGCCTTTAATTGGCGTTTCGTTTAACAACAAACCCGATTTGATAATGTTGTCTTGAACGTCGAATAAATCACGCGACCATTGGTCTAACGGCAGTTTCTTATTCACGTTTTCAACGATTTCGTCGATGCGTGATTTCGTTAAATTTGTAATCGCGTAGCCATTCACCAAACCCGCCAACGATTGATCGCACATTCCCGAACACGACGTATTATTCAAACTGACCACGCCATCGGCGCGAACTTCGCCAATTTTCACGCCCAATTTTTCAGCGAAATAATTGATAAGTTCTTCTTTTCCCAGCATCAAATCAGTAATCGAATCACTGATTAAAATGTCGAATTGTCCACGCGGTTCAAGGTGAAAAAAGCTGTAAAACTCAATCACGTTTTGAATTTGAGTGCGTGGAATGTGTAGCATTTCCGCGAGTTGCTCAATGGCTTGTTTTGGAATGTAAAAATATCGCGCTTGAACCGCACGCAAAATTTTCAATAAGCGCGTAGCTTGAAAATCATTCTCTTGCGCGAGATTTCTAATAAAATTTTGCATAAATCACCTTTTAATCTCCTCATTATAATTAACTGTATGACTGCTTTAGATTAACGTATTTGTGTGACATTGAAATTTAAATTATTTATTTGGTCAAAAACGCACTAAATCCATTTTTGCTAATACTGCCACTGCTAAAACAGTTTCACCTAAATTGATGTCACTTTGTTGAGAAAGTTCGTTAATCGTTAAATTTTGCGTATTCAATATTGTTACGATTTTTTCAACCATTGTTACGCTTGGTAAAACTTGAGTTGCATAATTGAATAATGGATTTTTAATCAATTTTGCGTAATTTTCTAACGTGTCATTTGCTTGCAAAACAACAACTGTTTCAGGTTGAATCAGCGTTGTTGGGTAATGTCCAAAGCTGTAAAACGGATCAAGACGATTAGCAGCAATTCGTGACGCGGTATTCAATTTTTTTTGCCAAATCTCATTTTGTTGTGCTGCATGACGTAAATTTTGTAATTCGGCGTAAAGCGTTTGGTATTTCTTATAAATCACAGACCAATCAAAATGGGTTCGTGCTTGTATTTTCCCCGCATTTCCCATTTTTTGTCGCAAGTCAGAATTTTCAACCAATATCGTTAATTTTTCGACTAATGTCGCCATCGACAATGAAATTGTTTGGCAAATTAAGCCGCAATAAATATCGTAATTTACCGTACCCGCTTCGTGCGACTTAGCAAAATTTTCGCCTAAATTTGGTGGCGGCATAAACGTCGGAATCCGAAAGCCATCTATTCCATCGCGTACCGTGTCTTTATAGCCATTCCAATCGCTAACGATGACAGGTAAACCCGCAGCCATTGCTTCAATCGGCGTAATACCAAATGTTTCTTGAATGTTGTCTGACAAAGAAATGAAAATATCCGCACCCGCCCAACTATGACGCGCTAATTCGGGAATTCTGCCATCAACAAATATCGCTCGTACATCGGGACAGAATTGCGCGGCACCTTCCACAAAACTGGCTTGAATTGCATCGTTACCAAACCAACCACATTGTACCAAAGTGATTTTTTTGCCTGTCGCTTTAGCCACTTCTTGCGCCGCAAGATACATGGCGTGCGGATGTGCTTTAGCATGAAATGACAAGCGTCCGACAAACACTAAAACAATTTCGTCAGCTTCAATGTTTAACGCTTTGCGTGCATTTGCACGATTTTCTTCCGTAAAATCAAAATCATCACAATGAATACCAAGAGGAATAACGGGTAATTGCGGTAACGTGATTTGAATTTGTGAGCCGAATCGTTCGCGTAATGCCTCAATTTCTGCATTGAGTAAAAGTTTTACTGTTTCCAATACTGCCGTAGATGTACAAATCAACGCATCCCACGGCATTACAGGCGCAGATAATAATCTCGTAATGGCATCCATTGCGCGATGTGATGCGGTAGTGTGTGTCACACCGACTAATGAATATGCCGCACTTCCTGCCCGTAAACGTAATTTTGCCGCTTCATCCAAGCCTGGACCTGGTAAATACAGCGTGCCGATTTGGTTCAATAAATCTAAACGATCTGAAGGTATCCATTGAGCCGTTGCCGAAGGTTTAATTGTTTGAACTAAGTTGGCAAAAATAACGGCAGATTTTTGATGTGGTGTATAAGCATAAAGAGCTTGACCATCGCATCCTGCAACGGCTGCGCGTAAAAAACTATTACCTGCTGCTTGTCGTCCCATCAACTTTGGTTCCGATAATAAATAAGCGTCAGGTTCAAAAAGAATCGCGGCATTAAGTAACATTTTGGTTTCCCATAAAATTTAAAAATTCAAAGCGATCAGAGATTCCACACAAAAACGAATATAATACTGTCATCAATGACCGCTATACTTAGTCACTGAAATACATTCGCAATACTAACCAGAAGTAAAACTTTAACCGACATAACGGTAATTATTATGCCATTTAGAATTTTTAAAACCAGTATACCTAGCGCAACCATTACGACCTTGCCTGATTTAGGCATGGACGAAAAACACATTGAAAACGATTTCAAACGTTATTACGGACACCGTTTAGGACGCGATGCGAGTTGTCGTTCACCGCATTATGCGTATGAAGCCTTATCTTTAGCGATTAGTGATCGTCTAGTGGAACGGTGGAAACGAACTTACACAACTTACAAAGAAGAAGATTGTCGTCGTGGTTGTTATTTGTCGATGGAATTTTTAATGGGGCGTGCGTTGAGCAACGCGATGTTAAATTTAAACCTCGATGAAGTTGTTGCTAATTCTATGTATGACCTAGGTTTAGACCTTGAAGAATTAGTTGAAAGTGAACCCGATGCAGGTTTGGGTAACGGTGGTTTAGGACGTTTAGCCGCTTGTTTTATTGATAGTTGCGCGACATTGCAATTGCCCGTGACAGGTTATGGGTTGCGTTATGAATACGGTATGTTTTCGCAAGCAATCGTAAATGGTGAACAAGTTGAAAGACCTGATCATTGGTTGCGTAATGGCAATGTATGGGAAATTGAACGTGCTGAATATGTACAACGAGTGAAATTCGGTGGACGAACAGAAATTAGGACTGACGCGCACGGAAAACAGCGTGTGAGTTGGGTTGATACGCAAGATATTTTGGCTGTTCCTTTTGACACACCTATTCCTGGTTATCAAAATGGCACGGTGAATACATTGCGTTTGTGGAAAGCGACCGCAACAGAAGAATTTGATTTGCAAGAATTTAATGCGGGCGATTATGCCGAAGCCGTCGCTTCAAAAAATACCGCTGAAAATATCACGATGGTACTTTATCCAAATGATGCAAACGAAAACGGCAAAGCATTACGTTTACGTCAGCAGTATTTGTTGGCTTCAGCGAGTTTGCAAGATGTCGTTGCGTCGTGGGTCGGACGACATGGTAATGATTTTACAGAATTCGCTGCAAAACATTGTTTTCAATTAAATGACACGCATCCAAGTATTTCAGTAGCGGAATTAATGCGTATATTGATTGATGATCATGGTTTATCGTGGAATGAAGCATGGGCAATTACAAGCAAAACAATGGCGTACACAAATCACACGTTATTACCTGAAGCATTAGAGCGTTGGTCGGTCGGGTTGTTTAAAGAGTTATTGCCACGATTGATGGAAATTATTTTTGAAATCAATATGCACTTTATGATGCAAGTTTCAGCACGTTGGCCTGGTGATAAAGACCGTTTGGCACGAATGTCTATTATCGAAGAAGGTGCGGGCGGACAATATGTGCGAATGGCATATTTAGCGATTGTCGGTAGTTATTCTGTAAACGGCGTAGCTGAATTGCATTCAAAATTATTGCAACAAGGTTTGTTCCGTGATTTCTATGAATTATGGCCTGCCAAATTTAACAATAAAACGAATGGCGTAACCCCGCGTCGTTGGTTGGCTGCGTGTAATCCTGAACTAGCCGAGTTAATTACTGAAACCATTGGTAATGCTTGGATTACTGATTTGTCGCAGTTGAAATTGCTTGTTCCTTATGCGGATGACAAAAAATTCTGTGAAAAATGGGCGTTGTTGAAATTACACGCAAAACAAAGATTGATTGATTTGAAAAAACAAGAACATGACGTTGATTTTAATGTAAATGCGATGTTTGATGTTCAAGTAAAACGGATTCATGAATACAAACGCCAATTATTGAACGTGTTGCACGTTATTCATTTGTACGATCGTATTAAACGTGGTGACACAGCAAATTGGGTGGATCGTTGTGTGTTAATTGGCGGGAAAGCAGCTCCTGGTTATTACATGGCGAAACGAATCATTAAATTGATTAACAATGTCGGTCACGTCATTAACAATGATCCAGATGTTGGTGGCAAATTAAAGTTGGTTTTCTTACCGAATTATCGTGTTTCTGCGATGGAAAAAATTTGTCCAGGTGCTGATTTATCGTCACAAATTTCAACGGCTGGCAAAGAAGCCTCTGGCACAGGTAATATGAAATTTATGATGAATGGCGCGTTAACTATTGGCACATTGGACGGCGCAAATATCGAAATTCGTGAAGAAGTCGGCGACGAAAATTTCTTCTTATTCGGTTTGACTGAAGAAGAAGTTCAAGCATTAAGTCATAACTACAATCCGCAAAGTTACATTGATGCAGACGAAGATTTGCAGCGCACGATGCGATTATTGGAATGTGGACATTTCAATCAGTTTGAACCAGGTATTTTTGATGACATCATCAATTCAATCAAAAGTTCAAACGATCAGTGGAAAACGATTGCTGATTTCCGTAGTTTTGTTGATGCACAAGGGCGTGTTGAAGATGCTTATCGTGATCAAGAACGTTGGACGAAAATGAGTATTTTGAATACGGCGGCGAGTGGTAAATTCTCGACAGATCGTACAATTACTGATTACAACAATGAAATTTGGAAATTAACGCCTGTGAATATCGACAACAATTTTTAATATGTTTCATATTGTTTTGTTTGAACCAGAAATTCCAGCAAACACAGGCAATATCATTCGATTATGTGCAAATGCAGGGATGCAATTGCACTTAATTAAACCGTTAGGGTTTGATTTGGATGATAAAAAATTGCGTCGTGCAGGGTTGGATTATCACGAATGGGTGTCGGTTCAATTGCATGAATCGTTATCAGATTTTTTTGTGAAAGTGCAACCCGCGCGTGTTTTTGCGCTGACGACCAAGGGTAAAACTATTTACAGTGACGTAGTTTTTGAAGCGGGCGATACGTTTTTATTTGGTCCTGAAACACGCGGTTTGCCTGCTGATGTGTTGCAAGATATTGGCGAACGATGTTTATATTTACCAATGCAACCCGAAAGTCGCAGTTTGAATTTGTCGAATACTGTTGCGATTGTGTTGTATGAAGCGTGGCGACAAATTGGATTTGTTAGCGCAGAAATAAAATAAATTTGCTACGAGTATCTACACGAAAAACGCTTGAATTGATGATTAAAAAACTCGTTTCCCAAACCGCCATTTATGGCTTGAGCAGCATCTTCGGACGCTTTCTAAATTACCTGCTCGTCCCGCTTTATACCTACTATTTCACCGCGACAGAATATGGCGTTGTGTCGGAATTTTATGCGTATTCAGGCTTTTTATCGGTGTTTTTATTACTCGGATTTGAAACGGGTTATTTTCGATTTCGCAGCGATAACGACAAAGCCTATTCGACCGCGTTGAGTTTTATTTTATTGCTCAATCTCAGCATTTTCGCATTACTTACAACCTTCAACAGCGCAATTTCTGGCGCATTAAATTACGCCACACATTCGGAATATATTTTATATTTCGCGTTAATTTTAACGTTCGATGCGATTGCCGCGTTGCCATTTGCCAAACTGCGTGCTGAAAATAAAGCGTTACGTTTCGCCAGCATTAAAATTTTTGAAATTCTATTAACCGTCGCGCTGAGTTTGTTTTTCATTGTTTTATGTCCGAAATTACAAGCGCAAAACGTCGAATGGTTGCATTACGTTTATCAACCTGAAATTGGCGTGGGTTATATTTTCTTGGCGAATTTGATGGCGAGTGGCAGTAAATTTCTGTTTTTGATGCTGCAATTGAAAGGTCTAAGCGTGGGTTTTGATTGGCAACTTTTCAAACGAATGGCGCGTTATTCGTTGCCGATTGTGGTGATTGGGTTTGCAGGAATCATTAACGAAATGTTGGATCGGGCGTTGCTCAAATATCTGTTGCCTTACGATACGGCGACGAATTTGGCGCAATTGGGCATTTACAGTGCGTGTTATAAATTGTCGATTTTGATGACGTTATTTATTCAAGCGTTTCGTTATGCCGCCGAACCGTTCTTTTTTTCGTACGCCAAAAACAGTGACGCAAAACTGATTTATGCTCGCGTACTGCATTATTTCACGATTTTCTGCGTGTTTATTTTTCTGCTGGTGACGTTGTATTTAGATTTTTTCAAATACTTTATTGGCGAAGAATTCCGCGCGGGTTTACACGTTGTGCCAATTTTATTGTTGGCGAATTTGTTTTTAGGGATTTATGTCAATTTGTCGATTTGGTACAAACTCAGCGATAAAACGTTGATGGGCGCGGGCGTGTCGTTATTTGGCGCGGCATTGACGATTGTTTTAAATTTTTATTGGATTCCAAAATTTGGTTACACGGGTTCGGCTTATGCGACGTTGGTGTGTTACGCGGCGATGGCAGCGGTGTCGTACTTTTTGGGACAAAAGTTTTATCGAGTCGATTACGATGTCAAAAGCGTTTTGGGTTACATGAGTTTGGGCGTGAGTTTGTATTTTGCGAATGTGAAATTACAACCGTTGTTGCATTGGCAAATTGGATGTTTGGCAACGGCGTTGATGTTATTATACGCCATGATTACGTTGCTTTTTGAACGCCGCCGTTTGGCAAAATATCGTTTAAAACCTTAGAGAATTCCCATGACGAAACACGCAGAAAACTTAATTTGGATTGATTTAGAAATGACGGGCTTAAATCCCGAAGTTGACGTGATTATCGAAATTGCCACAATTGTCACCGACAAAAACCTAAACATTCTGGCACAGGGTCCAGTGCTGGCAATTCATCAATCCGACGAAACGTTGGCGGCGATGGATGATTGGAATCAAGAACATCACGGAAAATCGGGTTTGATTGAGCGTGTAAAAGCCTCAACCGTCACAGCTGAACAAGCAGAAAAAGCCACCGTTGAATTTTTAAGTCAATGGGTAGATGCTGGGCAATCGCCGATTTGTGGCAATAGCGTCGGGCAAGACCGCCGTTTTTTAGTGCGTTATATGCCGACGTTGGAAGAATTTTTCCATTATCGTTGCGTCGATGTTTCGACGTTTAAAGAATTGGCAGCGCGTTGGTGTCCTGAAATCAAAGAGGGTTTTAGCAAAGAATCAACCCATCAAGCTCTCGACGACATTATCGAATCTATCGAAGAATTGCGTTATTACCGCGAACATTTCATTAGACCGTTTTAAAAAATGAACCATTTACTCGTCATTGCAATTGGTGGCGCGGTCGGCGCGATAATGCGCTTTTTAGTGTCCACAGGTTTGTATCAATGGCTCGGACGTGGTTTCCCTTATGGCACATTATTCGTCAATATCGGCGGTTCATTTTTAATTGGTTTGCTTAGTGAAACGTTGATTTTGCAGCGTATAACAGTTGCGTTAGATTATCGAGCAGCGATTTTAGTCGGATTTATTGGCGCGTTTACTACGTTTTCGACCTTCTCATTAGAAACGTTTTATTTACTTGAACAAGGGCAAATTAGCAAAGCATTTTTGAATATCGCCATTAGCGTCAGCAGTTGTTTAATGGCGGTTTGGCTGGGTTTATTGTGCGGACGAGGTTTATTTTCATATAGCAGCGGCGTTTTACAGTTATCAAATAATTCAATTCCTTACGGCATGATGGTCATCAATGCGATTGGCGCATTATTGATTGGCGTTGTAGCCGCATTATTGCTGCAAAAAATTGCACTTCCTGTTGAACAACGCGCCACTCTTTTGGTGTTAATCATAGGTGCGTATTTAACGCTTTCTGGTTTGTATTTGATTTTATTTTTAATCGAACACGGATTTTCTTTCGATGCACAAACCAATTTTATGCTGGGACTTTTTGTTGCCAATAGTTTGATTTGTAGCGGTAGCATTGGGCTGGGTTTATTGATTGGTAAACAGATTTAAAAATTTTCCGACAGAATAAAATAAAGGCGTTTTGAATAAATTGCCTTGAAAAAAAGTTCTTCATCCCCAAATTTGTGATGACTTAATTTTTAATTTTAATTTTGTAGGAAAAATCATGACCACAGCGACACAAAAAGAAACCCTTGGCTTTCAAACAGAAGTGAAACATCTTTTACATTTGATGATTCACTCGCTTTACAGCAACAAAGAAATTTTCTTACGCGAATTGATTTCAAATGCGTCTGATGCAGCGGACAAGTTGCGTTTTAAAGGTTTATCAAACGATAGTTTGTACGAAGGCGACAGTGATTTAAAAATCCGTATTGATTTCGACGAAACAAAACGTACCGTCACAATTAGTGATAACGGCATCGGCATGACACGCGCCGAAGTTCAAGAACACATTGGTACAATTGCCAAGTCTGGCACAAAACAATTTTTTGAAGCCTTAACAGGCGAACAAGCGAAAGATAGCGAGTTAATCGGACAATTCGGTGTAGGTTTTTATTCGGCGTTTATTGTTGCAGACAAAGTGACTTTAACTACTCGTAAAGCAGGTTCAACTGAAGCGACACGTTGGGAATCTGCTGGCGAAGGCGATTATACAATTGAAGGCGTTGAAAAAGCCTCTCGAGGCACAGAAATCACGTTGCATTTAAAAGAAGGCGAAGACGAATTTTTAGATGGCTGGAAATTACGTTCAATCGTTCGCAAATTCTCTGATCATATTTCGTTGCCGATTGTAATGGACAAGCAAGCAACACCTTCTTATGGCGAAGAAGATGACGCTGAAAAAGTTGTGCAAGAAATTGTTGAAGAAACGATTAACAGCGCAGCGGCTTTGTGGACAAAAGCACGTCATGAAATCACTGACGAAAATTACAACGAATTTTATAAACACGTCGCGCACGATTTCCAAGACCCATTAACGCACGTTCACAGCAAAGTTGAAGGTACCAACGAATACACATTGTTGTTGTACGTTCCAAGCCGTGCGCCATTTGATATGTGGGACAAAGACGCAAAACATGGTGTGAAATTGTACGTTCGCAAAGTTTTCATCATGGACGACGCGGAACAATTGATGCCACGTTATTTACGCTTTATTCGTGGGATTATTGATTCAAATTCATTACCGTTGAACGTGTCGCGAGAAATTTTGCAGCAAGGCAAACAAATCAACACCATTAAATCAGGTGCAGTTAAAAAAGTGTTGGGAATGTTGGAAAGTTTGGCAAAAGACGAACCTGAAAAATACGCGACGTTCTGGTCACAATTCGGCATGGTGTTAAAAGAAGCTCCGATTGAAGACAGCGCAAATAAAGATCGTGTAGCGAAATTGTTCCGTTTTGCTTCAACGCACAATGACACCGATAAACAAGACGTTTCGCTAGAAGATTACGTCAGCCGCATGAAAGAAGGGCAAGATAAAATCTATTATGTCACTGCTGAAAGTTTTGCGGCGGCGAAAAATAGTCCACATTTAGAAATCTTCCGCAAAAAAGGCATTGAAGTTTTATTGCTTTCTGACCGCATCGACGAATGGTTGGTGTCGCATTTGGATGAATTCGACGGCAAACATATTCAATCAGTTGCCAAAGGCGATTTAGATTTGGGTGAAGAAGAAACCGAAGAAGCAAAAGCAGCGCACGAAGAAGTTAACAAAGATTTTGAATCTGTTTTAACGCAAATTAAAACCGTGTTGGGTGAAAAAGTCAGTGATGTGAAATTAAGTCATCGTTTAACTGAATCGCCAGCTTGTTTGGTGGCGGACGTTTACGGCATGAGTTTACACATGGAACGCATGATGAAAGATGTCGGACAAATGCTTGGTGGAATGGGCGGCGGTAAAAAACCAATTTTTGAAATCAATCCTGACCACGCACTCGTGCAGCGTTTAAAAACTGAACAAGATGACACACGTTTTGCCGATTTAACACAGATTTTGTTTGACCAAGCGATTTTGAGCGAAGGCGGACATTTAGATGATCCAGCGGCGTTTGTTCACAAATTGAATGGCTTGTTGCAAGGTTTGTTGAAATAATTTCAACGCAGTTTTAAACCAAAAAGGCTGATGAAAATCAGCCTTTTTTATTCGTCATAATTTACAGCGCGTCAAATTTTGCGGCAAATTGATTCTTCGTTTTGTATAAATCAATAAACGTGCGACTATTCATGCTTAACAATTAAACCTTAACAATAAACTTATGATAAATAACGATGTATTGCGCCGTGTGCGTTACGCTTTAGATTTAAACGATGCGGCAATGATGGATATATTTGCTTTGAGCGATTATGAAATCACACGCGAAGATTTACTTAAATTGCTTAAAAAAGACAATGAAGACAATTTTGTTGCACTCAATAATAAATTGTTGACCTTATTTTTAGACGGTCTAATTACTTACAAACGTGGCAAAAAAGAAGATGGCGCGGTTGTAAAACCAACCAGTGAATTAAATAACAATGGTATTCTTAGAAAACTTAGAATTGCGTTAGAATTCAAAGAAGAAGATATGTTACACATGCTTGACTTAGCGGGCTTTGAGTTATCAAAACCTGAACTCAGTTCTTTTTTTAGGCACGAAGCACATAAACATCATCGTAAATGTGGCGACCAAGTTTTAAGAAACTTTTTACAAGGTTTAACGATACATTTTAGACATTCTGAAAATGACGAATAGGCGTTCAGCGATGATACGGGTGATTTTGTAGAATACTCCACGCCCGATAAAGCTGTTCAGCGACCACAATTCTTACAAGCGGGTGTGGAAAAGTGAGATTCGACAAGCACCACGATTCTCGCGCATTTTGTTTTACCGCATCCGCCAAACCTTCTGGACCTCCGACTACCAATGAAACGTGCTGTCCGTTGCCTTGCCAACGCTCCATTGATTGTGATAATTCCATTGTTGACCACATTTTCCCACCCAAATCCAATGTCACCAAATGACTATGGGGCGGAATAGCTGCCAGCATTCGCTCACCTTCATCTTTAACAATTCGAGCGACATCACTATTTTTGCCGCGTTTTCCAGCGGGAATTTCTTTTAATATCAATTCACATTCTCGTGGCAAACGTTTTGCGTATTCGTCATAGCCTTGTTGTACCCACGAAGGCATTTTGGTTCCGACAGTAATTAAATGAATTTGCATAGTTTTAGGTTTATGGTCAAAGGTTCAAGGTGCAAGCAATACGCGAATCCAACTATAATAGTCGCGTCACTTAACTTTTTAGGATTTTAGCATAATGAATTCAAATGAATGGTTCACCGAGCAAATGTTGCCAACTGGCACAGCGTTTTCACTCAAAATTAAAGAAAAACTTCACGAAGAACAATCTGATTTTCAACACTTAGAAATTTACGACACGGAAACGTTCGGTAAATTGATGGTGATTGACGGTTGCACGATGGTTTCAACCCGCGATAACTTTTTTTATCACGAAATGATGAGTCACCCCGCATTGTTTTCACATCCGAACCCAAAACGCGTTTGGATTATCGGCGGCGGTGATTGCGGTACATTGCGCGAAGTGTTGAAGCATAAAAATGTTGAAGAAGCTGTGCAAATTGACATTGATGAGCGTGTTACTCGTTTAGCTGAAATTTATTTCCCAGAGTTATGCGAATCAAACAGCGATTCGCGTGCGGATTTGAAATTTATCGACGGCATTAAATGGCTCAAAGATGCCGCGCCAAATTCGGTTGATTTAATCATTGTTGATAGCACCGATCCTGTTGGTGTGGCGGAAGGATTATTTGGTGAAGCGTTTTATCGTGACTGCGTGGCGTGTTTAGCGGAAGACGGAATGTTAATTCAACAAAGTGAATCTGCGTTGTTACATTTAGATTTAATCAAAGATATGCGTGGCGCGATGAAAACGGCTGGTTTTTCACATCAACAAACACTATTTTTTCCACAATGTATTTATCCATCGGGTTGGTGGAGTGGAACAATTGCCAGCAAAACGGCATTAACTTTCCGTGAGGCAGATTGCGCGAACAAAGATTTTGAAACCGTTTATTACAACCTCGATATTCATCACGCAGCAATGGCGCAACCCGAATTCTTCAAAAAGGCATTTGCGTAATCGATGCAGAATTTATCCACTTTCAAATTGATTGAACGTATTAGCACGTTAATTCGTGCTGAAGAACGTAAAAAATATGCAGCTTTAGGTTTGCAGCCCGTTCATATTCAAGTGCTTGATTATTTAAGTGCTTGCAATAGTTATAGTAATACTGCCGTTGGAGTCACCGAGTATTTTGGTTTGACGAAAGGAACGGTTTCGCAAACGTTGCAGGTTTTAGAGCGTAAAGGCTACATTGAAAAACACATTGATGATGAAGATGCGCGTGTTACGCATTTAATGTTATCGAAATCGGGTCACTTGCTGCTTGAAAACACAAATGACGATATTTTTAATCAAGCGCAGCAAGCGGTACTTTCAAAGCAATACGATAATTTGGATGACGCATTACGAATGACCTTATCAACGCTACAACAAAGTTGTGATGCGAAAAGTTTTGGTTCATGCGATTCGTGTGTGAATTTTAACGTCGAAGAAAATCATTACATTTGCATCGAAACGGGTTTACCCGTTTGGCAAATTGAAACCCACAAAATCTGCCGTGAACACCGTTTAGCGGCTTAACTTTTAGAGATACTTTTATGTTTGATACAAAAACAATTGATGAAATGGCAAATAAATTGGCAGGTGTTTTACCGCCTGCGTTGCATACAATCAAAGAAGATTTAGAAAAAACCTTTCGGGCTATTTTGCAAAGCGCATTGGGCAAAATGGAATTAGTGACGCGTGAAGAATTCGAGGTGCAAAAAATGGTATTAGCGAAAACGCGTGCCAATTTAGAAGCACTTGAAAAACGTGTAGCGGCATTAGAATCTCCGCAAGCTGAGTAAGCTAAAATGGGATTAGCCGTCATTTACAGTCGCGGACGCTCTGGCATTGACGCGCCATTAGTTACAGTCGAAGTTCATGTTGCAAATGGTTTGCCAGCTTTAAATATCGTAGGTTTGCCTGAAACAGCGGTGAAAGAAAGTAAAGACCGTGTGCGTGGCGCGATTCAAAATTGCCGTTTCGATTTTCCTGCCCAACGCATCACCGTGAATCTTGCGCCCGCTGATTTACCAAAAGAAGGCGGACGATTTGATTTAGCGATTGCGCTTGGAATTTTGGCGGCAAGCGGACAGATTTCAAGCAAAAATTTGGATCAATACGAGTGCGTGGGTGAATTATCGTTAGGTGGCGAATTACGTCCAATTATTGGCGTGTTACCGATTGCGATTCGAGCGCGAGATTGTAATCGGCAGTTAATTTTACCCAAAGAAAATACAGCAGAAGCGGCGTTAGTTAAAAATGTAGAAATTTTACCCGCCGCACATTTATTGGAAGTTTGCGCCCATTTGAATGGTCGTTCACAGATTCAAACGACATATCAAAATCCACAATCAGCAGAAATTTTTCATGAGTTGGATTTTTCAGATGTTCATGGGCAATATCATGTCAAACGGGCGTTTGAAATTGCAGCGGCGGGCGCACATAACCTGCTGATGCTGGGACCTCCTGGAACGGGTAAATCGATGTTGGCTTCAAGAATGCCAACGATTTTACCTTCGTTGACAGAAGAACAAGCGCAAGAAACGGCAGCGATTGCCTCAATTAGCGATCAAGGATTAGATGTGGCAAATTGGTTACGACCGCCATATCGTGCGCCACACCATACAGCTTCCGCAGCGGCATTGGTGGGCGGTGGTAGCAATCCAAAACCTGGTGAAATTTCGTTGTCGCATTACGGCACATTGTTTTTGGATGAATTACCAGAATTTGATAGAAAAGTTTTGGAAGTGTTGCGCGAACCATTAGAAACGGGACATATCACGATTTCACGCGCGGCGCGGCAAGTAGATTTTCCAGCGCGTTTTCAATTGATTGCGGCAATGAATCCCTGTCCTTGTGGTTATTTGGGTGATGCGTCGGGACGTTGTCATTGTAGTTCAGAACAAATCGGTCGGTATCGAGCGAAAATCTCTGGACCTCTTTTAGATAGAATTGATATGCACCTTGAAGTGCCTCGTGTTCCACATGAAGTATTGCGGCGCGGTTCACCTGATGGCGAAGAAAGTAGTGCAACGATTCGAGCGCGAGTTGTTGCGGCACGAAATCTTGCTATTTCGCGTGCAGGTAAGGCGAATGCGGCATTAAGTGCGAAAGAAGTGAAGCAATGGTGTGAGTTATCGGATTCGAGTCATCGATTGTTAGATCAAGCAATGGAACGTTTTGGCTTATCGAATCGCGCTTATCATCGAATTTTGAAATTAGCGCGGACGATTGCAGATTTAGCGAATTCGACAGATATTGAAATTCAACATTTAAGCGAAGCAATCGGCTATAGAAAATTGGATCGTAGTAATTAAATGAAACGCTAAAAGTCGTTAAAAAACGTTAAAATTACCAAAAAATGACGTTTTGCTTGCAAAAAACGACTTTATAGATATAATATGTAGTGTAAGTTTTGTGGTGGACTGGCTGAGCGGTCGAAAGCAACGGTCTTGAAAACCGTCGAACCGAAAGGTTCCTGGGGTTCGAATCCCTAGTCCATCGCCAAAAACTTTTTTCTCGCAATAAAGTCTAAATTTCCCTCTAAGTTCAATTCAATCGCGCTTTAATTTGTTATAAGCCAAATTTATTAATTTCTGTTCTGCTTCCATAATTTTTTTCATCGATTCAGGTTTGTTTATCCATTTATCGGGATGCGTACGATTTGATTCTCGTTGATAAGCAGCTTTCAATTCTGCTTGCGTAAAATTAAAATTCAAGCCTAGCACTTCTTCTGGTCTACGATTATCGATTGGCACCTCGGTGTCACCAATGTTTTGAGCTGAAAATTGTTGATTGGAATGATTAAATTTAGGTTCTTGTTGTTTAGAATACTTTTGTATAAACCGAAATGGACTTAAATAATCCATTAATTCAAAAAATGACAAACTTTTCGCAAATAAAAGTCCAAATGAAAACCCTACCACTGTTATTACCATCAAAGAATTCGGATTCAGTAATTCATACGCAATGGGTACAAAAATGATGGATAAAAACCATGTTTTTAAAAATCCCATACTAGGTAAATTTCCAATCGCATAACCCGAACCAAATGCCATTAGTAAATATAAAAAAATACCGCTATTGTGAATTACCATAATTCTCCCCTAATTTTGCACGTTCAATCATTTTGCTAGTCGAGTGACCATCAACAAACGACAAAATTTTTACCGCACCACCATTTGCAATTACTGCCGCACCACCCACAACTTCTTCCACTTTATAATCACCACCTTTTACCAATATATCGGGCAACAAATAGTTATAAAGTCGTTCGGGCGTTTCTTCATTAAATTCTACTACCCAATCAACACATTCCAACGCAGCTAAAATTGCCATTCGTGCCTGTAAATCGTTAATGGGTCTGGAATCACCTTTAAGCATTTTTACTGATTCATCTGAATTTACCGCAACAATCAAGCGATCACCCAACGCTTTCGCCTGCTGTAAATAAGTAATATGTCCAATATGTAATAAATCAAAACAGCCATTAGTCATCACTAATTTTTCACCATGCGCGTTGGCGTGTTGCATAATTTGTAGCAATTCATTTTCTGAAACCACGCCAAATGTATTGCGATGCGTGTGCATTTCACGGGTTAATTCAAGCGTTGAAACTGTCGAAGTTCCGACTTTACCTACTACAATTCCTGCCGCTAAATTCGCTAAATACATGGCGTATTGCAATGGAAAATCAATAGCTAAACCTAACGCCATGACAGCAATTACAGTATCGCCCGCACCTGTAACATCAAAAACATCTTTGGCTTGCGCGGGTAATGAATAGGTCAAATCGGCATCAATCAAACTCATGCCAGCTTCGCCACGAGTGAGTAATAACGTTTCAATTTTTTGGGCGGCTAATAATTCCCGTCCTTTTTCAATTAACGTTTCAATTTCGCCTTCACCGACAACCGCTTTTAATTCCCCTAAATTTGGCGTAATTAAATCCGCATTTTGATAACGTGAATAATCCATGCCTTTCGGGTCAACCAGCGTTTTTAGACCTGCATTTTTAGCAATCGAAATGTAATCGGCAACATTTTTTAATGTGCCTTTGCCGTAATCTGAAAACACGACGACTTTGTTTTTGGCTAAATGATTTTGCAAGCATTTGACTAAATCTGCATGATTAAAATTCAATGGCGTTTCTTCAAAATCGACACGAATCAATTGTTGATGCTGTGCCATGACGCGCAATTTACAAATCGTATGTAACGATTTTTCAATAATAAAATTACATTCTACGCCTTCGGCACACAACAACTGTTGCAAAATATCTCCGTCTGAATCATCGCCGATAACGCCAATTAACGTGACTTTTCCACCCAGTTTAGCAATGTTTAACGCCACGTTTGCTGCACCGCCAACACGTTCTTCAATTGTTTTTACTTTCACAACAGGAACGGGGGCTTCGGGTGAAATTCGTGACGCTTGCCCTGACCAATAACGATCAAGCATTACATCGCCAATAACTAAAACTCGCGCTATCGAAAAATCAGGCAGATTCGCTAACATTTAAACTTTCCTCCACGACACCACACCAGTAATGTCCGATTAAAATATGGGTTTCTTGAATGCGTGCCGTGATATTTGACGGTACAGTAATTAAATTCGTCGCAAACTGGGCTAACGCGCCACCGTTTTCACCAGTCAATGCAATGACATTTAAATTTTTTATACGGGCGATTTGTGCAGCTTGAACGATATTTTTGCTGTTTCCTGACGTTGAAATTGCAATTAACGTATCACCTACATTTCCTAACGCTTCAACTTGCCTTACAAACACGCTGTCAAAGTCAAAATCATTAGCATGAGCGGTCAAAATTGACGTGTCAGTTGTCAACGCAATCGCAGGTAATGCACGACGTTTTAATTGATAACGCACTACAAATTCTGCTGCGATATGTTGAGCATCTGCCGCGCTACCACCGTTTCCACACAACAAAACTTTGTTGCCACTTTCAAAGGTTGCAATTAATAATTTTGCCGCTGTTTCTACGGATTCGTTACAACATTTTGCCAAATTCATAACGGCAATGTGTTGGGCGAGTTCTTCGTTAAAGGGTTTCAATTTAAATTCTCAAGGTTAATGGCAAAAAATAGAATTCGTTAAAATAGTTATAATATAGCTTTTGTATGGATTTTTTTATGAATTTGAATAATTTTTACTGTGTTGTGATGTAGTGAAGTCAATTAAACTTATTCCAGTTATCGATTTAAAAAATGGGGTTGTTGTCCATGCAAAACAAGGGCAACGTGAACAATATCAACCGATAAAAAGCATACTTACAAAGAATACAGATATTTATTCAGTGTTACATGGTTTTTTACAAATTTATGTTTTTGATACATTTTATATTGCGGATTTAGATGCAATTACAGGGCAGGGGACTCATGCCAATTTAATTCAAAACGTATTAAATGATTTTCCAAAAATCACATTTTGGGTTGATGCTGGCTATCAAAAAGTACAAATTTTTCCGTCAAATTATTTTCCTGTTTTGGGAAGCGAATGTTTTACCGATGAAAATTTATTTGAGTTGAATGATTTTAAAAATCAGTTTGTTTTATCTCTGGATTACGGTGCAACAGGTGAAAAATTAGGATCGAAAAATATTTTTACGCAGCCCGATTTGTGGTCAGACAATGTAATTATCATGACGTTAAATCGTGTAGGTAGTTCACAAGGTGTTGCAATTGATTTATTAAAGCGTTTTAAATGTGATTATCCGCAAAAAAATTTTGTTGCGGCGGGTGGCGTACGAAATATAAATGACGTGAAACAGCTTAAATCGATTGGCATTAAAAACATTTTGTTAGCAAGTGCGCTGCATTCAGGCACGATTACTAAAACAGATTTTGCCCACTTTTAGACAAAAAAATACCTCCGCAAGCGGAGGTATTTTTGTTTATTCGAGTTAAGTCAAAAGACTTAAATTGAATTAAACGCTGTTTGCAGCAAACGGATGTTTTGCTTCTTTTTTCGCAGCTACAACTTCTTTCGCAGTTGGTGAACCGTCGATAGCGCGTTTTAATGCTTCTTTTGTTGCTTTATAGTTGAATTCTTCGATTTTTGCATCGTCTTCAGCTTGCCAGTGAATGAATACACCAACAGAAACGAATAAATCGTCAGCTTCATCAGCTGGGATTGTGCCGTCTTCAACAGAATCTGCAATAGCCATAGCAACTGCACGTTGTGCTGGACCAAACATTTGAACAGCTTGTTTAGAACCTTTGATTGTTACTTTGTTGAACAAAATAGTTGCTGGTTTAACCATCAAGTTTGGTGCAACAACAGCTAACAAAGTTGAAAAGCCATCTTTGTTGTTTGTTAAAGCGTTTGCAAAAGCTGTTTCAGCAGCTGAACCGCGAGGCCCAATGATTAAGTCGATGTGAGCGATTTCGTTGCCTTCGCCTACTAATGATTCGCCTACGCGCAAGTTATTGATTTTTGCCATGCTATTTTTCTCCTTTGAACAAAAAAATGATAAAACTGAATTTACTATCGACATTACTCATGTCTCCGAGGTTTGTCTCTACTTACAGAGAGAACATTCTAAAAATGCGGTTAACACTGTCGCGACTGTTAAATCAGCTGAAGTACCTGGATTTAAACCCTTTGATTTAAGCTCAATATCCATCTGATAAAGCAGAGGTTTAACCTGTTCAGGGTCATTTACGATTTGTAACTTATCACTAAGTTCTCGCATCATAGTTGCTACCCTTGCAGAGTACCGACTCCCAAATTTTCTCTCGATATGACTATCTGGAAATTGGCTTAACAAATCTGCATAAACTGCAACTGCCGCCCAACTCCGCTCACCCCACCGATTGAAAGCGTAAGTATAACTGAAAACGCCTAAATCGAAAATATCTTTATAATCACTAACGTACTGCAATGCAATTCTATCTTTGTCGGAAGATAGGCACATTGCGGCTTGCAGCGTTATAGTTGCATTTTGATTTACATTTTGATTTTCAACTTCCCCCAAACCGCCAGGCGAAGCTAAAGAAATTGCTTTAAACGTCCAATTTGCATCGTCAATCGTGGTGTTCTTTAAAACTTCCGCCAATGCTTCCCGCAATGTTAAATCTGGATAATGTTGAACCGCATAAATCAAGGGCGCACACAGCAAAATAATCCCTAAATTCGTATTGCAACCCACAGCATCATAAGTTGCTTTCGTGGCGTAAAAAATTTTTTCGCCGAGTGAATAAGTCACATCGCAAAGTGGTGTCGCGCTGACTTCATAACTTCGCCGAAAATCATCTACTGTCATGTCGTGACCTTCGGAGTAAATACTTACATTGCCAGGTTTAAAGGCTTGCAATTCGACTTCGCACGCTTCACGGTAAAACTCGGCTAATTTTAATGAATTCATTTCGTTTTTAGATGTCGGTTAATTAAATCTTGTGCAAGCAATTCTGCAATTGTCACATCACACACACTTTCCAAGCCTTTCCATGCGGGAACGCTGTTAATCTCAATTACGTTCAATTCTCCCGCGCTGTCCTCAAGAATATCCACACCCGCATAATCCATTTTTAATAAATTTGTTGCCTGAATGGCTAAAGCAATCATTTCGTCACTCGGTTCAACACGTTCACAGCTCGCACCTTTCGCAACATTATTTAGCCACGATTTACCGCGTCGGCGCATGGTTGCCACGACTTTGCCATTGATTACAAACACGCGGTAATCAGAACAACCTTCGCCAGCACTAGGCGCAAAACGCTGTAAATAATAAACGCCATGACTGCTTGTCAACCAAGGTAAGTCAGTCATTTTTTCAATGCGTCGAATGCCTTCGCCTTGTGAACCAAACAGCGGTTTACTGATAATAAAATTCCCTTGAGACAGTTCATTTTTAACCAAAGTCAATGCTGCATCTCTATTACACAAAACCCACGTCGGCGGGGTTTTTAACCCTGCGTGATGTAATAAAAAACTGGTCATAGCTTTATCAACGCTACGTTCAATGGCATTCGCATCGTTATAAACGGGAATTCCCATAATTTTCAGAGCATGCAAAAAATCCAAATATAAAATGACCTCTTCTAACGACCCGCCTGGAACACCTCGCACAAATGCCGCGACTGGTAATTCATCTTCAAATTCGGGAATAAAAATGGGCAATTCGGGACTTTTAAGATTAAAACAGCACTGCTTTAAAGATACAAATACGCTGTCATAACCTAATTTTTTAAAGGCTTGTTGTAATTGTTTGCCGTGCCAGCCAGCATCGTCGGTGAAAATAGCGATTTTTGGAATAGTCATAATGTGTGATTCTGCGATAATGTTGCGTTGAATGATAACAAAACTCGGCGTAGTTTTGTGATTCGACCTATTTTTCCACTTGATCTGAATTTAAAAATGACTGAAATTAAAGACGATTCATTACAAAACTATCTTGATACATTAGCCAGTAAATCCGCCACACCAGGTGGTGGAAGTGCGGCGGCACTAATGGGCGCACAAGCTGCGGCATTAACAAGCATGGTGTGTAATTTGACGATTGGTAAGCCCAAATATGCCGAAGTTGAAACTGAAATGCGAGCGTTACTCGAAAAATCTGAAATCTTGCGTGAATCATTAACTGAGATGATTAAAGCCGATGTTGATGTTTTTAATCGTTTAATGGCAACTTATGGCTTGCCAAAAGAAACGGACAACGAAAAAGTAGCACGAAGTGCCGCAATTCAAACTGTTTTAAAAGACGCAACCGACGTGCCTTTGGCGTGTGCAAAAGCGTGTGCTGAAGTGATTGCATTGAGTCAAATTGCCGCTGAAAAGGGCAGTGCTGCAGTGATTAGTGATGCAGGTGTTGCTGTAATGTCAGGTTATGCAGCGTTAAAAAGTGCGGCATTAAATGTTTATATCAATGCAGCCAGCTTGAAAGATAGGGAATTCGCAGACAAAAAAATAGCCGAATTAACGGCTATTTTGAATAATGCTGAAGTTGCCAGCCAGGAAATTTATGAACTGGTCAAAAGTCGTTTGTAATTACGCGCCCCATGTTCTTACGTCGCCCGTATCCAAATGAACAAAATTAGACGCAGAATAATAGCCCACACCGCCGCGTTGCATTGAAAGCGCGGCATCTCGAATGGTACTTGCGCCATAACCATCCAAACGAATATCTACCGCACGTCCTTGCATGTGCAAACTATGTTTCGCAACACCATCGCTATGACGACGTAAATTCGCATTTGTTTCAGGTGAACGATAACCCGAAATAATGTTAAACGGACGACTTACACCTAAACGTAATTTCAATTCGTGAAGCTGATCAAGTAACGCTGGGTCAATTGGATGAATATCACCAGTATGATAATCACGCAAAATATAATCAATTTCTTGCAACGCATCTTCAATATACAAACCACGTTCAAAATAGGTTAATCGTAACTTATCGCCTGTATGTGAGTTTTGTAATGAAATCATTTTTGACGGAATTTTTCGCGCAAAGTATTGACGTTCTTCTCTAGTATCTAAAACGATTGCATCGTCACGATACATTCGACTGCGTATTGGAGATTGTTTGTGTGACGCGAGTTGAATGTGATTGTGTTTTGAGTGACGGTGATGCTTACCATGTGAATCATGAGTAGCAAGGTGTTCATGCGTGTGACTATGTTTTTTTGCTAAACGGTTTGAAATTGCACTTTTAAATTTATGATGTGATTTCGTTGCAACGTGAGTAATCTTGCTACTATGTTTTCGCGCTGTTTTGCGTGTCGAAAAATGCTTTACTCTTGCACTTGCAACGCTTGTTCCAGCCAAAAAAAGCAAAGAACCGCCAGCAAGATTTGTTAAAAATTTACGACGTGAAGACATGATTTTATTGTCTTCAACGTCTAGGTTTTCTAATGTTAAATTTTGCATAATTTGGTCTTTAAAAAGTAATGCTTAATGTGTTCATTGTCATAACGTAATCTTAAATATACCTTAATTATTGGCTTATGTCCGCTGCTAAAATAGTGGTTGCACGTTAATACAAAAACACGCAACCACTCGAAATTACTTAAGGTTTAAAAGCTAACTTACCTTGACTGCTAAAGTTTGTTAAATCATAAACATTCAGTTGATTATTCGACAGCGTGTATAAACTGTTATCAATTCGTAAAATTCTATCGACGAAATAATCTTGAAAACTGGTGCTGTTGCCGTAATCCACTGTGACATTTGTGGCGGGAAGTTGTGATAAAACAGCTTTTTTTACAAAACCATTTTCAGGTGTCACTTCGTAAATATACGCCCCCTGTGATTTTCCAATGCCATAATTCCAAGGCTGCGCTTTATCAAAACCTTTTTGTAATTCATAAACTTCAACAGGAAAGCCAAATAAATGTTTTTCAGCATCCCAATATAAGGCTTTGTGATTATAAAGTAATGGTGAACTCGTACCACGATCGCCAATTGTGACGCTGTACATTTCTCTTGGGTTTGCCATATCAGAAATATCAAACAATGCCATTTTCAAACCTTGATAAAATGCTGAACCACCGCTCCACCATTCGTCTGCACCACCTTGTTCCTTTTCTTGACATCCTCACCGCCCTAAAGAGGCGGTGATTCCTACAGCTAGACGCTTATGTCCAAGCGCGAGAATGTTCTTAGCCGCATTAACATCTCTGTCATGCGTCGTGCCACACTCGGCACAAGTCCATTCTCTTATT
>CAIPQN010000107.1 GCA_903867225.1 uncultured Pseudomonadota bacterium | reverse complement strand
GGAATAAGAGAATGGACTTGTGCCGAGTGTGGCACGACGCATGACAGAGATGTTAATGCGGCTAAGAACATTCTCGCGCTTGGACATAAGCGTCTAGCTGTAGGAATCACCGCCTCTTTAGGGCGGTGAGGATGTCAAAAACGGATGGTCGCTAGGTGTTAATACTACTGTGCAATCTGATGTTGGTCTTCGTGTGGTTATATTAACCATTACTACAACAGGTGGCTGACCTTTTGGCGCGGTGAGTACGATAAAAAGATGCTTGCAATTAGGCGCAGGAATCGGGACAAGAATCGTATTTTTCTGGATGATTGAACTCATAAACTATTCAAAAAATCCTGCGCCGATTTTATGTTTTGAAGCTCTTGCAAAATGCTATTTGAATCTACTTCATCAAAGCCAACCGCTTTTAAAATATCTTCGTAATAAATCGGAATTGCTGAACCATACGGATTTTTCCATTCTGCAAATTCATGGGTTTTATCCGCTAATTCAAATCTATCCATGTGTCCAAATTGAGCATACACCTTATCGGCAATCTCTAATTCAGCTGAAGATAATGCGTCCGTATCAATTGCATGAGGTTGATTGAGTAACGCAATTTTGTAGTTTCTGCTAGGTGATAAAAGATGAACCCACAAACTGTTATCCGAACGCACACTGCCATCAATCAAAGATAATGTGTTCGATAAAACAGGACCGTAATCCATCGACACATAATTATCGTCTGTAATCGTATGTCCTAACGTTGCCAGCGCGTTGCGATCAGCGATATAAAGCAATTTCATCAGCATGAGATGATAAATTTCACCGCCACTTTTTGCCGTAAAATAAGCGGCTAATTGTGCGGCTTTTTCTTCGTTAAATTTTGGGGTGTAGGTCATGTTCATCTGCCTCCTAAAACGCACACAAAAAAACAAAACCGCCCGCTTTTTTTGAAAAACGGGCGGTTTTAGGCGAATTACAAAATAAAATCACTAACAACTAAACTCGTTACGCCATTTAGTTGAATCGCAAAATCTGGCACTTTGTCATTGTTTGCATTGCCATAAAGAATTTTGTTTGTGCTATCAAAACGTAATTCTCCCGCAATTCCACTAAACGCTTTACTACCAATGAACTTGAACGAATGGTCATAATAGGACGTTGAATTTGCATCGATATTTAAAAGGTCAATTTTGTCGCCTTCGCTGTGATTGAAATCCGTAATGACATCACGAGTCTTTGAATTTGTACCAGTTTCGTTTATCGCATTAAACTTAAAAACATCTGCTCCTTTCCCACCTATTAACTTATCTACACCCAAGCCACCAATCAAAGTGTCGTCACCTGCTAAACCAGAAAGTGTGTCGTTTTTAGTCGTTCCCGTGAGCAAATCATTTCCAGCAGTTGGTGTTGTACTAATTTTGGTAATGACAACAGCAGTAGGAATACTTGTTGCAGTTTCAAGTGTTCCTTCACCATCAATGTAACTCACTTTTAAACTAATTTTTTTACCAATATCACTTGCTGAAATTTTATATGTTGCAGCATTTGCTCCATAAATTTCATAGCCATTACCTAGCCACTGATATTCGAAATCACCTAAACCATCATCGTCAGCTAATGTGCTTGTTACTGACAGGATTTCATCTTGTTTAGTAATTCCTGAAATTTTTACACCACCTGTCGGAGATGTATTTGAAAAAGGTAATTCTGATGATTCCAATCCAAAAGTCGTATCTAAAGTTCCATTAGCATTGTAACGAGCTGCCGCAAAATCATTATTGCTAGTGCCAGCTAACACAATTTTGCCATCACTTTGTATGGCTAAACTGTAGGCTTTATCATCACCACCAAAATCTGTAGTGACTCTTCCGCTAGTATTAAACGTTTCATCCAATGAGCCGTCACCGTTGTAACGAGCCAAAGCGAAGTTATTACCAGAATAGCCACCAATTAAAATTTTGCCATCGTTTTGGACAGCCAAACTATAACCTTTATCGTCACCACCAAAATCTGTCGTGACTTTGCCATCGGTATCAAAAGTTGTATCCAATGAACCATCGTTGTTATAGCGTGCTATCGCAAAATTGTGACTTGAATAATCGCCTGAATAGCCACCAACCAAAATTTTGCCATCACTTTGAATAACGACACTTTGAGCTTCTTCACTAGCACCAAAATCTGTAATTACCTTACCATCACTGTCAAAGCTCACATCTAATGAACCATCATTGTTGTAACGAGCTAAAGCAAAATCGGTATAGCCAGTGCTACCAGCTACTAGAATTTTACCATCTGACTGAATTGTAAGACTGTTGGCATAATCGTATAAATTAGAAGCGGACGTATAACCGCCATATGCAGGCATAGAAAAATCACTTTTTGCCTTTCCAATTTGAGAAACTAATTTTCCATCCTTATCAAGAGATGAATCTAATGAACCATCACTGTTATAACGAGCCAAAGCAAAAGATGTTTCATTAGTTGTGAATCTAAGAGAAGATAGCCAATTGCTACTAGAATTATGTGCATTTCCTGCTACTAAAATTTTATTATCTGTTTGCACTGCTAGGCTCTGACCTAAATTCGTATAAGAATTTTTTATCAACAAACTAACATTCGTAGTTACTTTTCCATCGGCATCAAAATTTGAATCAAGTGAACCATCAGCATTGTAGCGTGCTACGGCAAAATCATAACCAGCTGTGCCAACAGCCAAAATTTTACTGTCGGACTGAATTTTAATTTCATTGATTGTATCTTTGTCCCAAAAATTGAAAGAACTTGTCGTGACTTTGCCATTGCTACCAAAATCAGCATCTAAAGTTCCATCACTGTTGTAACGGACTAATGCAAATGTAGTCTTAGTTTTATCACCAGAACTACCGCCAACTAGAATTTTTCCGTCCGATTGTATTGCAACGCTTTGTCCTAAATCTGTTCCACCAAAATCTGTGGTGACTTTTCCTGTAAATTTTTGTGTCATAGTTTTGTTGCTCCTGTGCAGATGTTAAAAATGTTGTGGCTTTAACTTAATCGTTGTTTCGTAATTTAACGACGGCTTCAGTTGGTTAAGCCTGTTAATTTTTGGATTTAGGTCATTGTATTTACCGATGGAAAGTTTTTATTGCAAATGAATAGCGAGCCTTAAAAACTCTCTCGCTACTCATCAAAATTACAAAAACTAAACCTCGATCTCAACCATTTTGGTACACACAAGCATCCAACAAACTAAGCACTTCATTTAAAATATCATCACTGGCTTTTTCAATGAATTTCACCTGACGACTTTTGTAATCGATGGATTTTACTTGTTCAACCATCACAAAACCCGTCAATGATGATTCGTCTGAAACTTTGACATGAAACGGAATGCCGCGATTTGTATTTGTAATCGGACACACGATTGTCATCCCCGTCGCTTGATTAAATAAACGATTGCTAATCACAAGCGCAGGTCTGCGACCTTTTTGCTCGTGTCCCGATTGTGGGTCAAATGTTGCGATAATAAAATCGCCCCTTTCGGGTGTATAAATCGACACTTACCAAACCTCTTTACCTTCTGGAACGCCCCAGTTTTCTTCTACTACTTGGTAATTTTCTGGCATTTTGGCAACCAAATTTTTGATGTCATATTTACCGCGTATTTGGCGCGTTGGCTTTATGATAATTTTTCCGCTTTCGACTGAAATATCAACGTCTTCACCAATTTTTATATGCGAATTTTCAAGCAAATGCGCGGGGATTTTAACGCCTTGGCTACTTCCCCATTTTTGAACTTTGGCTAACATGACAACTCCGTGTTGATTTAAAAATTCGATGAGTAGCGATTTTATACCCGCTACTCATCTCATCAAAATGATAAAACCTTAAACCTCGTGATAAATCGCCGCGCCTTCGTTTAAGAATTCTTGCGATTTTTCGTCCATGCCGAGTTTCAACGCTTCTGCTTCGGCAACGCCTTTTGCATTCGCATAATCACGCACATCTTGGCTGATTTTCATCGAACAGAAATGCGGGCCACACATCGAACAGAAATGCGCGACTTTTGAAGATTGTTTTGGCAAGGTTTCATCGTGGAATTCACGCGCTTTTTCAGGGTCTAAACCGATGTTGAATTGGTCTTCC
>CAIPQN010000106.1 GCA_903867225.1 uncultured Pseudomonadota bacterium | reverse complement strand
TAATCCATTTAACGAAAAATAGAATATCGTAGAAATCAATAACGACAATGGATTGAAGTCATAAACCACACTTCAATAGGGGGTCAATTAAAAACGATGTTTTTTGTTAAAAAGGGGTCAAAATTCAGCCGTTGGTAACAGCTTTGCCATACTAGCGATTCCAGCAACACATCCACCAATGGCGTGTGTTCTTTTTCTGCTATTTTTAGCAATTCTAGCTTTGAGATATTCATCTGTGAATTTTAACTCAAAATACTTGTGGATAATGAGATGTTACAAAATGGCAAAAAATTAAGCCTGAAATTTTTCGCGAATCGGTACATAATCACACGAGACCTGACAGGTAGCCCAGCTATTTTTATTTTAAATCATTGATCTATTGCAAATGACAACACTCTACTACCAAGGCGTAAAAAAAACTATCGTGCCGCGTTCCGTTTTGGAACAAAGCGAAGATTTCGGCGAATTGCCAGCAATTTTGAAACGCATTTTTTTAGCTCGTGGCTTAACATCTAGCGAACAATTAGATCGTAGTTTGTCCAAATTGCCATCCCCGTGGTTATTTTCAAATATGGAAAGCATGGTGACACATTTAGTCACAGCATTAGAGCAACAACAAAACATTTGCATCGTGGCAGACATTGACGCAGATGGTGCGACGAGTTGTGCGGTGGCAATGAAAGGCTTTCGTTTATTGGGGGCGAAAAATGTGGATTTTATTGTGCCGAATCGTTTTGAACACGCTTATGGATTAACGCCTGAAATTGTTGAACTCGTCGCTCAAAAAAACGCACAAGTCATTATCACTGTGGATAACGGCATTGGCAGTCACGAAGGTGTTTTAGCCGCAAAAGAACACGGCATGACGGTATTAATTACCGACCATCATTTGCCTGCGAAAATTTTGCCTGCTGCTGATGCTATCGTAAATCCTAATTTAGTTTTTGATGAATTTCCCAGCAAATCTATTGCGGGCGTGGGTGTAATTTTTTATGTGTTGTCGGCATTACGGAGTCGATTGCGTGAACAAAATTGGTTTGAATCGCAAAACATTCCCGAACCAAATTTGGCACAATTGCTTGATTTTGTTGCGCTTGGAACGGTTGCTGACGTAGTGACGTTGGACAAAGTGAACCGTGCATTAGTACATCAAGGTTTATTAAGAATTCGCAATGGTCAAGGTCACGCAGGAATTTTGGCGTTAATTGAAATCGCAGGAAAAAATGCGACATCGTTACAAGCGGGTGATTTTGGTTTTAGTGTTGCGCCACGTTTGAATGCGGCGGGTCGAATTCAAGATATGTCGCTTGGTATCAATTGTTTGCTTGAAAATGATTTTGCGAATGCGTTAAAAATGGCGACGCATTTAGATTCTTTGAATAAAGAACGGCGCGAAATTGAACATACGATGAAACAAGAAGCCATGAGTTTATTAGCAGATACATTCGCGCTCGATAAACCTCATGAAAAATGGGGCGTATGTTTATATGATGCAAATTGGCATCAAGGTGTCATTGGTATTTTAGCAGCACGAATTAAAGATCGATTACATCGTCCTGTGATTACGTTTGCCTCTGCAGGACATGATTTGTTGAAAGGTTCAGGGCGATCAATTGAAGGTGTTCATTTGCGCGATGTATTAAGTGATATTGCAACTGAACACCCGAATTTAATTTTGCAATTCGGCGGTCATGCGATGGCGGCGGGTTTGAGTATGCACGCTCATCATTTGCCGTCATTTACGATTGCATTTAATGAAATGGTGGGACGACGTTTGAGTCAAATTGATTTACAACAAAAAATTCTCTCAGATGGCGAATTAACAGAAGCAGATTTAAGTTTAGAATTTGCAGATTTATTACAAAACGTGACGACATGGGGGCAACATTTTCCCGAACCCATTTTTCATGGAATTTTTGAAGTGGTGAATGTGCGGATTTTAAAAGACGCGCATTTGAAATTATTAGTACGAACGTGTGCGGCGGGTAAAGAATTGGAAGCGATTGCATTCAATGTGGATAAACCAGAAATATGGCAAGGAATGCGACGAGTTTGTTTGGCGTATAAATTGGATATTAATCAATATCGTGGGAATCGGAATCTTCAATTAATGGTGCAATATTTGGAGAAGGTTTTGTAGCGGCTAATTTATTTGCATCGGCAATTAACATCGGAATATCCAGCTCGGTAACGTGATGATAAAAATTGCCGTTAGGCGAAATTTTTGCCACTGCGCCTTCTGTACAATGTCCAAAACAAATACTTGAAACAACATCGATGTCGCATTCTTTTGTTGCGATTTGTAATTGTTGTAATAATTCTTCACCACCACGCGCTCCACAAGAAGGATGCTCCGTAGAAAAACGGCGATTAGTACAAACGAAAATAGTAGTTTTAGACATAGAAAATGTAGGCGAGTTCACGACAAAATCGTGAACTCGCTTAGAAATTATTTTGTAGGTTCAACAGCAGGTGCTGGAGCCGCTTCAACTGCGGGAGCAGCGGTTGTCGGTTCAGCGGCAACAGGTGCTGCTGCGGGTTCCGCTGCTGTTGGTTGAACAGATTCAATAGTAGCGGGTGCTGCTGCGTCAGCGGGCATTTCAACTTTCGGTTTTTCTTCTGTTAAAGGAATTAAAACTTCAACTTTTGCAGCGGTACGCAAACCTTTCAACATATTTTCAATTTTTTGACGTTGCAAATATGGCATCAATTGTTCTTTTACTGCGTCCAAAGGTGGTGGTGTTTGTGGACGCGATTCTTCACGCATAATCACATGAAAACCAAATTGTGTTTGCACTGGCGTTTTGGTGTATTTGCCATTTTCCAACGCAGCAACAGCATCTGAAAATGGTGCAACCATTTGTGCTGCTAAGAACCAACCTAAATCTCCACCGTTTTGCGCTTCTTTACCATCTAATGAAAGTTTGTCA
Source organism: uncultured Pseudomonadota bacterium (assembly GCA_903867225.1). GTDB lineage: Bacteria > Pseudomonadota > Gammaproteobacteria > Methylococcales > Methylomonadaceae > UBA10906. The sequence continues at coordinate 98,035 of CAIPQN010000106.1, read as the reverse complement.
GCCAATTTTTTGAAATCACCACCTTTATCTAAATCAGCAATAATTTTTTTCGCTTCGGCTTCTGTTTTCACCAAAATGTGACGCGCTTTGTATTCTGTGCCTTTTTCAGCAGCGACTTTTGAGTCATATTCCGCTTTCACTTCCGCTTCTGTCACAGGATTTGCAGCGATAAAATTTTGCAAATCGCTTTGTGATAATAACGCTTTACGAGCATCATTTAAGCGAGCGACGAATTCAGGATTCGTGTCCAAATGTTTTTGGGTTGCGTCTTGAATCAACAATTCGCGTTGAATTAACTCTTCAACCAATTTTTCTTTTGGAAAAGTTTGACCGTGACTACGAGTAGCAATTTCTTTTTCTAATTCTTCTAGCGCAGCTTTGGGAATATATTGACCGTTCACAACAGCAACAGCATCTGCTTTATCAACAGTTGGTGCAGCAGCTGTTACAGGTGCAGACGTTGCTGCAGTAGTGGCGGTATTTGCAGGTTTTTGATCACAACCTGTTATGGCTAAACCAGCGACCATTAAAGAGAGTAATTTAATTTTCATTTATTTGTTTCCTTTGGTTTCTTCAGTGGGAGTAAGGGCGTTAATGCCTAAAGCGTGAATTTCTTCTTTCATCATATCACCCAACGCGGCATAAATCAGTTGATGGCGTTGGACAAGTGTTTTCTTTTCAAACGCAGCACTTACAATCGTGACATTGTAATGACCGCCACCTTTGCGTGCGCCAGCATGACCTGCGTGAGCAGCACTGTTGTCAATAATTTCTAGCAACGATGGCTTTAATACAGTGGTTAAATTATGACGAATCGAATCTATAGTTTCTTTCATGAGGGAAAAACTTGTTTAAAAGGTTTAACAACGACGCGAACATAAACACCCGCGTCCATATAAGGGTCAGCATTTGCCCAACTTTTTGCATCTTCAAGTGAGGCAAACTCTGCCACAATCAAACTTCCTGTAAAACCTGCTTCGGCTGGATTTTCAGAATCAATAGCGGGATGTGATCCAGCAAGAATTAAACGTCCTGCATCTTGCAAAGTTTGTAAACGCACTAAATGCGCTGGACGTGCTGATTGACGTTTCGGCAAACTGTCGGTGACATCTTCACTCATAATTGCATAAAGCATTTTTATGCCTCGCTGTCGGGTAGATATTTATAGAGAAAAATCATTTGAACGACAATAAACACTGCCATCATCGCTGGCACAATAAACGTTTTAAATGTGACCCAATCGTTAGTATCGTAATTAAACATGACATATACATTTAAACAGCCTACGCCGATGAAAAATGCCGCCCAACACAAATTCAATGTTTTCCAAATCGTCGCGGGCAACGTCAGTTGGCTCGACATCATGCGTTCGATAAACGGTTTTTTTCCGATAAATTGACTGCCTAAAAACGCGCCTCCGAATAGCCATTCGATAATCGATAATTTCCATTTAACGAATTGTTCATCGTGCAAAATCAATGTTAAACCGCCCATTACAACCACTAAAATCAACGTAATCCATTGCATCGTTTCCACTTTTCCATGTTTGTACCACATGAAAGCGACTTGCAAAATTGTGGCGATGATCACGACCGCTGTCGCGACGTAAATGTCGTAAAGTTTGAAGGCAATGAAAAAAAGTAAGATGGGGAAAAATTCAACCAGTTGTTTAATCATGAAATCGCGGTAAGTGATGGAATGAAAATGTGAACGGTTAAGGCGAAATCCCTAACGTGGATGGTATTGTAAAATCTTTGTCACGCAATGTATAGGCAGAATAATTCTGTTAAAATGCTGTAAGACCTTCTTTTTAAAAAATTGGAAAAATCATGACATCAACGCAACAAACTGAATTAGAAGCCGCCGCCTTTCGCCGTTTAGTTTCACATTTGCAAACTCATACGGAAGTTCAGAATATCGACTTAATGATTACGGCAGATTTTTGTCGAAATTGTTTGTCGAAATGGCTTACTGCCGCCGCACAAGAGCAAGCTTTAGAATTGAATTACGAACAAGCTCGTGAAATGGTTTACGGTATGCCTTACGGTGAATGGAAAGATAAATTTCAAACGGAAGCTACGCCAGAACAACTTGCTGCTTATGCCGCAAAAAAACCACAGGAGTTATAAAAATGAGTGCGAAATATGATGCGTTATTTTCAGGCGTAATTGGACAAGACTACGATATGCTCAATTTAATTTGTCCGTTGGCAACAAAAATGAGTCATTTGGTGGGCGAAACGTTAAAGGATTGCACCGACACAAAAACTGAAAAATTAAATGTCGTCGAATTGGGCGGTGGTACAGGAATCACGACATTGGCGATTCTAAACGCCAGCAAAAATACGCAAATTCTAAGCATTGACAACGAACCTGTCATGCAAAATCAAGCTAAAAAAAATCTTAATGCGTGGGTTGAATCAGGACAGCTTACGTTTTCGGAAAATGACGCACTTACTGCATTGCAAAATCTACCAAGTAACAGTGTTGATGTGGTTGTGTCGGCGTACACATTACATAATTTTTCAGATGATTATCGTGCCGAAGTGGTTGATGAAATTTTTCGTGTTTTAAAATCAGGTGGAGAATTTATAAATGGCGATCGTTATGGTTTAGATGATATTTCGCAACACACACGCACGATTCAAGAAGAAGTGGCAGGTTATTTTCGTGTATTAATTGCTGAACAAAAATTGGATTTACTCGAACATTGGATTATTCATTTGTTTAACGACGAATCTGAAAATCATGTCATGCGTGAAACCGCAGCGTTGACACAACTCGATAAAGCAGGATTTCACGAAATTTATTTAACGCATCGTGTTGCTGTAAATGCTTTAGTCACAGCGGCTAAACCGTAAATGGAAACGACACAATTTACCCATTTCAATGCCGCTGGTGATGCTCACATGGTTGATGTCGGTGATAAAGATTTCACTAATCGCATCGCTATTACGGAAGGTTTTATTTCATTAAAACCCGCAACATTAGAACTCATTTTACACGGCGGACATAAAAAAGGTGATGTGCTTGGAATTGCTAGAATTGCAGGAATTATGGCGAGTAAACGCACCGCTGATTTGATTCCATTGTGTCATCCGTTACCTTTAACACACGTTGAAATTATCCTCACGCCCGAACCTGAAAATCAGCGCATTCGTTGTCAAACTACTGCCAAGACATACGGACAAACAGGAGTCGAAATGGAAGCCTTAACTGCGACGCAAATCGCGTTGTTAACGATTTACGATATGTGTAAAGCGGTTGATCGCAGTATGGAAATTAACAGCGTGCGATTACTCGAAAAATCGGGTGGAAAATCGGGACATTGGCGCGTAAACGACGCGATTTAACTTAAAAATCACAGAGAAACTAATATGGCAATGACGATTTATGAACTAGCAAACGCTTGTGGCGCGACGATTGAAGGTGATAATGCTGAACAAATAATTATCGCTGCCAATGACATAACCAACGCGAAAATTGGGCAAGTAACGCAACTAACGCAGGTTCGTTATCGTCACCATTTGCAAACATCACAGGCTTCTGCGTGTTTTATTGCGAATGATTTTGACGTTGATAATGTTCCCGACGCTTTGGTTTTATTACGTTGTTCTGATCCTGAAATGGCATTTGTAAAAGCAGTCACTTTGCTGCATCCAAATACAAATTATTCCGCAACGATTTCAGCGCAAGCTGTCATTTCTAAAAATGCAGTAATTCATCAAAATTGCCACGTTGGGGCGTTTGTTGTGATAAATGATGGAGTAGAAATTGGCGAGAATAGCGAAATTTTAGCGGGTGTTTATTTGGGGCAAAATGTCAAAATAGGTAAAAACTGCCGAATTTATCCGTATGCGGTGATTTATGACGATTGTGAAATCGGTGACAACGTCATTATTTATTCAGGCGCGATTATTGGCGCAGATGGTTTTGGCTATAAATTTCGCAATGGACAACACGTTAAAGTGCCACAAATTGGGAATGTGGTGATTGGGGATAATGTCGAAATTGGTGCGAATACTTGCGTTGATCGTGGCGCGTTGGGCAGTACAGTGATTGGTTCGGGCAGCAAAATTGATAATTTGGTTCAAATTGGACACAACAATAAAATTGGTCAACACGTCATTGTATGTGGTCAAACAGGAATTTCAGGTTCATGTACGATTGAAAATTATGCGATTTTGGCGGGTAGTGCGGGGATTGCAGATCATGTGAAAATTGGACAGGGTGCTGTCGTGATGGCGCGGGCAGGTGTGGCGAATGATGTTGCACCGAAAACGCAAGTTTTTGGTAGTCCAGCAAAAGAAAAACGAGTGGCATATCGTGAACAAGTAGCAATCAGTCAGTTGCCTGATTTATTAAAAACGATTAAACGATTAGAAGAACGTGTCGTTGAATTGGAAAATTCTAAAGCCTAAAAACAACTTAGCCCGACTTTTGATTATTCAAAAGTCGGGCTAAAGTCACAACAAATAACTCTTAATTAAAAATTATTGAGTTCTGTTGTTTGAATGTTTGTTTTCGATTTTTTGGAAAACTTCTGCTTGGCTTTGTGCAACTGCACCGCTCGCTAAATGTTTAGTTTCATCAGATTTCAACATTAAAACTAAAACGATAGTTGTTGCAATCAAACCGCCGATGTAGAACCAAAAATAATCTTTTTCTTGTGTGTCAGACATGGTTAAATCCTCAATAGTTATTATAATAATTTTTGTCTCTTTCTTCGAAGAGGTCGTCCTAAAACGACGGCATATTTTTATCACGAATTTAGGTGTCGTGTCAAAACCATAAATTTAAAATTGAATTTTTAAACGATTAAATTCCGTTAAATCGCTTTATAAATTCACTTAAATATATCGTTCAATTTAACTTTTAACTCAGGCACTTTATGCCCAAAATTATTCTCGCTTCTGCTTCTCCACGCCGCCAAGAGCTACTAAATCAAATCAATATGCGGCACATTGTGCAAATCGTCGATATAGATGAAACGCCATTATTTAACGAATCACCAACAAATTATGTTCAACGTTTAGCCGCAGAAAAAGCCGCAGCGTGTGTCCAAAAATTTAATTCTGAGTTGCCAGTGCTTGCCGCCGATACGACTGTCGTTTTAGGCAATCAAATTATGGGGAAACCACAAAATCAAAACGAAGCATTCTCCATGTTGCACCAACTATCTGGCAATACACATCAAGTATTTACAGCCATTTCTTTATTTGGAAACAAACAACACCATGCGTTAAGTGTGACTGAGGTAACATTTAAAAAATTATCTGAAGCCGAAATTCTCGCGTATTGGCAAAGCGGCGAACCTATCGACAAAGCAGGAAGTTATGCGATTCAAGGTATAGGTAGCTTATTTATTGAACGAATTAACGGCAGTTTTTCTGGTGTCATGGGCTTGCCACTTTTTGAAACTGCACAATTATTAGCCCAAGAAGGCATCGAGTTACTCACATGAGTGAAGAAATTTTAATTAACGTCACACCGCCAGAAACTCGTGTTGCAGTAATTGAAAATGGCGTATTGCAAGAGTTAATTATTGAGCGCAGTTGCAAGATTGGATTGGTTGGCAACATTTACAAAGGCGAAGTTTGTCGTGTATTACCAGGAATGCAGGCAGCGTTTGTTGATATTGGTTTGCCGCGCTCTGCATTTTTGCATTTGTCTGATTTGTGTCCACGAGAATTGGAAAAGAAAGGTTCTGCGAATATCGAACATTATTTGCGTGAAGGGCAGCATATCGTTGTTCAAGTCTTTAAAGATCCACTTGGTAGTAAAGGCGCACGTTTAACGATGGATCTTTCGATTCCATCGCGTTATCAAGTTTATATGCCGTATTCAATGAATACAGGTATTTCGCAACGTATTGAATGTGTCCAAGAACGTACCCGTTTAAAAACGTGTTTAGAGCAATTCAAACAAGCCAATAATTGCGGAGGATTTATTGCAAGAACAGCGGCTGAATCGGTTGAAGAAACAGTTTTATTAGCAGACATGGAATTTTTGCTGAAATTATGGGAATCCATTAGTGCGAAAATTGCCACAGCAGCAGCCAAACAATTCATTCATAAAGATTTACCGCTCAGTATTCGTACCTTGCGTGATTTGTACCGCGAAGGCATTGAACGGATTCGCGTGGATTCCAAAGAAACGTATGTGAAATTAGTCGAATTTGCTGAAATTTTTGCCCCGGAAATTATTCCAGTGATTGAACATTACGCAGGTGATTGTCCTGTTTTTGATATTTACAGCGTTGAAGACGAAATTGAAAAAGCCTTAGCTCGCAAAGTAAAACTTAAATCGGGCGGATATTTGATTTTTGACCAAACCGAATCAATGACGACGGTTGATGTCAATACGGGCGGTTATGTAGGTGGTCGAAATTTAGAAGAAACTATTTTCAAAACTAATTTAGAAGCCGCGCAAGCGATTGCTCGACAATTACGGTTGCGAAATTTGGGCGGTATTATCATCATTGATTTTATCGACATGAAAGGCGAAGAACACAGACAGCAAGTGTTGCAGGCATTAAATCGACATTTAGAAAAAGATCACGCGAAAACTAAAATTACCGAAGTATCTGTTTTAGGTTTGGTGGAAATGACGCGCAAACGCACACGCGAAAGTTTGGAACATATTTTATGTGAACCTTGTTGCGCGTGTGGTGGGCGAGGAGTTTTGAAAACGGCTGAATCAATTTGTTTAGAGATTTTTCGAGAAATTATTCGCGAAGTTAGACAATACAAAGTGCAGCAAATTTTAGTATTGGCATCGAATGAAGTCGTTGAATTATTACTTGATGAAAAAGCCGATATGCTTTCAGATTTAGAAACGTTTTTAAGTGTTCAAATTAAATTTCGCTCCGAATCAGGCTACAACCAAGAACAATATGACGTGGTTTTATTGTAAATAACGCAACAAGAAATCCCGTGTTCGTTTCGCTGCACGCATTACGGGAGCAGAACCGCCCATTGCAACCGCATCAACAAGACAATACCACGCAGCGACACCACTTGGCGGATTGCCTTGTGGTAAACCTAAAACGGGGTCAATAGCTGCCCATTGCCACGTTCCAACTGCTGTGCCGATAAGTTCCAACCAAGTCGTAATAAAAAATGCCGCTAAATAAACCAGCGGCGAACGTCCTTTGAACAAATAAAGCAGAAAAATTACAAACAATAACGCCCCGACAAAATCGCCTTGTGTCGCAAATGTAATTCCCCACAATGACCACGCGCCACAAACTGCAACGACAAAATAGGCAATTTGCCGTGCATATCGTACAAATAAACCAGAACGTCCCAATGCCACGGCAGTTAAATAAACCATGCCGTGACCCGCAGGAACATAAGCGGGAACATTATGAAAACGATATGTATATCCACCCATAAACGGCGATGCGAAGTGTTCACCAATCGTTGCGAATAACACCGCAATTAAGACTTGGACGCGAATTTCTTTGTTTTCACCGAGTAACCAACCGATTAAAAATACCCAACCGCTTACACCTAAAGCGTTTTGTTTTTCCAATGTCGCATCGGCATCGGTAATTAAACACACCGCAACACAAAAAAATGTAAATGCAGCAATGTAATAATCACGATAGTTATGAGGATGAAGATTTTTTTGCGGGGGAAAATAACGAAACATTTAAACTCTCTAAAAATTTGGAATCGATTGAGACTAATCTGGACGTTGGCGCATAAATAAAATTATTAAGAATCAATTTTTGACACATCTAAAAGAAATAACTATTTTGATTTAAAATTTTTCTATTTATGCACCAACGCCAATCAAGTTAAATGTACCGCGAAATTAAACCATAATTCGCAGTCATTTCAGGCAATGGAATTTTCACTTCATACCCGCCTCCGCTCGCTTCTTGTATTTCTTGTCCGTACATATTTTCCATGCGTTCAATCACCAAATCTTGATTCCCAACGGGCAAAATCAATTCGATTTTATCCCCAACCGCAAATTTATTTTTCGCATCGATCGTTGCCAAACCTGTTTCTTTATCGTATTCGCGAATTTCACCGCAAAACTGTTGTTGATGGCTTTTAGAGTAACCCGTCAAATAATTTTGTTGTTCGTGCGTGTGATGACGTTGATAAAAACCGTCTGTATAACCACGATTCGCCAAATTTTCTAAAACACCCAGCGATTCGGGATTAAATTCACGTCCCGCAAGCGCGTCGTCTATCGCTTGACGATACGTTTGTGCGGTGCGAGCAACGTAATAATGTGATTTGGTACGACCTTCGATTTTTAAACTGTCTACACCGATTTCAACCAATCGTTGAACGTGTTCGATGGCGCGTAAATCTTTAGAATTCATGATGTAAGTGCCGTTTTCGTCTTCCATCACAGGTAATAATTCGCCTTTGCGTCCTTCTTCTTCGAGAAAATAAACTTTGTCTGCTAACGGATGACGTTCTGCGCCGCCACAACTTGCGTTGCTAATGTCGCTCATGGATAAAACTTCGCCATTTTCAGCGGGTAAAATCAAATCGCCTTCAGCATTTTCTTCGGCAGGTTTTGTATCGTATTTCCATCGGCAAGAATTCGTACAAGTGCCTTGATTTGGATCACGGTGATTGAAATAACCCGACAACAAACAACGCCCTGAATAAGCAATACACAACGCGCCATGCACAAAAACTTCAATTTCGGTATCGGGGCATTCTTGACGAATTTCAGCAATTTCATCAAGCGATAATTCCCGCGACAAAATCACTCGTTCCACGCCCATGCGTTTCCAAAAATTCACGCTGGCAAAATTCACCGTGTTTGCTTGCACGGACAAATGAATCGGCATTTCAGGATAAGCATCACGCATCATCATAATCAAACCAGGATCTGCCATAATTAGCGCGTCAGGTTTCATTGCAACAATCGGCGCGATGTCTTTCATAAAAGTTTTGATTTTTGCATTATGCGGAATCACGTTGGCGGCGATAAAAAATTTTTTGCCGAGTTGATGTGCTTCGTTGATACCAATTTGTAAATTGTCGTGCAGAAAATCATTGTTTCGGACACGCAAACTGTAACGCGGTTGTCCTGCATAAACAGCGTCCGCACCATAAGCAAACGCATAACGCATATTTCTGATAGTTCCCGCTGGCGAGAGAAGTTCGATTTTTTTCATGTCGATTTTAGGGGTAAGTTAAAGTTGACCTATTTTATAGGTTTTATTTTAAATTATTCTAGTTTTGCAATAAAAAGATGACCAAAGCAAAATTATGGTGGCTTCAGCTTAAGTCAATAGTATTAAGCCTTGATGCACCAACGCCTTTTATAGCCTCTAAAAGGCTAAACCGTTATGATATGTCCTACTTTCACTTTGAACCTTTTGACCTAAATTCACTATGAACACACTAAAGTTTCTCAATCGTCTTTTGTTAAGTCTATTTTTAATGAGCGGAATGGTCGGTTGTGCGGAGAATGCCAAACACGAAAGCACAGGCGAGTATTTCGACGACACTATTTTAACAACTAAAATAAAATCTACATTTTTAGGCGATTCACGTTTGAAAATGCTTGATATTAACGTCAAAAGTTATAAAGGCACCGTTCAACTAAGTGGCTTTATTGATAGTCAAAAAGAAGCCGATCGTGCTGTCCAATTAGCTCGAACAATCAAAGGTGTTAAAGCCGTCAACAATAGCCTCATCATAAAATAATAATTCATGACAGATTCTCTAAAACTCCCAATTGAAACCTTAAAAGCTAAAATCGATTTAAGTGCGATTGATTTCACCGCATCGTTAGATTCACAAGCAGCCATTTTAGGGCAGGAACGCGCTCAATCGGCTCTTGAATTTGGCATTGCGATGTCGAATTCAGGTTATAACATTTTTGTCATGGGCGAAACGGGTTCAGGACGATTGTCGATGATAATGCAGTATTTAAATAATCTTGCACCTAGTCATCCTGCGCCATCGACGTATGCGTATGTTGACAATTTTGATAATTCGCGTGAGCCGATTGCCATTCAATTACCTGCTGAAAATGGACAAGATTTTTGTAAAGCGATTGAAAACTTAATCACCAATGTTCTCGCCACATTTCCCGCCGCGTTTGAAAATCCTAGTTATCAACAGAAAAAAACGGTAATTGAACGCCAATTTGTTCACATTTACCGCGATACCACTGAGCGCGTTGATCAACAAGCACGACAATTAGGCATTGGTTTATTTTCTGAAAATGACACGTTTAATTTCTTGCCTTTATACGATAACAAACCGATGCGTGATGATGAAGTATCTGCGTTATCGAGCGAAGATAGGGACGTGTTTAAACAATGTATTGAAGAATTAGAAGATTGTTTAAGTGATGCGTTATTAGAACTACCTCAGTGGCGTAGAGAGCTTGCGGCATCAATGACACAGCTTAATAACGATACTATCGACGTAGCAATTGAACCGTTATTTGACGAACTAAATTCACGTTATGAAAGCATTGAAGATGTTGTAACGTATTTATCGGAAGTGAAAAAAAATCTACGTTTGACGATTAACGACTTTTTGATGCCTGTTTCGACAAATGAACCCATTGAACGTGATCACACGTTAAAGCGGTTGATTATGGAACAATATGTGCCAAACATTTTGATTGATTACAAACAAGATAGCGGTGCGCCTGTCATTTATGAAACGCATCCAACTTATCAAAATTTATTTGGACGTGTTGAATATGCAAATGATCAAGGGACGCTTGTACCGCATTATCGTCGTATTTGTGCAGGCGCATTGCACAAAGCAAATGGCGGTTATTTAATTTTAGATGCCGAAAAAGTGCTGAATTATTCGTTTGTTTGGGAAGGTCTGAAACGTGCATTGAAATCGGGTTGCATTGAAATTGAATCGCCGTACACAGAACAAAGTGCGAATACGATTACACTTAAACCCGAAGTAATTCCGTTGAATGTAAAAATCATTTTGGTAGGCAATTGTGATATTTATTATTTGCTGGAATCGATGGACGATGAATTTAATGAATCGTTTCGTGTATTGGCGGATTTTGATTATCGGATTCTCCGTACACCCACGACGATGCAACATTTCGCGCAATTGATGCAAAAACAAGCCACTGATGCGAAAACACGTCCACTCACGCAAGCCGCAATCGAAAGACTTATTGAGCACAGTTGCCGATTAGCGGAAAGTCAGCAGTATTTTTCAGCGTGTATTAACGATGCGTTAGAAATTATTGGCGAAGCACAATTATTTGCGACAAAAAGTAAAAGTGAAAACATTGACAGAATTCAAATTGAAGAAGCATTAAATGCGCGTGAATATCGCAACGGGCGTGTATCACAAACTATTTTAGAAGAAATGCTCGACGGCACGATTTTGATTGATACCGATGGCGCGAAGATTGGAAAAATCAATGGTTTGACGGTTTTGGATATGGGCGGCAGTAGTTTTGGTACACCAGCTCGTATTAGCACCACGGTTTATCCTGGTTCACGCGGTATTATTGATATTGAACGCGAAGCCGAATTGGGACAATCGTTGCACACAAAAGGCGTGATGATTTTGACAGGTTATTTAGGACATCGTTACGCGCAACAATTTCCATTGGCGATTTCTGCCAGCATTGCGCTTGAACAATCTTATGGGCATATCGACGGCGATAGCGCGTCGTTAGCGGAATTGTGTAGTTTGATTTCGGCGTTGACGTGCGTACCAATTAAACAAAATTTTGCAGTCACAGGTTCGATTAACCAATATGGTGAAGTTCAAGCGATTGGTGGTGCGAATGAAAAAATTGAAGGCTTTTTTAGACTTTGCCAAGCACGCGGTTTAGACGGTTCGCACGCTGCGATTATTCCAGCGGCAAATAAACGCAATTTGATGTTAAAACAAAACGTGTTAGATGCGGTTGAAGCAGGATTATTTTCGATTTATGCAGTGAATACGGTTGATGAAGCATTGGAATTATTGACGGGTGAAATTGTCGAGATGCTCGATGCAGATGGCAATATACTCGAAGAAAGTTTGAACTTTAGAGTGATTGCGCGATTGAAAGAAATTTCTGAATTGAGTGACGATGACGACAAAGAAAGTGAAAATTAGATTTGAACGTCAAACCACGCTAAAACTTTAATCATTCCAAAATAAGCGAAGGCGGTGACAATACAAGCCGCCGTCAGACTTAACCAAAAATTTACGCCGATACGAAGTAAAAGTGGCAACACAATAAACAATGCTAACGACGGTAAAACTAGCCAAAAGATTCCTTGTGAAAGAGTGGCAACTTTCTCAACGTCGCCCGAATCTAAATATAACCAAACAAATGCGAATAAAGACGTGAGTGGAATCGATGCTAACGTTGCGCCTAAAAAAGAATTTCGTTTGGCTAATTCAGAAATTGCTACTAAAAGCGTTGCCGAAATTATAATTTTTAAAGCGTACTGCGTCATCGACGATATTCAATAAGTTCGCGCTTTTGGCGGAATCATTTCAACGTCATCGGTGAGCGTGTACAAATGCACAGGACGATAATCAATTTTCACCTCGTCTTTTTGCAACCAAGTCAGCGTATGTTTAAGCCAGTTTTTGTCGTCGCGATTAGGATAATCTTCTCGCGCATGACCGCCCCGACTTTCGTGACGATTAGCTGCAGCGTGAATCGCAACCGTCGCTTGTGAAAGTAAATTATCGAGTTCCAATGCTTCGACTAAATCAGTATTCCAAATCAATGAATGGTCGGTTAAACCTAAATTTTCAAATGATTCACGCACCGATTTCATTTCAGCTACACCTTCATCTAATGTCGTTTGCGTTCTAAAAACAGCTGCTTTACTTTGCATGGTTTTTTGCATCGCGGAACGAATTTCAGCAGTTTTTAAATCGCCGTTTGCCTGACGAATGCGTTCAAATCGTGCTAACGCTCCAGCGTAACACGTTGGGTTTAGTTCTAAGTGCGGTTGATTCGGCGAAATCAATTCGGCACAACGCAATGCAGCTGCACGTCCAAAAACAACTAAATCCAACAGCGAATTTGAACCCAAACGATTTGCGCCATGAACTGAAACACACGCTGCTTCACCGATTGCCATTAGACCTTTGACAACAGTATCTGGATTTTCACCATTTAACGTGACAACTTCAGCGTGATAATTCGTCGGAATGCCACCCATGTTGTAGTGAACGGTTGGCAGAACGGGAATCGGTTGTTTGGTGACATCGATACCCGCAAAAATGCGCGATGTTTCAGAAATACCTGGCAAGCGTTCATGGAGTAGGGCAGGGGGCAAATGTTCGAGGTGCAAATAAAGATGGTCTTTCAATTCACCAACACCACGTCCTGCATGAATTTCCATTGTCATGGCACGACTGACTACGTCGCGTGACGCTAAATCTTTGGCATTAGGCGCGTAACGCTCCATAAAACGTTCACCTTCAGAATTCGTTAAATAACCGCCTTCGCCGCGTGCGCCTTCGGTAATTAAACAACCTGCGCCGTAAATTCCCGTTGGATGAAATTGGATAAATTCCATATCTTGCAACGGCAAACCTGCGCGTAAAATCATCGCGTTACCATCGCCTGTGACAGTGTGTGCAGACGTACACGAAAAATACGTTCGACCATAACCACCAGTCGCTAAAATGGTGGCGTGTGCTTTGAACAAATGCAACGAACCATCGTCTAAACACCATGCAATGACCCCGCGACATTCGCCATTTTCCATGACTAAATCGAGGACAATGTATTCCACGAAAAATTCGGCATGATGTTTTAAAGCTTGCTGATAAAGCGTGTGCAAAATGGCGTGCCCCGTTTTATCTGCGGCGGCACAAGTGCGTTGTGCTTGACCTTCGCCGTAATGCGTTGTCATACCACCGAATGCACGTTGATAAATTTTGCCATCAGCGGTGCGTGAAAACGGTACACCGTAATGTTCCAATTCAATCACAGCAGGAATTGCTTCGCGGCACATATATTCAATCGCGTCTTGATCGCCGAGCCAATCCGAACCTTTTACCGTGTCATAAAAATGAAATCGCCAATCGTCTTCGCCCATATTTCCTAATGCCGCGCTGATGCCACCTTGCGCGGCAACGGTGTGGCTTCGTGTCGGAAAAACTTTAGTGAGGCACGCGGTTTTTAAGCCTTTTTCAACCGTACCAAGTGTCGCGCGTAAGCCTGCACCGCCTGCGCCAATCACAATCACATCGAATTCGTGGACAATCATTTATTCAGGATGGCGCGGAGTTTCGGCAGAACGCATGAATGAAATAGGCGCATCGTCTTCGTTTTCAAAACTAACCATTTCCCAAGCATCTTTGTTTTCAAGTAAAGCGCGTAATAACAAATTGTTTAAACCATGACCCGATTTATGCCCCGTAAATTCACCGATTAAACTGTGACCCAATAAATATAAGTCCCCAATCGCGTCGAGAATTTTGTGTTTCACAAATTCGTCAGCGTAACGCAAGCCATCTTCATTGATTACTTTATTGTCATCAACCACAATCGCATTATCTAAACTGCCACCTAACGCTAAATTATTTTTTTGCAATGATTCAATATCTTTCATGAAACCAAACGTTCGCGCTCGACTGACTTCACGCACAAAAGTCGTAGATGAAAAATCCATCGTGGCGGTTTTGACATGGTTTTCAAATGCAGGATGCTCAAAATCAATCGTGAAAGTTACTTTGAAACCATCAAATGGTTCAAAAGCAGCCCATTTATCCCCATCTTCAACACGAACAGCGTGTTTGATACGAAGATATTGTTTTGGATTGTCTTGCTCTTGCACACCAGCGGATTGCAATAAAAATACAAAAGGACCTGCACTGCCATCCATAATTGGAATTTCTGCTGCTGTCACATCAACAATTGCGTTATCAATACCTAATCCTGCAAATGCAGAAAGTAAATGTTCAACGGTTGAAATTTTGACATCACCAGAAACTAACGTTGTTGAAAGTGTAGTTTCACCGACATTTTCAGGCGTGGCTTGAATGGTAACTGGCGTTTCTAAATCAACGCGCCGAAAACAAATGCCCGTATTAGGTTCTGCTGGATGCAATGTTAAATAAACTTGCTCGCCTGTATGTAAGCCTACGCCTGTAGCGCGAATGGTATTTTTTAGAGTGCGTTGTTTAATCATGACGTGAATTGCCCGTTAAAAAATAACGCGCCTTGAGAGCGCGTTAGTTAGCGTTGAGTGCAGACCAAAAACCTGCGTGTGTGCAGATTAGTCCGCTTGTCTTCTTAAAAACGCTGGAATATCTAAATAATCAATGTCGCCACCTTGTTTTGGTTGTGCGCCAAAACGGGTTTCACGACCTTCGGTACGAGCGGTTTGTGCAGAATGTTGACGCATAACGGTAGGTTTATCTAAACCATCATAATTCGCGGGTCCACCTGCGATGTGACGAGCATTTTTTACAGGAATTTTTACTTCAACAGCAGGTGATCCCATACCTGTCGCGACAACCGTTACTTTAAGTTCGTCATCTAATTCTGGATTGATAGATGTTCCAATTTTAATGGTTGCGTCTTCTGCTGCAAAAGCATGAACAATTGCGCCAACTTCATCAAATTCAGCCAACATCATGCTTGCGCCAGAGATGTTCACTAAAATTCCGCGTGCGCCTTTTAAATTAATATCTTCAAGCAATGGGCAAGCAATCGCTTTTTCAGCTGCTTCACGCGCACGATGTTCACCTGTTGCAATACCTGTTCCCATAATTGCTGCACCCATGTCAGACATAACTGTGCGAACGTCAGCAAAATCGACGTTAATCATACCTGGGTGAACAATTAAATCTGTAATTCCTTTAACCGCGTCTAACAAGACATTATTTGCAGCTTGGAACGCATCAACCAGTGATACTTTATTACCCAAAACAGGCAATAATTTTTGATTTGGAATGGTGATTAACGAATCAACATAGCGTTCTAATTCGATAATCCCTTTTTCAGCAGCATCTTGTTTTTTCTTACCTTCAAATGCAAAAGGTTTTGTAACGACAGCAACGGTTAAAATTCCCATACTACGAGCAATTTCAGCAACCACTGGAATCGCACCTGTTCCTGTGCCACCGCCCATGCCAGCAGTCAAAAATACCATGTCTGCACCTTCCAAAACTTCACGAATGCGAGCTTTATTTTCTTCAGCAGCTTGACGACCCACTTCAGGGTTTGTGCCAGCTCCTAAGCCTTTAGTTAATTCCACGCCCAATTGAATAATTGTGCCAAAATTTAATTTGCGTAACGCTTGCGCGTCGGTATTTGCACAAATGAATTCAACGCCTTCAATATGATTTCCAGCCATGTGGCTAACGGCGTTATTACCGCCGCCGCCGATTCCAATAACTTTAATTACCGCGCTCTCACTATAGGTATCAATCAATTCAAATGTATCTTTCATGTGTAATTTCCCTTGGATTTTGTATGTTGTTTAAAATGTGTTTGTTGTTGTGTGTGTTTAAAAATTGCCTTGAAACCAATTTTTTATTTTTGAGGCAAGCGATTCACCACTGTCATGATCAGCGATATGATGCAAACCTTGTTGTTGATGATGGTCACGTCCATACATCAATAAACCTACGCCTGTTGAATGAATCGGATTTTTTACAACTTCCGTTAATCCACTGACATTTTGTGGGCTACCGACTCTTACTGGCATGTGGAAAATTTCTTCAGCCAGTTCGATTAAACCCCAAACTTGTGAGCTACCACCTGTTAAAACGATACCTGCTGCAATTTGTTCTTCGTAACCGACACGACGTAATTCAGATTGTACCAATAGCATCAATTCTTCATAACGTGGTTCGATAATATCTGCCAATGTTTGGCGTGAAATTCTACGAAATGGTTTGTTATCGCTGATACTCGGCACTTCAATTTCTTCGTCGTCATCATTCAATAACTTGGTCATTGCACAAGCATAACGCTGTTTAATTTCTTCCGCGCTTAGTGTTGGCGTGCGTAAAGCCACTGCAATATCATTTGTGACTTGATCACCCGCGATTGGAATAACGGCTGTGTGCTTAATCGCGCCTTCGACATAAACGGCAATATCAGTCGTTCCACCACCAATATCAATTAAACAAACGCCCAATTCTTTTTCGTCTTCTGTTAAAACAGAATGGCATGATGCAAGTTGCTCTAACACAATATCATCAACGTCTAAACCACATTTACGAATACATTTAATGATATTTTGCGATGCACTAACGCTACTGGTGACGATATGAACTTTTGCTTCTAAACGAATGCCCGACATACCAATGGGTTCTTTAATCCCTTCTTGGGTATCGATAATAAATTCTTGAGGCAAAATGTGTAATACTTTTTGATCCGCTGAAATCGCTACCGCTCTTGCGGAATCAATAACTCGATCAATATCGTATTGCGTGACTTCTTTATCTTTAATCGCCACCACGCCGAGAGAATTGCGGCTACGAATGTGACTACCTGCGATTCCCGCAAAGACAGATTTGATTTGGCAACCCGCCATCAATTCCGCTTCTTCAATAGCGCGTTGTATTGATTGCACGGTAGTTTCTAAATTGACTACCACGCCTTTTTTTAAGCCTCTTGAAGGCGTTGAGCCAAAACCAATGACTTCAAGATGACCATCACCTGTCAATTCACCTACGATTGCCGCGACTTTTGAAGTTCCAATATCAAGTCCGACGATTAAATTACGTTCTGTTTTTTTTGCCATTTTTTACTCTGTTGCAGCCTATTTTTATCTATTTGCAGCTTGCGCGGCGGGTAAGTTTTTCCAATCTATAATTTTTGTATCTGGTTTCCATGATACCGCATAACCATTAGGGTAACGTAAATCAACAACTGCCATTGCATTGATTTGTTCGCGTCCTAAAACATCCAATGTTTTCATAAATCGTTGTAATTTTTTTAACTGGTCATTACGTCCTAGCAAAATTTCTAAACCTGTTGTCAGTTTAATTTTCCAAGCCCAACGGTTGTTAATACTGAATTCTGCTATGCTCATTTCCTGATCCGATAATGCTGTGTTTACACCTTTCATAATTTCTAACGATTTTATTTCTTGTCCTTCAACCCCATAAAGGATCGGGTAATTTTCAAATGGCATAATATCAGTTGGTTTAATAATTTCCCCTCTATTATTTAACAAAGCCTCATTACCCCAGCGAACAACAGGATGTTTTTCTTTAATCTTAATTGACAAGGTATCCGACCAAACACGATTAACGGTCGCATTTTCAACCCAAATCATTTGTGCCAATGTGTTATGAATCATTTGTATATCAGCATCAAAAAAACCAACATCAACTAATGGTTCTAACGCAGCTTCAATTTCATTTTTACTAAGATGCTGAAATTCGCCACCAACTTTTACATGTTTAATAGGAACGATTTGCTTCACAGCATAAACTAAGCTCGTAAATAACGCCATAATGACAATGATTTTTGCTAAACGCACAATTATTTCCGAATACTCGTTTCAAGAATTCGCCAAACGAGTTCGTTAAAATCGATTCCCGCTTGCTTCGCCGCCATTGGTACTAAACTGTGATCAGTCATGCCTGGAACGGTATTAATTTCAATCAATTGCGCGTCTCCATTTTGGTCGATAAAAACATCAACCCGCGCCCAACCTTCAACGCCGATGATTTCACTCGCTTTTAATGCTAATTCTTGCAATTGTTTTTCTTGGTCGGCATTCAAACCACAAGGGCAATGATATTGCGTGGTCGTTGAATTATATTTTGCTTCGTAATCGTAGAATTCACGCGGGGTTTCCAACCGAATTACAGGCAACGCTGCGCCTTGCAAAATCCCAACCGTGTACTCATCGCCCGTCACCCAACTTTCTGCATAAACTTCACAGTTACACGCCAGTGCGATTTTTAACGCTTCGACTAATTCTTCACGATTTTTTGCTTTGCTCATGCCAACACTTGAACCTTCGAGCGACGGTTTGACGATAATTGGAAAACCTAACATTTCAATGCAAGCGTCAATATCGGCTTCCGTTTTCAATACAAACCAATTTGGTGTTGGTAAATTCGCACCACGCCAGCATAATTTTGTCCGTAATTTATCCATTGCCAACGCTGATGCTAAAACGCCACTTCCCGTGTAAGACAAATTCAAAACTTCCAAAACTGCTTGCAAAATACCGTCTTCGCCGCCGCGTCCGTGAATGATGTTGAAAACGCGGTCAACTTTCAAATTTGCTAACGAAGCAATAACGTCATTCGTCACATCAACGGCAATAGCATTTACACGGCGTGCAATTAAAGCCGCATGAACCGCTGTGCCACTTCGCAAAGAAACTTCGCGTTCCGCTGAATTACCGCCCATTAAAACCGCGACTGTGCCGAAATCTTCGGCTGTTTTTTCATTTAACTTTTCACCCACGATGCACACCTCTGTTTGTAACGAAATACCGTGTTTTTGCGCGACTTGGACTTGAACATAAGCAATCATTTGTTCAATATCTGCCGCCGTTGCGTCGCCTGCGTTAATAATAAAATTCGCGTGTTTTTCAGAAACTTGTGCGCCACCGATTTTAAAACCTTTCAAACCTGATGCTTCAATTAAACGTGCTGCATGGTCGCCTTCTGGATTTTTGAAAACTGAACCACAACTCGGTTGATTTGTAGGTTGTGAATTCGCACGTTTTGCCAACAAGGCTTTTATGTTTTGTTGGCTTTCGCTGGTATCGCCTTGTTGTAGTTTTAACGTTGTCGCTAAAAACCACTCGTCATTTTTCAAATTAACGTGACGATAACTCACTTCAAATTCATTGGCGGATTTTGTGAAAACGTCACCGCGTCGATTGAGTAGCTCAACATTTTGCACAATTTGCCATGTTTCACCACCGAACGCGCCTGCGTTCATTTTTAACGCACCGCCCATTGTGCCAGGAATTCCCGCCAAAAATTCTGCACCGACTAAACCTTGTTCAGCACAAAATTTTGCCACCAACGCACACGGCACACCTGCTTCAACGTAAATCGTTTCGTAGTCAATTCGCTGCATAACTTTGAGGCGGTTTTTGGTGTTAATCACTGTGCCACAAATACCGCCGTCACGAATCAACAAATTACTGCCTAAACCCATCCAAAACAGCGGTTCATTTTCTGACAAACTCTGTACAAAAAAAATCAAATCAGCTTTGTCAGCAGGTTGATAAAAACGTTCCGCAAGCCCGCCCACGCGCCAACTCGTATAATTCGCAAGCGGTTCGTTATAACGCATTTGTCCAGACGGTTGCATTGTGATTTAACCCGCTAAGGCTTGCGTCAATAATTGAGGCAATTGCGTCGAAAACTGCCCCACATTTCCCGCACCCATCGTTAAAATCACATCATTTTCGTGAACAATTCCCACCAATAATTTAGGCAAATCTTCCCAATGTTCGACAAAAATCGGATCAACTTGCCCTCGCAAACGTATCGCTCTACTTAATGAACGTCCGTCTGCACCTGTAATCACGCTTTCGCCCGCAGGATAAATATCCATCAAAATCAGCACGTCTACACCCGCCAAAACCTGCACGAAATCTTCAAATAAATCACGGGTTCGTGTGTAACGATGTGGCTGAAAAATAATTATCGAACGGCGTGACGGATACGCTTGTTTAAGGGCTTCCAAGGTTGCGGCAACTTCGCGTGGATGATGACCATAATCATCAATCAACGTCACAATTCCATTATGAACAGGCAAATCACCTTGAATTTGGAAACGTCGTCCGACACCTTTGAAGGCATTCAAACTGCGTTGAATCGCTGCATCGTCAACAGCTAATTTTGTAGCTACGGCAATCGCCGCCAACGCATTCAGCATATTGTGCCAACCTGGCATATTTAACGTGACTTCAAGTGGCGCGTAATCACCACGACGGTGAACCGTGAAATGCGTGTGCATGCCTTCTTGACGAATGTTCGTCGCCCGAAAATCCGCGTCTTCATGCACACCGTAAGTCACCATCGGCTTTGACAGTGACGGCAGAATTTCACGCACGCCTTCATCATCCAAACACAAAACCGCCAGCCCATAAAAAGGCAAATGATGCAAAAATTCGACAAAGGTTTCTTTCAAACGCGAGTAACTATTTTCATACGTTTCCATGTGGTCATGGTCGATGTTGGTCACAATCGCAATCATTGGCTGCAAATACAAAAATGACGCATCACTCTCATCGGCTTCGGCAACTAAATAATTTCCTGAACCAAGTTGCGCGTTTGTGCCTGCGCTGTTCAAACGTCCGCCAATGACAAACGTGGGATCTAAACCACCTTCGGCAAGCAAACTTGCAGTTAAACTAGTGGTAGTTGTTTTACCATGCGTGCCAGCCACCGCGATTCCAAACCGAAAACGCATCAATTCTGCCAACATTTCAGCGCGAGGAATCACAGGAATTCGTTGTTGATAAGCCTCGTCAACTTCGGGATTTTTGCGGTCAATTGCACTCGAAACCACCACCACATCAACTTGCGTGATATTTTCGCGTTGATGCCCAATCGTGACGCTGATACCTAATTTTGTGAGGCGTTCAGTGGTCGCACTTTCTTTGATGTCTGAGCCTGAAATCGCGTAGCCCAAATTCAACAACACTTCGGCGATACCGCTCATGCCCGTGCCGCCGATGCCGACAAAATGAATGCGCTGCACTGCGCCTAAAGGACTGTTTGGAAAATTCATGCTTTCGCCTCCGCGATACAAAATTCAGCAACGGTTTCGGTTGCGTTTAAATAAGCTAATGTTTGAGAAATGGCGCGACGTTCGGGCAAATTTTCACACAAACAATGAATTTGTTGCGCGAGATTTTCAGCGGTTAAATCGCTTTGTTTTAATAAAATTGCTGCGCCTGATTCGGTTAGATATTTTGCGTTGGCAGTTTGGTGGTCGTCAATTGCATTCGGTAATGGAATGAAAATCACGGGAATGCCCATTGCGGCAACTTCGCTAACTGTCATTGCACCAGCGCGACAAATAATTAAATCTGCCCATAAATACGCTGCCGCCATATCATCAATAAATGCGTTGGCTTGAGCATTTAAATTTAATTTTTTATACGTTTCGGCAACTTCGTTTTGCATTGCAGAGCCTGTTTGATGGCGCACTTGCACCGCATTTTTTAATAAAGCAATCGCATTCGGTACATTTTCATTTAACGCTTTCGCGCCTTGACTTCCACCAACGATTAAAATTTTTAATGTTTCGTTTTGTGCTGAATTGGTTTGTTTTATGGAATCAACAAAACTTTTGCGTAACGGATTACCTGTACAAACTGCATTAAATCTTGGTGTAAAACTATTTGGAAAACCTTGCAAAACTTTGGTGGCAATTTTTGCTAACAAACGATTTGTTGTCCCAACGACGCGATTTTGCTCATGAATAATCAGCGGGATTTTGAGCATTTTCGCCATCAAACCACCAGGTGCGGCAACAAATCCGCCCATGCCTAACACGACATCAGGTTTACGTTGTTTTAAAATTTTTCGCGCTTCAGCACACGATTTTGCGAGTTTAAAAATCGCGCTAACTTTGCTAAAAATCCCTTTGCCACGCACACCCGAAACCGAAAGCCAGTCAATTTCAATCCCAGCTTCAGGAATAACACGACTTTCCAAACCTGCTTTAGTACCGAGCCACGAAACTTGCCAGCCTTGATTTTGCAAAAATTGTGCGACCGCCAACGCAGGAAAAATATGCCCACCTGTGCCGCCCGCCATAATCACAATGCGTTTAGTCATGCCAATAACCTTTTGGTAAATTTGCGTTATATTCGGTAACTTCGTGATGAATGCGAAACAGCAACGCCACCGCGCAACACATAATCATCATGCTGCCGCCGCCGTAACTCATCAGCGGTAACGTCAAACCTTTTGTTGGCAACAAGCCCATATTTACGCCCATATTTACAAACGCCTGAAAACCAAACCAAATGCCCAAACCATAAGCGACGAAGGCTGAAAAACGTTCGCCGATTTTTTCAGCCGCCACGCCGATGGCAAAGGCTTTCCACACAAATGCCGCGAATAATCCGATGATTGTCACTACGCCAACTAAGCCCAATTCTTCGGCAATTACTGAAAATAAAAAGTCGGTGTGTGCTTCGGGCAAATAAAATAATTTCTGCAAACCGTTTCCCAATCCAACACCAACCCACTCGCCGCGTCCAAAAGAAATTAACGCTTGTACAAGTTGAAAACCTGTTTTGAGCGGATCAGCCCAAGGATCTAAAAAACTGGTGACACGTTGCCAGCGGTACGGCGAAAAATACACCAACATTGCTGCCAATGTGCCGACAATTGAAAGCAATGCGCCAAATTGTACAAGTCGTGCGCCCGCCAAAAACATGATACCCATTACAATCATTAGCATCACGACCGCAGAACCAAAATCAGGTTCGAGCAACAACAAAAAACTAACTACAGCAAAAATCCCCAGTGGTTTTAGTAACGCAGTTGAAGATTCTTGAACGTCTTTTTGATTTTTTGTGACGTAATGTGCCATAAAAATCACAGTAAAAAATTTCACAATTTCAGAAACTTGAATCCTAAATCCTGGGATATTTAACCAGCGTGTACTACCGTTCACTTTTACGCCTAAACTTGGAATTAACACCACAATCAACAACGCCGCGCTGAATAAAAACGCTTTGCCGCCGTATTCTTTCCAAAAGTGCATCGGGCGATAAGCCACGAATGTCGCGACCACTAAGCCAAAAATCATGTGGAAAAATTGCCGCGTCGGATAATAAAATAAGTCGTCGTTCATTTTCGCGCCCAAATGCAACGATGCTGACGACACCATCACAAAACCAATCAGCAACAAACTAAAGCTCACACACGTCAATGCCGTGTCAGTGTGCAATTTGAATCTAAAAGGGACTGGTTTATCGCGGCGTTTCACGCGGGTAACGCCTCAATCGCGGCGGCAAATTGATTGCCTCGATCTTGATAATTTTTGTATTGATCTAAACTCGCGCAAGCAGGCGATAGTAAAACCGTATCACCTGATTTTGCAACGTGCGCCGCAATCGCGGCGACTTCTTGCATATCTTGCGCGTGATAAGTTGGCACAATTTCGGATAATTGATTGATTGCCGCTTCAATTTGCGGGGCATCTTTGCCGATTAAAATCACAGCTTTCGCTTTAGCTTGAATTACTGGCGCAAGTTCATTCATGTCTTGCCCTTTGCCTTCGCCGCCTGCGACTAAAATTACTTTCTCGTCGTAACCTTCAAGCGCGGCAATGCACGCTCCGATATTTGTGGCTTTGGAATCATTGACCCAGTTAATGCCATTTTTGGTGTTGACTTTTTCCATTCGATGATGCAAGGCTTTGAAATACTTTAACGCTTCACACATTTTTTCTGTGTTTAAACCAATCGCCGTACCTAACGCTAATGCTGCTAAGGCATTTGCGGCATTGTGTTTGCCTTCGAGCGGAAAATCAGAAAGCGATATTAAAATCGTTTCGCCGTGCATTAAATTGTGATTGGCTAAATAAAAATCGGCTTTTTGTTTAATTGAAAAAGTCAGCGTTTTGCGATTTTCATCACGCATGGCTGAAACCATTGCATCATCAAGATTTAACACCATCACGCCGTCACCGCTAAAAATCACTTGTTTAGCTTGCGCGTAATTGTCTAAATCATCGTGACGATCTAAATGGTCAGCAGAAATGTTCAAAACCGTTGCGGCGGCGGCATTTAAAATATGCGAGCGTTCAAGTTGAAAACTCGATAATTCCAAAACATACAAATCAGCTTTCGGATCGAGTAAATCTAAAGCGGGTTTGCCTAAATTTCCGCCCACACCAACATTTTTTCCACACGATCTCGCCATATCGCCCAGCATGGTAGTGACTGTGCTTTTTCCATTTGCGCCTGTAATGCCAACGATTGGTACATTTACAACTGCTGCAAATAAATCAATATCACTAACGAGTTTCGCGCCAGAATTTAAAGCGTCCGCAATCGTCGGTTCAGAAAGCGCAACGCCTGGGCTGACTATTAAATGTGTCGCACCTTTGAATGTGTCAAAGGTGAAAGCTGCATTGCGACTATCAACGGTTGAAAAAGGTAAGTGTTGCGATTGCAAAAAATTCGCAACCGATGTTCCCGTTATACCTTCGCCGACCACAATAATTTTTGAATCAGACGTTAAATCGAATTTGTTTTTTAAGATGTTTTGCATGATTTATCTCAACTTCAACGTAGCCAAACCAATCAAAACCAAAATCACGGTGATAATCCAAAAACGCACAATCACACGCGGTTCAGGCCAGCCTTTGAGCTCAAAATGATGATGAATCGGAGCCATTCTAAAAACCCGCTTGCCTGTAGTCTTGAACGAAATCACTTGAATCATCACCGACAAGGTTTCCATCACAAACACGCCGCCCATAATCACGAGGACGATTTCTTGGCGAACCAAAACTGCTAATACACCTAATGCTGCACCTAAAGACAATGCGCCTACATCACCCATAAAAACCATCGCGGGATAAGTGTTGAACCACAAAAAACCTAATCCTGCGCCGATCAATGCGGCACAAAAAATCACTAATTCGCCAGCGTGCGGCAAAGACGGAATTGCCAAATACTGCGAAAATGTCGCGTGTCCCGACAAGTAGGCAAACACGCCTAAACCTGTCGCTACCATGACCGTTGGCATAATCGCCAAACCGTCTAATCCGTCGGTTAAATTTACTGCGTTGCTCGTGCCGACAATTACAAAATAGACAAACACAACATAAAACCAACCCATGTCAAAAAATACATCCTTGAAAAACGGCACAATCAATTGCGTTTCAGCAGGCAAAGTTGCCGTTTTGAATAAAAATAACGCCGCTGTAAATCCAATAATGGATTGCCACAAATACTTTGAACGTGCCGAAAGCCCGTCACTGTTGCCTTTAATAACCTTGCGATAATCGTCAATAAAACCAATCACGCCATAACCGAGTGTTACCAACAAAATCACCCAAATATAACGATTACTCAAATCTGCCCATAACAAAGTCGTAATCGTAATCGCCACCAAAATTAACGCGCCACCCATCGTCGGCGTACCCGCTTTTTCATAATGACTTTGTGGACCAAGTTCACGAATGCTTTGTCCGATTTTTTCGCGACTCAACTTACGAATCATCCATGGACCAATCATAAATGAAATAATCAATGAAGTTAGTACCGCCAAAATCGCACGAAACGTCAAATAACGAAAAACGTGAAAACCGCTGTCGAAGCTAGTTAGGTAATCGGCGAAATAAAATAACATGACTTAAAATCCTGTGGTTTCAACTAAAGCGGCTGTGATATTTTCCATACGTTGTGATCGTGAGCCTTTGATTAAAATAGTTTCGTTGCCCGTTAACTCGGGGATTAATACGGCGAGTAATTCTGTTTGTGAGGCGAAATGTTGGGCGTTTCCACCGAAGGCAGCAACGGTTTTTTTTGTTAAATCGCCGACAGCAAATAACCGTTTTACGCCAACATTTTTTAGAGTTTCACCCATTTCAAAATGTAATTGTTCCGTATTTTCACCCAATTCACCAAA
Source organism: uncultured Pseudomonadota bacterium (assembly GCA_903867225.1). Taxonomy (GTDB): domain Bacteria; phylum Pseudomonadota; class Gammaproteobacteria; order Methylococcales; family Methylomonadaceae; genus UBA10906. The sequence goes on along the minus strand of CAIPQN010000106.1, from coordinate 71,490 downwards.
CGCACCCAAGATTACCCAATGTTCGCTGTCACATTTTTGCAAAACGTCTAACGCCGCTTTTAATGATGAAGTATTAGCGTTGTAAGTATCGTTAATAATCGTGCTGCCCAAATTGCCGCGTAATAATTGCAACCGACCTTTCACAGGCGACATTGATTCTAAACCTTGTTTGATTTGGGCTAGTGAAATCCCTAACGCTGACGTTGCAGCGGTTGCCGCAAGTGCATTTAAAACGTTGTGATTTCCTGCTAATGGCAAATTAACACTAATTTCACCGCTCGCAGTTTTCAAATCAAAGCGTGTGACAAATTGGTGATTTTCAATTTTAACGTCGATATTTTCAGCACGAACATTTGCATTTTCATGCAAACCAAACGTGATGATTTTTCGTGAATCTGCGACGTTTTGCCAATAATCAAAAAAAGCATCGTCTGCGTTCAAAATCGCTACGCCGTTTGGATTTAGCGTTTCAATAATTTCGCCTTTCGTTTTTGCCACACCATTTAAATCACCAAAACCTTCTAAATGTGCCGCGCCAACGTTGGTAATTATTACAACATCAGCTTTAGAGATTTTGCTGGTGTAAGCAATTTCGCCCACATGATTTGCGCCCATTTCAATCACAGCGAAACGATTTTCAGGCGAAAGTTTGAGCAATGTTAAAGGCACACCGATGTCGTTATTTAAATTTCCTTGCGTGAAAAGTACGCAGTCGTTGACGCTCAAGATCGCGGCAAGCATTTCTTTCGTCGTTGTTTTTCCGTTACTGCCTGTTACGCCGACAATTTTTGCAGGCACTTTTTCGCGCCACACAGCTGCCAACTTTCCGAGTGCAAAATGCGTATTTTCAACCAAAATTTGTGGCAAATCGGTTTCTAATTTTTTATGCGTTAGAATTGCGCTTGCACCTACGCCTTTTGTAGCATCAACAAAATCGTGACCATCGAAATTTTTACCTACAATCGCAATATAAAGATTTCCCGCTTGCAACGTGCGTGTGTCGATACTTACGCCATAAATTTCAGTATTTACACCAATCAACGTGCCGTTTAAATTTTCTGTAATTTCGTTTAACGTCATTTTTATCATGCTTGCACCAGTATTTTTTTGACACATTCTGCGTCACTAAAAGGCAATTTTACGCCGTTAATTTCTTGGTAGTCTTCGTGACCTTTGCCCGCAATTAAAACGCAATCTTGCGCGTTGGCTTTTTCAATTGCAGTGCGAATCGCGGTGGCGCGGTCGTGAATAATGTTGGCTTCATTACTAGAAAAGCCGCCTAAAATATCTTTCACAATTTCTTCGTTCGATTCAAAACGCGGGTTGTCATCGGTGACAATCACCCAATCGGCAAATTGTTCAGCGACCTTTCCCATTTGTGAGCGTTTGCCTTTGTCACGATTTCCGCCACAACCAAAAACTACGCCTAATTTTCCCAGCGTGTGCGAGCGTAAACTGCGTAAAACTTTTTCGAGCGCGTCGGGGGTATGTGCGTAATCGACCATAATTAACGGCTGATTATTTTCGCCACCAAAACGTTCCATTCGTCCATTTACAGATTTTAAATGGGTTAGACGTTTTGCTGATTCTTCGAGTTCAACGCCCAAAACAATCATCGTTGCTAAAACACACAATAAATTTTCTAAATTGAATTTACCGATTAACGGAACGTGTAACGCTTGTTTTTGATTTTGCCAAACTGTGTCAAATTGAATGCCACTTAAATTTAATTCTATGTTTTCCGCGCTTAATGTTTGACCGCGTGGCGATTGTTTTTCTGACATGGTAACGCCAACAATTTCGACATTTTCAGGAATCGAGGCAATGATTTTGTCGCTGATTTCATCGTCTAAATTGATAATCGCAAATTCTAAATTTGGCGCGTCGAACAGTTTTAATTTTGTTTCTAAATAGGCTTCCATTGTGCCGTGATAATCTAAATGGTCACGGCTGAAATTGGTAAAAATCGCGCCTTTGAATTTCACGCCATTCACACGACCTTGCGCTAAACCGTGCGATGAAACTTCCATTATCACGTTTTCACAACCGTCATTTTTCAATGCGGCTAACATTTTTTGAACGGCTAACGCATCAGGTGTGGTATTTAACGTTTGTTTTAATTCACTGATTTTTCCCCAGCCGATTGTGCCAATGACACCGCAGTTTTCTAACGTTTGTGCTAAAAATTGGCTGCACGAGGTTTTGCCGTTTGTGCCAGTAATGCCAATCATATTCATTTTTTGCGAAGGTTCGCCATAAAAGCGAGCTGAAATTTCACCTAAGTTTTTCGCTAATTCTGAAACGCCAATTTTTAAAACGTTTAAATCGGCAAGAATTTCGTCAGCTAATTTTGCATCTTCATTATCAAATAAAACTGCAATCGCGCCTTTTTCAATCGCTGATTTTGCATAATTTAAACCGTGATGATTTGCGCCTTTCAATGCGATAAATAAGAATCCTGCGCCACATTCACCGCTGTTTAGTGTCAAACCTGAAACGTTTAAATTGCTGTCAAAATCGAGTAAATTTGAAATTTTCATTAGTTTTTACCCATTAACAAAACTGGCATATTATCCGACTGGTCGGGCGCAACTTGGAGAATGCGTAACGCGCCACTCATCACTTTTGAAAAAACGGGCGCGGAAACAATCCCACCGTAATACTGACCTGCTGAAGGTTCGTCAATCATTACGACAATAATTAAACGTGGATTGCTTGCGGGAGCCATACCCGCAAAAACGGAAAAATAACTTTTTTCAATGTAACCACCTGCACCTGCTTTTTTAACTGTCCCTGTTTTACCCGCAACGCTGTAGCCATCAACTCGAGCTTCGTAAGCCGTCCCGTCTTTTTGAATAACAGTTTCCATCATGGCACGCACACTTTTTGCGGTGCGACTGGTAAAAATTCGTTTGGATTCAGGATCTTCGTCGCGTTTAAACAAACTTACTGAATGTAAAATACCGTTATCCGCCAATGCGGTATAAGAACGCGCCAATTGCAACGCTGTCGAACTTAAACCATAACCAAATGAAAGCGTGGCGCGGTCAAATGGTTTCCATTGTTCGTAATCTAATAAGCTGCCGCTGGCTTCGGTTGGAAAACCCGAAGCGGTGGATTCACCAAATCCAAGCTGATGATAAACTTCCCAAAAGTATTTCGGTGGCATTCGTAACGCCATTTGACTCACGGCGATATTGCTCGATTTTTTAATTACGCCAGTTAAGTCCAACGTGCCGTAATTGTGAACATCTTTAACGACGTGCGTACCGATTTCAAAACTGCCGTTGGTTTCAAACATTTCATCGGGACGAACATAATGTCCATCCAAAGCCGCAGCGACAACAAAGGGTTTCACAGTCGAACCTGGTTCAAAAACATCCGTTAATGCTCGGTTGCGATATAAATTTTCTTTTAAACTTTTACGCATATTCGGGTTGAAAGACGGTTGATTTACAGCCGCTAAAATTTCACCATTTTTTGCATCTAAAACCACTAACGAAGCTGATTTTGCGTGATTGATAGAAACCGCGTGTGCTAATTCTCGATAGGCTAAATACTGAATTCGTTGATCAATGCTTAATTCTAACGTTTTACCAGAGATTGGCTCTTTGATGTTTTCAACGTCATCAATAATTTGTCGTTTCCCGTCACGAATGACACGTTTACTTCCTGCTACACCGCGTAGTAAATGATCATAAGCGGCTTCTAAACCTTCTTGACCTTTGTCATCTAAATCGGTAAAGCCAATTAAATGTGCAGCTACGCCACCTGTTGGATAAAAACGTTTGAATTCACGATTAGAATAAACCCCCGCCAATTTTAAACTTTTCACTTGTTCCGCTAAATTTGGACTTACTTGTCGTGCTAAATAGGCAAATTGTTTGTGTGGGTCGGTTAAAAATTCTTCAATTTTTCCATCATCTAAATTTAGTAAGCGATTAAGATGTTTAATTTGTTGGCGTGTTGCTGTAAGTTTGAATTCTTGTGGGTTAATCCAAATAGATTCAACAGGCGTACTGATTGCAAGTGGCGCACCGTTTCTATCTCGAATCATACCGCGATAAGCAAAAACAGGGACTTCGCTGACGTGACGTATATCACCTTGTTCTTGTAAAAATTCTTTGTCAAAAACCTGCAAATCGACGGCTTTGCCAATTAAAACTAGCATTCCTGTAATAATTGCACTTAAAACCCAACGGCGACGAATCGAATAGTTGCGGGTTAATAATGTCGCTTCATTTTTATGTCGTCGATACTTCATTAAGGTTTGATATAAATTATTTTTTCACGAATAGGCATGACTAATTTCAACTGCTCACGGGCTACTTGTTCTACACGATTTTGTTCTGCCAATGTTGTAAGTTCGAGTTGTAATTGTCCCCATGTAACTTCGTATTGATCTAATGCTTTTTCTTGTTTTTGGATTTCGATAAAAATGATTCGCGAATTATATTTTTTATAAATCACCATAAGTGCCGATAACAGCAATATGGAAACCAACATACTTAATCCTAAAAGACGCACCATAAAATCAAACCCGTTCTGCTACACGCAAAACAGCACTGCGCGAACGTGGATTTTGTGAAATTTCATCAACGCTCGGTTTTATTGCTTTGCTTAACACGTTTAAAGCACCTTTTTCGATGTCAGCTTCTTTAATCGGTAATTTACCAACGTTGCGCTTCACGCCAGATTCATCGCGCATAAAGCGTTTAACTATTCTGTCTTCCAGCGAATGAAATGAGATGACTACTAATCGCCCATTTGAATTTAATAAATTTTTAGTTTGTTGTAATACGGATTCTATTTCACCTAGTTCGTTGTTGATCGCAATACGAATAGCTTGAAAACTACGGGTTGCAGGGTGTTTATGTTTCTCACGAAAAGGGATTGTATCTTCAATCAATTTTGCTAATTGTCGCGTCGTTTCAATGGGTTGAGTTATTCTTGTTGTGACAATTGCATTGGCAATTCGTCGTGCAAAACGTTCTTCACCGAAATCAAATAAAACGTGTGTTAAGGTTTTTTCATCGATTTGTGCAAGCCATTCGGCTGCGGATAAACCTTGTGAGCAATCCATTCGCATATCAAGTATACCGTCATTCATGAAGCTAAAACCACGCGTTTCGTCGTCAAGTTGCGGTGAAGAAACTCCTAAATCAAGCAAAATTCCGTCAATTTTTCCGTTTAATTCCAATTCGGTGACGATTTTTTCCATTTCTGAAAAGGGCGCGTGAATTAATTGAAAACGTGAATCTTGTGATAGTTTTTGAGCGTGTTCACAATTTATTGCCGTTTCATCGCGGTCAAAAGCGATTAACCGACCGTTTTCACCTAAAGATTCTAAAATGCGTTTACTGTGTCCACCTCGTCCAAATGTTCCATCTATATAAACACCATCTAGTTTTAATTTCATGTGGTGCAATGCTTCTTCGAGCATTACGGATAAATGGATCATTAACAAATTCTTCCGTTGTTAAAAAGCAATAAAAAAGCCCTATTGGGCGTTAGATTTTCTTCACTATAGATTTCAAATGGGGCTTAGTCAAGGGTGATTTCAGTTAGAAATTTTGTGATATTAATAAGAAATTATTTTTTGGTACGAAGCTAAAAACAAATGCTACGTCATATCAAAAATTTATTCATGTTTAGTTATAAATTACTTTAGGTTTTTTAAAAATAGGTGAAAGAGTTAGCCTATAAGCCGGATTTTGTCGTGGACAGTCATTCATCTAGGCGACAAATCACTCTGTCGCTCAAGCAATCTACCCGAAAGCCGCCAGGGCTGACGAATGCTTTCCTATTTGATCTTGCTCCGAGTGGGGTTTTCACTGCCACACCTGTTACCAGTTGCGCGGTGCGCTCTTACCGCACCATTTCAACCTTACTGACTTGCCGAAGCAAATTTAGCGGTATATTTTCTGCTGCACTTTCCGTAGGCTCACGCCCCCCAGTCATTATCTGGCACTCTGCCCAGTGGAGTCCGGACTTTCCTCCCTTCTATCATTACAATAAAACGGCGACTGCCCAGCCAACTCTTTCGCGCTTAGTCTAACACAGTATTTGATTTGCTGAATTCTAACGCTTCTTGATAAATTGGCTTTTTTTTGCCGCCCGTAATTTCAACGGTTAAATCGACTGCTTTTTTAACACTACATTCTGTTAGTAATAATTTCAAAATTCGTTCTTGTTCAGGCGTAATTGTATTGTCAGAAACATCAATTTTCGCCGCACCTTCAACAATCACTACAAATTCACCACGTTGCATATTTGTATCGGTTTCAACTAATGTAACCATTTCAGCCAGTGGCAATTTCACAATTGTTTCGTGTAATTTCGTTAATTCACGCGCAATCACAATTGAACGTTCTGCTTCTAAAACCACCGCCATATCTTGCAAGCAATCTAAAATTCGATGACACGATTCATAAAAAACCCATGTTGTTGAAATCGCTGCCCGTTCAGCAAAAAACGTTTTTCGTGCTGATGATGTTCGTGGTGTAAACCCTTCAAATGTGAACGGCGTAATCGCCACGCCCGCTGCGGATAAACCCGCGATTAACGCACACGCACCAACAATTGGTACGACTGTTAAATTTGCTTCATGTACGGCTTTAACTACAGGCATCCCTGGGTCGCTAATCAAAGGTGTTCCTGCATCTGAAACCAGCGCAATTGATAAACCAGAGCGTAATTTTTCGACAATTTCTAAAGCCGCTTTATCTTCATTATGTTGATGCAACGCAATGATTTTATTACTGATGCCATAATGTTGTAGCAACATTCTGACGTGGCGTGTATCTTCGGCAGCAATTAAATCGACATTTTTTAACGTTTCAATCGCACGAAACGTAATGTCTGCCAAATTACCAATCGGCGTGGCAACAACGTATAACTTACCCATTTCTTGAATCATTTTTTTCTCAGTTAAAATTTATGAACGACTATCTTAAACCAAAATCCAAAGCTACCCACTTACTACGGGGTGAACAATCTGAACAACTCGCCTGTGATTTTTTAATTGCACAAGGATTGACGCTGGTAGAACGTAACTTTCGTTGTCCTTATGGTGAACTCGATTTGATTATGAAAGATGGTAAAACATTGATAATTGTCGAAGTGCGTTATCGTAAAAATGCGAAATTTGGCTCTGCATTAGAAAGCGTCACACGTTCAAAACAAATGAAAATTATTGCAGCAACAGAAGTTTATTTGAATACGTTGCCAAATGATGTGTTGATGCCGATACGTTTTGACGTGGTGGGGATTTTGGGAGACGGTGATTTGCAGTGGGTGAAAAATGCGTTTGAAACGTATTAGGGCGGGTTTATCACCCGCCCAAACTAAACTAACTGTGTTTAGATTTTTTATTTTGCAACGTATTTTTTGTGATGATCGCAACGGTAACAGGTGTTTTCGCCGCAGGTTTTTGACCTTTCGCAACAATTTTACTTTTTTCTGCTAACGCTTTGTTATTCGAAGAAATCTTTTGAGCCATCGCAACGATGTGATTGGTTGGGATTTTTGATGTGTTTTTTGTGTCAGGTTTTTTACTTGATGCAACAACCGATTTTTTATCGTTTTTATCTAATTTTTTTGCAGTCAGTAAGACCTTAACACTTTGTTTTGTACTAACCTTATCAACGGTCTTAATCGCAACAGTCTTAACTTTGTGACTTACTTCGCCTGCTGCTGGCTTTGCTTCTAAATAAATTGCAGTGCTTTCATCATCGTTGTCAGCATTGAAGCCTTCTGAAATCCATTCTTCAAATGGCAATTGCGCTAAATTCTCTTTGAAGGATTCCGCTTTTGCGACAGGAATCAATAAGCGTCTAGGTCCAGAACCTTCGGGAGCAGTTTTTGATTTATTGAAACCAGGATTGAGCGTTAAGAAATCGTGCAATGACATATTTGCCATTTCCGCTGCTTTGCTCAAATTCAACTGTGAATCTAAATGTACAACTTCAAAATATGGCTTATTTGGAATGTGGTGCAAATTCACGTTATATTGATCAGCGTGAGCAAAAATCTGGGCGATTGCTAATAAACGCGGTACATAATTCGACGTTTCTTCTGGCATTCTCAATGACCAATAATCCGTCGGCATATTGCGACCTTCATTGTGTTCAATCGATTTTTTTACATTGCCTTTGCCCCAATTATACGACGCAAGAGCTAACAACCAATCCCCATCAAAACTTTGACTAAGTTGTTTTAAATAAGTTGTTGCAGCTTTTGTTGAAGCATAAACGTCGCGGCGACCGTCGTACCAAGAATTTTGTTGCAAGCCAAACATTCGCCCTGTTGCTGGCATAAATTGCCACAACCCTGACGCATCTACTCTGGAATTTGCATTTGGTACAAACGCGCTTTCGACCACAGGCAATAATGCTAATTCACCAGGTATATTTTTAGCTTCAATTTCATCAAGAATGAGATGTAAATAAGGTTCTGCGCGGTTTTGAATTGTGCTTAACGCTTGAGGATGATTCAAATACCATTCGACTTCACGATCAATGCGATTGTTTTCAATTTTCGGTAACGAATATAAAGACAGTAATCGTTCCCAGACTGTATCTTTATGAGAGGCGGCTGTTTTACTGATTTCTGTTTTGTTTATTGGTTGATAATTTTGATAGTAATGATCAACATAAGCGTTATCTTGGTTAGGAAGAAGTTCATTAACAGAAAGCGCGTCTTTCGCATTTTGCGAACAACCTGCAGCTGTGAGCGTCATTAACATTAACATCACTAATAAATTAACGTGTCTGTTTAGTTTTACTGGCATCATTTGACCTTTGTAGTTACGAAGTATTTTGATTATAGTAACTTTTTAGCTCAAAATCATTAAAACGCCCTTAAATTGAGTAGTCATTATGAAACGCGATTTTCTATTTGCTTATTACCAAACGCCAAGCGGAAAATTATTAAAATCACTTGAAGTCGCTTACTTACAGCGTTCAATTACTGTTGGATGTCAGCAAACAATTTTACAAGTTGGTGGATTAGGCTGGGAAAATGAATTTATCGATTGTTCACTGTATCAAAGTTTTTCGGTACTTGATGCCAAACAATTGGGCTGGGATGGCGCAGGAAAAATCCAAGCTAAATCTTACGCACTACCGATTCAAAGCAATTCAGTCGATATGATTATTGTGCCGCATTTATTGGAATTTGATTCGTCACGTTTTCAAACTTTTCGAGAATTGGAGCGTATTTTGAAACCTGAAGGCATTTTATTAGTTTTGAATTTTAATCCGTGGAGTTTCTGGGTGCGTTATCAATACTTGTTAGATAAGCGATTAGCGTATTCGTGGCGCGGAAATTTTATTTCACGTTCTCGATTATTCGATTGGTTAAAATTATTGAATTTTGAAGTAAGTAATAAAACGGAGTTTTATTTGGATTCTACAAAAACAAAAAATGGCTTGGACGCGTTAAATAGTTTTTCATTTACGTCTTCCTCCTATGCGGTGAAAGCGATTAAACGACGTTTCAATCCAATTCCTATGTCTGGAAGTAAAACATTTGTACCTCGTTTAGCGGTGGCAAATCCAATGGCCGCAACGGTAGAGCATTATGATTGAACCAGTAATTATTTATACCGATGGGGCGTGTCGTGGAAATCCAGGGAAGGGCGGTTGGGGCGTGATTTTGCGTTATAAAGGCACAATCAAAGAATTACACGGTGGCGAACATGACACCACAAATAATCGAATGGAATTGATGGCGGCAATTTCAGCATTGGAAGCATTGAAAAAACCGTGTGTTGTTCAATTACATATTGATTCAAAATACGTTTTGGACGGAATTACAAAATGGCTGCCGAATTGGAAAAAAGCAGGGTGGAAAACTGCCGCGAAAAAGCCAGTGAAAAATGAAGATTTATGGCAGCGTTTAGATTTGGCAATTCAATTACACACAATTGATTGGCGATGGGTGAAAGGTCATTCAGGTAATCAAGGCAATGAACGTGCGGATGCGTTGGCGAATTTAGGTGTGAATTCGTTACGTTAATTTTTATTACGGACGTTGGATAAATTTTAAACAAACGTTTTGATAAAAATAGATTGTATAAAATCAATTAAAACAATATACTGTGCAAATCAATCGCGGGGTGGAGCAGCTTGGTAGCTCGTCGGGCTCATAACCCGAAGGTCGTAGGTTCGAATCCTGCCCCCGCAACCAGATTTTTAAAAACCCCATTTTTGGGGTTTTTTATTTTCTAGGCTTTGGATAGGTCGCTTTATTCCATGCCTATAAATTAACGCTGTTAATGGAAGAGCCTTCGGCTCTTTTTTTTTGATTTAAAATCAAGCGAGGACATTATGAAGCAGGCTCCAGAACATCTGCTTGCGTTAATCGAACCCGTTGTTGAAGGTTTAGGTTATGAATGCGTTGGCATTGAATATAACCCACATCCAAGACACGGTTTATTACGCATTTATATCGACACTGAAAATGGCGTTTTGGTGGAGGATTGCACGAAAGTTAGCCATCAAGTCAGCGGCGTATTGGACGTTGAAGATCCAATTATTGACAATTATTCACTCGAAGTTTCTTCGCCTGGCGAAGATCGACCATTTTTTAAACTCAGTCAATTCGCACGATTTATCGACAGCACAGTTGCTGTACATTTATTTTCGCCAGTCAACGGACGGCGCAAAATTACTGGAAAAATTATTCAAGTGGAAGAAGATGTGATTACACTGGAAGAAAACGAGCAGTTATTATCCATTCCCTTTGCCGCCATGAGCAAAGCGCGTTTAGTTCCTGATTATTTACTCGACAAAGGAGGACGTAGTAGTGGCAAATAAAGAAATTTTGTTAGTCGTTGAAGTTTTTTCTAATGAAAAAGAAATCGAAAAAGAAATCGTATTTCAAGCGATTGAAGCAGCATTAGAAGCTGCAACAATTAAGCGTTACGGTTCTCAAATTAAAGCTCGCGTAGCAATTGATCGTAAAACGGGAGATTATTTAACGCATCGTTGTTGGGATGTCGTTGCGCCAAATGCTGATTTAGGGCGAGATGTTGATTTACCAATGAGTCAAATTCTGCTTGAAGTCGCACAATTTGATAATCCAGACGCGCAAATTGGTGATGTAATTTACGAAGAAATTGAATCTGTCGATTTCGGACGAATTGCCGCGCAAACTGCAAAACAGGTCATTATTCAAAAAGTACGCGATGCAGAACGGAATAAAATCGTTGAAGCCTACAAATCGCGTGTTGGTGAATTAATTACGGGTACTGTGAAACGGATTGAAAAAGGCAGCGTCTACTTAGAATTGGGTGGTCATGTTGAAGCCTATATTTCTAAAGAGGATATGATTCCGCGTGAAGCGATGCGTTTAGGTGATCGTATTCGTGGTTATTTAAAAGAAGTTCGCTTAGAAGCGCGTGGACCTCAGCTTTTTGTTAGCCGTAATTCACCTGAGTTGTTAATGGCATTATTCCGTTTGGAAGTTCCCGAAATTGCAGAAGGCATGATTACCATTATGGGCGCAGCTCGTGATGCAGGTTCTCGTGCAAAATTGGCTGTGAAAAGTAATGATCCACGTTTAGATGCTGTTGGCGCGTGTGTTGGAATGCGAGGTTCGCGTGTGCAATCAGTCACAAATGAATTAGCAGGCGAACGTGTTGATATTATTATTTGGCATCCAAGTGAACCGCAATTTGTTATTAACGCCATGTCACCTGCTGAAATTCGCTCTATTATTGTCGATGAAGATAAACACAGCATGGATTTAGCGGTAGATTCACAGAGTCTTTCACAAGCAATTGGACGGTCTGGTCAAAATGTCCGTTTGGCAAGTCAATTGACAGGTTGGGAATTAAACGTCATTGATGCGTCAAAAGCGGTGGAGTCTAACGAAGCTGAAGCTAATAAAATCAAGGAAATGTTTATTGAGTTGTTAGACATCGACGATGAAATTGCAATCATTTTGGTTGAAGTTGGTTTCAATACGATTGAAGAAATCGCTTATGTGCCATCAAATGAGTTGTTAGAAATTGATGGTTTTGATGAAGAAATCGTTGAAGAATTACGCAGTCGGGCGAAAAATGCGTTGCTTATCAGTGCAATTGCAGCCGAAGAAAGTATTGAAAATGCGGTGCAGCCAGATGCAACGTTACTTGCAATGGACGGTATGGATAGCGAATTAGCGCACGCCATGGCAAATGAAGGCATTGTAACGATGGATGATTTAGCCGAGCAGGCAGTCGATGATTTATTGAAATTCACAGGTGTGGATGAAGATCGCGCCGCAAAACTAATCATGAAGGCTCGTGAACCATGGTTTGTTGAGTCAGCAGACGCATAGAGGAGAAATGAATATGAGTGTTAAAACAGTACGTCAGTTAGCGGAAATCGTCAAAATCCCATTAGATCGTTTATTAGTGCAGTTGAAAGAAGCAGGATTAGTCGCATCAACTGCAGATGCAGAAGTAAGCGATGCCGAGCAATCGAAATTACTTGCTCATTTACGTCAACGTCATGGCAAAGCAACAGGTGAAAATGAAAATGCACCGAATCGCGTTGTATTAAAACGTCGCAAAGTAAGTGAATTAAAACAAGCCAGCACACCAGGTTCAGCAACGAAAACGATTAGTGTGGAAGTGCGTAAAGAAAAAACGTATATCAAACGTGAACAGAGTGTAGAAACAAAAACGGCTGCGCCTGTCATTCCAGTCGTTGATGCTCAAGTTGAAAAAAATACAAGTGCTACAGTTGAAAACACTGCTACAACCACAACATCTGAAGTAACTACACCTTTGGAAAATAAAGTTAATTTTGATTTATCGCCTGAAACAATCAAAGCGCAAGAAGATGAAACTGCTCGCCAAATGCAAGTGGCGAAAGATCAGCGTTTAGAAGATTCAATTAACCGTAATGCGGACAAAGTTCGCCAACAAGCAGCGGCAAAATTGCAAGCCGCAGAAAGAGCCAAGCAACCTGCCGCAGCAAAACCATCACAAAACGGCACACGTCCGCCACATAATAATGCAGGTAATAAACCCACGAAACAACCTGCAAAACCAGCACAAAATAATTCGCGTCCTGCTGCGGCATCAGCCGCAGTTGCTGCACCGCAGCCAGCCCCAGCGAAAACACAAGAAGAAAATCGTACTCGTCGTCCTGCGAAACCAGCGGGTGGTAATTCTTCTTATACAGGCAAAGATGCCAAACGTAATAGTAAGAAAAAAGGTGGGAAACAACCAACGGCACGCATTATTCAACAAAACGACGGCAAGCATCAATTTGAAATGCCTGTTGCACAAATGGTTTATGAAGTAACGATTCCTGAGATGATTATCGTCTCGGAATTAGCGAACAAAATGAATGTTAAAGCCGCGATGGTAATTAAACATTTAATGAAACTCGGCATTATGGCGACTATCAATCAAAGTATTGATCAAGATACAGCCGCGATTTTGGTTGAAGATATGGGGCATACGCCCGTTATGCAAAGCGATGATGATTTCGAGAAAGAAATGCTCGCCGAAGTGACCGAAGATGAAACCTATCCAGATTTGCCGCGTGCGCCGATTGTTACCATCATGGGACACGTTGATCATGGTAAAACATCATTACTCGATTACATTCGTAAAACCCGTGTTGCAGCTGGTGAAGCGGGTGGAATTACCCAGCACATTGGCGCGTACCAAGTCAAAACGGATCACGGTTCTGTTACATTCTTGGATACACCAGGACACGCCGCATTTACTGCAATGCGTGCGCGTGGTGCAGATATTACCGACGTTGTGATTATCGTCGTTGCAGCTGATGACGGTGTAATGCCGCAAACAAAAGAAGCTGTTGAACATGCTCGTGCCGCGAAAGTGCCAATTATTATCGCTATCAATAAAATGGATAAACCTGGTGCGAATCCTGACAAAGTAATGCAAGAATTATCTGTGTTAGATGTATTGGCAGAAGAATGGGGCGGTGACGTGCAATTCTTAAAAATTTCCGCAAAAACAGGGCAGGGCGTAGATGAGTTAATCGAATCACTGATTGTTCAAACAGAAATTTTAGAACTTAAAGCTCCTGTTGCAGGTGCGGCATCGGGTCTGGTTATTGAATCACGTTTAGATCGTGGACGTGGCGCAGTTGCAACGATACTTGTTCAGCGCGGAACATTAGAAAATGGACAAATGGTATTGTGTGGACAGGAATATGGTCGTGTTCGAGCCATGTTTAATGAAAATGGTAAAGCTATCAAATCTGCGGGACCTTGTGAACCTGTTGAAATTTTAGGTTTATCTAGCACACCAAATGCGGGCGATGAATTTTTGGTTGTTCAAAATGAGCGTGTCGCTAAAGAATTGGCAAAACATCGCGAAGACAGAAAACGACTCAAACGTCATGCAGAACAAGCGACAACACTTGAAGATGTTTTCAATAGAATGAAAGCGGGTGAAGTATCGTCTTTGAATTTAGTATTGAAAACTGATGTACAAGGTAGTTTGGAAGCGTTACGCAACTCATTAGTTGAATTGTCGAATGACGAAGTCGAAGTAAAAGTCGTTTACGGTGGCGTAGGTGGTATTAACGAAGGTGATGTGAATTTAGCTCTCGCTTCGGGCGCAATTTTGATTGGTTTCAACGTGCGTGCTGACGCGACTTCACGTCGAATGATTGAAGAACGTGGCGTAGATTTGCATTATTACAGCATCATTTATGAAGCGATTGATGAAATTAAAAAATCAATTAGCGGAATGTTGGCACCTGAAATTAAAGAACAATTCGTTGGACTTGCTGAAGTGCGTGATGTATTTAAATCACCAAAACTTGGCGCGATTGCAGGTTGTATGGTGCTTGATGGCACGGTTAAACGTAACTTACCGATTCGTGTATTGCGTGACAATGTGGTTGTTTATGAAGGTCAGTTGGAATCATTACGTCGTTATAAAGATGACATTGCCGAAGTTAAAATGGGCATGGAATGTGGTATCGGTGTGAAAAATTACAACGACGTTCGTGCTGGCGATCAAATCGAAGTATTTGAACGCATTGAAGTCAAACGGGAATTGTAAAAATGGCGAGAGAATTTGCTCGGCACACACGAGTATCTTCACAAATGCAAAAAGAGTTGTCGTTAATTTTACAACGTGAAATTAGCGACCCGCGCATTGGTTTTGTGACGATTAACGAAGTGATTGTGACCAAAGATTTGGCTGTGGCGAAGATTTATATCACTGTTTTGAATACTGATGCCGCTGGTAAAAAAGCGAGTACGAAAGCATTAAATGAAATGTCACCATTGATTCGACACGCGTTGGCAAAACGAATGCGACTACGGCATATTTCGGAATTACGTTTTTATTATGATGATTCGTTTGATACGGGAATGCGAGTAGCTGAATTATTGAGCGAAGTGTCAGATGATTTAAAAGAAGATAAACTTTTGGAGTGAAAACGATGAAAGCGAAACAAATGGGTTTTACGTTAATTGAATTGATGATTACAGTAGCGATTATCGGGATTTTAAGTAGTGTTGGTTATCCTAGCTACATGAGTCATATTCAAAAAGCAAAACGTTCGGAAGCACAAGCCGCTTTGGTATCTATGGCGACGGCGATGGAACAGTGGCGTGTAGAGAATAATAATGATTACACTGGCGTAACTGTTGGGACAGGTGATACTTCAATTTTTACTGATAGAGTTCCGACAGATGGTAGTGGTACACAATCTTATGTTTTAAGCATTCCAACGTTGACAACAGGAAATTACACATTAAAAGCTACTCCTGTTAGTACTGATGATTGTGGAGATTTAACGTTGGATTCAACAGGAGTAAAAACATCATCAACAGGAACGAATTGCTGGGAGTAATGACACATATTTGTCATAGAAAATTCATTGACTTATCTAGGGTGCGTCTATAAAATCACAGCCAGCTCGAAATAGATTTACCGTTATGCTTATCTCTACGAAGTTTTAGTTGTACCGCTCGTCCTGTTTAAACCATGAAGTAATCTTTAATTTCACAGCTCCACCCCCGAAAGGGATTTACATTTCAAATTTTTAAAAGGCTACAAAAATGGCAACAGGTACAGTTAAGTGGTTCAATGCTGAAAAAGGTTTCGGTTTCATTCAACAAGAAAGTGGTCCAGATGTATTCGTCCACTTCCGTAACATCGCTGGATCAGGCTTCAAATCATTAGATGAAGGACAAAAAGTCCAATTCACAGTGACACAAGGTCAAAAAGGTCCACAAGCTGAAGACGTTACTTTAGTCTAAATCTTGTAAGATGAAAAAGCCGCTGTTTCGTAAGAATCGGCGGCTTTTTTGTGTTTGTCATAAAGTTAAAAACTACCCGTTGCACGTTTCAATCGCAAAGTCGCTAACGCAACATCATACGTCGCATTGTTTAAATTATTGTGTGTTCTCGTTCGTAAATCTTCGGCTTGAATGACTTCCGTATGTGTTGCTAAACCTTGTTGATAGCGGTCTGTAGACACTTTCAAATTTTCATCCGCTTGCATAATCGCTTGTTTCGCGACTTGTAAACGTTGTTGTGCTTCTTGCGTATCTAACCAAATTTGACGAACTTCCAATAAAATCTGTCCCGATAATTCTTCATGTTGTTCTTTTAAAGCTAGTGCTTGTTTTTCTAACGCTTCGCCTTTGTGATTTGTGCTGCCGTCGTATAATTTCCAATCCACACCCACATTTGCCTGCCACAAACCTTCGTAAGCCTGATAACGGTTTTGTTGATATTGATAACCCCCATTCAAGGCAACTTGCGGCATTAAATTAGCCTTCATGGCTTGCATTTGTTCATGTAACGCTTCGATTTGTTCATTCAAAACTAATAATTCAGGACGTTGATTTAACGCGCTTTGATTTAAATTTTCTAACGTTGTTTTTAATGGTTCAGGAAAATTTTTAGCGAGTTCTACTTTTGCTGTTAACTGGCGAGTTAATAACTGGTTATAACGCGCTTTGGCATTGTCATAAACGTTTGCAGCTTGTAACAAAAGTTGTTTTGCATTCAGTAATTCAACATCCGCTGCCAACACATCATTTTTCGCTACCACACCTTGTTCAAACAAATTTTTCACATCTTTGGCATGACTTTCTAAACTTTGAATATGACTTTGGGCGACTTGCACCGCATCTTCCAAACGTAAAACGGCAACGTAACTGTCAGCAACCTGCATTTTTAAATTCAATGCGGCGACTTTTTCGTTGGCTTGCGTTGCATCTAAATTGGCTTGTGCCGCATTGATGTTATGAGTGATTTTGCCGCTAGTGTAAATTGGCAAACTTGCCATTGCTTGCGCTCGAACACTGCCATCTTGTTGCATTGCAAATTGGGCTGACTTTCCACCAATATTGGTTTTTGCTGACGGCGTTTCATTGTATTGCGTGTAACTTGAACCGACGTTCAAATCGGGTAAATTCTGACCTTCCGCCGCTTGTAATTGTTCTTGTGAAACATCTGTGTTGGCTTGTGCGGCTTTAATTTGATGATTGGTATTTAATGCGGTTGCCCACGCATCGTCTAATGTTTCAGCGTGAGCATTGATTGTGAATAATAAATAAAATGTGAAGGAAAATTTTAAATGTGTCATTAAGTTGGAATTACCGTGAGTGAGTAAGTTGTGCATTCGGTTAGAATAAAGCAAATTTAACATCAGTGGCAGATTTATGAAGCGTCTTATTATATTTTCTTTTTTAGTTTCAGCACTGGCTTACGCGGCTTGGGCGGGTTTTTCATGGTTTGAAGAACGCCAACATTACGAAAGCACCGATAACGCCTATTTAAAAACCAACAGCGTTTTGATTACACCAAAAGTAGCGGGTTACATTACCGATTTGCGAATTGATGATAATCAAAGTGTAAAACAAGGTGAAATTGTTGCTGTGATTGATGACCGCGATTATCAAGCCAAACTCGATTTAGCACAGGCAAAAGTGATTGAAGCACAAGCAGATATTGCGCGTGTGCAAGCGGCTAAAAATACGCAACACGCGCATGTTGCCACGGCAAATGCCGATGTTTCGGCGGTTGAAGCGCGGCAACATAATGTTGAAAAAGATTTGCAGCGATTTATGCACTTAGTTGAAAGTGGCGCGGCTCCCGCGCAAATGCTCGATAAAATGCTTTCGCAATCCAGAGAAACAACGGCGCAATTACAAGGTTCAAAATCGACTGTGGCGGCGCAACATAAACAAATTTCCAGTTTTGAACATGAAATTGAACAAGCGCAAGCGCGTGTAAAACAAGCACAAGCGCAAGTCGCGTTGGCAAAAATTGATTTAGAAAATACCAACATTCGTGCGCCATTCGACGGCGTAATTGGGCATCGTGGTGTGCAACTTGGCGCGTTTGTGCAAGCAGGAACAAATTTAGCGTATTTGCTTGAAACACAAAAAATTTGGGCAGAAGCCAATTTTAAAGAAACTCAAATCGAAAATATGAAAATTGGGCAACCCGTTAAAATTCATGTTGATGCGTATCCGA
This sequence comes from uncultured Pseudomonadota bacterium, assembly GCA_903867225.1. Classification (GTDB taxonomy): domain Bacteria; phylum Pseudomonadota; class Gammaproteobacteria; order Methylococcales; family Methylomonadaceae; genus UBA10906. The sequence goes on along the minus strand of CAIPQN010000106.1, from coordinate 53,009 downwards.
ACATCCATTTCACAGGAAAAGTCGAAAGTTTTTCACCTGCAAGTGGTTCGGAATTTAGTCTTTTACCTGCTGAAAATGCGACGGGAAATTTTACTAAAATCGTGCGTCGTGTACCTGTGAAAATAGTTTTTGATGCCAATGAAAATACGGCGTTACTCAAATCAGGTTTATCTACAACTGTAAAAGTGCAAGTGAAACCGCTATGACCGCTGTTAATGAAAGAGGCGAACGCATTTTAACGACAGGCGAATGGATTGGCTTTTTCAGCATGGCGATTGGCGTGTTTATGGCGGTGTTAGACATTCAAATTGTCGCCAGTTCATTGCAAGAAATTCAAGCGGGTTTATCCGCAACGCAAGATGAAATTGCGTGGGTACAAACGTCGTATTTAATCGCCGAAGTTATCATTATTCCGTTATCGGGTTGGCTGGGGCGCGTTTTTTCCACGCGCTATTTGTATGTTTTGTCAGCGGGCGGATTTACGTTGTCGAGTTTAGCTTGTGCGTTTGCGTGGAATTTGCCGTCGATGATTGTATTTCGTTGCATTCAAGGTTTTTTCGGTGGCGCGATGATTCCGATGACATTTACGATTATTTTCATTTTGTTTCCGCCCCGATTACAACCGACGATGAGTATTGTTTTGGGTTTAATTGTCACGATGGCTCCAACGATCGGTCCTGTTTTTGGTGGCTATTTAACCGATGCCTATAGTTGGCAATTATTATTTTTAATCAACATCATTCCAGGTTTTATCGTTTGTTTTATGGTGTTTACGTTTTTAGACATTGATAAACCAAATTGGGATTTGCTCAAAAAAATTGATTTTATCGGCATTGCATTGATTGCAATTTTTTTAGGCAGTTTGCAATATGTTCTCGAAGAAGGCGCACGCGATCAGTGGTTTGAAGATGATTTGATTTTAATGTTAAGTGTTGTGGCGGCAATAAGTGGCACGGCGATGTTTTGGTGGGAGTTGACGAATCCGCACGCAATTATTGATTTGTATGCGTTTCGAAATCGTAACTTTGCGATTGGGTGTGCGTTTAGTTTTGTTTTGGGAATTGGGCTTTATACAATTATTTATTTAACGCCGATTTATTTAGGAAGCGTGAAGGGCTTAAACAGTTTACAGATTGGTTATTATTTAATGGTTGTCGGGCTGTTTCAGTTGGTATCTGCATTTATTGCAGGTCCTCTCGAAAAGAAAATCGATTTACGTTTAATGCTGTGTTTAGGAATGAGTTTGTTTGGTTTAGGTTCATGGTTAAACGGAAATCTGACAGCGGAATCGGGTTATTGGGAATTCTTTTTACCACAAGCGATTCGTGGAAGTGCGTTGATGTTGTGTTTTTTACCGATTAACACGTTAGCATTAGGTTTATTACCGATTGAAGAAGTAAAAAATGCCAGCGGTTTATACAATTTAATGCGTAATTTAGGTGGTGCGATGGGATTAGCGGTGGCGAATACGTTAATGCTGATATTAAACAAATCGCATTATGCGGGATTGCGTGAATCGATTAGTGCAACTGATGAAATCGGACAACATTTAACGCAAATCGAGTTGGCACGTTTGACGAATTTAGCGTGGCGTGAAGCTGAAGTGATGACGTTTAATAATTTATTTCAAATTATTTCGTTTATTTTCTTTTTTGCTGTGTTGCTCGTGCCGCTTTTGAGCAAAGTCGGCACAGATAAAAATGCAACAGCAGCGCATTGATTATTTTTTCAAAATAGCCTGAATTTTTCCGAACAACCGTTCAAAATTGACAGGCTTTGTATCGTAATCATCACTGCCACCTGCAATGGCTTGAGCTACATACGATGGCATGTCATGTCCTGACAAAATAATAATTGGAATGTGGGTTGTTAAAGGATTTTTTTTGATTTGGCGAGTCGCTTCCAATCCATCCATCATCGGCATATTCATATCCATTAAAATAAGGTTTGGAAGTTCTTTTTCTGCTATTTCAACCGCTTCCGAACCATTAACGGCTGTAATGACTGTATAATTTTTACGCTTCAAATGTTGTGTCAACATATCGCGGTTAAGGTTGTCATCGTCAACTAATAGAATTGTAATCATTACTTCTTTCTCCTTGATATTATTGATGTAGTTTTTACTTCAAATCAACGATTTTTCCATTGCTATCAAAAAAAACCGTCACATTTTGCTGTTTCCGAAAATGAAAAATTTGCTCTGTATCAATCTGATAAAATGTCGCAATTTCCTCATCTGTCACACATTTTTCGGCGGCAGGTAGAACTCGTTGTCGGCGCAGTTTTCGTAACAAAATCCACGCAATCCACACAATACTTAAAATCATCAAAGTGCCAACGTAAATTTCAAGTAAATCTAACAGGCTTTTATAACCACCGAACCAGCGCATTTCGTTAATTACCGTGAAATCACCACGAACCCAGTTAATCACAGTGATAATAGGATAGAGCAAATAACCCCACATCACCCAACAAATAACGATTACGGTAAAGCTACTCAGGCGTTTCGACAGACTCTGTAATTGCGGAGCGTTAATGATGTACTGTTTCATTCGCGCAAGCCTCTATCTACAGTGACCCAAACGGCGCGTTGTCCGCGTTTTTTCTTGATTGCGCGAATGGTTCCAACAATGGTTGTGCCGACATTCATTAGCCAATACACAATTGGATACCAAACCATCCAATAATAATATCGTCCGATGCCGCCTGTTTGTGATTCATAGCGTGAATCAATTGCTAGGCTAACACCAAATTGCAACAAACACGTTACACTCAGCAGCATACTTGTCCAGCTTGGGCTTAAATCATGCAAAGATTCATTGGCTGTTGAAGTCAAAAATTCCATTGGTGCAAAAAGCAAATGACACAAAATCAAAAATGCCCACGTCACACTGATTAAACATTCAACATAGAGCAACCACATTCCACGCGCCGACCATCGAAATAAATCTCGAAAATAACGTAGCAAAACTTCGCTTCCACCTTGCGACCAACGCACACGCTGCTTCCATAAACCGTTTAACGTTTCGGGCATCAACACCCAACAAAGTGCATTCGGCTCAAAACGAATCGTCCAACCTGCTAGCTGTAATTTCCAACTGATGTCGATGTCTTCGGTAATCATGTCGTTGCTCCAATAACCGACGTTGTGCAACGCAGTTTTGCGAAATGCGGCGATAACACCTGAAACCGTGAACACTTTTCCATAAGAACGTTGCGCCCGTTTAATCATTCCAACAATCGCTGAAAATTCACCGACCTGAATACGTCCGAGTAAAGTAGAACGATTACGAATGCGTGGATTTCCTGTGACGGCACCAACGTTTGGATTTTCAATAAAATGCCGTACCATCCAACCAACCGCATCAGGCGACAATAACGCATCGCCATCAATGCAAACTAAAATCTCGCTTTTTGCCAACAATGCTGCGGTTCTCAACCCCATTGCTTTGCCTTGATTTGTCGCCAAATTTACTACGCGCAAATTTTCATATTTCGTAGCTAGTTCATGCAAAATTTCGAGCGTGTTATCTTTACTACCGTCGTTAATCGCAATGATTTCAAAATTTTTATAATGCTGTTGTTCCAAAATACCAATCGTTTCCCGAACGTTTTCACCTTCGTTGTAACAGGGAATTAAAATTGAAACCATTGGCAAATTGTCCTCATTTTTAAATGGCGATTTGGATTTATGCCATTCGTAACGCAAACAAAAAATAATTGCGCCAAACATCCAAATGTAAGCCATAAAAAGCGGGTAATAATAAATAAATTCTTCGATAGATTTATCGATTGGCGACCACCACATCATAAAATTTTGCCAAGATTGAAAAATTTCAAAAGGTAAAAAAGTCATAACTTATTGCAACTCTGGCAACGAAAAATGTTGTTGTAAATCTTCCAATTTTGGCTGATTTTCATAGACATTATCAGGGTAATAACCAATGTGTTTTACACCCAATTTTTTTAGTAAATTTAGCTGTTCAATAAACACACTGCTCGGAATTTTTTGTTGATTCTTCCAATTCACAGTTTGTAATTCAAACACCGTTTTTTTCAATCCTTCGGGTTCTTTTGCGGCCGCTTTTACTAAATTGGTAAACCATTGATTGGGATTTTTTGCTTCTTCCATAAATGGCATTGCTTCAATCGCCACATAATCATAATGCGTCAGAAAAGATTTGAATGATTGCGCGTACCATTCTTCGCTGTAGGGTTCGAGTAAAGGCAGTGCATAAAAATTGCGGGCAGTTTTAATGTACGGACGATAAAAACGGACACGATTCGTTAATTCATCTGTGAATTGCCCCATCAATTCCGTTTTATGCTTTGCCCATTCCAAACGACTTTTACTGGTGGCGCGTAATTTATTCACATCATCAGACAATCCCCAAACTTGTTTGCCATAAGCTAACGCAGTAGGTGAAACATCTTCAAAATCCGACAAAATGCCATCATCATGAAAAAGTACGCCGTCAAAATTGCAGTATTTACTTAAATCTTCATAAATTTCGGCAACAAATTGTCTAGCTTCTGGATTGAATGGCGATAATCGTGTGTAAATATGGCTAGATGTTTGAGCTTTACCGTCGCGCCATTCTTGAACATACCATGATTTATCAATTTTTTTACTTTGGTATGCCATCATCGGCAACCACGCATAAACCCTCACGGCAGCACGTTTTTTCAATTGCCATGCGACGCGATTAAATAAATCTTGTTTGACGGGCAAATGCCGATTGGGAAAATATAACGCTTCCGCATTACCATCACCATCAGGATCGGCAAAAGCCTGTAAATACACGGTATTTATGTGCATATCTTTAATACGTTGTACAAGGCTGCTGATATTTTTTTCAGTTTGTTCAGCGTCTTTATCGTACAAATAATCCATATCAACATGAGCTGCACGAACATGTTGTTCCACACGCAAACCTGTCAAAATTTCTGCAAATTTTTCAACTTTTGGGTCGTCCACAATAATCAAGCGATGTAATACATCTAAATCTGCTAGCGTATTAAAACCGTCAACCAATCCCATTGTGATTTCAAATCCCGCTGCTTTCGCTTCGGAAATTGAAATTTCATTGTATTCACCATAAGGCCAAACTATTACACGCGGACGAATGCCCGCGTGTTGGAAAATAAATTCGGCACTTTTAAACATGGCGGCATGAATGCGAGCTTGATATTGCTCATCGGTTTCATATACCAACATCTGTTCATCATACAAATATGTGGCAGCAGCGGCTTGTGTGTTGCCTTGTGGATTACCTACAATGCCGTTGTGTAAATTGTAAGTATGCGAAGCAATTTCGACCAAGCCCGATTGAGCGACTTCACGAACTTGATCCCAATTCATCAACGGTTTTCCAGGGTCATCAGCGGTCACATTTCCGTCCATCCATGTTCCAACTAAAGCAACAGTTGCAGAATAATGATATTTTTTTAGCAAAGGAAAAACTTTGCTGTAAAAACTCAAATATCCATCGTCGAATGTGAGTAAAACTGCTTTTTCAGGCAATGTTGATTTACCTGCTGCTGCATCTAAAACAGCTTGAACGCTAACAACGGTGTAACCATTTTTTTTCAGCCAAATAAATTGGTCTTCCAAAAAATGTTTGTTCACTTCCATTCTGTCAAATGGTGCAACGATGTCTTCTTCATCAATAATGTCGTGATAATTTAAAACTAAAAAGTGTCCATCTTTACTGTGTGCAAAAGGACTAAACGCCAAAAGTAGAGATAATAAAATGGCGAATTTGAAACTTTGAAACATGTTCATTTAGGTGCGCTCAATTCTAAGAAACGACGAGAGTTATTGATAACAGGCGGCAAGCTATCCATTTTAAATTGGAATTTGAGTTCGATAGACGACGGTGATTTTGAAGCCGCAGCAGGATTTTTTGATGTGGGTAAATTTTTTAAAGTTGAAGTGGGTGTTGATGATTCATCATCGTCAAGCAAATCAATGTCATCTTCGGCTGGAACATTACCATCGTGAACAAGGTATTCCCGTCGTTGTTGATAAGCATTTTTGATGAAATTATATTTATCAGATGCCGCTTCATTGACCATTTTTTCTGTCCCCATCAAAGTGGCACGAGTGTTTGTGACATCTAACGCCCTTACTCCAGTGGTTACAGCAGTTACAGCTACTCCACCACCAAATAAAAATGTGTAACTAAATGGATTAAATAGTGCATCGCCTAACATTCCAGCCATTTCACGCGGCGAACTAGGACCTGCAAATGGCAACATTAAAAAATCACCTGTGGGAACGCCCCAAAATCCTAATGTTTGTCCAAAATCTTCATTATGTTTTGGCAAATCTATCATTTGAGCAACATCGACAACCCCTAATCCGCCCGCAGTTGTATTCACAATAAAACGACTTGCATCCATGCCACTTTGCGTCATTTTAAATTGCAACAAATCGTTCACCGTAACTCCAATATCATTGATATTACTAAAAAAATTGGTAACACCTTTTTCAACAATATCAGGTGTTGCCCACATATAACCTTTCGCAATTGGCTTTAAAATAGCCTTATCTAAATTTTCATTGAATGAATACATACCTCGATTAAAATTTTCAAAAGTATCTTTTTTAGGCGCAGTTGTTTCTTTAACTTGCGTTGTTGAACAAGCGACGCTGAGAAGCACAAAGCTTGTCGTGAAAATTTTCCATAAAGTCATAATTTTAGAAGGAGCAAGGGAAGTTTTCGTTAAGGTGACTATTTTACGGATTTCTTAGAATGACGTGTAATTTCGTTGTTACGAGTCCATGTTAGTTGACGATAAATCAACTTGTTCTTGTAACTCTAACCAAATCATTTCAGCATCTTCCAATAATTTATCAATTTGTGCTTTTCGTTCTAAAACTGTTTTTAAACGGGCTTTTTCGCTGTCAGCATAAATTTTTTCATCCGCTAATTGTGTTTCTAAATCACGTTGTTCGACGTGATATTTTTCCATTGTTGCTTCAGCTTTTTTTAATGCGTCAAGCAACGGTTTTTGTTTTTGACGACGTTCGGCATCCAATTTACGTTGGTCTTTACGAGAAACATTGTCAGCTTTTTCAGGTTGATTTTGTGCTTCATTATTTCGTTTTTGTTCAGTCAACCAAGCGCGGTAATCGTCTAAATCACCATCAAATGGAACCACCTTTTCATCTGCAACTAAAAGCAACGTATCTGTTACCGAACGCAGTAAATGTCTGTCATGCGACACGACAACCATCGCGCCTTGAAAATCTTGTAATGCGACACTCAACGCATGACACATATCTAAATCTAAATGATTTGTCGGTTCGTCGAGCAACAACAAATTCGGATTTTTATAAACAATTAACGCTAAAACCAATCGCGCTTTTTCGCCACCTGAAAAGGGTTGAACTTTTTCAATAACTTTATCGCCACAAAAATCAAACCCGCCCAAAAAATTACGCAATTCTTTTTCAGTCGCTTGTTTATCAATTTGTTGAAAATGCCAAAGTGGACTTTCATCGAGGTGTAATTGTTCAAGCTGGTGTTGAGCGAAATAACCCATATTCAGTGCATCCGCTTCTAAACGTTTACCCGACAAAAGCGGCAATGTGCCTGCTAAAGTTTTTAATAAACTGGATTTTCCCGCGCCGTTTGAACCAAGTAACCCGATTCTGTCACCAGCGGCAATCGTCAAAGTTACGTTCGGTAAAATCACCTTTTGGTCATAACCAATCGTTACGTCGTCCAGCGACAATAATGGATTTGGCATTTTTTTCGGAGCAGAGAACGTGAAATTAAACGGCGAATCAACGTGCGCCATCGAAATCAATTCCATCCGTTCTAACGCTTTAATGCGACTTTGCGCTTGGCGGGCTTTTGTGGCTTGCGCTTTGAATCGGGTCACAAAACTTTGAATGTGAGCAATTTCGCGCTGTTGTTTTTGATAAGAAGATTGTTGTTGTGCTAATTTTTCGGCTCGCATTCGTTCAAATGCGGAATAATTTCCCGTATAAATTTCAGCTTGCCCTTGTTCAATGTGAACAATGTGGTCGGTAATTGTGTCGAGAAAATCACGGTCATGCGAAATCAATAACAATGTTCCCGCGTAATGACCAAGCCAATCTTGCAACCATAAAACTGCGTCTAAGTCCAAATGATTCGTGGGTTCGTCGAGTAACAAAACATCCGAACGACACATTAACGCTTGCGCTAAATTCAACCGCATCCGCCAACCGCCCGAAAAAGAACTGACGGAATTTTCCATTTTTGGGGCGGTAAAACCTAAACCATCAAGTAAACGTGCAGCCCGAGAATTCGCGCTATAACCACCAATCACATCTAACGCGGCGTGCAATTCAGCTTGTTTTAAACCATCGTGCGCTTGTTCCGCGATGTCTAATTGTTTTTGAAGTTGGCGCAATTCTACGTCGCCATCCATAACGTAATCGAGCGCAGAACATTCGACCGCAGGCATTTCTTGTGCGACGTGAGCGACCGCTAAATTGGGCGGCATGGTGAAATCGCCTTCGTCTGCATGAAGTTCATTTTTTACCATCGCAAACAAACTGGATTTTCCCGCACCATTCGCGCCAGTAAAACCAATTTTTTGTCCGTTGTGCAACGTAAAAGAAGCGTTTGAAAATAAAACTCGTGTGCCGCGTCGAAGCGTGATGTTTCTAAAATTAAGCATTTTTGGTTACGCCGCTCGATCAATCATTTGTTCAGCTTGTTTAGCAAATGCCGCCAAATCGCCACTTTTTACAGTTTCGCGAGGAATGACTAAAGCGGTGCTTAAACTAATATAAATATAAACATAATGCTTGCTGTATTCGACTCGCACTAAATCTGACCACAACATTTTGTGCTTACCGCTGGGCGATTTTTCCAATAGATACTGGGCTTGTGCAGGGTCCATTGTGAGTGTGTAAGTACCGAACATCGCATTTTTTTCTTTGTAAGTGTAATTTGCAAGAATTTGGCGACGCAAATCGAGCATCATAACTTTCGGCGATAACCAACCCCAAAGTGCAGCGATTACGACAATGTACGCCGCAGAATTTTTGTCGCCATAATAAAAATAATAAAAACCACCAATCAATCCCATTACAGCGGGTACAAGCCAACGGTTTTTGCGGATATTACTTTGGATGTCTTCATTACGGGTAAATTGCACTTCATTGAAGTGGATTAAGTCGTCTTCGCGGAATTCGTATTCAATTTCAAACATTTTTTATTTTTATAATTTAGGTGAAAAGTAAAAGGTGCGGGCATTATAACGAATCATTAGCGGTGTGACTGATTTTGCATTCGCTGAAATTATGAAAAAGTTTATAGTTGATAACTTTTTTACTTTGTTTGACCTACATTTTTAAATTGGAGAATCAAATGGGCGTTCTAATTTTTGTTGTTATCGTATTATTTGTTGTCGGTGGGCTGTTGATTTTGTTACGTTCCGCAAACAGTCACAAACTTCCAACAGGCATTAAATCACAACCTTATTCTGATGATGAAGATTAATAACTGCGTTATTATAGTTTAAAAGTACCATTTGTAGGCATGACGAATAACCTACTAATGCGGTAGACTATCAACACTTTTCACACGAACTCGAATTAACAAAAATGACTGATAACGTACACGCTCACGAAATTCACAAATTTGGCTCAATGGCAGAACTTTGGTGGGATAAACAAGGTGAATTTAAAACCTTACACGCTGTAAATCCACTTCGTTTAAAGTTCATTCAAGAATATCTATCAATCGCGGGCAAGCGTGCCGTTGATGTAGGTTGCGGTGGTGGTATTTTGACCGAAGCTTTGGCGCAATTGGGCGTAAATGCTCTTGGCATTGATTTAAGTCACGATTTGATTGATGTCGCAGAATTACACGCTTTAGAAACCGAAACAGCGTCGGTGAATTATCAAAAAATTGCGGTTGAAAAACTTGCTGAAGAACAGCCTGAAAGTTTTGATTTCGTGACGTGTATGGAAATGTTGGAACACGTCCCCGATGCAGGTTCAATTGTGGCTGCGTGTGCGAAATTAGTTAAATCCGACGGTATGGTTTTTTTCTCAACATTAAACCGTAAACCGAAAGCCTTTTTGTTAGCGATTGTTGCCGCTGAATATGTTTTGCAAATGGTACCTAAAGGCACGCACGAATATAAAACGTTCATCAAACCATCGGAACTTAGTCAAACTGCTCGTGCTGTGGGTTTAGAACTTCAAGGCATCATTGGCATTGAGTACAATCCGCTTACGCAACACTTTTCACTCGGTAAAGATGTTGATGTTAATTATATCGCGGCTTTCAAAAAAATCGCCTAATGAAATTATCCTGCGTTTTATTTGATTTAGATGGCACGTTGGTTGATACCGCGCCTGATTTAATTGCCTGTTTAAATTCCGCTTTGACACACCACGATTTTTCACCTGTTGCCGCTGAATACGTTAAACCACACGTTTCATTTGGGGCGATTGCGATGATTAACGCGAGTCTTAAAGAAGCGATTGACGATGAAATTCATGCCGCCATTTTAACTACAATGCTAAATGAATATGAAGCTAACATTGCGCGACATAGCCAATTTTTTGAGGGTATGTTGGACGTGCTGAATTTCATCGAAACACGAAATCTATCTTGGGGAATTGTAACCAATAAACGTGAACGTTTTGCGCTACCGCTAATTCGGGCTTTAGAACTTCAAAATCGTGCCGCGTGTGTAATTTGTGGTGATACCACGCCGAATCCAAAACCGCATCCCGCTCCACTTTTAGAAGCGTGTAAGCGTGTGAATGTTTCAGTGGCGGAATGTGTTTATATTGGCGATGCCGCGCACGATATTTTGGCAGGAAAAAATGCTGAAATGTACACGCTCGCTGCAACTTACGGTTATTTGCAAGCAAATGACAATCCCGAAAATTGGGGGGCAAATGCGCTGATTCATTCCCCACAACATTTGCTCACTTGGTTGGAGAACGCATTATGTCACTAAAAAATCATGTTATTTTAATCACGGGCGCAGCAGGTGGTTTGGGTTCAACAGCCGCATTAACATTGGCAAAATTGGGCGCACAAATTATTTTGCTCGATAAAAATTTGCCTAAACTCGAAATTATTTACGACAAAATTTTAACGGAAGGCGGCGTTGAACCGATTATGTATCCGTTTGATTTAGCGGGCGCGACTGAAAATGATTATGAAGAACTTGCACAATGTATCAACGAAAAATATGGCGCGTTACACGGTTTGTTACATTCTGCTGTTGAATTCAGTTCTTTCACACCTTTAATTCAACACAGTACAAAAGCGTGGGGACACACGTTAAATGTGAATTTAAATGCACCATTTTTGTTAACTCGCGTCCTTTTACCTGTGATGCAAAAAGCAGCACGCGCTTCGATTGTCTTTACCTCTGATTCATCTGCTTGTCACGGGACTGCTTACGGTGGAGCTTATGGCGTTTCAAAAATTGCAATGGAAGGATTAGCACACATTTTGGCTGATGAATTTGAAAGCTCTGGGAAAATTTTCGTGAATGTCTTAATTCCTAACCCTATTGATTCACCCTTACGCAAACGCTCTCACCCTGCCGAAGATAAAACAAAACTTCCCACAATGGATTCGCTCGCTCCGCTTTATGAATATTTATTCAGCGATCGATTGACCGTCACGGGAAAAGATATAGACGCAGAAATTTTAAATTTGGAACTTTAGAAAATTATGGCTGCAAAAGAAAGCATAACGTTAACCCGCGACGTAGATATTATTACGATTCCTGATGGGCATATTGGTAAATTAAATGCGGGTGAAATCGTCACACTACATCAAGCATTGGGCGATAATTTTACGGTGCTTACGCCTTATGGGCATTTGGTTCGGATTGCTGGCAAAGATGCCGATGCGCTAGGCAAAAAAGAGCATCATTCGGCAACATTAGTTAGCGAAAATTCTGCACAAGCGATTGAGCAAAACTGTTGGGCGGTGATGAAAACAGTTTATGATCCAGAAATTCCTGTCAATGTGGTGGACTTAGGATTGATTTATAGTTGTGCAGTGAATCCTGTTGCCGAAGACCACTACCATGTTCATGTTATGATGACACTCACTGCACCAGGTTGTGGCATGGGACCCGTCATTCAAAGCGATGTTGAAAAAGGTATTAAAGCCTTAGCAAGTGTAGCGAGTGTGAATGTTGAAATCGTACTCGATCCACCATGGTCACGCGAAATGATGTCTGAAGTGGCGCAAGTGCAGTTAGGTTTATTTTAAAAATAATGAGGAAACAACATGATTAAAAAAACACTCACAGCGGCGGCTTTAGCCACTTTAATGATACCAGTTTTAGCGCAAGCAAATAACGATGTTGATACACGTTGGTATGTTGCGCCTTATGGTTCATTTGTTTTAACCGATGAAAATCGTAACAGCAGTGACGGTTGGGGTGGTGGTTTAGCAGTCGGTAAAATGCTGGATGAACACTTTAATGTTGAATTGAAAGGTTTTTATCAAGATTACGGTAGAACATCTTCGGCATTCGGTATGAATTCTGGCAACACGAATATGGCAGGCGGAACAGCAGATTTGCAATACTATTTCTTCCGTGACAAATACTCGCCGTATGCAGTTATTGGCGCAGGTGCAGCAAGTACCAGTATGCCAAACGGTGACAAAATTGGTTTTATCGGTGAAGCGGGTTTGGGTGCAACTTATGAAATTTGTGAAGGTTTCTTCTTACGAAGCGACGTGCGTTACCGTTACAACAATAATTTCAGCAACAATAATTCAAACGCATTTGCCAATAATTCAACAAGCAGTGATTTTAATGAAATGATTGTCAACGTTGGTTTTGTCATTCCTTTAGGTGAAAAAGCAGAAAAGCCACAGCCTAAAATTGAATTACCTGTTGTTCGTCCAACTCCTGTACCTGATTGTTCAACTCGTGACGATGATAATGATGGCGTAAATAACTGTTTAGATCAATGTCCTGGAACAATTACTGGCGCGAAAGTTGATGCTCACGGTTGTCCAATTAGTTTGGAAATTAAAGGCGTGCAATTCAAATACGATTCAGCCGAATTAACTCAAAATGCAAAAGTCATTTTGGACGGTGTAGCAAAAAGTTTGATTGCTTATCCACAAAAAAATGATTTAGAGGTTCAAGGTCACACCAGCAGCGAAGGATCAGACACATATAATTTGCGACTTTCACAAAAACGCTCTCAATCTGTTGCTAATTATTTGAAACTAAAAGGCGTTTCAAACAAATTAACAGCTCACGGTTATGGTGAAAGCCAACCAATTGCCGACAACAGCAGCGAAACTGGAAAAGAACGTAATCGTCGTGTTGAATTGATTTGGATTCAATAATTCCATTGAGGAATCTTCGTTAAATAAAAACCGCCTTTTTTGGCGGTTTTTTATGCGCGGCTAAATTCGCATCTGTTATCATTATGAGAGATGCTAAAAATATAACAATGTGAAAAGGATACTGCATGAGAGGCTTGTTTTTACCCGCTATTGCTTTGATGAATAAACTGGGCTACACCAAAAAATTTATGGTGTTGGGATTAATTTATCTTATTGCCATCGTTGTGATGTTTTTCAGTTTGTACAGCAATTTTTCGCAAGTCATTTATTCCACTGATCGTGAATTACAAGGTATTAAACTGATTAAGCCATTGTCACAAACGATGCAAACTATTCAGCAATATCAAAATGTAACTACTTTGCCACACGATTCGTTTCGACGTAATCAACAAGAAAATGCTGAAAGTAAATTGACTGAAAAAATGACGCTTGTCGACAATGGTTTGCCTTATGACACGTTGCTTAAACCCGATGACACGCGATTAAATAGAGACTGGCGTGCCATTAAAACAAATTGGCATGGTGTAAAAATCAAAAGCGACGCGTGGACAGATGAACAAAATCTAGCGGCTCATGTTGAAATCTTGAATCAATTTCAGCAATTCAAAGAAACGGTTGCGGATTATTACGCGCTAACGTTTGATGCGGGAACGGATACACATTATTTAACGGATACCATAATTAACAAAGTACCTGATGTGTTAGAAAAATTGGGGCAATTACACGCGCTTAGTGCTTCGACGTTAACCAACAAACAATTATCCGAGCATCAAAAGAATGACATCATCGTGTTAATTGCCGAACTAAATGAAAGCCTATCAATGGTTGATTTAAGCCTTGAAAAAACAGGGCGGGCAAATCTCGATATGCAATCGGTGATGATTAGTTCCACAAAAGAAATTTTGCGAAATGTTTTGCAAATCACCAATGCCGTCAATGCCGATATTTTATCGGAACGCTTTAAACTTTCACCTACCGATTTTTTTGTGTTGCATGTTCGTGCTACCGATAAAATTTATGCACAAAGTAATGATGTTTTATTACCTGCATTAGAATCCTTACTTGGAAATCGCATTCAGCACGCTAAAAAATCACTTTTAAAAAGTATTGGCAGCGCATTTTTACTTTTCATTATCGCGCAGTATTTCTTCATTGGAATTTATTACGCCATGATGGGAAATATCCGTTCTTTGGCGAATTCCGCACAGAAATTTGCCGATGGCAATTTATCTTCTCGAATCACTTTGGAAACTGAGGATGAATTGGCATTAGTTGCTGAAAACTTCAATGCAATGGCATTGAGTTTTCAAAAATTATTGGCAATTCACAACGCAAACGAAGCACATTTACGTTCTCTTGTTAAAGCCATTCCTGATTTAATTTGGCTCAAAGACAAAGACGGTGTTTATTTGTCCTGTAATCCAACATTTGAACGTTATATTGGCGAAAAAGAAGCTGATTTAATAGGAAAAACCGATTACGATTTTGTTAGTAAAGAATTAGCTGATGCGTACTGGAAATACGATCAAAAAATCATGGCGACGAATAAAGTTTTTGTAACCGAAGAAAGCATTACGTTTGCCGATGATGGACATCAAGCCGTTGTAGAAACTATAAAAACACCATTACATGATATTGATGGCAACATTGTTGGCGTTTTGGGTATTGCGCGAAACATTACGAAACGTAAATTACTTGAAGTTGAACAACGAATCGCCGCGATTGCGTTTGAATCACAAGAAGGCATTATTATTACTGATGCAAATACGGTGATTATTCGTGTTAATAATTCGTTTACTACCATCACGGGTTACAGCGCAGAAGAAGCGATTGGCAAAAAGCCAAGCTTTTTAAAATCGAATCGTCACGGTGCTGAATTTTACAAAGAAATGTGGGGGAAATTGCAAAGCATCGGTTCATGGCAAGGTGAAATTTGGGATCGTAATAAGAATGGTGAAATTCATCCCGAATGGCTGACGATTACCGCCGTTAAAGATGATAAAAACGTAACGACACATTTTGTTGCGTCGATAGTGGACATTACGGAATTTAAAATCGCGGAAGAAAAAATTAAAAGTTTAGCGTTTTATGATCCACTGACTGGGTTAGCAAATCGACGTAAATTGGAAGAATCTTTAAATCATAGTATTGCGATGTGTTTCCGTGAAAAAAAGCAACTCGCGGTACTGATGATGGATTTAGATCGCTTCAAAAATGTGAACGATACATTAGGGCATTTAGCGGGTGACGAATTACTTAAACAAGTGGCTGAACGAATTAATTTGCGATTACGCAACACAGACATGGTGGCGCGATTAGGTGGCGATGAATTTGTAGTGTTACTTGAAGATATTAGTCATCAAGACGATGCGGCAAGAGTAGCAACAGAAATTGTGGCAGCTTTATCGGTAGCCTTTCAATTAACGCAAAGTGATGACGTGCGAATTGGTGCAAGTATTGGTATTGCGCTTTATCCGCAACACGGTGGAACACCTGAATTGTTAATGGATAATGCAGATATTGCACTTTATCAGGCGAAAGATAATGGGCGCGGTTGTTTTGCTTATTTTTCAGAAAGTTTAACGCTGGCAGCACGCGAACGATTAAGTTTAGAAGCGCGTTTGCGACGCGGTATTGAGCAAGGTGAATTGCGTGTTTATTATCAAGCGCAAGTCGATATTTTAAGCGGCAAAATTATTGGTGCAGAAGCTTTAGTACGTTGGCAAGAACCGAATGAAGGGTTGATTGCGCCTTATAAATTTATTCCGATTGCTGAAGAAACAGGCTTAATTATTAGCATCGGAGAATGGGTGTTGCGTGATGTTTGTCGGCAAGGAAAAGAATGGATTGACGCAGGATTTGCCCCAATTCGCTTGGCTGTGAACGTATCACCATCACAATTTAAACATTGTGACATGGTGGAATTAGTCACCACTGTTTTGGCTGAAACGAATTATCCAGCCGAATGGTTAGAACTCGAATTAACCGAAAGCGGCTTGATGGAACATCAAGAAGTGGTTATTGGAATTCTAACGAAATTGCGTGATTTAGGAATTCATTTAGCCATTGATGATTTCGGCACAGGCTATTCGTCGTTGTCTTATTTAAAACGTTTTCCGTTAGATGTGTTGAAGATTGATAAAAGTTTCATTGATGATATTCCGCACCACTTAGATGATATGGCGATTACGTCAGCGATTATTTCAATGGGTCAAACGCTAGGCTTTAAAATCTTGGCGGAAGGGGTTGAAACGGTTGAACAGTTGAATTTCTTGAAATTGAAAGGCTGCGATATTTATCAGGGTTTCATCAAAAGTAAGCCAATTCCAGCAGATGAATTTGTGAATTTACTAATTAAAATGAAATGAATTTAGACAGAAACAGGCAGATTTTCTGCCTGTTTTTATATGTATTTGGTGACATTAACATCATCGTTTTGTTCGGGTTTTAAAAATTTATCCGAGTATTTTTTATAAATACCACTCGATAAAAATAAACGGAATATGTCACCGTCAATATGTTGCTTTTCAACCATCGAATTTAGAATTTTGATTGAATCGGATAATGTTTTTGGTTCTTTATATGGTCTGTCGGGTGCAGTTAATGCTTCAAATATATCGGCAATCGCCATAATTCGCGCTGGAATCGGCATATCATCAATCGTCAATTTTCGAGGATAACCCGTTCCAATCAATGTTTCGTGGTGCATTCCTGCATAAATTGGAACATTTTTTAAATTGCTTGGAAACGGTAATGTTTCAAGCATTTTAATCGTCATGGTGATGTGTTCGTTAATCTTGAAGCGTTCTTCTGGAGTCAACGTGCCTCTACTTTGCGTTAAATTATAAACTTCGCCGAAGTTATAGAGATGTTCAGGAACAGGCATTTTAAAGCCCCGCGCTTCATAATCTTCATAATCAAAATCTTCTCTGGGTTGAATATGACTTTTTTTATCTGAAAGCAGATATTCAACACTGGGCGTTTGAGCATTATCTTTTTTTACACGCTGACGTTCTTCAAATGCCAGACCGATTGAACAATCAAAATGTCGAATCCATTCACGTTGCGCGATGATTTTAATTTTTTCCTGATCTTCTTTTTGCATAAACTCCGCGCCCAAATTAGCTTTTGCAATTATTTGAAAATCATCTTGAAGTTTTTGTAATTCGATATTTAACCAGCTTTCAACATCAGCCGCATTTTCACCTTGAAGTTTTCTTTCCAACGCTTTAATTTGAAAATCGCGATAAATTACTTCAAATCGTGTACGAATTTCGTGGATTCGATTGTAAATTGTTTCCAATTTTGTCGCCTTATCAACCACATATTCAGGCGTTGTGACTTTTCCACAATCATGCAACCAAGAGGCAATTTTAAGTTCTCTTATTTGGTCGTCTGTTTTGAGTTCAAAATTGGCAAAAATACCTTCGTTACAATCCGTTGCGGCTTGCGCTAACATCATCGCTAATTCTGGAACTCGCTCACAATGCCCACCTGTATATTTTGATTTGGCATCAATCGCACCTGCGATAAGCACAATGAAAGAATCCATCAATTCTTCTTGCGCTAATTCAAGTTTTTCTACTTCTGCTAATCGGTCTTGTAAATGGTCATATTCATATTGTTGTCGTTTATCGCTTCTAAGCATGATTTTATCTTGGCGATAGATATTTTTAATTAGCTTATCAGTCGTTTTTGAGAATTCATTTTTAAGATTTTCGAGTTCAACAATCATGGGATTTAGATCGGTTTTCATATTTCAATTTAACCCTGTTTTGGCACGAGTTTGATATTGAGATTTTCAAAATCCTCTATGAAATCTTCACCCGCTTCACGCGCACTTTCGTTATCTTCGTCGTATAGCCAATTAATCGAAATATCAAAACTTTCTTTGTGTTCATCAAAAATATCAAAAAGATCAAAAAACCATTTGGAACTACTTGAATTAAAATAAATAATTTCCATATCTAATGTTAATGCCTTTGGCATTTCATCTGTTACAAAATGTACTTTTGGCAACGAATCAATCAAAAAATAGAGCTTAAACCAAGCCGTCACAGGAGCATAAAACTCAAACGTATTCTCAGGATAAGATTTACCTTTGATGCTGAATTTTCCTGATTTATGCAAAATAATTTCTGGCGTGTATTTTGTAGCTTCGATATTTAGATTTTCCATGCTTTATTCCGTAGATTTAATGTTCACGAATGATGTGAATTGAAAATAAAATTTATCTTCGTTTATTTGACTAAACTCAAATTCGATTTTATCGCTTCGTTTAGCAATTTCATAAAAGCCAATTCCACCACCGTTGTTATGTGTATTTTTACCACTTTTTCTAAGTTCTCTATATCTCTTTTTTAAATCATTTTTATTTAACTTTAAAATTTCTTCCAGTTTTGGCTGCATTTTTTCTTTGTCTGCTAATGCCACTATATTTTGACAGGCAATGTAATAAAATTGTTGTGAGTCAATTATAGATTTGCCAACAGTGATTAAGCCTTCGGATTTACATTCATTTGATTCAAGTTCGTTTGTTTTTGAATAGTTCAAGACGTTTTGAGCGAGTTCAATAAATATCGTTAGGATATTACTGGAATCGCCAATACTAACCTTACTGACTTTGGTTTCTTCTTCTATCAAATTAGTAAGTATTACGATTAAGGCTTGAGATAAAAAAGTCGTGTACGACAAAAATAAAACCCCATTTTGTTTAACAAATTCTTTTGTGACATTCATAATAAAAATTTTCTAAACGTTAGATTTTGATTCCGATAAAAGTAATATCATCATTTTGTTCTGCATTTCTTCGCCAGTATGAAACATCATTCATTATCAATCTTCTAATGTGTTCCATGGATTGATGATTATTTTTTTCGAGAATTGAAATAAGTCGTGCTTTGCCGTAAGGAAAATCTTTATTGCCACCGAGTTGATCAAATAAACCGTCTGTGGAAAGATAAATTTTGTCGAATGAATCAATTTTAAATTCTTGCTCTGTAAATATAAAATTTTCGTCCGAAGAACGATAGCCTACGCTGCATCTATCGCTTTTAATTGTGGTGCATTTTCCTTCGTAATCTACCAAAAATAATGGCGTTCCTGCGCCAGCAAAACGAATAATGCCTTCAGTTTTGTTAATGTACAAAATACCACCGTCAAAGCCCACGTTACTTTCACTTTCTCGCTTATATTGGTTAAGCAGGTGTTTAATTTCACGATTAAAAATCGAAAGAATCTGACTTGGAAATTGCTGATGAATTTCTTTTTTCGTGTTTCTGCACTCAAGCATAATGGTTCGCTGAATACTTTTAACCAGCATGGTAACAAATGCCCCTGGTACACCATGCCCTGTACAATCAATCACAAACAAAAGATATTCGCCTTCATTCGCCAGTGGTTCAAAAAACCAAATATCGCCACCTACAATATCTTTGGGTTTCCAATGGGCAAAACTGTCCGAAAATGCGTTTTGAAAATCACTCAAATTCGGCAAAATAGTGCGTTGAATAATGGACGCATATTCAATGGAATCTCTGGTTTGACAGTGAATTTCTGCTATTTCGTTATGTATTTTTTCCGAATCTGCTGTGCGTTCTGCAAGGTTATCAAGCATCACTTGCATTTTTACTAACGCCTTTTTAAACGAACCATCTACACCTTGAATTTGCAATCGTCGCCAAGTATGACCTTTTGTGACGGCATCCATTGCACCTAACATTTCAATGATGGTGGTTTCCGTTTGATCCAATGCGGTATTGAGCGCGATACGAATTTTTTCTTGGGCTGGATCAGAATTTATATAAGGCAACCGAGATGAAAGTCTCCCCGTTTTCATTTCTTTTAACACAATCGTTAATTCAGCCATGCTTTCCGCTTGATTTTTGTCGAGAATAAATAGCAAAATCACGCTCAATCCCAGTGGAATAAAGGCGTATAGCGGATTAAAAAACAGCAAACCACCGATGGTTAGTAGCAAAGAAAGGTAAATCCAACGACCGTACTTAGAGTGAAAAAATAAAGTCTTCATAGTTACGTCCTGTTGAATTAAGAATATCTGTTAACACTTGCGTACCTGCATCAATGGCATTTTCTATATTTGTTGCTTTTTCTGCCGCGAGCATTTTTTGATAAATGGGTTCTATTTTTTCGATAGCACTGCGTTTAGGACATCGCCGAACAGAGTAATAACCGATTTTGATACCTTCAGGTGAAAACTCAGGAGTGATGTGCATAAATACCCAATAAAAACTCCCGTCTTTAGATAAATTTTTGACGTAGCCAAAACATTCATTGCCCGCTCTGATGGTTGACCAAATGAGAGAAAACAAAGCGCGTGGCATATCGGGATGGCGAATAACATTTTGCGCCACCCCTAAAAGTTCACTTTCATCATAGCCAGAAAATTCAACAAAAATAGGATTTCCATAAGTGATAACACCGCGTAAATCGGTTTTGGAAACGATGAAATCGTTTTCACGCATCAAATGTTCTTTATTGTTTGGTTGTAAATTAAATTTATTCATTTTCAATTCTTCAAAAATTGGTATGTCCCCAAACCAATGATAATTAACACCACACAAAACCAGCCAATTTTGTTGATGTAATTTCGTAATTTTGTTTCAAATTTTGCTCCGCCAAATTTTAATAAAAATGCCACGAGAAAAAATCGACTGCCTCGTCCTAATGTTGATACCAAAAGAAATGGCAATAACGCCATATCTAATGAACCCGCTGTAATCGTGAAAATCTTGTACGGAATGGGTAAAAATCCCCCGATTAACACCGCCCAAATTCCCCATTTATCAACTTCAATTTTTGCCGCCAAATAATCATTCCAATAATGTGTCGTTTGCAACCACGGCGAAATCATTTCAAATAGAAAATAACCAATGCTATAGCCTAATATCGCGCCTAACGCTGACATTAAAGTCGTTAAAAATGCAAAGCGAAAGGCTTTATCACGTTGCGCTAAAACCATTGGCACAAGCATCACGAGTGGTGTAATCGGAAAAAATGAGGAATCTGCAAAACTCACAAAACCTAAGTAACGAGTAGCGTGTCGATGCCGTGACCAACGGAGTGTTTTATCGTATAACTTTTGAAACATAATTCATTCTTTTCCTGCTAAAAATGGAACAAAAATAACGGGGTCGAATTCTTCAACGTAAAAACTACTTTCGGTGCGCGTAATACGTTGCAGCGTTTGTTTGCCGCCTTGTTCACCAACGGGAATTAGCATCACACCGCCGACGGCGAGTTGTTGCAATAATGCTTCGGGTACTTCATTTGGCGCAGCGGCAACTAAAATACCATCGAATGGCGCGTATTCTTCCCAACCCCAACTGCCATCGCTGTAAGAATAACGAATGTTTTTTAGCTTCAATAATTCTGTGTGAACTTTGGCTTTTTTTTGCAGCGGTAAAATACGCTCTACCGAATACACTTCACGGACTAATTGCGCCAAAATCGCGGTTTGATAACCACAACCTGTACCGATTTCTAAAACTTTATCTAAGGTTTCAGTATTTTCTAATAACAATTCTGTCATTCGCGCCACGGTGTAAGGTTGCGAAATCGTTTGATTGTAACCAATCGGCAACGCAGTATCTTCATAAGCGCGACTTGCTAAGGCTTCATCTACAAAAATATGACGTGGCGTTGTCCGCATGACTTCTAAAATTCGCTCATCAACAATGCCTTGTTCCGTCAACCGAGTAATCAAACGGTTTCGGGTACGTTGCGAAGTCATGCCGCTACCTTGTAAATGCCGCAATGTCATAAAGTAATTTTCTCAGGCAACCACGTTTTCAAATTTTCAATGCGTTCATACCACGTCAAATCCAATTGCAACGGCGTGACAGAAACATAGCCATTATTGATGGCGTGAAAATCCGTGCCTTCACCCGCATCTTGCTCTTCACCCGCTGCACCAACCCAATAAATGCGCCGTCCACGTTGATCTTCGCGTTGAATAATAGGTTCGGATTTATGACGCTGTCCCAAACGACAGGCTTGAAAACCTTTTAATTCAGAAAACGGTAAATCAGGCACGTTGACATTCAAAATGGTATTTTCAGGCAACGGATGAGCGAAAATTTGTTTTAATAAAATCACAGCAACTTGAGCAGCGGTTTCAAAATGTTCGGGATGATCGCCAACAAGCGAAATAGCAACCGCTGGCAAACCTAAAAAACGTCCTTCCGTCGCCGCTGCAACAGTTCCCGAATATAAAACGTCATCGCCTAAATTCGCCCCATGATTGATACCTGCAAAAACCATATCGGGTTCAGTCTCTAATAATCCCGTAATCGCTAAATGCACACAATCCGTCGGCGTACCGTCTACTTTCGTAAAACCGTTATGGGCTAACGTGGCGCGTAACGGCATATCTAACGTGAGCGAATTGCTTGCCGCACTGCGATTTCTGTCTGGAGCAACCACCGAAATTGTGCCGCAATCCGCCAAAGCCTTAGCAAGTGCAACTAATCCTTCTGCTAAATAACCGTCATCATTACTCAATAAAATGTGCATCTGATTCTCCTAAAATTGTTTTTTACAATTCGCGTGTCGAACTAAATTTAATATCGGGATAACGTTCTTCGGCGAGTTGTAAATTCACGCGACTATTTGCGACATAAACCAAATAACCACCGCCATCTTCGGCTAAATTATCAAAGGCTTTCTTTTTGAATTCTTCGAGTTTTGCTGGATTTTCAGAACTCACCCAACGCACCGCCGAAATTGGAATTGCGTCATAAACACATTCCACGTTGTATTCGCCTTTCAAGCGATACGCCGTCACGTCGAACTGCAACACGCCAACCGCGCCTAAAATTAAATCGTTATTTTTTAAAGGACGAAATAATTGCGTCGCGCCTTCTTCGGTAAGTTGAATTAAGCCTTTTTGCAACGCTTTTGCTCTAAGCGGATCTTTTAAAACTACACGGCGAAATAATTCTGGCGCGAAATATGGAATGCCGCCATATTTCAAAGTTTCGCCTTGCGTGAATGTATCGCCAACTTGAATCGTGCCGTGATTATGTAGACCAATAATGTCGCCCGCATAGGCTTCTTCAACTGTATTACGCGTTGCTGCTTGGAAAGTAATCGCGTTTGCAATTTGAATAGTTTTCCCTAAACGAACATGATGAATTTTCATGCCTTTGTCGAATTTACCCGAACAGACACGCAAAAATGCCACGCGGTCACGATGAGATGGATCCATATTGGCTTGAACTTTGAATACAAATCCTGTGAATTTTTCTTCTGTTGGTGAAACTTCGCGTTGAATCGTTTGGCGTGGCAAAGGGGAGGGCGCATATTCAGCAAACGCATCGAGCAATTCTAAAATGCCGAAATTGTTCACCGCAGAACCAAAGAAAACAGGCGTTAAGGTTCCCGCTAAATAATCGGGCAAATTAAATTCGTGGCTCGCACCTTTCACTAAATCAATTTCGTCGCGTAATTCTTGCGCTTGGTCGCCGAGTAATTCGTCCAATTTTGGATTATTTAAGCCTTTAATCACTTCGGCTTCAGCGATTTTGCCGCCGTGTTGTGCGCTGAATAAATGGATTTCGTCTTTGTACAAGTGATAAACACCTTTGAAACGTTTGCCCATGCCGATTGGCCAGGTCATTGGCGCACATTGGATTTTCAAAACGTGTTCAACTTCATCCATCAATTCAATCGGTTCGCGTCCTTCACGGTCTAATTTGTTGATGAACGTTAAAATTGGCGTGGTTCGCAAACGGCACACTTCCATCAAGTTAATCGTGCGTTCTTCAACGCCTTTCGCTACGTCGATAATCATCAACGCCGAATCGACAGCGGTTAAAGTGCGATAAGTGTCTTCCGAAAAATCCTCGTGACCTGGTGTGTCGAGTAGGTTTATGACGCAATCTTTGTGTTCAAACTGCATCACAGACGTGGTGACAGAAATCCCACGTTCTTTTTCCATTTCCATCCAGTCAGAAGTCGCGTGTCGAGCGGCTTTTCGACCTTTCACTGAACCCGCTAATTGAATCGCGCCACCGAATAACAATAATTTTTCAGTAACGGTGGTTTTACCCGCGTCGGGGTGAGAAATAATCGCAAACGTGCGACGGCGTTGTAATTCACTAAGATTTTGAGGCATTTATAAACTCTAAAAATATAAAAATTAAGTCGTTAATTGTAACGGGTTTAAAACAAACTATCCTGTTTAACACCTGTCAAATTAGGTTTGTTTGATGGCGAAACTAACGCTGGTTTTGTCGATTCAATTACGGGGACATTCGATTCCAATTGCGACACGGATTGAATAGCATTTCCCGCAATACCGCGAATCGAACCATATAAAGCTGACGTATTACTCATGACTTTTCGGATTTGTTTTTCACGTTGTTTCCATAAGCTTTCCATTGTTCTACGCTCTTTGTTTAAGTCATCTTCCATTTGAATGAAACTTTCGACTATCGCTTGAATGTTCAGCTTAAACTCGTTACTGGTTAAAAAATCATAAAGTTGTGCCATTTTTTCACCTTTAAATTCTTGGGCAATTTCGACGTTGCTAATATCGATAATTGATTGCCGCAAAACTGCACTCAAGCCTTTGAATTCTTCAAATGTACAAATATAAATACCCTCTTTTAAACCCATTCGATCCATATCTTTCGGCATCGCTTGTGTCACCAAAACGCCAACGGGGATATTTTTTGCCTGCAAATCCGCTTTGAATTTTTCAATCCAATCTTTACCGAATTCAAGCGTGCGTTTGCTTTCATAATAAATCCTTCCGCAATTTTGGCGTGAGCGCGTGTGAATAATTTGAATACAATCCGCGCCGCGTTGACCTTTTTTAATTTCTTCAATTTCATCAAAAGGAAATTCGGCGTGTAACCATTCTTCAATCGCTAATTCTTGGGCTTCGCCTTGCGCTTGATTTGAACCTTGTTCAGCGACACGTTGCGCTTCTTGAATTTGATTTTTTAACTTTTCAATTTCATATTCTTTATCACGCATTTTGAGTTCTAAACCGCTTTCAATTTTTTGTTTTTCTTCGCGCAAACGTTGATTTAATTTGGCTTCGGATTCGGCTTCGAGCGTTTCTTTTAATTCTGATTTTTCACGGGTTAAGCGTTCAATATCGGCTTTAGCTTTATTGAATTCGCGTAATTTCTCAGATTGTTCATTTAATTCATTTCGCATTGATTGAATTTGATCTGCCGATTCAGCCGCAAAACTAGCTTTTAGCGTCTGTTCAATTTTTTGGCGGTCGGCGCGTAAACGCTGGTTTAATTTTGCTTCCGATTCCGCTTCAATGGTTTCGCGTAACCCCTCTTTTTCACGTTGCAAGCGTTCAACATCAGCTTTTGCTTTGTTGAAATCACGCAATTTTTGCGATTGTTCATTTAATTCATTTCGCATTGCTTGAATTTGTGCTTCTGAATCAGCCGCTAAACTCGCTTTTAAATGTTGTTCTAACGTTGCTTTTTCGGCTTTTAATTGTTGTTCAAATTGTGTTTGTTTTTGCGCTAATTGGTTTGCAAAAGATTGGTGTAATTCGGCTTCAATTTGGGTATGTAATAGCGCATTGACGTTAATTTGCTCTGAACATTTTGGGCAAGTGACGGTTTGTTTGTTTAAATTTGGATTCATAATGATTTATTTATTCAAAGTGGATAGCATAAATGACAATAGATTAGCGTATCAGGTTTGAATAATCGCCGCAAAACAATGCGATAAGTAATTTAGAGGTTTTTTTGAGATGCTGACATTTTGGAAGTCTAGCCTTTTAGAGTTGTTTATACGTTATAATGCGCCCAATTTAACTTTAGCTAAAATACAAAACGAATGAGTTCATCTTCCGCCCCGATTGATTTTGACGCAATTAAACAATTAACCCTTTCTGAAGCCAAAGCTGTTGATCAATTGATTATTGATGAGCTGCGTTCTGACGTGATTTTGATTAACGAAATCGGTCGTTATATTGTTGGCAATGGTGGTAAACGTTTGCGTCCGATGTTGTTATTACTTGCCGCAAAAGCGTTAGGTAATGTTTCGAAAAACCATTTAATTCTCGCTGCTGTTGTTGAATTTATTCACACTGCTACGTTATTGCACGATGATGTTGTTGATGAATCAGATTTGCGACGTGGTAAAGAATCGGCAAATGCAGTTTGGGGAAATGCCGCCAGCGTTTTAGTCGGCGATTACCTTTATTCAAGCGCGTTTGAAATGATGGTTCGTACTGATAATATGCGCGTGATGGGTTTATTATCAAAAACAACGACGGCAATTGCAGAAGGCGAAGTTTTACAATTATTAAACTGTAACAACCCCGAAACAACAGAGGCAAAATACTTAGAAGTGATTGCGCGTAAAACCGCAATTTTATTCAGTGCTGCGACGCAATTAGCTGCAATTATTTCTGGTTCAACTGTTGAAATTGAAACCGCGTTGGCACAATACGGTCAACATTTAGGCATTGCGTTTCAATTGATTGATGACGCGCTTGATTACAAAGCGAGTGCAGAAGAATTAGGTAAAAATTTAGGTGATGATTTAGCCGAAGGCAAGCCGACATTACCGTTAATTTACGCGATTCAAAATGGTACACCTGATGAAGCAGCAATTATTATTTCAGCAATTAAAGCGGGAAATCGAGAGGTTTTCAACGACGTTTATGCGGTTGTAAAACGTACTAATGCGATTACTTATACCGAACAACGTGCTGACGAAGAAGCGCAAAAAGCAATTGATTCCCTCAATGTATTACCTGAATCAGAATATAAAAATGCGCTGATTTTATTGGCAAAATTTGCGGTTCAACGAAACTATTAAAAAAGAAGGAAAAATTATGTCTTGGAATGAACCTGGTGGCGGTAAAAAAGATCCATGGAGTGGACGCAGCGCAAATGACGATGCTCCCGAATTAGATGAAGCAATCCGTTCACTTCAAAAAAAATTGGAACAAATTTTTGGTGGTGACAACGGCAGTGGAAATGGCGACGGTTTCTCTGGAAATTCGCTTAAAGGCTTAGGTTTATTGGCTCTTGGTGCAGGAATTATTTGGGGATTAAGTGGGTTTTATATTGTGGATGAAGGAAATCACGGTGTCGAAACTCGTTTTGGTAAATATATTGGTACAACACAAGCTGGTTTAAATTGGCATTTACCCGCACCGATTGAACAAGTGAATTTAGTAAATGTTAAACAACAACGCTTTATCGAAGTCGGTTATCGCAGCAACGGTAATGGCGATTTAGTAAATGGCGGCTCTGTTCCAAAAGAAGCGTTAATGCTGACCAAAGACGAAAATTATGTTGATGTGCGTTTAGCGGTTCAATACCAAGTTAAAGACGCGAAAGCCTTTATTTTCAACGTCGCCAATCCTGCCGC
Source organism: uncultured Pseudomonadota bacterium (assembly GCA_903867225.1). GTDB lineage: Bacteria > Pseudomonadota > Gammaproteobacteria > Methylococcales > Methylomonadaceae > UBA10906. Next base: position 25,269 of record CAIPQN010000106.1, on the reverse strand, counting down.
AACCTTGAAACACGTTACCGAAAGCGCACAGCGTGGCGTAATTGGTGGCAGCACGATGGACTTTGTTTTAACCGAGGGTCGCAGTGAAATTGTCGCTGAAATCAAAAAAGAAATCCAAGAAGTAATGGATAACTACAATTCAGGTATTCAAGTTACCAGCGTCAATTTACAAGACGCACAGCCACCTGAACAAGTTCAAAATGCTTTTGCAGATGCAATTAAAGCGCGTGAAGATGAACAGCGTTTAATTAACGAAGCGCAAGCCTACGCAAACGATGTCATTCCAAAAGCTCGCGGTGCAGCCGCGCGTAAAACGCAAGAAGCCGAAGGTTATAAAGAACAGGTGATTGCTCAAGCGCAAGGTGAAACCAGTCGTTTTTCACAACTTTTGACCGAATACACCAAAGCTCCTGATGTAACCCGCAAGCGTTTATATATTGACGCAATGGAATCGGTTTTGAGTAGTACCAATAACGTGATTGTTGACGTGAAAAATGGCAATAACATGATGTATTTGCCACTCGATAAAATGATTGCACCGCCACAAAATACAAATACGCCCGTTGTGAATGCACCTCACGTTTCATCAGCAACCATTGAGCAACCTGTGATTTCACAAAATACAAATGCTCCTGTTTCTGTTCCAAGTCTTGAACATTCAATTCGCAGTCGTCAAAACGATATGAGAGGACGTTAAAATGAATTCAAATCAAATCGTATTAGGCGTAGCCAGTGTTTTTTTAGTCGGTATGATGAGCCTTTTCACCGTCAACGAAGGTGAAAAAGCCATTAAATTTCAACTCGGTGAAATCGTCAAAGATGATTACACGCCAGGATTGCACGTTAAATTACCGTTAATTAACAACATCAAACATTTCGATGCCAGAATTCAAACAATGGATTCAAAACCTGAACGTTTTTTGACGGCTGAAAAGAAAAATGTGATTGTCGATTCGTTTGTAAAATGGAAAATCGGCGATGTGAAAACGTTTTATACCGTAGTTGCGGGTGATACCGACCAAGCGAATTTGCGTTTAGATCAAATTGTAAAAGATTTGTTTCGTGGTGAATTTGGTAAGCGTAATATCAAACAATTAGTTTCAACCGATCGCAGTGAAATCCGCGAATTATTGATTAAAAATGCCAGTGCGCCAGCTGCTGCGTTGGGAATGGAAATCGTCGATGTACAAGTAATGCGAATCGATTTGCCTGAAGAAGTCAGTAGTTCGGTGTTTCGTCGAATGGAAGCTGAACGCGAACGTGTAGCACGGGAATTTCGTTCTGAAGGCGCAGAAGCCGCTGAACGCATTCGTGCTGATGCAGATAGACAACGTGTTGTGACACTTGCAAACGCTTATCGTGATGCAGAAAAATTACGCGGTGAAGGCGATGCAACGTCAGCTGAAATTTATGCTAAAGCCTACAATCAAGACAGCGAATTTTTCACTTTTTACCGTAGTTTGAATGCCTATAAAAAGACCTTTACAGGTTCTAGTATGCTTGTTTTAGAACCAAATTCTGACTTTTTCCAGTATTTTAAAAATCGGAAATAAATTTTTAAATCGAACACATTTTTAAAACTAAACGCTCCGCATTTGGGGCGTTTTCTTTGAATGGAAAAAAAATGCAACAAAATGATGCTTGGCTGTTACCTGACGGCATAGATGAAATGCTTCCCGATGAAGCGCAACGTTTGGAAATTCTCCGCGCAAAATTACTGCAAACGTTTGAGTTGTGGGGTTATCAATTAGTCGTGCCGCCGTTTATCGACTTTTTAGATTCGTTGTTGACGGGTTCGGGGCATGAATTGGATTTACAAACGTTTAAATTGACCGATCAAATCAGTGGCAAAATGCTCGGTGTTCGTGCCGATATGACTCCGCAAGTGGCGCGAATTGATGCCCATAATTTAAAAAACGAACATCCAACACGCTTGTGTTATGTCGGGACGATTTTACACACACGCGGCGACGCGCTCGAAAAATCACGTTCACCGATGCAAATTGGCGCAGAACTTTATGGTCATGCGGGCAAAGAAAGCGATTTAGAAGTCATTCGTTTGATGCTTGAAATGTTGGCAATGTCGGGTGTTTTGAATGTGCATTTAGATTTGGGTCATGTTGGAATTTATCGCGCGTTGGCAGAAGAAGCGAATTTAACATCGGCGCAAGAAAGTGAATTGTTTGATGTGTTGCAACGTAAAGCGCGTCCTGAATTAAAAGAATTACTCGAAAGTTACAATTTAGCAGACGATTTAAAAGCTGCATTATTGAAATTGCCTGAATTGAATGGCGATAAAACGGTTTTGGTAAAAGCACGCGAATTGTTTAAATCTGTAAATGCTCAAAAAGCCTTAGACGATTTAGATGCCATTGCAACAGCTTTGGCGCGTTATTTCCCGTCGCTTTCAATCAGTTTCGATTTAGCAGAATTGCGCGGTTATCACTATCACACAGGCGTTGTATTTGCGGCATTTGTTCCTTCAATTGGTAAAGAAATAGCACGCGGCGGACGTTACGATAACATTGGTGCAATTTTTGGGCGTGAACGTCCCGCAACAGGTTTTAGTGCGGATTTGAAAGTTTTAACGGCACTCAATAAACAAAATGGTATTGAACAACCAGAACGTGAGTTGATTTTTGCGCCTTACGTTGAAGATGTGGCTTTATGCGAAACAATTCGAGCTTTACGCGCTCAAAATCGTGCAGTAGTTCAGCAATTACCAAATCAAATTGGTGGTGCAGAAGAATTAAATTGCACGGCAGTTTTAGTGAAAAATTCGGATGGTGTTTGGGTTGTTGAATCATTTTAAAAATAAAAGGAAACAAAATGACTTGGAATTACCGAATCATCAAAAAGACTTTTGCTGATAATGATGCAGCGCAATATGAAATCCATGAAGTTTATTACGAAGGCAATTCTATTTCTGGTTGGACGCAAAATTCAGTAAATCCTAGTGGCACGTCAGTAGCAGAATTAAGGGAAGATATTCGTTATTTTCTGCAAGCATTCAAACGCCCATTGCTAGAAGAAAAAATTATTGATGGAAAAAAAGTGTTGGTAGACGATGATGACTACTCGGAAATCAATGACGGACATTATTTTGAGTTTATGGATAGAGGAGCTTTTGTAGCCTCAGATTACATTTATCAATTTTTAGGTTCTCACCCGCTTATCAGAAAAGAAGAAAACTTAAAGCATTTTTATGAAAAAGCAGAATCGGCTCTTGCGGAACTGTATCAAGAAGCTGGGCGACTTGAATTTGAAAAAAGTGAATTTGCTAAAAAATAATCTAAATTGGCACTATAGTTCTGTGGTGTTAATAGGATTTAGAAAATGACAAAACATTTAACAAATAATCAAAAAATACTTAACAAAACTTGGAATCATTATGGCAAAAAATGTAGTTGTTATCGGTACACAATGGGGTGACGAAGGCAAAGGTAAATTGGTCGATTTATTGACTGAACAAGCATCATCAGTAGTTCGTTTTCAAGGCGGACACAACGCAGGTCACACACTCGTTATCAACGGACAAAAAACCGTTTTGCATTTAATTCCGTCAGGTATTTTGCGCGAAAACGTGAACTGTTTAATCGGTAACGGCGTTGTTTTATCTCTCGAAGCGTTATTTCACGAAATCGAAGTGTTAGAAAAAGCAGGCTTGAATGTTCGCAATCGGTTGTTAATCAGTGAAGCGTGCGCGTTGATTTTGCCGATTCACATTGCCATCGATCAAGCGCGTGAAAAAGCTCGCGGAGGCAAAGCGATTGGAACAACAGGACGCGGCATTGGTCCAGCCTATGAAGATAAAGTCGGACGACGTGGTTTGCGTGCGGGTGATTTGTTGAACGCGGAAACATTTGCTGAAAAATTAAAAGAGTTGGTCGAATATCACAACTTCATGCTGGTGAATTATTACAAAGCCGAAGCAGTAAATTTCGACGAAGTTTTAAAAGAAACATTGCGTTTAGGTGAGCAACTCAAACCGATGATGACGGACGTAAGCGAATTGCTTTATGACGCACAAAAACGCGGCGAAAAATTACTTTTTGAAGGCGCACAAGGCGCGTTGCTCGATATTGACCACGGAACTTTCCCTTACGTTACATCGTCAAGCACGACAGCAGGTGGCGCGGCAACGGGTAGCGGCATTGGTTTATTAAGTTTCGATTACGTTTTAGGCATCACAAAAGCCTATTCAACCCGCGTTGGAAATGGTCCTTTCCCATCGGAATTATTCGACGCAAACGGCGAGCATTTAGGCGTAAAAGGTCACGAGTTTGGCGCGACAACAGGTCGCAAACGTCGCACAGGTTGGTTCGATGCGGTAGCGATGCGTAAATCAGCGCAACTCAACAGTTTAAGCGGGATTTGCTTAACCAAATTAGACGTACTCGACGGCTTAGAAAAAATCGGCATTTGCACCGCTTACAATATCGACGGCAAAATCGTTGAAGTCGCGCCACTTGGTGCAGATTCTTACGAAAAATGCGTGCCTGTTTTTGAAGAAATGGCAGGCTGGTCAGAAAAATCCGAAGGCGTGAGGAATTACGATGACTTACCTGAAAACGCGAAAAAATATATTCGCCGTTTGGAAGAATTGGTTGGTGTGAAAATCACCATTATTTCAACAGGCGCAGAGCGCGACGACACAATTGTTTTAGAACATCCTTTCGCATAATCGGAGCAGAAAAAATGGCTGAGAATTCAACCGTAGATGAATTAACTATCGAATACGAAGATAACGGTGTAATCACCGTCAAGGAACTCGACAAAAAAGTCTTAACGAAAGGCGCGTGGGCTACGTTGATGTTCCGTTACAAAGAATGGAACGCGAGCAAAGGCGAATATGGTGACGACAAATTCACCATTCGTCGCTACCAAAAACGCGAAGGCAAATATCAGCAAAAATCGAAATTTAACATTTCGAGTGTTGATCAAGCGAAAACGATGATTGAAATTTTGCAAGGTTGGACGAAGGAATAACGCGATTTTCAACGCGTTATAAACAAAAAAGGCGGTGTGAAATAATTTCACACCGCCTTTTTTTATAGGTAGAAAAAACGACTTATTTCACTTTACGTTTTGCTGCAATTCGCAAACGCAACGCATTTAATTTGATGAACCCAGCTGCATCTTTTTGGTCATAAGCCCCTTCATCATCTTCAAATGTCGCAATACTTTCGTCGAACAAACTGTCTGTGGCAGATTCACGTCCGACCACAATCACGTTGCCTTTGTAAAGTTTTAAACGCACTTTGCCATTTACGTTGAGTTGCGATTGGTCAATCATCGCTTGCAACATTTCACGCTCTGGACTCCACCAATAACCGTTGTAAATCAACGTTGCATAACGCGGCATCAATTCATCTTTCAAATGTGCGACTTCACGATCTAGCGTCAACGATTCAATGGCACGATGCGCTTTCATCATGATGGTTCCAGCAGGCGTTTCGTAGCAACCGCGTGATTTCATGCCGACATAACGATTTTCAACGATGTCTAAACGTCCAATTCCATTTTCACCCCCGATTTTATTCAAGCGTTCTAAAACAGTTGCAGGTGAAACCGCTTCATCGTTAATTGCTACGATGTCGCCTTTTGCATAAGTCAGTTCAATATACGTTGCTTGGTCTGGTGCATTTTCAGGGGAAACCGTCCAACGCCACATCGTTTCTTCGGGTTCAGTCCACGGATTTTCTAACACGCGACCTTCGTAGGAAATGTGCAGTAAATTTGCATCCATCGAATATGGCGACGAACCGCCTTGTTTTTGTTCAACAGGAATGCCGTGTTTCGCGGCGTAATCAAGCAACGATTGACGTGAGTTCAAATCCCATTCGCGCCAAGGCGCAATCACATGAATATCAGGGCGTAACGCATACGCACCAAGTTCAAAGCGTACTTGGTCATTGCCTTTACCCGTCGCGCCGTGTGAAATGGCATCGGCACCCGTTTCGTTGGCGATTTCAATCAAACGTTTCGCAATTAACGGACGCGCAATCGAAGTTCCTAAAAGATATTCGCCTTCATAAATTGTGTTAGCGCGGAACATTGGAAAGACGAAATCACGCGCAAATTCTTCGCGTAAATCGTCGATATAAATTTCTTTAATGCCTAAAGATTGCGCTTTTGCGCGAGCGGGTTCAACTTCTTCGCCTTGCCCTAAATCCGCCGTAAATGTGACGACTTCACATTGATAAACGTCTTGTAACCATTTTAAAATTACCGATGTATCCAACCCACCTGAATACGCTAAAACTACTTTTTTTGTGTTTGTCATATTTTTTCAATTCCAACTAGAGTGTTAAATCAGGCGATATTCTATCTTATTTCAGCCCATCCTTGAATTCAGGCGATTTAAAAACCTTCAGCGTAAAAGTCACAGGACCATCGTTAAGTAATGCAACTTTCATATCTGCGCCAAATTCTCCGAATTGCACATTGTTATAACTTTGCAGCGCGTGTTTTTGTAAATAATTAAACATTTCGCGTCCAAATTCAGGTGGCGCAGCAGAGGCAAAGCTCGGACGATTACCTTTATCGGTATTTGCCGCCAGCGTGAATTGCGGCACAAGCAATAATCCGCCGCTAATATCACGCAAACTTAAATTCATTTTGTCGTCGCTATCCGCAAAAATGCGGTAATTCAAAATACGTTCAAGCAATCGTTCTACAATCGTAAATGTATCAGCTTTTTCGACGGCGATTAATGCCAAAATTCCTTGTTGAATTTCGCCAATTATCTCGCCATTAACGGTAACACTTGCTTCGGTGACGCGCTGAATAATTGTAATCATAAAAATAAACTCGGTAAAAAAAATTCACTCACTAACATCGGCTGCTCGCAAATACTGTATTGCGTGCGTCGTCCACACAATGGTGCGGTAATTTGAAAATCACTTGCCCATTGATTCGGTTCAATCCGCGTAATACCTGCGGATTCACGTTGCAAACTCGGTGCAGAAAATAAAACTTCACCCAATGGACGAGTACCTAAACGCGCCAAATTCCCTTGCGCGATTTTTAATGTTTTCGCGGGAATTACGGTTCGTGCCAAAATCAATGGTGTTTGATTCGACAACAAAACGACTTCGCGCACCAAACAATAACGTTGTTCTGGTTGTTTTAAAATTCGCCATTCTGTTAAAAATGGCGTTTGGTGTTTCTCAAATAAAACCTGAACGTGGATATTTTCAAACTGATTACGAAGACGTTGCGTGAGTGATTCGGATTCGTTTAGCCACGATTGCAAACCTATTGGCAATAATTTACGCAGGTTGTGATTCGCTGACAGCCAGCGCGGTTCATGTTTAAATAATCGACTGTAAGACATTATGAATACGAGAAAGTTAATAGGCGTACAAATCCTAGCAAAGAAAAGCCCTGTCAGCTACGAACTGTTACAATGTTGCGAACATTTTTACTTCAATCCAATCAAAAATACTTATGGCAAAAAGAATCCGCAGTCGCAAAAAAACCTTTTCAGATATTCCAACGCTCGCCACAATCGAATCGTTAGCGCATGACGGACGCGGTGTGACGCACATTGATGGCAAAGTTGTTTTCATTGACGAAGCCTTGCCGACTGAACAAGTCGAATTCATTTATACCGATAGCCGCAAAGATTACGCAGAAGGTAAAGTTGTTAATTTATTAACTCGCGCCGACGTTCGTGTCGATGCACCCTGTCCACATTACGGCGTATGTGGCGGTTGCAGTTTTCAACACGTCGAAGTCACCGCGCAAATTCAAATCAAACAAGAATTATTGTCCGAACAATTTAAGCGCATTGGCAAAGTTGAAACGCCAGAATTATGGTCGCCAATGGTGGGTGAACATTGGGGTTATCGCCGCAAAGCGCGAATGGGCGTGAAATACGTCGCCAAGAAAAATCGTGTTTTAGTTGGTTTTCGTGAACGCCGTAATCCTTATTTAGCTGAAATAAACAGTTGTGCGGTCATGCACCCGATGATTGGCACACGCCTAATTGAATTGGGCGAAATGATTGAAAGTTTGACCATTCGAGAAAAAATTCCGCAAATCGAAGTGGCGATTGGTGACGAAAAATGCGTGTTAGCGTTCCGTGTACTTGAACCGCCAACGCTCGAAGATAAAGAAAAAATGCGAGCGTTCGCACACAAACATGACCTCAGTATTTGTTTGCAATCGAAAGGTCCAGATACGATTGTGCCGCTCGATGGTGAACCCGAAATGATGCTGACTTACGCGCTGCCTGACCACGGTATCGAGTTTAAATTCCGTCCTGCGATGTTCACGCAAGTGAATTACGGTATCAATCGTCAAATGATTAACCGTGTGCTGGAGATTATGGCGTTAACCAAAGACGATAACGTATTGGATTTATTTTGTGGGCTAGGGAATTTCACTTTGCCGTTGGCGAAATATGCGGGCAGCGTCGTCGGTGTTGAAGGCGATCAACCGCTCGTCAATCATGCGAAAGAAAATGCCCGTCATAACAATATCGAAAACGTCGAATTTTACGCCGCCGATTTAACGAAAGACATTAGCGAAATGCCGTGGGCGAATCGTTGTTACAACAAAATCATGCTCGATCCGTCGCGTGCAGGCGCATCTGAAATTTTGCATCATTTGAAACGTTGGCAGCCAGACCAAATTGTTTATGTGTCTTGTAATCCGTCAACATTGGCGCGTGATGCAGGAATTTTGGTGAATGAATTGGGTTATAAACTTGTCAAAGCAGGCGTGATGGATATGTTTCCACACACAGGTCACGTTGAATCGATGGCGTTTTTTATCAAAGGCTAAATCATGCAAAATTCAGACATTACGATTATCGGCGGCGGCGTGATGGGATTGATGACGGCGCGTGAATTTTTAAACGCTGGCGCGTCGGTCACACTTTTAGAAAAAAATGTCTGTGGACAAGAGGCTTCGTGGGCGGGCGGCGGCATTTTGTCGCCGCTTTATCCGTGGCGACAAGCGAAATCGATTACGGATTTAGTGCTGCCGAGTTTGAGACGTTATCCCGAAATCGCAGTTGATTTGCAAGAACAAACGGGCATTGATCCCGAATGGACGCAAAGTGGCTTGTTGATTACGCAAAATCCCGATGACATTTTGGCGCGTAAATGGTGTGTAAATTCACAAATTAAAATCGAAACGCCTGATAGTGATATTTTTGAACAATTAAACGCAGACACGTTAAATCCGATTTTCTTGCCAGAAATTGCACAAATTCGCAATCCTCGTTTTTTGCAAGCCTTGAAACGAGATGTGTTAAATAAAGGCGGGCAACTGATTGAAAATTGTGAAATCACGAGTTTCACACTTGAACACAATCGCCTTCATGACGTACATTCAAATCACGGTAGATTTGCAGTGAATGAAATCGTGCTGACAACAGGCGCGTGGACACGGTCAATTTTTCAGCAACTTTTGATTGGGCTGCTCGATGCCCCAGAAATTTATCCCGCGAAAGGACAAATGTTGTTATTTGATGCGCCACTCGGAACATTGCGGCACATTATTTTAGACGGCGATCGTTATTTGATTCCGCGCCGTGACGGTAAAATTATTGTCGGCAGCACGGTTGAACATGACGTTTTTCACAAAACGCTTACCATTGAGGCACACGACCAACTCACAAAATTTGCGACGAAATTATTACCTGCATTGAAAACTGCGCCGATGATTAAACATTGGGCAGGATTGCGTCCTGCGACTGAAAATGGCGTACCTTACATCGGGCGACATCCTGAAATTCATAATCTCAGTTTAAACGCGGGACATTTTCGCAATGGCTTAACCATGTCGCCAGCTTCGGCGCAATTATTGGTGGATTTAATTTTGAATCGTTTGCCCGTTGTGAATCCAGAACCGTATCAATTTTTTAAACATTTACCCAAAAAATCACTATGAATCCTTATTCGTTATTACGTCCGTTAGTTTTTGCGGTTGACCCAGAAATCGCGCATGAATTGAGTTTGAAAGTTTTGATGGCAACCAAAAATGCCGCTGGGCTGATTTACCCAAAAATTCCTGATAAACCCGTCACAGTAATGGGTTTGAGGTTTAAAAATCCTGTTGGTTTAGCTGCAGGTGCGGATAAAAATGGCGATTGTTTAGAAGGTTTTGCCGCGTTGGGATTTGGTTTTTTAGAAGTTGGTACCGTTACACCACGTCCCCAAGCGGGAAATCCTAAACCGCGTTTATTTCGTTTGCCTGAACATGAAGCGATTATTAACCGCATGGGTTTTAACAATAAAGGCATCGATTATTTGCTTGAGCAAGTAAAGCGTAGTTCGTATTCAGGCGTTCTCGGTATTAACATTGGTAAAAATGCTGATACGCCAATTGAAAACGCACTTGATGATTATTTGATTGGTTTACGCAAAGCCTATTCGGTTGCAAGTTACGTCACAATGAACATTTCTTCACCTAACACGAAAAATCTACGGCAATTACAGCAAGGCGATGAACTAAAAAAACTAATTTCAACCATGAAAGAAGAACAGTTGAAACTGCAACACGAACACGGGCGTTATGTACCGTTGGTGTTGAAAATCGCGCCTGATTTAACGCCCGAAGAAGTGCAAAACATTGCCGATTTATTGTTGAATTTTTCTATCGACGGCGTGATTGCAACGAATACAACGATTTCACGCGATAAAATTTTGGGGCATTCTTTGGCGAATGAAATGGGTGGTTTAAGCGGTGCGCCAGTGAAAGAAATGGCAACAGAAAGGGTACGTTTATTCGCGGCTGAATTGAATGGAAAAATACCAATTATTGCAGCGGGTGGCATTATGAGCGGAATCGATGCACAAGAAAAATTAGACGCTGGGGCGAGTTTGGTTCAAATTTATACAGGCTTAATTTACCACGGTGCATCGTTGATTAGAGAGTGTGTAAATACGTTGTCATCAGCAAAATAAACTCAATCCAACTAAGAATTTGGGTAGTATTTCAGTTGTATTGATGCCGTGAAAATCGTTTCAATAAAAACAAGATACTACCCATTTTGATGTTCAAACTATAATTTTTAATGTTAAAAACGCACGCTCTTAAATGGTAATTTGAGCAATTGCTGTTTTCGCCAACGGCGATAAACCTTCACCATCGTGACTGTTTAAATGTTCAACAATTGCCTGACGCATTCGCAATTCCCACGAGCGCGAAATGTGATTTTTTACACCATCTGCCGCAATGATTTTATCGGGGTCGGCATCAAAAAAATTGCTGATGTCATTTGCCATTCTGACTAATTTTTCAATTTTCGTACTCATTTTTTTATTCCATAAATCGTTGTGAATGACTGTAAATCACGCAAGTTTCATCTCGCGCAAAACCTATTAACGTTAAACCTGATTCTTGTGCTAAACGAATCGCAAGTGCTGTAGGAGCTGAAATTGCGACCAAAACTGTCACACCCACAGCCGTCGCTTTTTGCACCATTTCATAACTCGCGCGGCTGGTCGTAATCATAAAACCTGCGCCAAAATCCGTGCCGCGTTTCAACAATGCCCCAATCAATTTATCTAGCGCATTGTGTCTTCCCACATCTTCGCGTAACTCGACAATACCTTTTTCAGGTTCAACCCACGCTACGGCATGAATCGCGCCCGTGATTTGATTGAGTTTTTGATGCTGCGACAACAATGCAACGCTTTTTAAATGTTCAGGCGAAATCTTCAAATTTCCTGACACAGAACGAGTGGGTTTAATCGCTTGTTTTAACGTCGTCGCACCACACAAACCACAACCTGTGCGACCTGTTAAATTACGTCCTTTATCGGCTAAACATTGAAAACGAGCTTCGGGAATTTTTAGCTGAACTTCGATGCCGTTTGAACGTTGATAAACTTTCGCCGATTCCAATTCTGCCGCATTCGCAATAATGCCTTCGGTCAAACTGAAACCGAGCGCAAAATCTTCTAAATTCGTTGGTGTTGCCAGCATAACGACGTGTGACACGCCGTTATACATCAAAACAACAGGCACTTCTTCTGCGACAAAATCATCAACTGTTGAAAGTTCACCATTTTTGAAGCGTTCAACCGAAACGGATTGGTAACTTGACCAGCCCAATTCCAATACCGACGCTAGAAATTCATCGTTAGGCATGAGCCGCTTGCGCTAACAAATCAAGTTGCGTGTCAGTGAATGCACGATAACCTTCTTGCCATTCTGAACTTTTCGTTACTTTCGTGATTTGCACAGCTGTAACTTTATATTCAGGGCAATTTGTCGCCCAATCGCTGTTATCCGTTGTAATCACGTTCGCGCCCGATTCAGGGAAATGGAACGTGGTATAAACTACGCCAGGTTGCACGCGGTCAGTCACAATCGCGTGTAACACCGTTTCACCTGCGCGACTCTTGATGCCCACCGAATCGCCGTCATTGATGCCGCGATCCTCAGCATCGTGTGGATGGATTTCTAAAATATCTTCAGGATTCCACGTCACGTTTTCGGTACGGCGAGTTTGTGCGCCTACGTTGTAATGCGCCAAAACACGCCCCGTCGTCAAAATCAACGGATACATCGGTGTGACTTTTTCAATCGTTGGCACATATTCGGTCAACATGAATAAGCCTTTGCCGTCATCACGCAAAAATTCTTCTGTGTGCATAATTGGCGTACCGTCAGGTGATTCATCGTTGCAAGGCCATTGAACACTGCCGAGTTCGTCAATTTTCGAGTAACTCACGCCTGTGAAACTTGGAATTAAACTGGCGATTTCGTCCATGATTTCAGACGGGTCTGAATAATTCATTGGATAACCAAGCGCGTTTGATAACAATTGCGTCACTTCCCAATCTGCATAACCTGCAAGCGGACGCATGACTTTACGAACGGGAGAAATACGACGTTCTGCGTTAGTGAACGTACCTGTTTTTTCGAGGAACGATGCACCTGGTAAGAAAACGTGCGCGAATTTCGCTGTTTCGTTTAGGAAAATATCCTGAACAATCACACATTCCATTTTCTGTAATGCCGCATGAACGTGGGTAATATCTGGGTCAGATTGCGCGATGTCTTCACCTTCGCAATACAAGCCCATGAAAGTTCCGTCTAATGCAGCATCGAACATATTTGGAATTCGCAAACCTGGATTGGTGCTTAATGTTGCGTTCCATGTTTTTTCAAATAAATCATGCGTTTCTGGGTCTGCAACGTGACGATAACCAGGTAATTCATGCGGGAATGAACCCATATCGCATGAACCTTGCACGTTATTTTGACCACGCAAAGGATTTACCCCCACGCCGTCACGTCCGATGTTGCCTGTTGCCATAGCTAAGTTTGCAATACCAATAACTGCGGTTGAGCCTTGGCTGTGTTCAGTTACACCTAAACCATAATGGAATGCCGCATTTCCGCCTGTTGCATATAAACGTGCCGCCGCTCTCATGTCAGCAGCGGGAACACCTGTAATCGATTCGGTGTTTTCTGGCGAATGACGTTCGTCAGCAACAAAAGTGCGCCATTTGTTGAATGAAGCCATGTCACAACGCGCATTCACAAATTCTTCATCCACCAAATTTTCAGAAACAATAACGTGCGCCAACGCATTCACGATTGCGACGTTGGTACTTGGGCGAAGTTTTAAATGGTAATCCGCTTGAACGTGAGGCGTTTTCACTAAATCAATTTCGCGTGGGTCGATAACAATCAATTTTGCACCTTGACGCAAACGCTTTTTCATTTGCGAACCAAACACAGGATGCCCGTCAGTTGGATTCACACCCATGACCACAATCACGTCGGCTTTCATAATAGAATCGAAATTTTGCGTACCTGACGATTCGCCGAGAGTTTGTTTCAAACCGTAGCCTGTTGGTGAATGGCAAACCCGCGCACAAGTATCGACGTTGTTATTACCAAAACCTGCGCGAATCAATTTTTGCACTAAATACGCTTCTTCGTTGGTGCAACGTGATGACGTTAAACCACCGACAGAATCTTTCCCATATTTTGCTTGGATACGTTTCATTTCCGATGCTGCGTAAGCAATCGCTTCTTCCCAAGAAACTTCTTTCCACGCATCTTGAATGCTGGCGCGAATCATCGGTTTGGTGATACGGTCTTTATGGGTTGCGTAACCAAAGGCGAAACGTCCTTTTACGCATGAATGACCGTGATTCGCTTGACCATTTTTGTCTGGCACCATGCGAATGACTTGCTCGCCTTTCATTTCAGCACGGAATGAACAGCCCACGCCGCAATACGCGCAAGTCGTAATAATCGCATGTTCAGGTTGACCGCTTTCGATAACGTTGTTTTCCATCAACGTTGCGGTCGGACAGGCTTGAACGCACGCGCCACAAGATACGCATTCAGAACTTAAAAAATCTTCGTTTTGACCTGGTGAAACTTTTGAATCAAAGCCGCGTCCGTCGATGGTTAATGCGAATGTGCCTTGTGTTTCTTCACAAGCCCGAACACAACGTGAACAAACGATACATTTGCTTGGGTCAAACGTGAAATACGGATTTGACGTGTCTTTTTCTGCGCCCAAATGTGTTTCAACAGGTTTGTAACGCACTTCGCGTAAACCAACCGCACCCGCCATATCTTGCAATTCACAATCGCCGTTTGCCGAACACGTTAAGCAATCCAGAGGGTGATCCGAGATATACAATTCCATAACACCGCGACGCACGTCCGCTAATTTTTGGTTTTGCGTAACCGCTTTCATGCCTTCATAAACAGGCGTGGTACATGAAGCTGGCAAACCGCGTCCGCCTTCGATTTGCACCACGCACAAACGACATGAACCAAATGGCTCAATACTATCTGTCGCGCAGAGTTTTGGAATATCAATGCCAATGCTTGCCGCTGCGCGCATTACAGACGTTCCCGCAGGAACGGTTACTTTGAAACCGTCAATTTCTAAATTGACTAATTCAGTGGAAGCACTTGCTGGCGTGCCGTAATCTTTGTCTTTATCAATGCTCATAGTTTTATCCTAAAGGGAACATTTATGTTTCAAGGCTGAGGAATAATGTTTTCAAGTTTCTTTTGAAAATCTTCATCAGATAAAAAACCTTCGTTGTAGGCATATTCTAATTCTTCAATAGCTTTTAGTTGTTTATCTGACAATATATGCTGAGCTTTTTCAAACTCATCTGGATTTATTTGTTTGTTTTTCCATTTTGCATAAAAATGAGCTACTCCATAAGCTACACCCGCTGCTCCAGCTACAGCACCAATTATTGGTGCTGCTGTAACAGCTAAAGGCGCACTTGTAAGACCAAGAGCAACTCCAACTGCAGACAACCCAGTTGGTGCTGCAATAGTAGCTGCACCAGCAGCAACAGTAGCAGCGATGCCAGTGGCTACATATACGTCTTTTGCGTGTTCTTCTATTTTGTGATGTGGCTCATTAGACATGTTTTTAACTCCTGAAAATAAAATTTCGTGACTCGAACAATTAAACGTTTTTTTCAATTCCAAAATCTTCAGGGAAATGATTGAGCGCACTCAACACAGGATACGGAGTCATGCCACCCATCGCACAAAGCGAACCGTTTAACATCGTGTCGCATAATGAACGTAGCAAGGGAATGTTTTTGTCCAAATCGCGTTTGTTCACGATTTCATCCATCACTTCATAACCGCGTGTTGAACCAATTCGACAAGGCGTACATTTTCCGCACGATTCCTCAACGCAGAATTCCATGCTGTATTTTGCCATTTGCGCTAAATCAACGGTTTCATCAAATGCAACGATGCCGCCATGACCTAAAACCGCCCAAATTTCGGCAAAGGCTTCGTAATCAAGTGGTGTATCAAATTGTGATTCTGGTAAATACGAACCTAGTGGGCCGCCGACTTGCACGGCACGAATGGGTTTGCCTGTCGCCGAGCCGCCGCCAAAATCGTAAAGCACTTCGCGCAATGTTGCGCCAAAGGCTAATTCGACTAAACCAGTGTGTTTCAAATTTCCTGCAAGTTGCAACGGTAATGTACCGCGTGAGCGTCCCATGCCGAAGTCGCGGTAAAAATCGCCGCCTTTATCTAAAATTATTGGCACAGAAGCGAGTGAAATCACGTTGTTCACAACGGTCGGTTTGCCGAATAAACCGCTGATTGCTGGCAATGGTGGTTTGAAACGCACCAAACCGCGTTTGCCTTCTAAACTTTCCATTAACGCGGTTTCTTCGCCACAAACATAAGCCCCAGCACCTTGACGAACTTCTAAATGGAACGTTTTGCCACTGCCTTGAATGTTTTCGCCTAAATAACCAGCCGCTGTGGCGTTTTCAATCGCTTTATTTAAAATTTCAAGCGCGTGTGGGTATTCGATACGCAAATAGATATAACCTTGCGTCGCGCCAACCGCTAAACCTGCAATCGTCATGCCTTCGATTAAAACAAGTGGGTCACCTTCCATAATCATACGGTCAGAAAATGTACCCGAATCGCCTTCGTCAGCGTTGCAGATAATGTATTTTTGGTCAGCTTGCGTATTTAAAACAGTGTTCCATTTGATGCCTGTTGGAAACGCCGCGCCACCACGTCCACGCAAACCTGAATCCGAAACGTGTTTTACAACGTCTGCTTGCGAATAGCTCAACGCATTTTTCAAACCACGATAACCATTATGGGCAACATAATCTTCAACACTCACAGGGTCGGTAATTCCAACTCGCGCAAACGTTAAGCGTTGCTGTTTGTTCAAATACGGAATTTCTTCGGTTAACCCTAAATTCAACGTATGTGCGCCGCCGTTTAAAAAGTCCGCATCGAATAAACCAGCAACGTCTGACGTTTTCACCGCGCCATAAGCAACACGACCTTTATCGGTTGCAACTTCAACCATCGGTTCAAGCCAATACAAACCGCGTGAACCATTGCGAACAACGTTAATTTCAACGCCACGATTTTTCGCTTCTTGTGCAACGGCATTTGCCACGCGGTCTGCACCAATTGAAACTGCGCTTGAATCGCAAGGAATATAAACTGTTACGCTCATGCTGAATGCTCCTTCAAAATTTCGTCAAAATCCGTGTTGGAAACTCTGCCATAAACGTCATTATCAATTTGAATCGCAGGCGAACACGCGCAATTTCCTAAACAATAAACAGGTTCAAGCGAGAATTTTCCATCGGCTGTCGTTTCGTGATAATCAATGCCAAGTTTAGCTTTCGCATGGTTTTCTAAGTCTTTGCCACTCATCGCTAAACACGATTCGGCGCGACAAATACGCACCGTTTTTTTGCCTGGTGCGTGATCACGAAAATAATGATAAAAACTGATTACGCCATGAATTTCAGCGCGTGAAAGATTCAATGCTTTTGCAATAGTTGGAACGATTTCAGGCGGTACATACCCTAGCGTGTTCTGTATGGCGTGCAAAATCGGAAGTAATGCACCTGGTTTATCTTTGAGATCCGCGACGATTGTCTGCACGGTCTGCATCATATTTATTTGAGTCATATTTTTATCGTCATCAGGCTTTGTTATAAGGGCTTTTATAAAAAATCGGCGATAGAATAGCACAGTTGTCATACTATAAAAATACTACCAATAGCGTGGAATTTGGTGTTGAAATGCCTTTGCAATCGTTATTATTTTCACCTTGTAATTTTTGGAGCTTCAAACATGAATAAACCTAAAGTTTTCATCACTCGCCGTTGGACAGAATCTGTTGAAATGAAATTGCGTGATTTATATGACGTGACACTAAACGAAACTGACCGCCCATTAACCGCCAATGAATTCAAGGCGGCATTGCAGAATTACGATGCCGTTTGTCCGACGGTTTGCGATTCCTTTCCCGCAGAGGTTTTGAATGTTGAAAATAAACGCTGCAAAATTTTGGCAAATTTTGGTGTCGGTTATAACCATATCGATATTGAAGCTGCGAAAGCCAATGATTTAATCGTTACCAATACGCCGAATGTTTTGACGCAAAGCACCGCCGATATTGCTATGACATTGTTATTGATGACAGCACGACGGGGCGCGGAAGGTGATCGTTTGGTACGGGAAAAAAAATGGACGGGTTGGTGTCCAACCAGTATGCTGAGTTCAAATGTCACGGGTGCAACGCTTGGTTTAATTGGATTCGGACGCATTGGACAAGCTATGGCGCGAAAAGCACATCACGGTTTTGACATGAACATTATTTATTTCAATCCGAGTGCGGCAGATGAATATGTAATTCAGGATTTGAACGCCAAACGCTGTGGAACGCTAGAAGAATTATTGCGACAAGCCGATTTTGTGTCGTTGCATTGTCCAGCTGGCACAAACACAAAACATTTAATCAATGCCGAAACATTAAAATTTATGAAACCAACAGCGCATTTAATCAATACCGCACGCGGCGACGTGGTCGATAGCCAGGCGTTGATCGACGCGCTGAAAACGAAACAAATTGCTGGTGCAGGTTTAGATGTTTATGAAAATGAACCAAACCTTCACGAAGGATTTTTAGAATTAGAAAACGTCGCATTATTGCCGCATTTAGGTAGCGCAACCCTTGAAACCCGCACTGCGATGGGCGAAAAAGTATTGGCGAATTTAGCGGCTTATTTTGCCAACGAAACATTGCCCGACAGAGTCGTTTAATAACTCACTCGAATTCCGACTTCTGCGCTACGACCCGCTTCGGGCGCAAAGTTTCGCAAATACGACACTGAACTGCGGATATTTTCATCAAGTAAATTTTTACCTTTCGCAAATAACAAAATTTCTGAATTCGCAAAACTCGCTATTTTGTATTGTGTGCCGATGTTCAACAGCAAATACGCAGGTGTTGTAGTTTCATTTTCGCCCGAATTTGTTTGCGATTCGCCGCGAGTTAAACGCACATTTCCTGAAAAATCATTTTTTTCGTAACTCAACTGCGTGCCATAACGCAATGGCGGCATTCTCGGCACGTTGCCGCCTTTATTAAATGTGCCGCGCGTGTAATCGCCAAACAAGGTTAAATCCACCGCGCCAAATTTATTATCCAAAAGTGGAAAAACGGTTTTTGCTTCAAACCCTTTGAAAATCGCGGCTTGTTGCTCACTGTGTAAAAGCGGGAAACATTCGGCACAATCGCTGTCGTTTGCAACAAATTCGCCGTCTTCTGCATTAAATAATTGTGCCGAATCGCGTTGTTGGTAAATGTAATCGCTCACCCAATTATGAAAAAAGTTGAAATCGGCTTGCACCCAAGACGCATCAAATTGATAACCTAAATCCAAATTATTCGACAATTCTTTTTGCAAATTTTCGTTGCCGAGTTCATAACTGCGCGTTGCATGATGAAAACCATTTGAAAATAATTCTTGAATTTGCGGCGCACGTTGCGAATGGGTGAACGCTAAACTGAGTTTATTTTGCGAATTCATTTGCCACATCGCCGACATCGAACCGCTTAACGGAATGTAAGAAACATCGTTGCGACCTTCGGGCGTGATTTGTGTTGATTCAACGCGCCCGCCTAATTCGTAAGTCACCGCGCCGACTTTGAGCGATTCGACGTTAAAAATTCCGTAAGTCGCAATGTCTGATTTCGGCACAATTTGCCCTTCTTCGCCGATTGCTTCAAACGTGCTGTTTGTCGATTGAAAGCCCAAAACACCTTTGTTATTTTTCAAAATCGGCGCGTGTTCTAATTCAAAACGACTTTCGTAGGCTTGATTTAAAAATGTCGTTCCTGCGACATTGTCATCAAATTCGGTGTGTGCGTAATCGGTGTAACCAAATTTGAGTTTGGCTTTTTCGATAAATGCTAATGGATTATTGAGCTGACTTTTAAAATCGTATTTCGTTTGTTTCATTTCAACATGAACAGGGTCTTCGCCGTGTCCATCGGGTGGAATACCGTAATTTCGCTCGGTTTGATTGATTGCCGCTCCAATTAACCCAACATCGCCAATCATTGAAAAACCTGCGCTGCCGCCTCGCGCTCGACTTTGCGTATTGTCCGTGAAGCCATAAGAATTTTGTAATTCACCTGCTGGAACGGCGTTAAAACTAGGGTCATGTTGACGCGCTCGTGCTTCATCAATGGCTACGCCGCCAATGCTGGTATTTCCTGCATCACGATAAAAACCATCAACGTGATACGCAAAATTCCCTTTCCCGCCTTCAAGTTTTAATGCGCTAGATGTTTCGTCAGTTGCCGAATCGTAACGTTGCTCACCTGCGCCGCCGATGATTTTATCGAACATCTTTTCAGGAATGCGATTGTCAATCACGTTCACAATGCCGCCCATCGCGCCACTTCCATAAAGCAACGTTGAAGGCCCTCGTAAAATTTCAACTCGTTCGGCAATAATCGGATCAACGCCTGTAGCGTGGTCTGCGCTCAATGATGACGCATCATTATTGCCCAAACTGTTTTGTAATACTTTCACACGCGAACCCGATTGCCCACGAATGACGGGGATTCCCACGCCTGAACCAAACGATTGATTGGTTACGCCGAGTTCATTTTGCAAGGTTTCGCCCAACGTTGAACCGACTTTTGAACGCAATTCTGCGCCGTTTAAAATCGTAATCGGATGCACCGAATCATCAACCGATTCCACAAACGGTGCGCTGACAATCATGTCATCGAGTTTTTGTATTTGCGATTCGTCGGCATAAATTGGCGCAGCAAAAACAGGTAACAATAACAACGGTATTTTTTTCAATTTCATAAGATTCTCCATTTTTTAAATTTGTTTAACTTTTTGTAATTTCGCCATTAAATCTTCAGCAAGATTGACTAATTCACCATCGGTAATAAAAACCAAACGTCCAATTTCATCATTTTTTTCGCGCCTTTCTAAAAACATTGGCGAATGCAAATAACCATTTCCGCCTTGTACAATCATTGGTTTTTCATGTTCTTTGGTATAAATCACGCCTTTCACGCGCACTAATTCACGGTGATATGTCGTCAGCAAATCGATTAAAACCGCTTGCAACAAATGCCATTCAATCCGATTTTCAAAACGCAAACAGATACTTTTAAAACGTTTCGCCGTTAAATCATCTTCAGCTTGATTGCGTTGCACTGTTTTTTTGTCAGCAGTTTGTTGTGTGAAAAGCAAACTTGGTGAAATCGCGCCAAATGGCGCGTTGATTTTGGTGGCGTTAGGCGCGAATTTTTCAATTGTTGCAAAACATTTTTGAATTTGCCGTTCCGTGACTAAATCGGTGTGCGTTAAAACAATCGTATCTGCCCATGCCAGTTGCGCTTGCATTTGTGGAAAACGCAGCACATTTTCATCAGAAATTGCAGAAAATGTACTGATAACATTTTGCAAACGATAACGCGCGGATAACCATTTTTGCGTTAATAAAATATCTAACACAGGTTCAGGATTCGCAACGCCGCTGGTTTCAATAATGACGTAATCAAACGGTTTTTCAGTTTGACTTTCCCACGCCATGCGTAAATTTTTAAGCATTGGCATTAACGCATCGCGTGTTTGACAACACAAACACCCGCCCACCAATGTGGCTTTAGGCGCGTGATGTTTTTGCAACAAATCTTGGTCAATTGGAATCGTGCCGAACTCGTTAATAATCACCGCTGATTTTGGAAAATGATGCAACAGTGAATTTAACAACGTTGTTTTACCGCTTCCTAAAAAGCCACTAATCACGATAACGGGAATTTGTTGCATTTCTTTAGCCGACATTCAACGCCTCGTAAGGTTTGCCACAAGCATGAGCAGAAAAACGCTCGTCATCAGTTTGAATTGCGCTGACGTTTTCCACTTCAAAATGATGCAATTTCAAATTATAAAATTGGTCGTAATAGGCTTGAACGTCGCGTCTAATTTGAGAATCAAAATGCGGTTGCATAATTTGTGTGGTCGCTTTTTTACGAGTTTGCACTTCACCGTTTTTAACCACTAATTCGCCATTTTTAAAGACTAAATCTGCACGATTAAACATCGCTTCTTTGTCCTTTTGCGGATGATAAACGGCAATATCTGCAATCGCGCCTGCTTTCAAATGTCCACGGTCTTTTAAACCTAGCATTTGTGCGGCGGCGGTGCGCGTCATAATGGCAATTTCATACAGCGAAAATTCTTTTTTCAAATCTTTGACTAATGTCATTTCTACCGCTTGTGGGTGTAATTGCGAAATACATTCCAAGCGATAATCGTAATCCATCAGCAAACGAATCAGTTGCGGATAACAAGTAAAAGGTGCGCCGTTTGGGTGGTCAGTTGTGAAAAATAATCGCCAAGGGTCTTGCGCTAACAGGAAAATTTCTAAACCAATCAACCACTGCAAACTGTTCACAAAACTTTTTGCTTGATAACGATACGGCACAACGCCGCCACTGCCTTGACATTCAGCGTCCCAAACCACCCATTTTTTAGGATTTGCATCATTTCGACGGCTAAATTGAGCAATCACATCACCAGAAATGGTAACTGTTTGACCAAACAAAACCTGTCCTACGTCCATTGTGATATTGGGATATTGGGATGTTTATGAAATGCGTCGATAAGCTTCGCGCTTTCGCTAGAAAATCCGCGTTCACCTTGATTGCCGTAACCGTAAAATTGAATATGCGCTAAGTGCATCGGCAAACCTTGTGCGGCTTCCATTGTCGCAATTGCCGTGTCTACGTTATTTGGAATACCTAAATTATTACAATGCACATGAACAGGATGCGGGAGTTGAATGTCACACGCGGCGCGTTGCAACGTTTGCAAAATATGCCGAGAACTCACGCCGTAATCAGGCACGATGTCATCTAAATCAAAAGAACGCACATTGTTTTTAAACGCATTCGCGCCGCCTGCGTTAATGACTTTCAAACCTAAACATTTTGTCGCGTGCAACGTCCACGCAACGTAATCATTGATTTGGTTTTGACTGGCTTTCGCACGAAGTAAGCGTAACAAAAAATCATCATTGCCTAAAATCGCTAAACCCGCCGTATCAATGATGGGAATGTCTGCACATTTGCAAATGTGCGTCCAGCGCATTCGCGGGCAAAATCGCAGGTTCAACAACGGTGGTATAACCCATTTGGGCGTAACGATAGCCAATTTCGGTACTCGACCAACGGGCGGTGCTAAAGGCATGATTGAGATTTCGCGCCACAAAATTTCGATGTTGTTCAGGCAATAACAAACGCGCTGTATTCAGGTTTCCGCCTGCGATATGACTGTGAATATCCACCGCGCCAGCCATTACAATTTTGCCTGAAATGTCGTAATCGACATCAGGCATTTTTGAATGGTCAGGTTTTGAAATAATGAAACCGTCTGCAAACCAAATATCACCAATTTCACCATTTAGATTTTGCGCGGGGTCAAAAACTCGTCCGCCTTTTAAACGAATGAGCATTTTTATTGCACCCTGCAATCATCAAGCGCGTCGATAATTTGTTTTTGAAATAAATCACGCCCGATAAAAACCAATGTTGATTCGCGTTTTTCATTTCCCCAAGGTTCACCCATTGTTTCATCTAAAATCATGTGAACACCTTGATAAATAATTTTTTTATCGCAACCCGCAACATTCAAAATGCCTTTGTAACGCAATAAATTTTCACCATACAAACGAATCATAATATCCATAAACGCGATAATTTTTGCCGCATCAAAAGCAATTTCGCTTTTGTACACAAAAGAGGTAATGCTGTCGTCGTGTTCATGTTCAACATCATTTAAAAAATCGGGTTCAATTTTCAAAATGGCATCTAAATCAAACCCGCGAATATCTAACACTTCATCAATTGGCGTTTTACCAAAATGAACGTGTTTAATCGGCACGTTGACGTTAATTTTTTTCAATCTTGCCGTTAATAATTCTAATTCTTGGGGCGTGACTAAATCTGTTTTTGAAATCAGCAAACGGTCTGCAAAACCCACCTGTTCTTCTGCTTCGTGGGTTAAATCGAGCTGTTTTAAACCGTGTTTCGCGTCAACGACTGTAATGATTCCATCAAGTAAATAAGCATTTGCAATGGATTCTTCAACAAAAAAAGTTTGAGCGACGGGCGCGGGGTCAGCAAGTCCTGTTGTTTCAATGATGACGCGCTCAAAATGCAAGTCCCCATTTTCACGTTTTTGCGCGAGTTCGCCTAAAATGCGTACTAAATCGCCGCGCACCGTGCAACAAATACAGCCATTATTCATTTCAACAATTTGTTCATCACCTTGAATGAGCAAAGCGTTGTCAATGCCTGCTTCGCCAAATTCATTTTCGATAACAGCAGTGCGTTGTCCGTGTTCTTCAGAAAGAATGCGATTTAATAAAGTCGTTTTTCCAGCTCCTAAAAAGCCTGTTAAAACGGTGACGGGAATGCGAGTTAAAGTTTCAGTTGTCATAAAAATATCTCTAAGCAAAATCTAATGTTAATAAAAGCCGA
The DNA here is from genome assembly GCA_903867225.1 of uncultured Pseudomonadota bacterium. Lineage (GTDB taxonomy): Bacteria > Pseudomonadota > Gammaproteobacteria > Methylococcales > Methylomonadaceae > UBA10906. The sequence goes on along the minus strand of CAIPQN010000106.1, from coordinate 944 downwards.
TAAGGTAAATTTTCGGTCACTTTTGGCGAACGATGCACCGCGCCATTTTGTTCATTGCCTTGCCAATTTGAACCTTTGAGCAAGCCAATCGGCACCCGCTGGCATGGTGTTAATCACATCTAAATCAGCGCAAATAAGCCCCGATTTATCATCGCTTAAACCATTTGAACCTGTACCTAATTTTCTTCTATCAACATAACAATCGTTTAACCATTCCGTGCCTAAACCGCCATAAGTACAAACTAAACGGCATGGAACGTGGTCAACGTGAAATTTTGGACACATCGCATTTTTAAGTAATTGCAATCGCAAACCGACCGTTTGCAATTCAAATAATTCAGCAAAAACAGTCACTAAATGTTCAATGTCTTGGTGAAATTCCGCGTAACCGCGTAACTGTTTGGCTTGCGGTAATAATTTTGCGAAATCAAACGTTTCAACGTTTAGGCTTTCAACAACGCTAACGTGAAGTTGCGCGGCAAATAAGGCTTTTACAAAGTGATTGATTTCTTGGTCAAAGGTGCGATTCACAACACACACATTAACGTTTGGTTGATAAATTTCGGTTAAATCAGTGAGTTGATAAGAAACGCACGCGGTTGAAAAAGTGTTTTCGGGTTCAAATTTAAATTTAGGTAAGGCACTCATAATTTCGTGTTTTTTTATGGTTTAGAGAATAAAAAATTTTCAAAGGTCACAATCAACTGCATAAAAATAATGCCGCTGGCGAAAATGGTGGATTGTCCAAAAAAGTTGGGTAGTGAAGAATGTTTGTGTAACGCGGGAATCATGTCTGTTGCCGCAATTTGACATCCTCACCGCCCTAAAGAGGCGGTGATTCCTACAGCTAGACGCTTATGTCCAAGCGCGAGAATGTTCTTAGCCGCATTAACATCTCTGTCATGCGTCGTGCCACACTCGGCACAAGTCCATTCTCTTATTCC
>CAIPQN010000105.1 GCA_903867225.1 uncultured Pseudomonadota bacterium | reverse complement strand
TAATTTTCCTTGTGGTGTAGCTGCGGGTCGACGCACGAAATGGCATATCAACCACGTTAAGGAATTTCTAAAAGCTCAACCATCTGAAATTAAAGTCTTTTCTTTATCATTCAACTTCCAAATATAATCACCAGTCAAACCCATATGTTCCCAACCGAGCGGCGACAAATGTTTGCACCAATCTGGCTCAAATTTATCCCCCCGCTCGATCATCAATTGCACAGCTTTTTCCATATAAACGGTATTCCACAAAACAATTGCAGAAGTCACTAATGCTAATCCGCCAGCCCGATAAGCCTGTTGGTGATAACTGCGATCTCGGATTTCACCCAGTCTGTTAAAAAATACAGCACGAGCTAAAGCGTTGCGCGATTCACCTTTGTTTAAACCATCCGTAACACGTTGCCGTAAATCCCCCACATTTTCCAACCAATCCAAAATGAAAAGTGTACGTTCAATTCGCCCTATCTCACGCAATGCAAGGGCTAAACCATTTTGACGCGGATAATTACTGAGTTTTCGTAACAGCAATGATGTAGTCGCAGAACCTTGTTGAATTGAAACTGCCAAACGTTGAATTTCATCCCACACTTTTTGATGCGGTTGACGTTAATTTCCTCACTGCTAATCATCGTTTGTAATGCGGTGTAATTTTTGTTCTGTTTTGGTGGTGTGAATAATTTGATTTCACTCAAGTTTCTGATGCGTGGAGCTAATTTGAAACCCAACAAGTGCATCATGCCAAACACCTGATCTGTAAAACCAGAAGTGTCGGTGTAATGTTCTTCAATGCGTAAATCTGATTCGTGATACAACAAACCATCCAAAACGTAGGTAGCATCACGCACGCCAACGTTGATAATTTTGGAACTGAACGGTGAGTATTGGTCAGTAACGTGCGTATAAAGTTGTCTATTGGGATCACTACCATTTTTGGGATTAACTTGCCCTTTGCCCCATTGGCTGTTTGAAAAGGTTGACCATCCGATGAAGAAGTTGTGCCATTGCCCCAATGTACAGCAAACGGTTGTTTCAATTGGGCATTCGTTAAAACAGCTAACGCCGCCGAATAGGTTTCGTCACGAATATGCCAATCTTGCAACCACGATAATTTTGAATACGTCACGCAAGGACAAGAGTCGGACATTTTGCTAAAACCCAGATTGATGCCGTCTGCCAAAATTGCAGTCAGCAAAAGTGTTTTATCTTCAGCAATTTCAGTGCTTTTCAAGTGTGTAAAATGCTCGGTGAAATTTGTCCATTGATCGACTTCGAGCAATAATTCCGTGATTTTTACACGCGGTAACAATGCTGTAGCTTTATCCACAAAAGGTTTTGCATTTTTGGGGACGCTCGTCTCAATCGGGGTAATTTTCAAACCTGTCGCGGTAATTGTGGCATCGGGCAACGCATCTTCAGCCGCCAGTTTGTTGATGTGGGCTAATCGTTTTTCAAGCAGCTCTAATCTTTCATTCAGATATTGAGCGCAATCCATTTGGGGCAATGCTTGGTTTTGTTTGAGTTCGTTGAATTTTTTAAGAGAAATCAGATAAGTGTTGAAATCCTTGAACTGTCGTGAACCTTCAACCCACGCATCACCTGAACG
>CAIPQN010000104.1 GCA_903867225.1 uncultured Pseudomonadota bacterium | reverse complement strand
CTTCTTCTACACAGCAATACACATAAATGATAAAGTCTTCAAGCGGCATGGCTCTTCTCCTGATTTGAGTTGCTTTTGGTAGAACAACTTTGCAGGAAAATGGGTCATGCTTTCAACTAAAAAAGTCGAACATCGCGTAGGAAATGCTATTTGAGGTTGATTCTTCGCCTTCTATTTTTTCGATACTCCAGCCGTTTTTGTTGTGACGACGGAAACTTGAAATACTACCTTCAATGCTAAATATGATGATGTGTGATGTCATTCTAAAATTCCTAAAATATTTTTTATTGTTATTCTAACTGAAAAATACACAAGACTTTTTAGTTAAAAATTTTGCTTTCTTGTCCCTAACCTGTATTGATGAAATAGGTTGTAGAGCTGATGTAACGTTGGAAGAACTGACAGGACTAGCCCAAAAATAAGTTCTCACCTACGTCTTTGGTATGATTGGCAGTGCTGTTTATCCCGTAAGGTATCGACATAATTCTGAGCCGAAGACGCTAAATCATTAGAAGGTACTGCTTGTTATGGCTATTTATCTGTCTTGTTGCCATTCAGATTCAGCAAGCCTACTCATTGAAATAGCTGAAATATACAAACAGTTGTGATTTTAAAAACTGTTTGTATATTTCCTAATTTTTACTTGTATATTCAAACGGTTAATTATAACATAAACTTTACAACTAAATAACAAGTTTGCTTATAAACATGAAAACTATATCAATTATTGGACAAAAAGGCGGCACTGGTAAAACGACTGTCACGTTAGCTTTAGCTGTTGCGGCTATGAAAGCAGGTAAAACGGTTGCCGTTATTGACCTTGATCCTCAAACAACGGCTACTAACTGGTTTGACAGAAGAGAAACGGAAGATTCATTAACCGTTATCAGCTGTCAGGTAGCAAGGCTCAAATTCGTCCTAGAAACGGCGAAAAAGAAAAAAGTAGACCTAATCCTTATCGATACCCCTGCCAAGAGTTCCGAGGCAAGTATTGAAGCCTCTAGGGTAGCTGATTTGGTATTGATACCCATGCGTCCTCAAATTTATGACTTAGAAACATTAAATGCCATTCAAGACATTTTACGCATCACTGGTGAACCGAAAGCGTTTGTTGTTATCAATGCCGCACCTGTTCAGGGAAAACGCCACAGTGAAGCTAAAAACGTTACAGAATTGCTAGGATTTAAAGTCAGTGACGTGGTTTTGTATTCTCGTGCTGCTTATGGTGATGCGGCTACCTTTGGTCAAACCGTAAGTGAATACCAACCAGACAGCAAAGCCGATTTAGAAGTTCAAGAACTTTACAAGTTTATATGCAAAATGTTGAGCAAATAGGGAAAGAAAAATGGCAACCAAAAAAAGTAATTTACAAAATGCGCTTCAACAACAAGCAAAAGGTCAAGTGATTGATGCACTTGTCACTCAAACAGAATCGTCTAAAGTTTATAAACAACCTAGTCGAGTAGGTAAGACTAATATCACTGGTTATTTTGTTCCTGCCGTTAAGTCATCATTTCGGATGATTCAAACTAAACACCCTGAAAAAACAATTCAAGATTTGTTAGGCGAAGCATTGAATGATTTATTTGCTAAATATAACGTGCCTCAAACTGCCCAATTGGACGAGTAAAGTTATGTATTTTAAATGCCGTCTTTAAATGCTGTTTAAGCCACGATAATTATTTGACTGCTACATTGTGGTATTGGTTTTCTATCGTCATCTTGCTAGTGGTTAATTGTCCGTATCCTTTTGCATTGTTTTTATCTTAGCAGGTGTGTATGAGAGTTATGGGATTTATTTTTTAATTTTTAGTTAGCCCAGAAAAAGTTGATTTCGGGTTGGGATAACTAATCGTGATTTTGAGGGAATTTGGATAGGTGAAAATGGAGGTGAAATTCCGATCCTAATTTTGACCCCAAAATAGCTGATTTTGTTTTTAAGAATATTTTAAGATCTTGTTTTATACTTGTTTTAGACGCTTTATTTCGCAGGAAAAACAATGGCTTGAAATCCAATGTAGGGACAAATTCGCGGTATGTAGGGACAAATTCGCGGTCATTATAGGACAAATTCGCGGTCAATAAAGGGACAAATTCGCGGTATGTAGGGACGGGTATGATACAATGTCCTTAAATAAAACTAAAGCTATTGAATTTATTATAAAAAAACAAACTATGAATGAAAAAAAGCTAGTTATTTACAAATCCAACAATTTGGTAGAATCTGCGTACAAATTAACCCTAAATGAGCAAAAGGTATTGTTGGCTTGTATAGGTCAAATTAACTCAAATGACCCATTAACTATTTCTGATAAATTCGAGCTGTCAGCAAAAGATTTTGCAGTAATGTTTGATGTTGACGAAAAAAGTGCTTATGAAAAATTGATTGAAGTAGCCGAAAATTTATATAAACGTGAATTGATAATTGAGAGACCAGACAATGAAACAGATAAACTCAAGACACGCTGGATAAGTTCAATTCGCTATCAAAGTAAGGCGGGTAAAGTTGTTTTACGATTTGCACAAGATTTACTCCCGTATCTGAGTGAGTTAAAAAATCAATTCACTCGATATGACCTTGCAGATATTAGTGGAATGACATCAATTTATGGTATCCGTCTTTATGAATTATTGATGCAGTGGCAAAGTACAGGAAAACGTGACATTAGTATTGAGTGGCTAAAACAAATATTTGAAATTGAGAACAGCTATGATTCAATCAAAGATTTAAAAGTAAGGGTTATCGAGCCAGCCGTTGCTAACGTAAATCAACATTCAAATATAAGCGTCACTCACACCTACAAAAAAACAGGACGTAACGTAACACACATTCTGTTTCAGTTTAAACTCAAACTAGTCAAGAAACCGCAAAAATTAAGCAAGCCCAAACTAGAACCTGTAAAAGTGACGATTGATAACTTAGATTATTTTGAAGATGTACGAAAAAAGTATGGCGATAAAGCACCAATATCCGCAGATATTGAAGCTGAATTAAAACGTCTAGGTCGTTGGAAGTAATTATTCGCTTTCAACTAATAAAGTTTATAAACAAGTTTACTTATAAACAAGAAAGAAAGTTTGTTTTATATCTATTTGATTTCAAAAGGATTTTTTATATTTATGAATTTTATTTTATCTGGTATGATGCACAGTAATTTTTGAGGGCGCATGCGCCCCAACTTTTCAGATGAGTAATATGACAGAAGAAAATAAAGCGAAAAGATTTAACGCCAAAGATTATCTTGACGAGATTTCACTAATCAATGCTGAAATTAAAACATTCAAAGAATCAGGCGATAAAGCGGATGAATCATTTTTGAAGGTTGGTGAACTATTAGTTCAAACCAAAAAAGAAAAACAATTAACCGACAAACATTTTGCG
>CAIPQN010000103.1 GCA_903867225.1 uncultured Pseudomonadota bacterium | reverse complement strand
GTGGTGCGCCTTTATCCGTTCTGAAACAGTATATTGAACAACAGCAACGCCCTACTTAAATTTTAAAGCGGGGCTACGCCGATATTCCTTACATCCCCGACCTGAAGAGACGGGGCTTTGCGGAATTTTTGGTAAATAATTCTGTGTAAACGCAAATGTTCAAAACCGTAAAATAACGGTTATTTTTGAGGAGAAAAGAAAATGAGCGATTTACTAAACAATTCAGAAATAGTGGCGACGTTACAAACACTGGCAAAAACCTTGAAAACGCCAGAATATCTGGTGATGTTTCGAGCAGTTGATAACTATCCAAGTTTAAAAGCCTTTTCTGGCGACGCTGGCTATCGTGGCACTGCCGTCGATTATGCGAAAGAGAAACTTAACATGACGTTGCGCACCAACCGAACAAAATTCATGTCGTTACTGCCGTTATAGCTCGCACCACCATTGTAAAAATCCACGACCAATAAAAGATTGATATAGCTTAAAGGTATCGCTATTGGCAGATTCCAACCTGCTGCGCTCCGTATGTAGCTTGGCTTACGGTGAACCCACTCCCTGAATCTGATGAAAGTTGATGAATAAGACCATTGCACGAAAAGCCTGAAAAACTGAGGTAGCTCTTTGCAGATCTAACAGCTTCTTTGTTCCAGTCATTATTCAAACTATCGACCGCGACGGTTGCTTCAGACACTGAATAACCACTCCCTGCATCTGATGAAAGTTGATGAATAAGACCATTTCGCGAAAAGCCTGAAAAACTGAGGTAGCTCTTTGCAGATCTAACAGCGTCTTTGTTCCAGTCATTATTCAAACTATCGACCGCGACGGTTGCGTCAGAAACTGAATAACCATCCCCTGCATCTGATGAAAGTTGATGAATAAGACCATTTCGTGAAAAGCCTGAAAAACTGAGGTAGCTCTTTGCAGATCTAACTGCATTTTTCTGAGAAATAGTTAAACTTTCAGCTGATGGAATGGCAACAGTAGCGACAATACTTCCTACAATTACTGTAAAACTATCGCCGTTGGCATCGATGCTCACGCCATTGTCATCGAAAATATCAATTTGAAATTGTTGTTCGCCAATTTCCTTTGGTTTGAAATTAAAAGAAAAATCTGTGCCTGAACCTATCATTGCTTGAGATTCGCCACCATTAAAACTGATTTTGATGGTGTAAGAACCGACTGCCAAATCGTGGTCTAACGTGGCTTTGATTATTGTTGAACTACCCAACGTGATTTGTTGCGGATTGACTGAAACACTTTGAATAGCTGGCGGAAGCGGTGTGCCAACACTAAATGAACGAATTTCACCTGTTTTGCTGTTATCTGCGGTGGTTTTGCCAACGGATTGCGCTTGCCAGAAATAATTGCCGCCATCTGTTTTCAACATCGTATGAGTTGCCGCGACGTTGTAAGACGGCGACGCGACGGTGTACATGAAACACGTTTTGGCATTCAAACATTTAAATTTGTTCTCGTCGTAATTTGCAAAACTTTTATCGTTAGAAAAAATCACCCGATACTTCGATGCGCCCGTCACTTTTTGCCAAGTAAATTTTGCTGCTTTTTTGAGCGGTAAATTTGCGGCGTTATCAGGTTTCAAAAGCGTTGGCGAAGCCAATTGCGCTTCTGCCAAACCGACCAAGGCAAGCATCAGCCCCGTGATTAAAAATAGTTTTTTCATAAATTCTCTTTTGGTTTTAAAACTTCATCCAGCGCAACCGATTGGCATTTGAAACCACCGTCACCGACGACATTGCCATTGCCAAACCTGCAATCATTGGATTCAGCAGCACGCCAAAAACGGGATAAAACAAACCCGCCGCCAAGGGAATACTGATTGTGTTATAGAAAAATGCGCCCAACAAATTTTGTTTAATGTTCGCCAATGTCGCCGTCGATAATTTCATCGCTTCAGCCACTTTCAACAATGAACCCTGCAAAATCACAATGTCCGCACTTTCAATCGCCACGTCAGTACCGTCACCAATCGCCATACCGACATCCGCTTGGGCAAGAGCGGGCGCGTCGTTAATGCCATCGCCCACCATGCCAACGCAAAACCCCGCTTGTTGTAATTCATGCACGATTTCAGTCTTAAATTCGGGCAAAACTTGCGCTTTCACTTCAGCAATTCCCGCCTGTTTCGCAATTGCCTTCGCAGTAATTTCGTTATCGCCCGTCACCATAATCAAACGCACGCCTAATGCTTTCAACGCTTTGACGGCTTCGGCAGAATCGGTTTTGATTGGATCTGAAACCGAAACAACTCCGACAATTTGACCATTCGCCGCCAACAACATCGGCGTTTGTCCCAATTCGGCTAATTCATCCAATGTCACTAAATAATCATCAACGGCAATTTCTTGTTCAAGCATCAAGGTTTTATTGCCAAACAAAACCGTTTGTTCTTTCCATTGACCGATTACGCCACGTCCCGCAATCGCTTTGAATTGTTTGATTCGATTTAGTTTCAAATCTTGCGCTTTTGCTGCCGACAAAATACTGCTCGCGAGCGGATGTTCTGAACCCGATTCTAAACTTGCCGCTAATTGTAAAACGGCTTTTTCGTCAAATTCACCAAACGCTAAAACCGTTGCAACCGTGGGTTTTCCCTGCGTGACAGTGCCTGTTTTATCCAAAATAATGCAATTCAATTTGCCAGCCGTTTGCAACGCGTCACCTTTACGAATCAAAATGCCCGATTGTGCCGCGCGTCCCACCGCAACCATTACAGAAATCGGTGTCGCCAGCCCCAACGCACACGGACACGCAATCACCAAAACGGTCATCGACGTGACAAACGCATAACCCAACGCGCCTTCGCCACCGAAAATCAGCCATAGCAAAAACGTCACCGCTGAAATTCCCACCACCGTCGGCACAAACACACTCGCAATCTGATCCGCTAAACGCGCAATTTGCGGTTTACTACTTTGCGCTTGCCGAACGCTTTTGATGATTTGCGCTAACGCCGTGTCACGTCCAATGCGCGTGGCGGTAAATAAAAAACTGCCCGTTTGATTCATCGTGCCACCCGCGACCGACACGCCAATTGTTTTTTCAACGGGCATTGATTCGCCCGTCAACATGGATTCATCAACGCTCGAATGTCCTTCGGTCAACACGCCATCGACGGGGATTTTTTCACCGGGTCGAACGCGCAACGTTTCGCCTAAACCCACTTCTTCAATCGGCACGTCAAGTTCTTCGCCATTTCTAACCACTCGCGCGGTGCGAGGTTGCAAGCCTAATAATTGCCGAATTGCGCCCGATGTTTGTCCACGAGCTTTAGTTTCGAGAGCATTGCCTAAATTGATAAACGCTAAAATCACCACCGCCGCTTCAAAATAAGCGTGTTGCGACAAAGCGGGAAATGAATCGTAATAATCAATCATCACGCACGAATACAACCACGCAGACCCCGTTCCGAGCGCAATCAACGTGTCCATGTTGTATTGTTTGAGTTTCAACGATTGATACGCACCACTGTAAAAATGTCCGCCACAATACGCCATAATCCCCAGCGTTATCATCGCAATTAACGTCCAAAACCACTGACTATTACGCATTCCCATCATGGGCAAAAATTCTAAATGTTCGGCAATCATCAAAAACGCACCAAACGCACCAGAGATTTTTGCCTTGTGCATTAGGCTTTCATAACGTGCTAATTCTTGGGCTTCTTGTTCGGCTGGGTCTTCAAAACCTTCCATAATCGCCGCATCGAACCCCGCCGCTTTCACCGATTTTTTTAAAATTTCAATGTCGGGATTGCCTTTGACAATCGCAGAATGGTCGGCGAAATTTACGCTGACCGATTCCACACCAGAAACAGAAATTAATGCGCCTTCAACTGAGGCAATACAGCCCGCACAGCGCATTCCTAAAATGGATAAACGTAATTCTGGAACGTTGGAATCGGTCGTCATGATTTTTACTCCACGCCAAAACCAGCAGCAATAATCACGTCTTCCAAATCGTCAATTTCGATTTTTTCGGCATCAAATTCAACACTGACATGGTTTTCTTTAAAATCTGCAACGGCACTAATTACGCCATCTAATGCCGTTAATTTCCCAACTACGTTACTTTCGCAACCGCCACATTTCATACCTGTAACGGTAAAAATTGCTGTTTGTGTCATGTGATTTTTCCTCATCAAAATTTAAAAAAAGCCTATTTTCTAACCTTTACCGCGTGTAATTTTCAACACAATCGACAACTCTTTTAAACGCCGCATAATTTTTGCTAAATGCACGCGGTTTTGAACAGTAAGCATAATTAAATCAACACTCACTTGGGCATCTTGATCAACGACGGTTACGTTTTCAATGTTGGAATCTAACGTTGAAATAGTCGTCGCAATCGTCGCTAATGAACCACGTTGATTTAAAATTTCAATCCGAATTTCAGTCACGAAATCGCCTTTCGTATCTTCACCCCATTCAACATCAAGCCAATTATTTTGCTTCTTTTTGATGAGGGCGTGATTACGACAATCGTGTTGATGAACAACAATACCTTTACCTGGATTAAAGAAACCAATAATTTCATCACCAGGAATTGGGCGGCAACATTTCGCTAATGTCACCACCATGCCTTCCGTGCCTTTAATCATTAAAGGACGATTTTGAGCTTTTGCGTCGTCATCTAATTTGATATGGGTATGAACATCGTCTTGCGTCAGTTGTTTTGCCACCAAAAATGGCATTTTATTTCCAAGTCCAATATCTTCCAGCAACTTTTCAAACGATTTAATTCCCAAAACTTTGAGCAACGTGGTAATTTTTTCGCCATCAATTTGCGCTAATTGTACGTCCATTTTTAGGAGTTCATTTTCTAGCAAACGTTGCCCTAAATTGTAGGCTTCTTGTCCTTCAATATGTTTCAAACGATTACGAATTGCCAAACGCGCTCGTGCTGTAATTACATAATTCAACCACAACGGATTTGGACGGGCATCTTTGGCGGTAATAATCTCAACGGTTACACCACTTTCTAATTCGGTTTGCAGAGGAATAAGCTGTTTATCAATTCGTGCCGAAACACAGGCGTTGCCTAAATCGGTATGTACCGCGTAAGCAAAATCAACAATCGTTGCGCCGCGAGGAAGTTTAATAATTGCGCCATTTGGTGTGAAAACAAACACTTCTTGTGGAAATAAATCGACTTTTAAATTGTCGATGAATTCGAGCGAATCCCCAGCACTTTTTTGGATTTCCAATAAATCTTTAAGCCACTCCTTCGCCAAAACTTGCACATTACGGGTTTTATCCATATCGGTTTTATATAACCAATGTGCGGCAATACCCGATTCTGACATTCGGTGCATTTCATGTGTCCGCACCTGAATTTCAATTGGCACACCATAAGGTCCCATCAAAATTGAATGCAATGACTGATAGCCATTTTCTTTGGGCAATGCAATGTAATCTTTGAATCGCCCTGGAATTGGTTTATACAAATTGTGCATGATTCCCAAAATACGATAACAAGCATCGACTCCATCGCAATAAATCCGAAACGCATACACATCAAATACATCGGCAAGCGGAATTTTTTTGTTCACCATTTTTTTGTAAATGCTGTAGATATTTTTTTCTCGTCCAGCAACATCGCACGGAAATGAGGCTTCTTTTAATCGCGCCCGAATACTACTTTCGATGGTATCAATCATTTTGCGACGATTGCCTCGCGCTTTTTTAATCGAATTATTCAATACCGCATAACGAAGCGGATACATCGCTTCAAAACTCAATTCTTCCAAGCGATGCCGAATCGAATTCATGCCTAAACGATTAGCAATCGGTGCATAAATATCTAAAGTTTCGCGGGCAATGCGACGTTTTTTAGGCGGTTGCATGACACCGAGCGTTTCCATGTTATGTAAACGATCGGCGAGTTTGACAATAATCACGCGCAAATCTTTTGCCATCGCCAAAAACATTTTACGAACATTTTCAGCTTGGGCTTCAGCGTGTGATTGATCTTCGATTTTGGATAATTTAGTTACGCCATCAACAAGTTCAGCCACTTCATTATTAAATTGCGCGGCAAGTTCTTCTTTGCTAATTCCAGTATCTTCTATGACATCATGCAGAATGGCTGCACTAATTCCATCTGCATCCATTCGCATTTCTGCCAATGTAATTGCCACCGATAATGGGTGGCAAATATAAGGTTCGCCGCTTTTACGAATTTGCCCAACGTGGGCAGCGGCACCAAATTCATACGCGCGTAAACATTGAGCAATTTGTTCTGTATCTAAATAGCTCTTCAAAATGTTGCTTAAACAAGCAACGAATTCTATTTCTAAGTTTTTAAATTGTCCGTCTTTCGGCAAACAAACAATTTCTGTCGCGGCTAAGTTAGACATTCAAAAAATTAAAATAATGGATTTTCAGGAACATGATGATCGTGAATTTCACCAACTCGATGTAATGCGGCAACATTGGTTTCTGTGACATGACCAGCCGCAATTTCACGCAAAGCAACCACTGTATCTTTATCGCGGTCGCGTGAAACAAATTCTGTTGCGCCGTGACTTAATTGACGTGCGCGGGTACTCGCTAATAAAACCAATTTAAAACGGTTTTCAATATTTACTAAACAATCTTCAATCGTTACTCGTGCCATCTTTGACTCTCCAAAATTAAAAAAGTAAGTGTTATTTTTGCAAAATAGTTACAGCTGGAAGCTCTTTACCTTCCAGAAATTCTAAAAACGCGCCACCACCTGTTGAGGTGTATGAAATTTGGTCGTTGATGCCATATTTATCAATCGCCGCGAGCGTATCACCGCCACCTGCAATCGAAAATGCGTCACTGCCAGCAATCGCATAAGCCAATGTTTGTGTGCCATGCGCGAATTGTTCAATTTCAAAAACACCGACTGGTCCATTCCAAACGATGGTTTTTGCGGATTTCAAAATGTTGGCGTAATTCGCCGCCGTTTCAGGTCCAATGTCTAAAATCATGTCGTCGTCTGCAATATCAGCGACATTTTTAATCGTGGCTTCAGCGGTTTCAGAAAATTCTTTTGCACAAACTACGTCAGTTGGAATCGGAATGTCTGAACCAGTGGCTTTTGCTTGGGCAATTAAACGTTTTGCTTCGTCAATTAAATCCATTTCAACCAACGATTTACCAACTGAAAAACCAGCCGCCGCGATAAACGTATTTGCAATGCCGCCGCCGACAATTAACTGGTCAACTTTTTGTGAAAGGGATTCTAAAACGGTTAATTTTGTTGAAACTTTTGAACCGCCGACAATCGCAATCACAGGTTTTTCAGGTGTTTCTAATGCTCGACCTAATGCGTCTAATTCACTGGCTAAAAGAGGCCCCGCACAAGAAATCGGTGCGAATTTTGCGATCGCGTGCGTTGAAGCCTGTGCGCGATGTGCTGTACCAAAAGCATCCATCACAAAAATATCGCACAATGCCGCCATTTTTTTACCTAGTTCGTCGTTGTTTTTGCCTTCGCCGACATTGAAACGCACGTTTTCACATAAAACGATTTCGCCTGCGTTGATTTCGATACCGTCGAGCCAATCTTTTTCTAATCGAACGGGCTTATTTAATAACGCGGCTAAATGTTCGGCGACAGGTTGCAACGAGTATTCGGGGTTGTATTCGCCTTCGGTTGGACGACCGATGTGCGACATCAACATCACTGCTGCACCAGCGTTTAAAGCAAATTCAATCGTTGGCAAACTCGCTTGAATGCGTGCATCACTCGTCACTTTGCCATTTTTAACAGGCACGTTTAAATCTTCACGAATTAAAACGCGCTTTCCAGCTAAATCTAAATCGACCATGCGTAAAATTGTCATCTTATTCTCCTTCTTTCCATTTGATTGAACAGCCAATGCTGCTTAATTGTTCTCTAGGTGCTTCGCCTGTTTCTGCGACGAGTTTCATCGCTTCAAATAAATCACGCGGGGTATTGTCTGGTGTAATTTCACGACGACTTGAATCTAAACGTCCACGATATTGCAACTCAAAATTCGCGTTGTAACCAAAGAAATCAGGTGTGCAAATCGCGCCATAAGCCTTTGCGATTTCTTGTGTTTCGTCTAACAAATACGGGAAACTGAAATTTAATTCATCCGAAAACTTTTTCATGTTTTCAAATGAATCGTCTGGATACGCCACAAAATCATTCGGCATAATTGCCACTGTATTGATGCCAATTGCTTTGAGTTCAGCGGTATCACGGACAATGCGTTCTTTTACCGCTTTGACGTATGGGCAATGATTACAAATAAACATCACCAGCAAGCCTTTTTCACCCATGCAATCTTTGAGCGTCCAGACTTTGCCATCGACACCAGGCAATGTAAAATCGATTGCGGGTTTGCCAAAATCACAAATTGGCGTTTCTAACGTCACCATTTTTTAAACCTCGTTTGTTTTAGAAATCAGTGGCGCGATTATATCGTAAATCACGTTTCAAAGGGGGCGGGCGTTGGTGTATAAATACCAAAAATCTGGCAACCTTTAGATTTTAAAATTGAACCGTCCAATAATCTTCATTGCAAAATTGCTGAAAAATAGTGGTGGCTTAAATAATTTTGGCGAGTTTCGTTGGCGTATCGCTACGATGAATATGACGACATATTTGGGTTTTTTAATCAAAGCGGCTTTTCATGTGTCAATAACTGTTCAAGTTGTAGAGGCAATGGCGCGGTAATTTTCATTGAATCACCCGTTGTCGGGTGCGAAAACGTCAATGTTGTCGCGTGTAAAAACATACGTTTATAGCCTTTGTGTTTGAATACTAAATTTATATCATCACGCCCATAACGTTCATCGCCAATAATGGGATGTCCCAAATGAACAGCATGAACACGAATTTGATGGGTGCGACCTGTTTTTGGTGCTGCTTCAACCAATGTCGAATCTTCAAAAGCGGTTAAACGTGTAAAAACCGTTTCTGCCTCTTTTCCCGCCGCGTTAATTGTCACCATACGTTCACCGCCTTTTGCGACGTTTTTCAAAAGTGGCGCGTTAATCACTAATTTTTTCTTTTTCCATTGACCCGCGAGCAACGCCGTATAGGTTTTGTGAATTTTATTATCTCGAAAAATTGTATGAAAAGCGCGTAACGCACTACGTTTTTTAGCAATCACTAAACAGCCCGAAGTATCTTTATCTAAACGATGCACGAGTTCTAAAAAATGCGCGTCGGGACGCAATAAACGTAAGCCTTCAATAATCCCAGAACTCACGCCGCTTCCACCATGTACAGCAAAACCTGCGGGTTTATTTACAATCAAAAAACCGTCATCTTCGTACAAAATACTGTGTTGCAAGGCTTCTTTTAAATTGGTCGGCACGAAAACTTCTTCGCTACGTTCTGCAATACGAATTGGCGGAATTCTAACAATGTCGCCTGTTATCAATCGATAATTAACTTCGACTCGTCCCTTATTAACACGCACTTCGCCTTTACGAATAATCCGATAAATTCGCGTTTTTGGCACGCCTTTTAAACGAGTAATTAAAAAATTATCTAATCGTTGATCGTGGTTTTCTTCTGTGATTTCAACTAATTCAACTTTAGTTGGGAGTTGGTTATTCGATTCGTTTGTCATTTTAAACCTTTGGCGTGATGTTGTTTTTTTTTAAGTCTTATTTCCAAATGCTCACTATATTTGTGAAATCACCTGTCGATGATGACATATAGGGATAATAACTCACTTCAACAGCTTTATAATGAAGAATTGAATATAGACATAGAAAGCCGTCCTGACTTTCAAAAAATTAAGGAATTCATGGTTGCAAGGCATTTATATAAACATAATTTTAGATTGCTTGATGAGAAATTTGTCAACGATTGGAAGTTATTAACCAATGACAATTTAATGAATGATTCAGAAATTATAAATAGCGACAATCCAGCAGATACGAAACTAACAAGTAAAAAATTATCGCATTAAAAACTTAGCGTTTGAAACGTGTTGTGTTAGATTTGGGAGCATATTTTATTTTTAATTTTTGGGAGAAAAAAATGATGTTTTTAATCACATTTGGTGTGATGTTAGCGGTGATTGCGATTATGGCGGTTGGTGTGATTTTTGGACGCAACGCGATTAAAGGTTCGTGTGGTGGTGGAAAATCTGCTGCCGAATGTGTGTGTACTGAAAAATGCGAGAAACGTAAAAAATTAGATGCGGAACAAGCCATGCAAGCAAGTTCGCAAGCTTAAAAAATGCCCGTTCAAACCTACACTTGGCGTTATATTCTGTCGATTGCGTTGCAACATAAAAAGCAGTTGATTTCGGCACATTTAATTGCGATTTTGGCAACGATGATTAGTGTGCCGATACCATTGTTGATGCCACTTTTGGTCGATGAAGTGTTGTTAAAAAAACCTGCGATGGTGGTGCAAACTGTCAACGCAATTTCGCCGATTGAATGGCAATCGCCGTTGCTTTATATCGGTGCAGTTTTATTGTTAACAGTGGTATTACGTTTACTCGCGATGATTTTAAATGTGTTGCAATCGCGCCAATTCACACTAATTGCAAAAGATATTGTGTTTCGGATTCGTAGCGAATTGATTGGGCATTTACAAACAATTTCGATGGCAGAATACGAAAGTTTAGGTTCAGGAACGGTCAGTACACATTTGATTAAAGACTTGGACACAATTGATAATTTCGTCGGCACAACGGTTGGCAAATTATTGGTTGCGGTATTGACGGTGACAGGAACAGCGGTAATTTTGTTGTGGATGCACTGGCAATTGGGCTTATTTATTTTGTTGCTTAATCCCGTGGTAATTTATTTCACTCGTGTGATTGGCGCGAATGTGAAACATCTCAAAGCCAAAGAAAATTCAGCGTATGAAATTTTTCAACAATCACTCACCGAAACGTTAGAAGCCATTCATCAGATTCGCGCCAGTAATCGTGAACGGCATTATTGTGAACAGTTAATTGATTTAGCGCAAAACGTGAAAAATAATTCCAGTGCATTTGCGTGGAAAAGTGAAGCCGCGTCACGGTTAAGTTTTTTAGTATTTTTGTTTGGCTTTGATATTTTTCGCGCTTGCGCGATGTTGATGGTGTTTTATTCTGATTTAACCATTGGACAAATGTTAGCGGTGTTCGGTTATTTGTGGTTCATGATGGCACCTGTACAGGAAATTTTAAACATTCAATATGCGTTTTATGGCGCGAAAGCCGCTTTAACGCGCATCAATAAATTAACCGCTTTGCGCCAAGAACCACGTTATCCGCATCATAAAAATCCATTTTTAAATAAAAAAACTGTGTCGGTTAGCGTTGAAAATCTGCATTTTAGTTACGGCGATAAAAAAATTCTCAACGGCATTAAATTACACATTAACGCGGGTGAAAAAGTGGCGTTAGTTGGTGCGAGCGGAGGTGGAAAATCAACGCTGATTCAAATTCTCATCGGTTTATATCCAGTAACGTCTGGACAAATTTGTTTTAACTGCGTGCCGATTGAGCAAATCGGTTTAGATGTGGTGCGTGAAAATGTTGTGACCGTGTTGCAGAATCCGATTTTGTTTAACGATTCGATTCGCGCCAATTTGACACTCGGCAAAAAAACCAGCGATTCGCAGTTGTGGAATGCGTTGAAAATTGCCCAATTAGCCGAAACGGTTAAAGATTTGTCGTATGGTTTAGAAACGATTGTTGGGCGCGGAGGAATGCGTTTATCGGGTGGACAACGCCAACGATTAGCGATTGCGCGAATGGTCGTTGCCAATCCGAAAGTTGTGATTTTAGACGAAGCCACTTCGGCGTTAGATAGCGAAACCGAGTTTAAAGTTCACGAAGCGTTACAAGAATTTTTAAAAAACCGAACTACGATTATCATCGCGCACCGATTAAGCGCAGTAAAACAAGCAAATCATGTTTATGTTTTTGAAGATGGCGAAATCTGTGAACAAGGAAAACATGAAACTTTGCTCAAACAAAGTGGTTTATATGCGAAGTTATACGGTGATTATCAATGAGCTGCCAATAAACGGGCTTTTTGTTGTCGTAAACGTTCCGTTTTTTCTATGCCTTCCATTTCTTTTCGTTTAGTTTTAGCTTCATAACGTTGTTTAGCGTGTAAATTTGTCGGTGCGAAATCGGGGTTTTCTAGCGGAATCATCGTAATACAATCAATCGGACACGGCGCAACACACAATTCGCATCCTGTACATTCAGTTGCAATCACGGTGTGCATCCATTTCGCCGCGCCGACAATCGCATCAACTGGACACGCCGCAATACATTTCACGCAACCGATACATTGTGCTTCATCAATCACGGCGACACTTTTTGGTTTATGTTCGCCGAACTGTGAATTAAGAGGTTTTGGCGCAATACCTAAAAATTCTGCAAGTCGCGCAATTCCTGCATCGCCACTGGGTGGACATTGGTTAATATCCGCCTCACCTGCAATGATGGCTTCTGCATACGGGCGACAACCGTTAAAACTACATTGTCCACATTGAGTTTGCGGCAATAAATTATTCAGTGATTCAAGCACGATAATTTAACCTGTTCAAATAATCCGTTACACCTTGTTGAACATTCATAAATTCGGCTTGATAACCCGCTTCGCGCAAACCTGAAATATCTGCCTCGGTAAAACTTTGATACGCGCCTTTTAAATGGTCTGGAAAAGGAATGTAGCTGATTTTGCCGCGTTTATGCCAATCGATAACCGCTTGCGCCATCGTGTTAAACGTTTGTGCTTGACCTGTGCCAACATTAAAAATGCCGCTTTTATGTGAATTTTCTAAAAACCATAAATTCACTGCCACCACGTCGTTCACATACACAAAATCACGTTGTTGCTCCCCATCCGCATAACCATCGCAGCCCGCAAACAATTTCACTTCGTCCGACGCTAATAATTGATTATTGAAATGAAACGGCGTGCTGCTCATGCTGCCTTTGTGTTGTTCACGCGAACCGTAAACGTTGAAATAGCGCAATCCAACAATTTGACTATTCGTGCTTGGCAAAATGCGGCGCACATATTGATCAAACTGAAATTTAGAATACGCGTACATATTGATAGGTTTTTCGCAGTTTCTATCGACAGAAAAACCCTTTTCGCCCATGCCATAAACTGACGCAGAAGACGCATAAATAAACGGAACGCGTTTGGTTTGACACCATGTCAACAGGCGTTTGGAATACTCATAATTATTTGCCATGACGTAATGCCCATCCCATTCGGTGGTCGCGGAACACGCGCCTTGATGAAACACACCACGAATCTGTGTCAAAAAATTTGGATTTTCAAGGCGTTCGATAAACTCGTTTTTATCCATGTAATCGGCGATATTCAAATCGGCGATATTGTGCATTTTATAACCATTGGTTAAGTTATCGACTAACAAAATATCATCTTCGCCTTGTTTGTTAAGCGCGTGAATAATGTTACTGCCAATAAACCCCGCGCCACCTGTAACTATAATCATGTTTTTACCTTCTCTTAAAAATTAAACGTCAGAATAAAACTGCACTTTACCCGTTTCAACATCATACATTCCGCCGACGATATTGATTTTTCCCGCGTGTAATAATTCATTTAATACTCGACTACGCTGTTTAATTTGCTCAACCATAAACTGTACATTTTTATCAGCAACTTGTTGAATTAAATCATCGTCATGCCCAATTTCTGTCACGTTATGTTTTGTGCAAACACACTCCACTGCTGGTTGAATTTTATTGAGTAAATCCGTCAAATGATCAAGTTTTACTTGAGCGCACGCGCCTTTAATCGCGCCACAATGTGTGTGTCCTAAAACCACAATCAACTTTGAACCCGCCACTTGGCAGGCATATTCCATACTGCCTAAAATATCGTTATTTACTACATTTCCCGCCACGCGTGTACTGAATATATCACCTAACCCTTGATCAAAAACTAACTCTGTTGAAGTGCGTGAATCCATGCAGCTCAAAATAATCGCAATCGGGAATTGCCCGTCGCTGGTGTCATTAACTTGCTCAAGAAAATTGCGATTCGATTCCAAATTATTCACAAAATTCGTATTACCATCTTTTAGAATTTGCAATACTTCGTCTGGCGTAAGTGCTTGCTGGCTTTCGTAAGTATGCGCTTGAACATTTTCAATGGGTTTCAAAATTCCAAAACCACGCACATTTTGCAATGTTAATTGAATATTTTTTAACGGGGCTTCTTTTTTAAAATCTCGAATAACCTCAAAAACATCATAATCCAAATACTTCGAGTGCGTCGCGTCAATCACGATTTCAGAATTCGGTGGAAGTTGATCAAACGTTCGTTTTAATGTCGCTTTATTTAAAAATGAAACGTGTTCTGATAATCGAAAAATCGTTTTATTGCCAATGTGTGTTTCTCGAAAATATTGCGCGGTTTTGTAATTTTCCAGCACAATCGATAACAACGCCGTCGCCATTCCAATCACAACGCCAATCATCAAATTAGTGAAAATTAATCCCAAAATGGTCGTAATAAACGGAATAAAATGATAAATCCCTGCGCGATACATTTTTTTAAATGTTTTAGGGCGCGTTAATTTATAACCAACTACTAACAAAATACTCGCCAAACTTGCTAACGGAATTTTATTTAAAAATTCGGGGATGAAAAACACCGTCAAAAATAGCAATCCACCCGAAATAAAACCCGACGCTTTGGTTTTCGCGCCCGATTGCACATTGATTGAACTACGAATAATCACCTGCGTCAGAGGCAAACCGCCCAATAATCCTGAAGCCATATTGCCAATGCCTTGTGCAATTAATTCACGATTTGGCGGCGTAACACGTTTATAAATATCCAAACGATCAACTGCTTCAACAGAAAGCAATGTTTCTAAACTTGCCAAAAATGCTAAAAATAAACCACTCACATAAATTTCGGGATTTGCAAATTGCGAAAATTCTGG
Organism: uncultured Pseudomonadota bacterium; assembly: GCA_903867225.1. Taxonomy (GTDB): domain Bacteria; phylum Pseudomonadota; class Gammaproteobacteria; order Methylococcales; family Methylomonadaceae; genus UBA10906. The sequence continues at coordinate 885 of CAIPQN010000103.1, read as the reverse complement.
GCTGTGCATTTGAGAAAGCAATTCACCCATATTTGTCGCAACAGGTAAATTAACTAAATGTGATTCTTTTAATGCAAAATCAGGATAAAAAATTTGCAAACCCTCATTCAACGCTACGCCAACGATAACCGTCACAAGCGTACCGTGTAAATTGGGACGTTCCCATACAATTAAAATTAGCAGCGAAACTATTGCAATACAAATCGCCGTTGGCGAAATAAATTCCGTTACATGCGATAGTTCGCTAAATGATGAATAATTGCCAGATTGAAAAAACTCTAAATTGCCTTCGTAATCACTGTCATAACCTACTGCGTGTGGAATTTGCTTTAAAAAAATAATGATACCAATGCCCGATAACATTCCTTTAATCACAGAGCTGGGGAAATAATGAGCAACCGAACCCATTTTTGCCAATCCCATTAGAATTTGAAAAATACCCGCCAAAATCACAATACATAAAAATGTGGTAAAACCGAATTTTTCAATATCGGTGAGCATTAAAATAACCAGTCCCGCCGCCGCACCACTAACGCCTAATGCAGAACCGCTCAATGGTGCGACAATTAAGCCGCCAATGATACTTGCAATTACGCCCGAAAATAATGGTGCGCCTGACGCTAAAGCAATGCCAAGAGATAACGGAATGGCAATAAAGAAAATCGCAATTCCAGCTGGAATATCGAGCTTTAGGCTTTGAGGTAACATGAAAATCTCGCTATTTAGTAGTTGAAAATACTTGTGTGTACGCGATGTTCGACTTTTAAAATTCAACCAAGGTACTGAGATTTAGGGTTTTTCGTCCGAGGAACCGATTTAAAAAGGCGGCAAAGGTATGCGAGAGTATTTTACGGACAAAACGATTGGTTAAATGTACACAATCTC
>CAIPQN010000102.1 GCA_903867225.1 uncultured Pseudomonadota bacterium | reverse complement strand
AATCCATTTAACGAAAAATAGAATATCGTAGAAATCAATAACGACAATGGATTGAAGTCATAAACCACACTTCAATAGGGGGTCAATTAAAAACGATGTTTTTTGTTAAAAAGGGGTCAAAATTCAGCCGTTGGTAACATGAAAAATATCGTCCGTTGGATGATTATTTAATTTCAAAAACGGATTGGCAAAACAATCGTGCTGAGTATTTGGAACGAGCAAAATTAACTGAATTTGCCAACTGTAAAACTGTATTGGATTCGTTCAAATTGACTTTGGATGAGCAATATCAAAAAACTAATCAAAACTTCAAAGCAGGTAAAAATCCTTATCTTTCAGTGCGTAAAGACAGCACAGTTCATGTCAAAACACCCATGCAAGAAGAAGTTGAATGCTTACCGTTGAAAGCATTTTTTCCTGCCAGAAAATATATTCCGATGGTTGAAGTTTTGGCAACGGTAAATCAGGCGACTAAATTTCTCGATGAATTTGAACATTGGCAACCCAAATACCGACGTGAAAAACCTGCTGCAAAAACTTTTTTTGCTGGAATTATTGGTTATGGCTGTGACATTGGTCATCGAAAATTGGCGCAAATTTCCAATCAAATCAATGAGAACGAACTTGAAAATGTCGTGCGTTGGTATTTTTCATTGCAAAATGTTCAAGCCGCCAATGACCGTATTTTGCAATTCACCAGTCAGCTCGATTTGCCCAAAATTTATCAAGCCAAACAAGAAAAACTGCATACCTCAAGCGACGGTCAAAAACGTGAAACTGAAGGTGAGTCGCTCAATGCCAACTATTCATTCAAGTATTTCGGGCAGAACAAAGGTTCTAGCACGGTTGGATTTATCGATGCCCGAAATTTCATGTGGTATTCAACGGTTATCAGCTCTGCCGAACGTGAAGCGGCTTATGTGATTGATGGTTTGATGCACAATAACGTAGTCAAAAGCGACATTCATTCGACCGACACACACGGTTATTCGGAAGTCATTTTTGGCTCAACCTATTTTTTCGGATTGGAATTTGCACCGAGAATCAAAGGGCTGCATAAACAACATTTATATGCTTTCAAGCCGCGAAAACATTACGAAGAACAGGAATTTGTTTTACTACCAACGAGCTGTATTCGAGAAAGTATTATCGAAAATGACTGGGACGATATTTTGCGATTCATTGCGACGATCCAACTCAAAATCACATCTGCTTCACAATTGTTCAGACGGCTAAATTCCTACTCTAAACAGCATTCGCTTTATCAAGCCTTGAAAGAATTTGGCAAAATTACCAAATCATTATTCATTCTCAAATACTACGATGACTGCACGTTAAGACAAGCGATTGAGGCACAACTGAACAAAATCGAAAGTTCAAACAAATTTTCCAAAGCCGTGTCGTTTGGGCATAGCAATGAATTTCTTCAAAGCGAAAAAGAAGAACAGGAAATCGCTGAAACGTTGTTGACAACGTGTCGCAGATTGATTAAAAACGCGATTATTTGTTGGAATTATCTGTATTTGTCGCGGGAATTGGCAGCTGAAAAAAATGAGGTACGAAAAGAAAAATTATTGGAAGCAATTGAGAATGGTTCGGTGATAACGTGGGCGCATTTTAACCTGCATGGTGAGTTCGATTTTTCCGATGAAAAAATGCAGGATTCGGTCGGTTTATTATCTCCCAAAAAATCACCATGAAAAATGACTTAATTTTGGGAAGTCTAAAAGTGGCTTCAGACCTTATCAATAAAGGGTTTTGTAAAAATCCTATGAAACTTTTGTGTCGTTTGTTTAAACTCACCCAATCTTCGTAAAATGGCAAAAAGTATTACGTTCCTCAGCAATTATGGTGGAGCAGCGAGTCAACTAGCCCGCCTGCTGCACATATCTTTCGATGAAGCATCATCTTTTCTTCAAGCGAAAAAAGAGGCATATTCGGGAATGGAACGTTGGAAAATTTTGGTTACACAAGAACTTCGTAGAAAAGGCTACGTCAAAACTATGTATGGCAGCCGTAAACACGTTTACGACAAACTATTCGATTCTGAATTGTCGAGTTATTACGAACGCTCCTCCATTAACTACCTTGTGCAGTCCGTTTGTGCAGATTATCTCAAAGTAGTGCTTTCCAACCTCTGGAAAAAGAAAACATTTCAGCGACATAATGCAAATTTTATTTGTCCCTTGTATGATTAAATAATCATTTCATGTCATCACACCCAAGCCGCGTCTTTGATTCAAGAAATCTACGCTGAAATGACAGCTGGTATTCCTGGCATCAACATTCCGATGCTTGCCAATCCCGCCCTCGGTATAAATTTCGCTGATCAAGTAGAAATTTTAACTGATTGCAATCAGAAATTGACTGCGGAGTTGATTGAATCGGCTATTTCAAAGGTACTGTCTAACAACTCAAAAAAGGAAAAAATTTAATGAATAAAAACATTTATAGCTTCACTGTCACCACTATCGATGGAAAACAGAAATCACTCGCTGACTACAAAGGCAAAGCAATACTGATTGTTAATGTCGCCAGCTACTGCGGGTTTACACCTCAATATAAACAGCTCCAAGAGCTTTATTGGAAATACAGTGAGCGCGGTTTTCACGTTCTCGCTTTCCCATGCAATCAATTTGGGCATCAAGAGCCAGATACAAATGATTATATCGAAAAGTCATGTCGGCTCAATTATGGGACAACATTTCCTATGTTTGCAAAAATTGATGTGAATGGTGCTAACGCTGAACCACTGTTTGCGTACTTGAAGTCTGCTGCTCCAGGCTTTTTTGGCTCTCAAGCAATTAAATGGAACTTCACCAAGTTCTTGATTGATGCAACTGGCGTACCCTTGAAGCGATATGCACCGATTACACCACCCAGAATGATTACGAAGGATATT
>CAIPQN010000101.1 GCA_903867225.1 uncultured Pseudomonadota bacterium | reverse complement strand
GGAGAAAGTTATCGACTAAAAGATAAAAAACGTATTGGAACTGCTCCGTCCAATTTAGGAGCAAATTAACCCAAGGGGGTCAATTTTCAAACGTTGTTTTTTGAGCTAAAAGGGTCAAATTTGAACCGTTGTTGACAACATCGAACAACCTGCTTTCATTTTTGCCCATTCAGGACGCTTTTGCGCGTATTTAGAAAATTCGGGCTGTTCATCGTAAGGCTTACGAATTAGGTTTAATAACCGTTCAATTTCAGAAAAATCACCTTCTTCGGCGGCATCAATGGCTTGCTGTGAAAGGTAATTTCTCAAAACGTGATTGGGATTTACTCCATTCATTTTTGATTTGCGAGTGGCTTCATCTGTTGTAATCAAACACGCATAATGTTTTAGCCAAGCGTGTAATTGATTCTGATAATTTTCCCCCTGATAAGCCTTATCATAATAAGCGTGCGTCAAAGGTTTTGTGTCAATGTCTGTTTGCGTCATATCAACATTGGCAAGCTGACGATAAAAAATCGTCATGTCCGTTTCAACCGTTTGTAATAACGTCATCAAATCTGAAATTAAGGCTTCATCAAATTGTTCTAAGCCCAATTTTTCAGCCATCATTTTTTCATAGCCACGTTGAAACGTTTTTGTATATTGCTGTTCTAAAATATCCTGCAAGGGTTTTGAATCTTGAATTAAAGGAAAAATAGCATTCGCTAATTGCGCCAAATTCCAAAATGCCACACGCGGTTGATTGCCAAAATGATAACGACGATGGTCAGCATCTGTGGTGTTAGGAGTCCAGCGTAAATTGAAATCTTCCAACCAGCCATAAGGACCATAATCAATCGTCAATCCTAAAACCGACATATTATCGGTATTCATCACCCCATGAACAAATCCTACTCGTTGCCAATGCACAATCATTTCAGCGGTTTTTTGGCAAACTTCGCTGAACCATTGCAAATACGTTTCAACGCTAGGTTTTCCTAAATGTGGGAAATCTGTTTGAATCGTATAATCAACAAGCTGTTTCAACAACGTAATATCGTTTCGTGCAGTGTGAATTTGAAAATGTCCGAATCGGGTAAAACTTTGAGCAACACGACAAACCACTGCGCCCGCTTCATATTGTGGATTGCCATCGTAAAACATATCTCGAAGTACCGATTCGCCTGTCAAAACCAGACTCAAAGCGCGTGTTGTGGGAACGCCCAAATGGTGCATCGCTTCACTGCACAAAAATTCGCGCACAGAAGAACGTAAAACCGCTAATCCATCCGAAGTGCGAGAATAAGGCGTTTTACCAGAGCCTTTGAGTTGCAAAGTTAAACGTTGCTTTTGACTGTTGATGACTTCGCCTAAATTGATAGCACGACCATCGCCTAATTGTCCTGCCCATTGACCAAATTGATGTCCTCCGTAACACGTCGCGTAAGGTTGCATTCCTTTGACTAATTGATTGCCAGCAAAAATCTGAGCAAATTCTTCGGATTCGCAAACATGAGTAGCTAAATCTAATAATTGTGCAACTTCGGGTGAATAACAAACCAATTGGGGACGTGAAACTTTTTGTGGCAAAACGCTGGAATAACAAGCGTTAAAAACTTGACGGCAAGTCTTGTCCTTGTTGGTATCTTCAGGGAGATGGTTAATAAAACGATTATCAAAATGTAATTCGTGCAAAGTTTTCATTTTTTAATTACAACCTATCAATTGTCACAGTCAGATTGTAATTATCGTCACTCAGATAAATTTCACCCTCTTGAATGTTGCACTGTAATTGCATCGAACGTTTAACCATCGCTTCAGCACCATCGGCATTGATATGAAAGACTTTTAAGTTATCAAATCGTGCTAATTTTGATTTTTGCTGTTCCCACCATACTTTCGCTTTGCCTTCGTGGTAAGTGTAAATGATGACTTGCTTTGAACGTCCACACGCTTTGCGGATACGTTTTTCATCGGGTTGTCCTAATTCAATCCACAAGTCAATTTCATCGGTAAGTGATTTTTGCCACAATTCAGGCTCGTCATCGCTAGAAAGTCCTTTCGTAAAATTCAAACTTTCACTGGCATTTGCCATAAACGCAATTAAGCGAATCATAAAACGAAAGTCGTTTTCAGATGGATGTTGTGCGACAGTTAATTCGTGAAGCTGATAATAATGGCGGTCAACATCGGCAATGTTTAACGACACTTTATTGATGGTTGAGCTAATTGCCATAAGTTTTTATTTTTTGTGTTGATTTAAATTGCCATCTTCTACAAAAGGATAGTCTGTATAGCCTTTCTCATCAAAAGAATAGAACGTTTCAGGATTAGGTTGATTTAAACTCGCCCCTACTTTGATTCGTTCAGGGAAATCGGGATTCGCAATAAAACTTACACCAAACGATACAGCGTCAAGTTTTCCTGTTGCGATAGCTTCTTCGGCTTCTTTCGCGTCATAGCCCATATTCCCAATCAATACACCTTCATAATTTTCACGAATTGGCGTTAACACATCGCCTGTTTGTTGCTGATAAAAATCTGCTCGCATAACGTGTAAATAAGCCAAATTAAAATCATTGAGGCGTTTTGCCAACCACGTTGAAAGTGCAATGGGGTCACTGTCTATCATGCTGTTGAAACTATTCAATGGTGAAATTCGCACTCCTACTCGGTTACTTCCCCAAATATCACAAACGGCTTGCAAGACTTCGAGCATCAACCGCGCACGATTTTCAATTGAACCACCGTATTCATCTGTACGTTTATTTGAACCATCACGCAAAAATTCATCGAGTAAGTAACCATTTGCACTGTGTACTTCAACACCATCAAAACCCGCTAATTCCGCGTTTTCAGCCGCCTTCTTGAATCCATCAACAATAGATGGCAGCTCATTAAGTGTTAATTCACGCGGTATGACATAAGGCTTCATGCCTTCTTGAGTCCGAACTTCGCTGCTAGTTATTGCGATTTCGCTCGGTGCAACAGGTTGTGCGCCATCGTTCAATAATGGATGACAAGCTCGACCACCGTGCCAAATTTGCAGAAAAATTAAACCGCCTTTTTCATGCACAGCATCAGTGACTTTTTTCCAGCCTGCAACTTGTTCATCAGAATAAATTCCAGGTTCCTTCCAAAACGCCGAATTTCCTTCCATTGCCATTGTTGCTTCGGCGATGATAAGTCCAGCAATAGCGCGTTGAGCATAATGTGTTGCCATCAAATCACTGGGGACATGATTTTCAGCGGCACGGCATCTTGTCAATGGAGCCATTAAAATTCTGTTTGGTAAGGTAATTGCACCTAATTTTAGCGGTTCAAATAATTTCATTTTTAGAATCTCAAGGTTTTTAACATGGCTTTTTCTGCTTCATGTTTGATGTGAACGATTTTGGACATATTTAAATTTTCTCGTGGTAAATTTTTACAACTCTTTGATAAAACCATAACGGTCTGCTCAAAATAATCACAAAGGCAATCACTGGCGTGACGGGAACGGGGGCAATATCCACAATGAATAGGCACAGTAAAAATAGAAACGTATTTTTTCTTATGGATGCTTGTTCGGCAACGTTTATTTCAAAATTGAAAGGCTGGTTTTCATACAGTTTACAAATCAAGTTACGAAACCAAATTGGACGTTTTAAAACAACATACATACCGATTAAACAACCAGGTGAAACGGGTCCGAAGCCGATAATCGCAAAAACTGCGAAGACAGAGAGGCATTTAATTTGTGCTACATTCATCTTTTACCTTTCAAAAATTCAAAGTACCAACGTCGTAATCGAATGTGGGAAGCTTTTGACCTTTGCGGCTCTACCATTAAGCCACAGGTTATAATCGATTTCTTTGTCAGTAGTATTTAAAACAATGACGACGATTGTATCATCTGGATTTATGAAGGCAGTGGTTTGTAAAATATCCCGATTAGCAGAGCTGATAATACGTTTTGCATCGGGTTTTACTGCCCCAAGATGTTCCGCGACAATTAACCAGAAATATCTTTTGTTGAAGATAATGGTGCAGCGACCATTTCGCTGTAGTTTGATTTTATGTCATCTTAAATCAGGCTATTTTTTGTCTGGACAAATGGGAACCACTATAACATTGGAACTACATGGACCAAGCTGTTTAAAGCGACATTTGTATTCACTGGTGGCGAAATCGTCAATGAATTCTTGATGTCTACAGGGTATTTGCCTGACGCACATGATAAATCTTGTAACATTTATCGAAAATTAAATGCACGCTAAATAGTTTTTGTCAAAAACGCCGCTATTCTTTGCTCTAACCAATAAACGGGGCGAAATGGGTTTTTACCTGCAATAAATCCAACATGACCGCCGTTTTGCGTGAGTTCTAACTTCACACATGAAGCCAATTCACTTGTATTCGGTATAACATCAGTTGTCATAAACGGGTCGTCTTTGGCTTGAATTAACAATGTCGGTATAGTTATTTTTTTTAAAAATTGTCTTGAACTTGATTGAGCATAATAGTCATGAGCATTCTTAAAACCGTACAGTTTTGCCACAACCTGATTATCATATTCCCAAAAAGACTTAATTTTTGACAAATCGCCACATTGCTTGATTTTCTCCGCTTCAAAAGAATTTCTATGTATTTCCAAATGCAGCCATTTGTCATTCATGTATTTTTTTAGCTCTCTCAGCAAATTTGCACAATACAATCTTGAAAACCCTTTATCCAATGTCGTTGCACAAATATCCAAAACAAAAGGTGTAGAAACCGCTACAGCTGAAGATAAATTTACCGAATTACCTCTTTCTCCCAACCATTTCAACAACACATTTGCACCCAAAGAAAATCCGACTATTGAAAAATGCGTATTAGGTTCTCGTTCTCGTAACGTGCGATATAAAAAGTCGAGGTCATTAGTTTCTCCCGAATGATAACAACGTGAAGTGTTATTGTATTCACCACTACAGCCTCGGAAATTCAACGTCACACTACGCAAATTATTTTTTTGTAATGCGCGTTGTAAACCCTTAATGTAGCCAGAGTTTGAGCTACCCGACAAACCATGCAGCAAAATCACTAGCGGATTATCTGTATTAGTACCACACCAATCAATATCCAAAAAATCACCGTCTGAAGTAACAATTCGTTCTCGATGCAATTCTGGTGATGGAACACGACGACAAAGCGAGGGGAAAAGTGTTTGTAGATGACGATTTTTTAACCACCATGCTGGCTTAAACGTTGAATTCGTCATAGATTTCACAAAAACTCCCAATCAGAAAAACACGCTGCCTTACCTGACGCAGACGTTGTGGCATCTAAATGACGCGCTGAAATTCCTGCTTCCGTAAATGCTATTACGATATTTTTTGAATGTGCAACTGACGACGCAAAGACGATGGTTTTATGATTACGAGCATTACTTTTGATTTCCTTCTGTGGGCGATGAACAAAGCACGCTTTGCCTTTCCTAACGCCAACCGAATCATTTCACACGCCAGAATCGTTTTTCCAGAGCCTGTGGATTTAACAACAAGTTCAGCAGACCAGGCTTCTTTTGCTGTCAAAACAATCGTTGCCCCTGCCAAAACGTAATCGGCATCAGAAATTGAACTGCCTACACCAGCATTTGTTTCAATTAAAACGTGATGTCCATTTTGCGTTAAGGTTTTAACAGTGCTTGGAATGATGCCAACGCGATTTTCGTTATCTTTAATTTCTTTTGGAATGCCAATTAACATGATATTTTTCCTAAATTCAAATGGTGTAAATTAAAACCGCATTTCTTCGGCGGCAAAAATCAACTCGTCTATAAAATGCTGCCCATAAAGCGGCAAATAGTTATTTTTCAAATAAGCAATTTTGGTTCTTGAACTCGGAATTAAATGCGATAAGTCTCGAGCAACAAAATCTGTATCAATTTTTTCGTCATACGCCATACCTGCAATAATTCCTACGCCTAAACCAAGCCGAACATAAGTTTTAATTACATCGGTATCTGCAGCCGACAAAATAATATCGAATTCGCAAGCTGAATTCTTAAATGCCATTTCGATATTTGAACGCCCAGTAAAACCAAAGCTGTAAGTCAAAATTGGAAATGACGCTAATCTTTCAAGTGAAATGTCGCCTTCTGCAAGCGGATGACCTTTCGGGACAATGGCGATGTGATGCCATTGATAACAAGGTTTCACAATTAAATACGCATCATCAGCGATTTTTTCAGTGCAAATCGCAATGTCTGCTTTATGTGTGTGCAATTTGTTAATCAACTGTTCAGGCGAGGCTTCGTCCATATAAATTCACACCGCTACTAAAAACCTATGAAAATCCATAAAATCTATGATTTTCTAGTATCTATTCACACCGTCAACGCAAAAGCCACGATGAAACTGTGGTCTAACTTTGCTCTTGTGTGCATTTAAGGTCAGGCTGTAAGCGTGTCCAGACCATATTTATTTAAATTTAGCGCGGCGTTCAAATCTCTGTCTGCGCTAAATCCACATTCG
>CAIPQN010000100.1 GCA_903867225.1 uncultured Pseudomonadota bacterium | reverse complement strand
TTCTTCTACACAGCAATACACATAAATGATAAAGTCTTCAAGCGGCATGGCTCTTCTCCTGATTTGAGTTGCTTTTGGTAGAACAACTTTGCAGGAAAATGGGTCATGCTTTCAACTAAAAAAGTCGAACATCGCGTAAAAGAGTAATTCTCTATTCTTCGTTTTGTTCCATTCTAAAATTTTCAATTCAATTGCATAATTTTTTTCATCATATGAAATATTGTCTAATTGCAAAATCTTTTCATTTTTAATGAAATTTTGTAATTCAATTTTCTCCCCATTAAAGTAAATAAGCACGGACTGATACTTGATCAAATATAGAGCTAAAACAGAAACTAATTTGTCTAAATCCAGTGTACTGAGCTTCCCAGATTTTTTATCTAGTTCTGAAATCGTAACTGTAACGCCTGTGTATTTTTGGTCTGATAACATTTCGTCTGACACTCTAAATTCAATAGGTGTATCAGCATGGCACTCTATTTTGTATTCGTAAAAATCATTGTATTTTTTATAAACTACTTTCCAAACCACAACTCTACCAATTGATAGTGATTTAAATCTTCCTTGTCCTTCTTTTCCGTGTAAAAAACGACCTTGATTGATAGTTTTTTCAGCATTTGCTTTCCAAGAACCTCCTAATGAACCAAAAAGATCACTTATTCTCGAATACTCAATCCCTGTTCCGTTATCTTTAACAACAACCTCTGTTATGTGACCATCATATTCCTTGCAAAACACCTCTATCTTCTCAGCATCGGCATCCAAAGCATTCCAAATAAGCTCTGATAAAGCATTAACTGGCGTTGCTTTTGATATTTTAGAAAAATGGTCACTTTTTGCTGTGACGGTGATATTTTTTGACATTGTGAACCTTAAGATAGATATTCAATTTACAATTTTTCGTTCTAGATTATTTTTCATGGTAGTACCACATATCGAATTTGTACATAATGATCAAAATCGGAATAGGCGTGATAGCTTCTTGTTGTTCTAATCATTATTTGAATGTCACAACATCTACCGATATCTGATTCTGTGAATTTTATGATGCCACGATTTGATTCAGACCAGTTTTTTTGACAAATTCTAGCAATGCTATACTCAATAGTCCCGCCACATGGATCTATTGAGTACCCAGTAATTTCGACTTCATCTCCTACATGAACAATAACCTTACTGGCTATATGATGAGCATAATTTGGATTTGAAACCTGATTTCCTAAACTATCTGATACAGAATCAATTACTGGAAAGAAATCATCAGGATTTTCACGTTTACCTCTATATTGCATCATTATCCCCCTGATGTATCCAGAAATACCAACTATTAAGTGCTTTTGATAATCGATAAGCTCTCTTCTATGTGCATTTGGATCTCGAAATTTTTCTAATGTTTCTAAAAACACTAAAATTTCCTTTTTTTCTTTAAAGACATCTTTAAAACCATCATCCCAATGCTTATCAATTACAGACTTTAGATCATAAAAGTCCGAATAATAAATTAAACGTGAATCTAAATTGAATCCTCGTAATCTTTTAGATTCATCTTCTTGACGGATACGCCATTTCGATACTCGATCTGTAGAAATGCTAAGTCTATTTTCCCAATTTGAACCGAATTTATTTCCAAGAACAAAAATTAATAAATCTCTGATAGCATTTTCAAATACTTTTAACTCTGTTTCAGCATCTATCATTTCTTAACTCCAGTATTAACTTCAAAAATTTTACAATCAAGCCGCCCATCACCCATACAAAAACTTCTGAAACCCATTAAACACGTCGCTAATTTCAGCAGGCTTACCCAAGTCGGCAATCGCATCCGCAATCGAATCGTGATATTTCAAACGCAATAATTGTGAAAGTTTGCCGCCTTCTAATTCTTCCACGCCAATACTCACATAATGCGACAACACAAAATCCAAAAACACCCGTTGTTTGCTGTTGAAATGGGTGCTGATAATCACTTTGGCTTTGGTGGCGCGTTCTTCACGGGTCAACGTCGGTAAGGCATACGCAACATGGGCTAACACATCAAACAAATCACTGTTTTCAGCCTCAATAATTTTTTGCATTTCAAGCAACTGCGCGTTACCAAATCCTTTTTCGGCTAACCCTTCGAGCAACTTTTGGCGCGTGCTGGGTTCACTCCAAAAACGCCGCAACTCATCTTCATCTTTGAAAAATTCGGGCAACTTGCCAAATAATTCCTCCATAAATTGCTGACCCGACATTGGTGTGCCGTCCGCGTGCCAAAAACTGGTGACGGTCGTGTGTTGAATGTTTCGCGCTTTACCGTCGGCGAGAATGACTTTGATTTTTTCGCGGGGAACGGGTGGTTCTCTTGGTTCAGACGGTGGCGGTTTAGGTTTTGATTCGGGTGGTTCAGATTGTTCAGGTTCTCCATCCCATTCTTTGTCTTCAAAATGATGATGTGCGCCGACAAAATCATAAATGCTGAAATAATCTTTGCCGTCATAAAGCCGCGTGCCACGTCCGATAATTTGTTTGAATTCAATCATCGAATTCACAGGACGCATCAACACAATGTTTCGTACATTTCGCGCATCCACGCCCGTCGATAACTTTTGCGACGTGGTCAAAATGGTCGGGATGGTCTTTTCGTTGTCTTGAAAATCGGCTAGATATTGCTCACCCAACGCGCCATCGTCAGCGGTGACACGGTGACAATAATTCGGGTCTGTGCCGCTTTTGGTTTGATTAATTAGGTCACGCACCAACAGCGCGTGTTCTTGGGTGGCGCAGAAGACCAGTGTTTTTTCTTGTTGATTGATTTGCGACATGAACAATTCAACGCGCAGTTTTTCGCGTTCAGGAATGATGATGATTTTGTTGAAGTCCGCTTCGCCGTAAGTTTTACCCGCGACAATTTCACCTTCAATCACCGTGTCATCTGCTGAATAAACGTAATTATCCAGCGTCGATGCCACTTGTTTGATGCGGAACGGCGTTAAAAAGCCATCATTGATGCCGTCTTTGAGTGAATAGCTAAAGACAGGCTCACCAAAATAAGCGTAAGTATCAACGTTGTCTTTGCGTTTGGGTGTGGCGGTTAAACCTAATTGCACCGCAGGTTTGAAATACTCCAAAATGCCACGCCAGTTTCCTTCGTCATTCGCGCCACCACGATGACATTCATCAATGATGATAATGTCAAAAAAGTCGGCAGGATATTGACGGAAATACGGTTCTTCGCCGCTCATGAACGATTGAAAAATGGTGAAAAACAAACTGCCATTTTTTGGCACACGCCCTTTTTTGCTGATTTCACTGGGTTCAATGCGTACCAGCGCATCGTCGGGAAAGGCAGAAAAAGCGTTGTAGGCTTGATTGGCTAAGATGTTGCGGTCAGCCAAAAATAGAATGCGTGGGCGGCGTGTGGGTTCTGTGCCATTTTGCCAATCAGTTAAGTTCCAACGGCTTTGAAATAATTTCCACGCCAGTTGAAAAGCTATAAAAGTTTTTCCCGTCCCTGTGGCAAGGGTTACTAAAATACGGATTTTGCCATTTGAAATGGCATCTAATATCCGCTCGATGGCAATGTCTTGATAATAACGTGCTTGAAAATAACCGCCTCTATCTTCAAACGGAATCGCAGCAAAACGGTCGCGCCATGCGTTTTGAATGAAAAACGTCGCGTTCCATAATTCTTCTGGCGTTGGGTAGTTTGATAATTCGCCTTCTTTGCCAGCGAGCATATCAATCGCATAGATGCCTTGCCCATTGGTCGAATAAGCAAAACGCACCGTTAATTTGCCTGCGTAATCTTTCGCTTGTGCCACGCCTTCGGTGAGCGGTTTATCCCATGCCTTTGCTTCAACAACAGCCAGTTTCGTGTTGCGATATTCCAGCACATAATCCGCTGACAAGGCTTTGGCGCGTTTGCCACCACCTTCCAAACGTCCGAGCGTAATCGGATATTCACGACGAATGCGACTACTTTCAACAACACCCCAGCCTGCGGCTTTTAATGCGGGGTCAATATGTTCCGCTCTGGTTTCGGCTTCGTTCACAATTCACCAGCTCGCGTTAAAAATGACTGATACACCGTTTTTGAATACCAACGCCCTTTTTGAATCATCTCATCGAGCAACGGTTTAATTTCGCTGATGTGACCTTTTTCTTTGGCGTTCAACAAAATAGACAGCGTTCTAATCACCGTCAAACCGACGTTGTTGGCGATTTTGTAACCCAAATTTTCGTCGATAATCACAAAATCCGCGTTGAGTTCTTTCGCTAACATAATCGTTTCGGCTTCGCCTAAATCCAATTCTTTCAGCAGAAAATCTTTGTACAACTCGCCTTGAATCGGTCGAACTTCAATAAACGTGGCGCGGTCAATTTCATGAAAACCGTACAAACGTTTGGCTTTGATTTCGTCATAAACCGCTTGGGCAATGATAATTTTGCCGAACAATTTTTCTAAAATATCTAACCGCCCAATGGAAGCGAGCGAAATAATCGGCGTGGTGTTGGCGACAACTATCATGGCAACTTCGCGGCATCGGCAAAAATATCGTCGATTTCCTGTTCGTTAAAATCAAAAATCGGCTCGTTTTCGAGGCGCAATTTGTCGATAAAATCTAACTTCGTATAACCCGCCAATTCTGCTGCTTTGCCCAGCGATAACCGATTTTTGCGATACAACATCAACGCCGATAAAAAACGTAAATTTTGCGTAAATTCTTCCGCATTTTCTTTCAACGACAACAAGATGTCGGATTTCACCGCAAATGAAATGTTCATCGTTTCGTTTAACATGGTTTTTGTCCTGTGCGTGTTAAAAATATCGTCACAACTCATCAATGAATCGCAGCCGAAGTTTCGCCAACCAATTCGGCTAATCTTTCGACCAACTGATTGTTATAGCGTATGCCTTGCGCTTGCATTGATTTCACGCAATCCACAAATGACGTGATTTTTTTTTGTTGTTTCGCTTTCAATAAAATCCCAAGCGTTCCAATCACTTTCATACCAAGATATTCAGCAAGATTACGTCCCAATTTTTCATCAATAATCGCGTAGGCGGCTTGATGTGCTAATGCTGCTTCGAGCGTGTGTTTCTCGCCATCATCTAACGAAATCAGCAACGGATTATGTGGATAGTTTTTACTTTCAACGCGCTCCAACCAAGCCAACTTGTTTAAATCAGGCACAATGATTTTGCCACCACGCGCACATTCGTTAATCACCGTGTCCACCACATAAACACGCTCGAATAATTGCGGCATCAAATCTAATTGTTGAATGGACGACAGCGCGATAATCGGCGTGGTATTTGTAAAAATAATCATAACAACGCCATTTCTCGCTCAAAGTCATCTTGTGAATTTTCGAGCAATTCTGCGCCTGCTTCCATTGCTTGCATTAAAAAACTAACTCGTGACGTTTCTAACCAACGTGATGCCATACCTGATGAGATTCTGCCTTGTTTAAATAACGCAATGGCGGTTTGCAGTTTGAGCATTTCGGCAAACGTTTCGCTGTTGATTTGCAAACTCACCAGTAATTCTGTCGGACATTGAATTTGAACTGTGTTTCTCATGTGATTTTCCTTTGGGTTATAACTCGCCACTAAACGCCCGATGTAACAACGCTTTTTTCAGTTCATCGAGGGTGGCAATCTTGCGCGAATAGAGGGCTTCGAGGCGTTGAGTTTCTTCTAATAGATTTTCAATCTGATACACAATTTGTGCTTGTTTTGAAATAGACGGAATTGGAATAATCATGTCAGAAAGTGTTGTTTGATTTAGGCTTTTGATATTTGTGCCATTACCGCCATCAATCATTTTTTGTCTTGCTGTATTCGACTTCAAAAAATGACAAATATATTTCGGCAATAAATTTTCATCATTCAACCGCGCTCGGATTGCAAAACCTGAATGAGTCATTTTTTCAGTAATTGCGCCAACCAACATACAACGACCAATCAATTTTGACATCCTCACCGCCCTAAAGAGGCGGTGATTCCTACAGCTAGACGCTTATGTCCAAGCGCGAGAATGTTCTTAGCCGCATTAACATCTCTGTCATGCGTCGTGCCACACTCGGCACAAGTCCATTCTCTTATTCC
>CAIPQN010000099.1 GCA_903867225.1 uncultured Pseudomonadota bacterium | reverse complement strand
TGACATACCGACCAGTTTTGTGAAAAAACGGTGGAAAGACGTTGTTTTCAAGGGCAAAGATATTGATCGTCGTTATTACGAATTGTGCTTATTGTCGGAATTGAAAAACGTGTTACGTTCAGGTGATGCGTGGGTTGAAGGCTCGCGTCAATTCAAGGATTTCAACACTTATCTGATTCCTTTTGAAAAATTCACCGAACTCAAACAAAACCAAGCATTGCCACAAATGGATTGCACTCAATATCTGAATGAAAGATTAGAGCTGCTTGAAAAACGATTAGCCCATATCAACAAACTCGCGGCTGAAGATGCCTTGCCCGATGCCACAATTACCGCGACAGGTTTGAAAATTACCCCGATTGAGACGAGCGTCCCCAAAAATGCAAAACCTTTTGTGGATAAAGCGACAGCGTTGTTACCGCGTGTAAAAATCACGGAATTATTGCTCGAAGTCGATCAATGGACGAATTTCACGGAGCATTTCACCCACTTAAAAAGCAATGAAATGGCTGAAGATAAAACGCTTTTATTGACTGCTATTTTGGCAGATGGCATCAATCTTGGCTTGAGCAAAATGTCCGAATCTTGTCCTGGCGTAACGTATTCAAAATTATCGTGGTTGCAAGAATGGCATATTCGTGACGAAACCTATTCAGCAGCGTTAGCGGCATTAACCAATGCCCAATTGAAACAACCTTTTGCTTCACATTGGGGCAATGGCACAACTTCTTCATCGGATGGTCAACCTTTTCAAACAGCCAATGGGGCTAAAGGCAAAGGGCAAGTTAATCCCAAAAATGGCAGTGACCCAAATAGGCAACTTTATACGCACGTTACCGACCAATACTCACCGTTTAGTTCCAAAATTATCAACGTTGGCGTGCGTGATGCCACTTACGTTTTGGACGGTTTGTTGTATCACGAATCAGATTTACGAATTGAAGAACATTACACCGACACTTCTGGTTTTACAGATCAGGTTTTTGGCATGATGCACTTGTTGGGTTTCAAATTAGCTCCACGAATCAGAAACTTGAGCGAAATCAAATTATTCACACCACCAAAACATAACAAAAATTACACTGCGTTACAAACGATGATTAGCAGTGAGGAAATCAACGTCAACCGCATCAAAAAGTGTGGAATGAAATTCAACGGTTGGCGGTTTCAATTCAACAAGGTTCTGCGACTGCATCGTTGCTGTTACGAAAACTCAGCAATTACCCACGTCAAAATGGTTTAGCCCTTGCACTACGAGAAATAGGACGAATTGAACGCACACTTTTTATTTTGGATTGGTTGGAAAATGTTGATGATTTGCGGCAACGTGTTACGGATGGTTTGAACAAAGGTGAATCCCGCAACTCTTTGGCACGAGCTGTATTTTTTAACAGACTGGGTGAAATTCGAGATCGCAGTTATCACCAACAGGCTTATCGAGCTGGTGGATTGGCGTTAATTACTTCTGCAATTGCTCTTTGGAATACAGTTTATATGGAAAAATCTGTGCAATTGATGATCGAGCGGGGGGATAAATTTGAGCCAGATTGGTGCAAACATTTGTCACCACTTGGTTGGGAACATATCGGCTTAAATGGTGATTATGTTTGGAAGTTGATTGATAAAGAAAAGACTTTAATTTCATATGGTTGAGCTTTTAGAAATTCCTTAACGTGGTTGATATGCCATTTCGTGCGTCGACCCGAATCTGATACGTCCTTTTTCAATACCCTTCTAGCTTGGGCGTATAAAGCAGAGTTCAATATGTCCAATTTTTTGTAGCCAATCGTTTTTGCCATGTGGGATAGGTGGGGCGGCATATTTTGTTTAACACAGTGAACGTATTCTCATTGTTGACTAACCCGCACGTCAGCAGCTAGTACATATAAAATTCGATGTACAATAATCAAAAATTTTAGGGGAAATGTAGTGATGAAATTTGGTTATGGCGTGAGTGATTTTAGTGCGTTGATGTTGGAGGATTACTATTATCAAGATAGGACAGCGCATATTCCTTTATTAGAAAATGCGGGTAAGCAGCTCGTATTCATTCGTCCACGCAGATTCGGTAAAAGCCTACTGCTTTCAATGCTAGGCTACTATTACGATGTAAATTACGCGCAGGAATTTGAAACATTATTTGGCTCCTTAGCGATTGGCAAAGAGCCTACGTCATTGCACAATAATTATTTGATAATGAAGTGGGATTTTTCGTTAATCAAATCTACAGGCGATATTGATGATATTGAGCAAGCTATTCATCAGCATATAAACGACCGCATTAACAGCTTTGCTCATATATACAAAGATTTTTTAGACTGTGAGGTAGTTATTCATCCGAATAACGCAATTTCTTCTTTGGAGTCTCTGTTTTTGACTTTGCATAATTGTCGTTACAAAACCTATCTGCTCATTGACGAATATGACAATTTTGCCAATGAAGT
>CAIPQN010000098.1 GCA_903867225.1 uncultured Pseudomonadota bacterium | reverse complement strand
TGGAATAAGAGAATGGACTTGTGCCGAGTGTGGCACGACGCATGACAGAGATGTTAATGCGGCTAAGAACATTCTCGCGCTTGGACATAAGCGTCTAGCTGTAGGAATCACCGCCTCTTTAGGGCGGTGAGGATGTCAAACCACTACCTTTATGCCCAGCTTTGATGCAGAGTGATTCACCATACGCCAAACCGATTCCTACGGTTAATTCAGAATATCCTCTTTTTTTGTATTTGATATTTAGGGTGTCAATAAGCGAAGAAGCCTGAGCCGCAGTTGAAAATACTAGGTCAATATCAGTTCTTTGAGGTGTATTAAAAATGCCCCAGACACAATCGCCTTCAATATAAATTTCGTGTACGTTAGCATTCGATTTCAATACTGCTACAAGTTCCGATATGTATGATTTATAAATTTTAGCCTGTACTGGTCTTGTATGATTTTCAGCTAATTTTTTCGAGCCTCTAATGTCAATAAATAATGCAGAACACCAAACGTAAATTTTTTCGTCTTGTGTATCGCTGTACACTAAATTGAGCATATCAACGCATTTCCGCGCCTGCCCAAATCGTTTGATACGTCCTAATCGTTGTTCTAAACGTGAGGGATTCCAAGGCAAATCAATGTTTATCAATGTACCAAGGGCTTGAAGATTTAATCCTTCGCACGCCGCGTCGGTCGCTACTACTAATCGAATTTCACGAGTTCTTACAGCGGTTTTAATCATTTCACGTTCAACGCTGTTGAATTGTTCACCTTTAAACAATCCGCTTTTACCTAGTCCAGCATAAACAGCGACCACTTCACCATCAAAGGATTTTGCCAATGATTTAGCAATCCATTCAGCAGTATCGTAATACTGGCTAAAAATAATACAGCCGTGTTCCAACCATGTTTTATTATCGGTGCGAAATTCAGTTAAAAACCATTTGATAGTATCGAGCTTTGAATCCACCGCTTCAGGACGCGAGAGTTGGAATTTAATTTCTTGCAAACAGGCAATTTCAGGTGAGGTCATCTCACTTAAAATATGTTTAACTACATCGGCGTTATCATCATCTTCGTTAAACTCGGCGCGTTGCAACATCCGTTCAGCGGTTTTTAATCCTGACGCAAAACTTGAACAAATCCGCTGCAAGATAAGTGATTTCATAAAACCACCTTTGCGCGTGCGTTCATTGACCAACTTGCTAAATTCCTGCGCTTTTTCGTATGCCACTTCAAATGGTGTATTGGTTGGAATACCTAATCCAACAAACCGTGATTGATAAAGATGCTGTTTTTTTAACATCGGATGCGTATCAACACCGACTTTTTCGAGTAATCCATCATCTTCAAGTTGTTTTCGCTTGCGTAAAACCGTGTGCCGTAAAACAGGATTATTTAATCTGAAAAAAATAGCATCAAGGCATTGTGAAAGCCACATACTTTGTACTTCATACCCAAGGTCATCAAATCGATGTGAACAAGAAAAACTGTTTGGTCTGATTTCTAAATGGTCACGAATAAGTTTGATATATTCATTTTCGCTGCTTGGCGGCAGTGGATTACTCAGCCAATCCCAAACCTCCGATTCAGAATCTAATTTTGTTTTACCTGTTACAAGCGGAATGGCTTGTTCATCATCTTGCCAGCGTGACAGTGCATCACCTAAAACAAACTCCGCGCCACTATTCAAAATGCTTAATAAATCCCAAAGTTCACGGACATTCGTTTGAATTGGCGTTGCTGTTCCCAGAATAAGATGGCGCGTTTGTTTGCCTATTAAACGCATAAATGCGAGCAAATTATTCGGTTGCAATGCTGCGTCACCTAATCCACCTTTGGCGCGTGCTTTATGTGCTTCGTCGAGAATCACTGTGCCAAATTTGTTTTTAAGTAGCATTCCCGCTTCTTTAACAAACAGGTCTTTTTCGCGCTGGTGCATGATTAGCCCAGTTGAAATAATTGCGATTCGGTACGGACATTTTCTAATCGATGACGCATCGCCACGCGGTGACAGTATTTGACCTTCTACACCGAGCCAGACTTTCTTTTGTGATGACCAAACCGCACTCGGTACGCCTAATTTATCTTTCATTTCGACTTGCCACTGCAACGTCAACGTCGATGGTGTCAAAATCAATACCGCGCCATCATCAAGCAACGCACTCACCAATGCGCTACCTGCCATTGATAATGTTTTTCCTACGCCAACTTCATCAGCCAATAATAAACGGGCTTTGCCGTAAATTTCTCGATGTTGCAAAAAGAGTGTAACAAATGAGCGTTGCCACGGTTGGAGCTGTTCACCACCACGATAAATCGGAGCTTCTGCCATTGCGGCGGCTGGAATATCGTGCGGTTTTAAAACGCTGATGGTCACTTCTTGGCGCGTTGCAACGCGATGAATTTCCGCTAAAATCGCTTCAGGTAACGGAATACCTTCTTTCCACAATGCCCAAAATTCTTGCTCAACCCAATCTGCGCTTGATTCGTCATCATCTTGCCAAATCAATTCGTAATTTCTAGCAAAAGCACTTTTCGATTCGTTGACTGAACCAACAAACGCTTTGCGCGTTCCATCGGAATAATGAATTGAACCTGCTTTGCCATGTAGAAAAAGCAACTCTTTTGGCACAACGCGAATTTCAACATTTCCCGCTTGCAATAATTGGTCGAGAATTTGATAGCGTTCTTTTTTTAGAATCGCTTCGGCTTCAACATCGACTTCGTTCCAGCGTTCTTTGAGGGCAATGTTTCGATTAGTCGCCACTTGAAAATCAACTAAATCGAGTTCCGAATTACAGATGATTTTGACTTCGGGAATTTTGGCGATTTCTTCACCAACCAATTCAAAAATAGAACTGCGAAAATATCCCGCAATCCGAAAATACTTCACCGCGCCACTGAGCGATTTCGCTAAAAATTCCGTGTCTAATCGCTCGGTGCGTGAAGAAAATCGAGTTAAAGTCATCGTGTTGTTAAGAATTCATTAGTTGTTTTAATGCTTCTGTTGGTTCTGGTGGATTTTCTAACAAATCAAGAACTTGACGCATACCTTTTTCAGATAAAACAATTGGTTCAGATAGCATTAACAATTTTGCGTAGCGATACAACGTTTTAGGTTCTATATCGACCATGCCATCATTGAATTCTAAACAGCCCCAATCCTTATCAATTCTTGCGGTGTCTAATTGAATCATATCAATGTGTGGCTTGAGCAATTCACTCAAATCCGCTTGCGTCGTTTCACCATTTTCAAACGCTAGTTTAAAAACAAATCCTTCTTGATGAGCAAAATCCACTAATTTCATGGTTCACTCCAAAGGCTCTATTTTGTGGAAGTGTTGCGTATTCCACATTTCAATCAGTTCTTCTTGGTGTATTTCCGCCCATTCCCGAACTAATTGGCGGCATTTTTTAGGCAACGTTCCGTCGATAATGTTTAGATTTGTCAGCTCCATTACCGCTTCATAATCGCCATATTTAATGTGAATGTGTTGCGGCGGGTGTTCATTATCAATCAAGTACATTCTGATGATAATTCCATAAAAGCGGGAAATTTCAGGCATCGGCGATTCCCCTTACAATCGCTGATTACGCATTGCCTCTGCCAAAATCCGCGCCGTGCTGGCTTCTTTGTCAGGGTGGAATGTTTTTGTTGCTTTGAGTGCTTCGCGTTTCTCGGCTAAGTAATCCGCCATTTTGATTAAAATTGCTTTGCTTTGATTGTAATTCGGGCAGTTATCCATCAAATGCAACAACACATCATCAACTTCAATTTCCTTGTCAATTTCAAACATCGCATAAAGCAACGCTCGCAATGGTGTTTCTGCAATTTCAGCATCACCCGACATCAGCGAACCTTTAAACTCGGTCGCTAATTTCAATCGTGCCACATTCGCTTTGGAGGTGTCGCTGGTTAAATCTTCAAAATGATGCACCTTGAACGCTTTGGCAAAGTTTTGGTAATTGTCCAAGGTTTTCGCGCCTTGATGCTCCATCTCTGCCATTTTGAGATAAAACCGTTCAACCGCCGCCATTTTTTGCCATTCTGATTTTTCAAAGCCAACAGGAACAAGAAATTGCACCGCCGTTAAAACCGCAAAATCAATCAATTCATCAACAAACGTTTTCTTGCCTTTTTGACGCGGAGCTTCGGCTTCGGTCATCATGTTTTTGCCGTCAATGTTCGAGTAAGCCGTCAGCACTTTTAACGCCGCCGCATAACCCGCCATTTGTAAATCCGCATCGTTATAAAGTCCTTCTGAATTGTGCGCTCTGACCGATTTATCTAAACCCACCAGCGATTCAACTTGGAGCTTGACCGCTTCTTCAATTTCCCAGCCCAAATCATCACGGAAGGTTTCCAATTCTTTGTGACGTTTGCGAAGTACCAGCATAATCGTTCCCGTGACATTCGCCCCTTGACGCAATGCCGAATCGGTTTCTGTCACCACATACCACGCGGCGGTCACTTGCAAACCACTCGCCCAAATGATGTTTGCCATATCAGCCCAAATCGAACCGCTTTGATGCGTGAACATCAACACTTGTATGCCATTGTTGGGCATTTTTTCTGTCATTTTGAGATACGCGGCAACCATTCCCTGACGGAAACCTTCATCTTCACCTTTGATTGCAAGCGAACGCCGACTATCCCATGTCCAATGAGCAAATTCAGCAGGTGGATTTTTACGCAACCATGCAATGAAAAATTCGGTGATTTCTTCATATTTCACCGCGTCGCCATAAGGCGGGTCGGTGATGTAAATGTCGTTTTCTGTTTCGAGGTTTGAAGCGGTGTGAGAATTAACAGTTGTTTTTGATATGACAGAAAATGATTTGAAATTTGGTTGAATATAATCGGCAACATATAAAAAACTTCTACATCCATAATTCCAAACAGTATTTAATGCTTGATTATCAAATACGTTTGCAGAGTTTCCGCCGCCACCTTTGTATGCACTGTTATCCCATCTACATAAACGTGAACATCTATCTACGAGCGCAGTAATCGCAAATTTATTGACAGCAATTTGAGATTGATTTGATAGTCCAACGAATAGCAACTGCCGTGCATTAAACAAATGGTGCCAATGCGACCAACCACGTTCACGATAAAGCCGTTCAGTTTCATCGCCTTTTTCAATAACCATGTCAGGCACAAAACCTTTTTCTTGCCAATCCGCTAAATGTGTTTGAACGTAATCAATAACGATTTGTTCACGTTTTAAATCATCAGCTGTAACGGTACGGAATTCATAATCAAATTTTTTACCGTCTTGCTTTTGCTTCATCCATTGCACGCAATAAAGCCGTTCTTGAAAAATATCATCTTGACGCGGCATGAAATCTGATTTTTCCCATAAGCGCAGACGATTTTTATTTTCTTTACCATCTTTATAATCGCCACGAACATTACCAATACTGACGCGATAAATAGTTTTACCGTCGGGCGAATGGGTAATTTCACCGCTTTGGATTGTTCCATTTTTATAATTTATAAGCTCATCGTCATTGACCCATTCGATAATTTCAATGTCATATCGTTTTTCAGTTGGAACAGGAACTAATTTTGCGACAACATTATTTTTTGCTCCAGTTCGTGGCTGACTAATAATAAAACTTTGAATAAGAGGTACTTTCCAGCCACTTTCTGGACAAACTACTTCAACGCAATATAAAAATGCTTTTGCTCTCCACCCTTTGCCATCGGTTTTAACGCCTAACGCATCAATCTCGGTTTGTACTTTTTTAGCGAGTTCCTTTTGTGCGTTGTCGATTTCAAGGCGTTTTTCTGGACTTGCGCCAACGATGTTAAATCCGCCCCACGTCAACATACAGGCGATTGGATTCAAGTCGGACGCATAAACATCACAACCCAAACGCGCCGCTTCAAACGGAATTTGTCCACTACCACTAAAAACATCAGCTACACGCGGACGATGACCAAAACGGGCAATGCCCATTTGTTCAACTAATTCAGGAAATGAACTCGCAGACGTGCCAAGATGCGCGTTGACCTTTGTCCAAATATGCGAAAAAAGTTCATCGCCGCATTCTTCAGGACGGCAAGCCGCTCGCACCCATTCGTTATAGGTGGCATCTCGTTTTACACTTTGTTCTTGTGCGAGAAAAAAACGGCTGGCTTTGTCGTTTTTGACATCAAGGCGTTTTTCTAACGATTCGTTATCCATGCCCATGAGCATTTCAAAAATTTCAAGGTCTTTGAGTAAATCATCCGAAACAGGCAACAACGTTCCTAAAATACAGGCTTTGTTGAGAATGAGCGGTTTGCGTCCTTTCCAATAACTCCCCAATGCGGTGAGTGTTTTACCTGCGCCTGCCATTTGCTCTTTGAAACTTTCGGCAGAAATTTTCTGCACGGGGAATAAGTGTTCAATTAACGCGGGTTTGTCTTGCCATGAGTGGGGTTGGAGCATTTTGTTTTTCTCGTTATGTTTGTTCAATAGGTGAATAGAAGGATATAATACTTCAAAAAACTAATTGGTTTATATGAAAATTTTTAAATATCGTCTATTTGAAAAATGGGCTACGAAACAGGACATCAGCGATGATGACCTAAAAAAAGCCGTTTCTGAAATAGAAAACGGTTTAGTCGATGCAAATTTAGGCGGCAACGTGTACAAAAAACGCATTCGCCGATTAGGGCAAGGAAAAAGTAGCGGGTACAGAACCATTTTCTTAATGAAACAAGAGGATAAAGTCATTTTCGCTCACGGTTTTGCTAAAGGTGAAAAAGACAACATCACAAAAACCGAGCTTGAAGGTTTTAAAATTATGGCTGAAGCCTTTCTTAATCTGCCTCAAGCGCAACTCAACACGTTAATTGACAACAAAAACTTAATCGAGATTTCCAATGACTAACATTCAAGAAACCCTTAGCGAAATGGCAAAAGATTTATATGAAGTTGGTGCGATTGATAAAACAACACTGCGCCAGTTTGACCTAAATTCTTTGCCGCCAGTTCCTAATTATTCGGCAAACCAGATTGCTAATCTCAGACATAAACTCGGTTTGAGCCAGAGTGTTTTTGCGGCTTATTTGAATGTATCAGACCGCGCCGTAAAAAAATGGGAACAAGGTGACGCGAAACCAACAGGCGCAACACTTAAATTGCTTTCCATTGTTGAACGAAAAGGGCTTGAAGTGGTTGCTTAACCCTCAATCTAAAAAATCGAAAAGGTTGCGAATTAAAACTTCGTCATCATCTTTTTTTTTACTTTTTGGCATGACTTTTTGAGTCGCTTTAATTCCCGCGCCATCTGAAAGCGCACAATAAAGGGCTTTTCGCCAACCGCGTTCTGTTTGTTCTGCCAATCTAGCTTCAGCGGCAGTTTTAGCATAAAACCACCAACGTTCTTCAGGTCTTAACGCGAGCCATTTTTGACAAATAATTGAGCATTCTTGAGGCGTTGCGTGTTCTGCCGCCCATGCCAAAATACACAATTCACGCCCTAAAAAACGGTCTAACTTTACCGTGCCGATATTCCAAGTGCCTGTGCTTTGCTTATTCGCTTTCAAACGGGCGTTGAAATCTCGACGGGCATCATCTCTGATTTTATTCCACAACTCACGCGCCAATATCACACGGCATTCTGTTGTTTCACGGCGTTGCTCACCCCCATCAAAACCATAATCTTCATGGATTTTCACGGCATCGCGTGGCGCGGCAGGAATTTCGACGCAAAAATGATGCAAACCAAATTCTGATGGCGCACCAAAATCGACGGTTACACTGCTCATTCTTGAATGACCTCACCGCTGGCTATTTCAATTCCAAGCGATTTAACAAACTGCTCTAAATCGTATCCTGTTGGAACGTGAGCTTTTTTGAACGACATAATTACTGCAGCGTCTAATGAAAAAATAGATTGCAGATGTAGCAATGATGCTTCAATAAATTCCGCATTAACTGTCATATCGCCTAAAGATAAATGCGCCACTTTTGGTGATGTGCCAATCATCAATGTGACTTGTTCAAACGTAATGTTTTTATCTTTTGCTATCTTGAGTGCTTCATACGTTTTGGCTGAATTATCCAGCTTTTTCGGTGCTTGGCTTTGCAACGTGGCGGGTTTATCTCTCACAATTAAAACTTCTTTTGAACCCACCGCAGGAAATGAGAATTTCTGTTTTGCTTCAACGCCATTTGACTGTGCAAAAACATAGATGCTAGTTGCTTCATCACCGATTTCAATTGCGCCTGTATAGTCCATTCCGTTTCTGGCTTCAGAGCCATCTAAGGTGTAACGGATATTTCCTTTGGGAGCGACTAATAATTCAACAGTGCGATTTGATTCATTGAAACGGTTACGAATGGTTAATTTATTTGTCCAAATACAAGGCGACCCAGTTTCATTTTTACCTGTTGGGTCAACGGCAAGAAATTGAACCCGCAACGCATTCGTCACTAGCACGTTATCTGTTAAAAGTGCGCTGTCAGTTGTGACTTCGCCTTCTTCTTGATAGTAAATTTTGGGGCTATTTCCCGCATTAACTGATTCAATTTTTAAGCGAACTTTTCCTGTGTCATCGGGTGTGATGTCTTCTGAAATTAAAACTTGAGTGAGTTTTGGTTTAGGTTTTTTCGTAATATAACCATTGCCTAAATCTTCCCATAAACCACGCTGAAAAGCCTCTTGTGCCAACTGGTCAAAGCCTTTTGCAGGTAGCCACGGCATTTGCGTTTTTTGCTTCATTTTGTCGAGCAAATCTGTTTTTCTCGCGTCGTCTTGCGAACCGAATAACTCTTTCTCTGCTCTTGCTTTCAAGGCATCAAAATTTTCAGGAATCTGCGTGTAGAGTTTAATCGGGTCTGACGTTAGCGTTTTAACAACTTGTCGTTCGCCGTTGTAATGCTCGTTAGAGGGATAGGTGCTGTCCAAGGCTTTATGACGCAACATATCTTCACCTTGTGCGAAAGCGGGGAATAAAACTTTATCAAACACTGCCAACACGGTTGTTTGGAAATCTTGCTCGTATTGCGCCTTTTTTTCGTCTAATTCTTTACGTTGTGGGTGCGACTCTGAAATTTCATTGCTTTTGACAACTTTATCAACGGCATAAACGTGTCTAGCAGCTCTATCTAAACTTGCCATAGATGATTTATCGCCAGACAGTACCAGAATGTTGTTTTTATTCACCAGTCCTTTAAAGAATTTCGCCACGACTTCAGGAGGTGTTTTACCGTCTGGACTAATGATTAACAGTGCGCGACCTACTTTTAATGCGGCTTCTGCTGCATCCATTTCGGGTAATGGTAATACACTGTCATAAGCCTCTTTAGTCGTTGGTTGATAAATTTTCTCTAAACGGTCTCTAACAAAATCATCAACTTTATTTTGAGGGGCGTTGTTAGCGTAACCTTGCAGTTTTTTTGTGAGATTTTCTTGGTGGGAAAAGTAGCTTCTGCCTTCTTGGGTTTGATGAAGATACCACGCGGCTTTGTGTAGTTCGGCGAACGCATTACGGAAATCACTTGCTTGATGAACGGGGTCTATCAAACATTCGAGCATTTCACTTTCTGATAACCCTTTTACCGAATTAACCGTTGTCGATAAACTCGCCGTCAAAAGTAATGCGCCTACTTGTTTTGCGTGATTATTATTGTTGGATAGGTCAATGAGCTGTGCGTGTGCGCTGTTCGTCGAATCCCATAAATCCCTTGCGATAACATCTCGCATTTCAGAAATATCGGCTAATTTTTCACGCACTTCATTGATTGATAGGTCAAAATGTTGTGCGCCCATCAAATAAACATCTTCGTCACTTTCCCAAACCGATTTTAAAAGACGCGATACCAACTCCATCAAACCACGGGTTTGTTTGAATTTTTCATTGTCTTTGAACAACGCGACGATACTTTTAAAACTAGGGTGGAACGGATAAGTCGCTTCAATTTCAGTCGCTAAAGATTCGGCACTTCGCTCAATCGTTTTTGATTTAGCGGCTTCTGCAAGGCGGCTTGCATACACGGAAGCAATATCAGCAATTTCACTTTTGTCTGGCAACGATAAGAAAAGTCGTTTTCTTAGGATTTCGTAGATTTCATTTGATTCAAGATTAACTGGTGTAATGCTGATTTCAGCACGACCTAATTCTTGTGTTGCGTCGTCTAATGCACGTTGAATCAATTTTCCGCCTGTATCGTAAGCCGCGTCTAAATCTGACACCACAATACAAACATTCTTTTTCTTTTGTCCCGCCGTGAGCATATTAGAAAAAGCACGGGTGATAACGTCTGCAACTGTACCTTGCCCTAAAACTTGGGTGCTGTAGTAATGAAAATAAGGCGGAATCTCATCTAGCAAAATAAGAATCGGCTCGTCACCATCAAAGAGTTCTAACCATGCTTGTTCGTCAGGAGCTTTTGCGCCTGCTTCCCAATAATCGCGAAACAAAGATTCCTTGCCAAGTTGACGGGCTATTTCTCCCCAAAAATAAGAATGTGGATTATTTCTACCATTAAACGCGGCAATTTTAGCGGTGCTAAAGTCCGACTGATAAGCGATGTCGTCAATTAACAAATTGCGAAGTTCGGCATTTTTAGCCAGCAAACCAAAGCCGACCATTAAGTGGGTTTTACCGCCGCCCATTGCTTGTTTGAGATGGAAAACCGTGTCGTTTGATTTGCCTGCTAAACGCGCAATCCCTTTTGATAGCAGGGTTTTCATGCCATCGGTAATAAACGTCTTATTAAAATATTCCTGACCGTCAGTATCGTTAATAATTTGGTCTAATTGCTCTATTTGGTCGCCAACATTTATTTCAAGAGCTTTGGGCTGTAATTTGCACGCGCTACGAATTGTTTTCACATTAAGTCCTTTTTTATTTTGAACGTTATTTTAACTTTTAAATATCATTTTAACGTTAATCTAAGGCTAATTTCTCATGAATAGCTTCGAGCAACCAAGTGTGTCTTGGTGGTGGTATAGCCCGTTTTTTACGCGATTCATCAATGCGTTTTATTAACTCGGCATCTAAACGCAACTGTAGATTTTTCTTTTCTGGTTCGCTGATTTCAGGTTCATTTGTGATTGCTACAGAACCGCCTTGATTGATTATAGCTTGTACTTGTTCTTCTGATACGTTCACTGGTTTTGGTTTTCGACTGATAGCCATTTTAACTCCAAAATAATGTTTTTATAATTCTTATTTAACGTTAAAAACATATTTAAATAAGGTTTCTATTTCTGCAATGGCTTTCGTATCTTTAGGCTTTAACTCAACTACAAAAAGCCCAGATGCGGCGGCATTACCAAACGATTTTCGTGTCCCTAAAACCACATCGATAAACGTTAAGACCGTTGTTTCACCTAAGAAACCAGCCGCATCATCGTTATCTTGACCTTTCGCATCAGCACGATTGATAAACGTGTAAGATTGATGGTTTTAATTTCTTCAATTAAGTTGCTCATCTTCTCCAAAGTCCATACGTCAAATGAACGCGTTGACATCCTCACCGCCCTAAAGAGGCGGTGATTCCTACAGCTAGACGCTTATGTCCAAGCGCGAGAATGTTCTTAGCCGCATTAACATCTCTGTCATGCGTCGTGCCACACTCGGCACAAGTCCATTCTCTTAT
>CAIPQN010000097.1 GCA_903867225.1 uncultured Pseudomonadota bacterium | reverse complement strand
GTGGTGGTGCGCCTTTATCCGTTCTGAAACAGTATATTGAACAACAGCAACGCCCTACTTAAATTTTAAAGCGGGGCTACGCCGATATTCCTTACATCCCCGACCTGAAGAGACGGGGCTTTGCGGAATTTTTGGTAAAAAAATTCTTTGTGCAGAAAATGAAAACGCGCTGGGGCAGTTGTAATTACACGCAAGGCAATGTGCGCTTTAATTCTGAACTGGCGAAAAAGCCGCCTGTGTGTTTGGAATATGTCATTGTGCATGAATTAGCGCATTTACTTGAACCCAGTCATAACGCTAGATTTCACAGCTTAATGAGCCAGTTTTTGCCGAATTGGAAATTGATTAAAGCCGAGTTGAATCGGTTGCCGATTCAGATGTAACTTGCTTGGCAATGATTGCGGTGACATCATATTAGTTTTTCAGGTTGCAGCCGCTTAAAAATCATTTTTTGCACTTCTTACCCCTATTACACACCCTTTAATATCTAAGCATATGATTTTTAAATTAAATTTACTTTTTGTATCGGAAAAAGTAAAGCCATCGAAAAAGAAAATCCTCATGTCTAATTCTTTAAAATTTACATAATCCTAAAAAATATTAATGAGGAGAGATCTTTCTTTATAATGAAAACCTTTCCAACTTTTTTCCCCTTACTTTAATGAACATAAAAAAATTAGAAGCTCGCGAATTATCATGTATTCGAGATGAGCGTGTTCTATTTAGTGACTTAAATTTTACCTTAAAAAGCGGACAAATTTTGTTGATTGAAGGGCGGAATGGTGCGGGAAAAACGTCCTTATTGCGAATTTTGACAGGCTTTAGAAAACCCGAATCTGGTGATTTATTTTGGAGTGACGAGCGAATTGATAACACGCAAGAATTTTATCAAGACACCGCTTACATTGGACACAATAACGGTTTAAAAGACACATTGACCGCTGAAGAAAATTTACGTTACGCGCAATCCTTAGCGATTACTACATTGTCGATTGATAATGCGATGGAACAAGTGGGATTAAACGGTTATCAAGAAACGTTGGTGCGTTTTATGTCGGCGGGACAACGGCGACGTTTGGCATTGGCGCGATTGCTTTGCACCCACAAACCACTGTGGATTCTCGACGAACCTTTTACCTCGCTTGACCGTGCAAGCATTAAATTATTTGAACAATTTATTGAAACCCACGCCAATCAAGGTGGCTTGGTAATTATGACTTCGCATCATGACACATCGATTCCTCACACTTTGCTGCAAAAAATCCACTTATGAAAACGTCTTCTTTATTTCAAGCATTTAGCGCGGTAATTAAACGCGATTTGGTTTTAGCCTATCGTCATCGTGCAGAATTGATCAATCCGTTAGCGTTCTTCGTGATGGTGATTACCTTATTTCCATTGGCTTTAGGCGCAGAAATCGCGCTGTTAAAACGTATCGCCCCCGCGATTATTTGGGTCGCCGCGTTACTCGCCTCATTGATGTCGATTGAAAATCTATTTCGTGCGGATTACGACGATGGCAGTTTGGAATTGATGGTGATGACACCCCATTCGCTGTCGATTTTGGTGTTGGCGAAAGTCACTGCACACTGGTTGTTATCAAGCGTGCCGCTGTTATTTATCGCCCCGTTAATGGGGCTGATGTTGCACATGGACAGCGACGTGATTGGCGTTTTGTTATTGACGTTATTGTTGGGAATGCCCGTGTTAAGTTTAATTGGCGGCATTGCAGTGGCATTGACACTTGGCTTACGAAAAGGTGGCGCGTTGATGGCAGTTTTAGTGTTGCCGTTGTATGTGCCAATTTTGATTTTTGCGAGTAGTGCGGTGGATGCCGCAATGAGTGGTTTTCCTGTATCAGGACATTTGTCGATGATGTGTGCAATTTTATTTTTGGCAATTACTTTAACGCCATTGCCAACGGCTGCCGCTCTAAAAATGAGCTTGAGTTAATGTCGCATTAAATGACCATTTACATGAGTCACGACGAATAAATGTATTTTTAAAATAACTCTTTTTTATTCAATAAATTACTTTCAATTTTAATTATTTCATTCTATGTTTTATGCGTTATATCACGCATTTTTGATTTTCAAATGCGCGATATAACATAGTTAAAATTGTTTTCTAAATGCAAAACAACTTACAAAATAGAACTGAACTATAATGCCGCGATTTTAGTTTTAACCTCCTGCTGTTTTTAGCAATCTTTTAAAAGCCGAGTTCACATCAATTATGTTCATGCGATTTATTTATAAATTTTCCTCACCCCCTTATTTTTACGCAATAAGTGGAAAAATTATTCCGTGGTTGACGGCATTATTTTTTCTGTTATTGGGTTACGGTTTGTACGGTGGTTTAGTCACCGCGCCAGCGGATTATCAACAAGGTGATAGTTTCCGAATTATTTACGTTCACGTCCCAGCGGCATGGATGTCGATGTTTATTTATGTCGTGATGGCAATTAGTGGCGGTATTGGTTTGGTTTGGCGAATCAAATTGGCTGAAATTGTCAGTATTTCAAGTGCATCAATTGGCGCGAGTTTTACCTTTTTGGCTCTCGTGACAGGCTCACTTTGGGGCAAGCCAATGTGGGGCGCGTGGTGGGTTTGGGATGCACGATTAACATCAGAATTAGTTTTATTGTTTTTATATTTAGGCGTAATTGGTCTTTATAACGGTATTGAAGATAAACGCACCGCGTCACGCGCGGTAGCAATTTTAGCGTTAGTCGGCGTGGTGAACATTCCCATTATTCATTATTCCGTTGAATGGTGGAATACGTTGCATCAAGGTGCAACTGTTTCAAAATTAGACAAACCGTCGATGCATATTGATATGTTGATTCCGCTTTTAGTAATGGCTTTGGCATTTAAAGTTTATTACGCCATCGCGCTCTTGTTGCGTTGCCGAAACGAGTTATTAGAACGCGAGCCGAACGGAAAATGGATTGACGAATTATTGGAGAAAGTGAAATGAGCGAATTTTTCGCAATGGGCGGCTATGCCTTTTATGTGTGGACATCTTACGGTTTGACGTTTGTGCTGATGTTTATTGGCATCATCAAACCGTTAATGACAAACAAACAAATTTTGCGTGGCTTATTGTTGAAACGTAAGCGAGAACAAAACGTATGAGAATTATCAAACAAAAGCGTTTAGGTTTAATTTTGCTGATGGTTGCAGGCATTGGAATTGCGACATTTTTTGGCTTACGAGCCTTTAACGACAATTTAATGTATTTCTTTTCGGCAACGGACGTAATCGAAGGAAAGGCCCCGAAAGACCATTTATTTCGCTTGGGCGGGATGGTTGTAAAAGGCAGCGTTGTTCGTCAACCTTCGGGTTTAACAGTGCGTTTTGTTTTAACTGACATGGCGAAAGAAGTCACCGTCGAATACACAGGGATTTTGCCCGACTTATTCCGTGAAGGACAAGGCATTGTGGCAAACGGAAAATTAGATGCAAACGGCATTTTTATCGCACAAGAAGTGTTAGCAAAACATGATGAAAACTATATGCCACCTGAAGTGGCTGGCAGTATGAAAAATAAACCAGCGGAGAGTCAAAAATGATGTTGCCTGAATTAGGACAATTTGCGCTCATTTTGGCAGCGTGTTTATCGTTAGTTTTAGCGGTTGTTCCACTTGTCGGCGTACAAAAAGGAGTGGGAAGTTGGATTGCGTTAGCCCGTCCGTCTGCGTTTGGACAATTATTTTTTATGATGGTCTCTTACGGACTTTTGACAACAGCGTTTATCAAACATGATTTTTCTGTTTTATACGTTGCTTCAAACTCAAATACGCATTTGCCATTTATGTATTTAATCGCTGGCGTTTGGGGTTCGCACGAAGGTTCATTGTTGCTTTGGGCGTTGATTTTATCAATGTGGACATCTGCGGTTGCGATGTTTAGCAAATCGTTGCCGACTGAATTAGTGGCACGAGTTTTAAGCATTATGGGTGCGGTAGCGTTAGGATTTTTGTTGTTTGTGATTTTTACATCAAATCCGTTTGAACGGCTATTTCCTGTGCCGCTCGAAGGTCGTGATTTAAATCCACTTTTGCAAGACCCAGGTATGGCGATTCATCCGCCGATGTTGTACATGGGTTATGTTGGTTTTTCAGTGGCGTTTGCGTTTGCGATTGCGGCGTTAATGAATGGCAAACTTGATGCCGCTTGGGTGCGTTGGACTCGCCCTTGGACGACAACCGCGTGGATGTTTTTGACATGTGGAATTGTTTTGGGCAGTTGGTGGGCATATTACGAACTCGGTTGGGGCGGCTGGTGGTTTTGGGATCCAGTCGAAAATGCGTCATTCATGCCTTGGCTTGTTGGCACTGCGTTAATTCATTCACTCGCCGCCACTGAAAAACGCGGCATGTTCAAAAGTTGGACAATTTTATTATCCGTTTTTGCCTTTTCATTAAGTTTGCTCGGTACGTTTTTAGTCCGTTCAGGCGTTTTAACCTCGGTTCATGCGTTTGCCAGCGACCCAACGCGCGGCATTTTCATTTTGGTATTTTTGGGAATTGTCGTTGGTGGTTCATTGTTGTTATTTGCGATTCAAGCTCCAAAAATTCAAAGCGAAGGGCATTTTGAATTGGTGTCACGCGACGCGCTTTTATTGGTGAATAACGTGTTATTAGTTGGTACAACCGCGACGATTTTGCTCGGCACGCTTTATCCATTAGTCATTGACGCTTTAGGTTTAGGCAAAATATCCGTTGGGCCGCCGTATTTTAATGGCGTGTTTATTCCATTGACCGCGCCACTCGCGTTTTTTGTGGGTATTGGTGTTTTAGCGCGTTGGCGACAAGATAGCGCGGCGCGTTTGTGGCAATTGGTGATGTTACCTCTCGGAAGCAGTTTGGTAATTGGTTTAGCATTGGCTTTTTTTCCTGACCATTTTACTTGGTCAGCGTTTATTGGTTTGACGTTAGCTGCTTGGACAACAATTGGTGCAGGTTTTGGAATTTATGACCGTTTGCGAAATAAAACCGATAAATGGCAAGCGTTAATTCAACAGCCTTTGAGTATTTGGGCAATGACGACCGCGCATTTAGGAATCGCCGTTTTCATCGTTGGCGTGACGTTGGTTTCAACCTATTCTGAAGAAAAAGATATTCGTCTTGCACCAAATGAATCGCTGCATTTGGCAGGTTATGACTTCTTGTTTCACGGTGTAAAACCTGCGACTGGTGCCAATTACACTGCAAATCAGGGGCATTTTACCGTGACAGAAAATCAAAAATTAGTCGCCGAATTACATCCGCAGAAACGCATTTATAACGCTTCTGGAATGCCAATGACCGAAGCGGGAATTGATGCAGGCATTACACGCGATTTGTTTGTCGCATTGGGCGAACCGCTTGGAAATGATGGCGCGTGGGCGTTGCGAATTTATTACAAACCTTTTGTACGTTGGATTTGGATGGGCGGTTTATTTATGGCATTTGGTGGTTTTCTTGCTGTGTTTGATAAACGTTATCGTCGTGAAATCAAAGCGGAGGTAGTTTAATGAAATTACGTTTTTTATTGCCATTAGGCGCATTTGTGGTGATGGTGATTTTTCTGGGAATCGGTTTAAAACTCGACCCACACGAAGTTCCATCGCCGCTCATTGATAAATCTGCGCCCTCTTTCACGTTGGCGCAATTGCACGAACCACAGAAAACCTTTTCGCCCACTGACATGAAAGGCAAAGTTTGGTTGCTGAATGTTTGGGCTTCGTGGTGTGCGTCGTGCCGTCAGGAACACGTTTTTTTCACTGAGTTCGCGCGTGCAAATCCTTCAGTGAATTTGATTGGTTTGAATTATAAAGATGAACGCGAAGCGGGAATGCAATGGTTGGCGCGTTTAGGAAATCCATATTTACTTAGCGTTTCTGATACCGAAGGCATGGCAGGTTTGGATTGGGGCGTTTATGGTGTGCCTGAAACTTTCGTTATCGACAAAAAAGGAATTGTTCGCCACAAACAAACAGGACCTGTCGATTTAACGATTTTGCAAACTGTAATTATGCCGTTAATTGAAAAATTGAATGCGGAGGCACAATGAAAAAACTAGTTTTGTGTTTATTCTTTTTAAGCCAAAGCGTTCACGCTGAAATTGAAGTCTATCAATTTAAAACGCCTGATCTTGAATTGCGTTATCAAACGTTAACAGAAGAATTACGTTGTTTGGTTTGTCAAAATCAAAATATCGCCGATTCACACGCAGAACTCGCGCAAGATTTACGGCGCAAAGTGTATGAAAAACTTAATTCTGGCGAAACTAATGACCAAATTATTGATTACATGACGGAACGTTACGGCGATTTTGTGTTGTATCGTCCGCCGTTTAACGTGAAAACGTTGATTTTATGGCTTACACCAGCTTTAACGATTTTATTGGGTGGTGTCGGTTTTTGGTCATTATTGAAGCGTCGCGAAACAAATTCAGATGAACAGTTGTCAGCAAGTGAACGCGAAAAACTCGACACACTTTTACACACAAAAACGAGTAATAAAAAATGATTCAATTTGGTATTTTTGTCGCATTATTGATTGCGATTGCGTTATGTTTTTTACTGATTCCGTTGTGGTTGAAACCTAAAATTGTGTCGAGTGATGATTCTGAAATTAACATTGAATTAGCGCAAAAAAAATTGCGATTGTTGGAAACCGATTTAGAAAATGGTGTGTTGACGCAAGCGCAATATGAACCATTGAAAAACGAATTAATGTTAAATTTGCATCGTGATTTAAAGCAATCTGAAACGTTAATTGTCGATGAAAAAAAAGGACGTTGGCTTGCCATTCCGTTAGCTGTTTTTGTGCCGTTATTAGCGTTGGCGATTTACAGCGTAAAAGGCGATTTGCGTGCGTTTGATGATGTGACGTTACAAACTCAAATGAAAGAAAAACCCACATCAGCAGACATTAACGCGATGGTTGAAAAACTCGCGCAAAAAATGAAAGAAAATCCCAGCGATTCTGAAGGTTGGATTATGTTGGCGCGTTCATATAAAGTGATGAAACGTTATCCCGAAGCAGTTGAAGCCTTGCGAAAAGGACTAGCTTTAACAGGTGAACAGCCCGAAATTTTATTGCAATTAGCGGACGTAATTGCAATGAAAAATGGTGGTTCGTTGCTTGGTGAGCCTGCCGAATTGGTGGCAAAAGCACTCGATATTGATGCAAATAACGATATGGGGTTGTGGCTTTACGGTTTAGCGAATGCGGAAGATGGAAAATTCAACGAAGCGATTGGTTTTTGGCAAAAATTGCAAACGCATTATCAGCCTGACGATGATGATTTTAAAGAAGTTCAAAAGCTGATTAACCAAGCAAAAGAAGCGTTGGGCGAAACTGTTGTTTCGACTGTGGAAAATAAAGTTGTCGCAAATAACAAAGGGATTCATTTAATTGTTTCACTGGACGAAAAGTTCAAAACTGCTGCGAATCCCGAAGACTTTGTTTTCATTTACGCGCAACCCGCTCAAGGTGGAAAAATGCCGTTAGCAGTTGTGAAAAAACAGGTAAAAGATTTGCCGTTGGACGTAACGCTAGATGACAGCATGGCGATGATGCCAGCGATGACAATTTCATCGGTTGAAAAAGTACAAGTTAGTGCAAGGATTTCACATTCGGGTAATGCGATTGCCCAAAGTGGTGAGCCGATTGGAAAAATGGAATTATCAACGTCCGTAGATAATGGCGTGGTGAAATTAGTGATTAGCGAAATTGTGCCTTAATCGGTATTATTCACCGTAAACCTTACGACTCCAGCAAGGCATATTTATTGTTTTGCTGGAGTTTTTATTTTTATAGCGACCTCGAAGGAAGTTTCCAAATGAAAGCCATATTCATGACTGCTACAGGTGATAGCAATGTTTTAATCGAACAAGAAATCTCCGAACCAACGTTAAAAACATCGACTGAAATCAAAGTTCGTTTGTACGCGGCTGGTGTAAATCCTGTTGATACCAAAATTCGTAAAGGTGGATTATTTTATCCTGATGCAACATTCCCCGCTGTTTTGGGTTGTGATGGCGCGGGTGAAGTCGTGGAAATTGGCAAGGATGTTACCAATTTCAAAATCGGCGACAAGGTTTGGTTTTGCAATGGCGGTTTAGGACGCGAACAAGGAAATTACGCAGAATTCACAATTATTGATCAGCGGTGGGCGAGCTTTATGCCTCAAACTGCAATGTATGAAACAGCCGCAGCGGCACCATTAGTTTTGATTACTGCATGGGGGGCATTATTTGAACGTGGCAATTTGCAAGCTGGGCAAACTGTTTTAATTCATGCAGGTGCAGGAGGCGTTGGACACGTTGCGATTCAATTAGCAAAAATCGCAGGTGCAAAAGTTATTACGACCGTGAGTTCAACTGAAAAAGCAGATTTTGTGAAATCACTGGGTGCAGATGAAATTATTTTTTATAACCAAACAGATGTCGCCGCCGAAGTGAATCGTTTGACTGAAAATCGTGGTGCAGATTTGGTTTTTGATACAGTTGGTTCAGATATTTTTAAAGCAAGCATTTCGTGTACCGCGCATTTTGGACGAATTGTGACATTACTCGATGTGTCAAGTTTGGATTTAAGCGAAGCACGAATGCGGAATTTACTGATTGGTTTTGAATTGATGCTTACACCGATGTTGCGAG
The DNA here is from genome assembly GCA_903867225.1 of uncultured Pseudomonadota bacterium. Taxonomy (GTDB): domain Bacteria; phylum Pseudomonadota; class Gammaproteobacteria; order Methylococcales; family Methylomonadaceae; genus UBA10906. Next base: position 5,077 of record CAIPQN010000097.1, on the reverse strand, counting down.
ATTTAGATTTAGAGCGTGATAAACACGTCGCATTATTGAAAAAATGCGCTTCATATATTGATGAAGGAAAATTAAAAATTCACGTCAGCCAAGTTTTGCCTTTGGCGCAAGCACAAAAAGCCCACGATTTAATTGAATCGGGTCACACGATTGGCAAAATCGTTCTTTCTATTTAACTTTTTTAAAATTATGACATTAGATTTTTTAGACAAAAAACACACGATTGCTGGTGCAGGTTTTAATCGTTGGTTAATGCCACCAGCGGCGTTAGCGATTCATTTATGTATTGGTATGGCGTATGGGTTTTCAGTATTTTGGTTGCCACTTTCAAAAGCAATTGGTATCAAGCAAAGCGTTGCCTGTGGCGCGGATATTGGTTTTTTTGCCGAATTATTCGTAACAACCTGTGATTGGAAAATTTCGACACTTGGTTGGATGTACACGTTATTTTTCGTATTTTTAGGTTCATCAGCAGCTATTTGGGGCGGTTGGTTAGAACACGTTGGACCTCGTCGAGCTGGCGTTGTTAGTGCTTTATGCTGGTGTGGTGGAATGTTGTTGTCAGCGTTGGGAATTTACACACATCAATTTTGGTTGATGCTAGTTGGTTCTGGTGTGATTGGCGGCATTGGTTTGGGTTTGGGTTATATTTCGCCCGTATCAATGTTGATTAAGTGGTTTCCCGACCGTCGCGGCATGGCAACTGGGATGGCGATTATGGGTTTTGGCGGCGGTGCAATGATTGGTTCACCACTTGCAACGTTGTTGATGAAACACTTTGAAACCGAAATGGATGTCGGTGTGATGCAAACGTTTATTTCGATGGCTGGGATTTATTTTGTATTCATGATGGCGGGCGCGATGACGTATCGCTTGCCCGTTTCGGGATGGCAACCCGCGAACTGGATTCCACCCGTGTCACAAACTGAAAATAAAATGGTTACGCCACATCACGTTCACGTTAAAAACATTTTCAAAATTAAACAATTTTGGTTGCTTTGGGGCGCGTTGTGCATGAACGTCAGCGCGGGGATTGGCGTAATTGGGATGTCATCGCCAATGTTGCAAGAAGTTTTCGGCGGACAATTGATCGGCTTAACGAAAACTTATAGCGAATTAGACAAACCCGAATTAGCCACCATTGCAGCAGTCGCAGCGGGTTTTACTGCTTTGTTGAGTTTATTTAATATCGGTGGGCGTTTTTTCTGGGGCAGTTTGTCAGATAAATTAGGACGTAAATTAACATTTATGGTGTTTTTTGTTTTCGGCAGCGCTTTATATTTAAGCGTTTCAGGTAGCGCAATGGCAGGTAACAAAATGTTATTCGTTGGTGCGTTATGTTTAATTTTAAGTATGTACGGTGGCGCATTTGCAACCGTTCCAGCGTATTTGGCAGATTTATTCGGTACGCAAATGGTTGGCGCGATTCATGGGCGATTGCTTACCGCGTGGGCAACAGCAGGTGTTTTAGGACCTGTGATTGTCAATTATATGCGTGATTATCAACTCGGTTTGGGCATTCCGCGCGAACAAGTTTATAACCAAACGATGTGGATTTTGGCGGGACTTTTGATTATTGGATTGATTTGTAATTTGCTAATTCGTCCCGTTGATGAAAAATGGTTTATGTCGCCTGATGAATTCGAGCATGAAAAACATTTAGCCGCTGATAAAATTCATGATGAAGAAATTAGCGCAGATCAAACAGATGACATGGTAACGTCAACACCGCTAATTTTGGTTTGTACCGCGTGGCTAGTTGTTGGCATTCCTTTAGCGTGGGGAATTTATAAAACGTTGATGAATGTCAGTAAATTTTTCGTTTAAACCAACATTGAACATCCAATCCTACGATTTATTTAGCGAAAATGAATAACAAATGAGAATTTCAAGACTTTACACAAACACTGCGTTACAAATCGGTAACGCTATCGAATTAGATGATGACAACGCACATTATGCTCGAAGCGTTTTACGATTAAAAAATGACGCACCGATTATTTTATTTAACGGAATGGGCGGCGAATTTGTTGGCAAGCTTCTCGAAGTTAGCCGTAAATCTGTGCGCGTTGAACTAGAAAATTTTGTTGATCGCAGTGTTGAGTCAAATTTGAAAATTCAGTTAGGTTTGGGGATTTCGCGTGGCGACAGAATGGATTTTTCAGTACAAAAAGCGGTGGAATTAGGCGTAACGTCAATTACTCCGCTGATTACCGAACGTTGTGTGGTGCAATTTAAAGATGAAAAAAAATCACAGCGTTGGCAGCATTGGCAAAAAATTATTCAACACGCAGCAGAACAAAGTGGGCGAACAGTTTTACCCAATTTCTCTGATATTTCGACTTTAAATTCATGGGTTGTAGGGCAGGGCGGTTTGAAAGTTTTTCTTGATCCTTATGCTGAAAAAAACTTAATGCAGCTTTTGCCAGAAAATAATTCTGTGACGTTATTAACAGGACCTGAGGGTGGATTTTCAAGCGTAGAACGTGAAACGGCAAAAGCTGCTGGTTTTATTCCCGTTCGATTGGGAGCAAGAATTTTACGCACTGAAACCGCATCGCTGGCAGCATTAGCGGCTGTGCAAATGTTGTGGGGCGATTTTCAATAATGAGCCGCACAATTTTTTATGTCCTAATGCCTATGCTTGTTTTGTTGATAATAACGAGTAGCGCGTGTTTGTTTAGTTATTGGATTGCATTAAGTTTCAATGACCCAAGTATTTTGCGAAAACTGATGATTCGATTGTCACAAATTATGCTGTTGTTGAGTATTTTTCCTTTTTCAAAATGGCTTCGTTTAAATGCCCAAATGCTTGGTTATGCACCCTTGAAATTGATGCTACAACAATTTGCATGCGGATTTGGCTTGAGTTTGTTCATTTTACTACCCATTTTTTTCATGCTTAATAGTTTAGGCGTGCATTCAATCGACATGACGAAAGCATGGACATTTGGTTGGGTAGCAAAAAAAATGGGTATTGCATTTGGTCTAGCGTTACTTATTGGAATTGTGGAAGAATCTGTATTTCGTGGTTTGTTATTAACCAGTTTAAGGAAATATCTGTCTGCATTTTTAGCTGTTTTTGTGAGTTCAATTTACTATGCGGGTTTACATTTTTTAGATAGTAAATCACCAGTTTCAGAAGAAACGTTGAGTTTAGAGGGCAGTTTTCAATTATTGAGTGAGGCGTACCATAACGTTTTCGCAATGCAAGATGTGACAGCATTTTTGGCGTTGTTTGTGGTTGGATTATTTTTAGGCACATTACGATTGCGCGGCGATATGAATTTAGCGTTATGTATTGGCTGTCACACGGGTTGGGTAACGCTGATTAGGATGAGTAAATCGACAATGAATGTGGATCTAACCACGCCGTATTCATTTTTAGTGAGTCAATACGACGGCGTGATTGGTGTATTTGTCGCAGGTTGGTTATTGATTGTATTGGCAGGTTATTGGTTATTCACGAAAGTTGTCAAACTGTAAAGGCTGTTCTAAGTCGGCTTGTCGAAGAAATTGAATTGTTGTTTGTAAATCGTCCCGATTTTTACCGCTTACGCGCAATTTTTCGCCTTGAATCGCAGCTTGAACTTTGAGTTTATTATCTTTAATTAGTTTGACGATTTTTTTTGCCAATGTTGATTCAATACCTTGTTTTAACAAAACTTCTTGACGCATCAGTTTACCGCTGCCTTTCGCGTCTTTTACTTCCATGCAAGCGATGTCAATGCCGCGTTTAGTCAGTTTTGCACATAAAACACTGAACATTTGTTGCAATTGAAAAGTGGATTCTGAAATCATGACAATTGTAGATTCGTTAAGTTCAAAACTCGAATCTGTGCCTTTAAAATCAAAGCGTGTTGTGACTTCTTTGTTGGCTTGATCAACAGCATTTTTGGCTTCGTGTGAATCGAATTCGGAAATAATATCAAATGAGGGCATAAATATAGTTGAATAGTGAATAATGACGTATCTTATAATATGACAAAATTATTTAAACATACAATCTTGGAATTTTGATTATGGTTTTAGCTTCTATTCATATTTTGGTGTACACATTATTATTTTTTGCTGTTGGGATGTATAAGCCAAGATGGGCATTGTTTTTTTTAAAGCAGCCGACACGATTTTTGGTGTCGTCGATTGCATTAGTTGCGTTTATGGTAGGCGCAACTGTCTATGGGCAAGGGCATAAAGAAGAGTTATTATTGGCAAAAAAGGCAGCTGAAAAAGCGGCTGTTGCTTCAGAAGTTCCAGAAGCAAAATAAATTTTAATAAATTTTTGGAGTTATAACGATGCGAGTTAATCATTTTGTTCAATCTATTTTAGCTGTTAGTTTATTAAGTGCGAGTGTTGAAATTTATGCGTATTCAGCGGGAGACGTTGAAGATGCTTGTAAAAAGCCACAAGTTCGTGAATTTAGTTTGCCGATTTATCAAGAGCCAGAAAAAATTGAGGTTGCGGCGGAGTCAGAGTTTTCATTTAAATTGTCAGAATGGACAGATCCAAGCACAATTAAGCTCACAATGAAGGAGCAATCGGTGCCGATTACGGTGGAGAGTAATAGCAGTTTTCATAAAGTGACAGCAAAAATTCCTACGGAATATTCGGGCAAATTTGTGCGCATAAATTTGTTTTCAAAGGCTATTTTGGGGTGTTATGAGCGTGAAGGTTGGTTGGTTAAAGTTGCTGATAAATAGTTTTTTGAAAATAAATTGAAAAAATTTTTGACAAACTTAAAAAAATCGCTATAATTTTAAAACTCAGCTACGGCAACGTAGCTAAGATAAGAAGCTCTTTAAAAACTTAAATCAAAATAATTTGTGTGGGTGCTTTTGCTGGTTATGAGTGGTAACAAAATAATCGACAAAAGAACACATGCGGCAATTTTAAAAATTGTCAGTTAATTTTAGTCGAACCAAAAATTGGCAACTAATTTTAGAGTTGCAAAACTGATTTAAACTGAAGAGTTTGATCATGGCTCAGATTGAACGCTGGCGGTATGCTTAACACATGCAAGTCGAACGGTAGCAGCTCTTCGGAGGCTGACGAGTGGCGGACGGGTGCGTAACGCGT
>CAIPQN010000096.1 GCA_903867225.1 uncultured Pseudomonadota bacterium | reverse complement strand
TGGTGGTGCGCCTTTATCCGTTCTGAAACAGTATATTGAACAACAGCAACGCCCTACTTAAATTTTAAAGCGGGGCTACGCCGATATTCCTTACATCCCCGACCTGAAGAGACGGGGCTTTGCGGAATTTTTGGTAAATTATCTTCAGGACCTTCAATACATTGTACAAAGTTACCATCTAAATACATCAAAACCCCTGTGATATTTTGTGCGGCATTAGAATTTCTAGCAGAAACTAATAAAGCCTCAATTTCAGCATCCGTCATTAAATTTGTAGCTGAACTTAAATAAACGATGCAATATAAATTGGATTCGTCCTGATTTAACATTTGAATAACCTCGTTGTTTATATGTTTCTTGATTATAACCTACTACTTAATCATTGTTAATTTATTGGATAAAGTTTTATCTTGTGAACAATCAACGCAATTAAACTTGTCAACAACTATTGTCGTGGTTGTCTTTTATACGGCAATTTTCAAAACCCTAACACTCCCCTCCAATCATTTTTCAAATTAGTTGCCATAAAGGTGTGAAAAAGATGGGCAGTCTATTTTTAAACGTCTATGAATGGTAGGATTACGCGCAATAAATCCGCGAAGTTACATCACTTCGTTTTATATTTCACTATTTCAGATAACACCGTTGCATTGTTTCAAAGGAAAAACAAAAAAATGAAAGCACCACTTCACATTGCGGTCACAGGGGCAGCAGGACAGATTAGTTATTCACTACTATTTCGTTTAGCAGCGGGACACTCTTTTGGTAAAGATCAACCAATCGTGCTGCATTTGCTTGAAATTCCTGCTGCCTTACCCGCACTAGAAGGTGTTGTTATGGAATTACATGATTGTGCTAGCCCAATCGTGATGGGTATTGAAATGACAGCTGATCCTTTAATTGCTTTTAAAAATATCGATTATGCGTTTTTAATTGGCGCACGTCCGCGCACATTGGGGATGGCACGAAAAGATTTATTACAAGTAAATGCTGAAATTTTTGCGACACAAGGAAAAGCATTAAATGCTGTCGCCAATCGTAATGTGAAAGTATTGGTTACTGGAAATCCTGCTAATACAAATGCGTTAATTGCATCAAAAAATGCACCTGATTTATCACCAGCGAATTTTTCTGCGATGAGTCGTTTGGATCATAATCGTGCGATTAGTCAATTGGCTGAAAAATGTGGTGTTTTAACGACCGATATTAAAAACATGACCGTGTGGGGCAACCATTCTGGAACACAATATCCTGATTTACATCACACAAAAGTACGCGGGCAAGATGCTTTATCGTTGGTTGATGATTTGTGGTTTGTGAATGAGTTTATTCCTACCGTTCAACAACGTGGTGAAGCGGTGATTAAAGCCCGTGGTCAATCAAGTGCAGGTTCGGCGGCAAATGCGGCGTTGGATCAAATGCGAGTTTGGGCGCAAGGCACGCCAGACAATGATTGGGTAAGTATGGGCGTGGTATCCGATGGCAGTTATGGCGTTGAAAAAGGGTTAATGTATTCATTTCCCGTCACGGTAGAAGACGGTGAAATTAGTATTGTGCAGAATTTGAGTATCAATGAATTTAGCCGTAACCGAATGCGTTTAACTGAAGATGAATTAAAACAAGAGCGCGACGCGGTAAAACATTTGTTTTGATGAATCGAGTTATAGGTTTTGTTATTTATGCCGACAAAGGAAGCGGATGTTTTTCTGGAATCCACCAAATAACAAATACTTAAACATGAGATAAATAACCATGACTTATCCAATTAATTCATCAACTCTGTCATATCAGAATCTAACATTGTCGAATGTTAGTGCGCCTGCAAAAATAGATAGCACGGGAAATAGCGTTACTCCAGTGACTTTAGATACAAGTAGCAACGATTCATTCGTGCAAAACGTTATTCAATCACTGGGAAATTTAGGGCTAAATACGTCTGACGTAAGCACAAATGAATCGTTACAAGTTTTTGTTCAAGACTTATCGAAAGCTTTAATGCAAGGCGATCCTCAACCTTTACCAATTAACGCAGCAGCAGATATTCCTGTTGCACCAAATACAATGCCTGATCCAACCGAAACCAAATTTTCAGGTGGAACAAACTTTCAATATAGCGTTGATTTAAGTCAAGCAAATTTAGGTGATAACTTTGCGAACGTTGCATCAAATATCAAAACAGCTTTGGATAACATCGGGCAATTTATTAGCTCCAAAGTTATTTTTGATTTGAAAGTGGTAACGGTATCTATCAATAGTGGCACTTTAGCTCAAGCAAATGCAGCACTTGTCACAACCACAACACCGAATCCCAATAATCCAGTTAATCCAACTAAAAGCACCAATACTTCTTTTATTTCTGATTCAATTCAAGGCGTAGATTCTAGCCCAAATTCACCTGATTCAACGCTCTACATCAATTTAGCCAACATGGATAAGATGTCATTTAGTGGCACACCGACACCCAATAAGTATGATCTTACGACAATTCTGACTCATGAAATTTTACATGGTTTGGCTTTTGCTGGAACTTTAACAGTGAATTCACCTTTGCCAACGGCATACGACGCTTTAATCTCTCCGCAACAACCACCTACACCACAAAATACACCTGTGTTTTTTGTAGGTCGTCATGCTGAAGCTGTAAATGACGGGAATCCTGTACCATTATCTCCTGAAAGTTCTGGTGCTGGTTCTGCTTATTACCATGTGGCAGTGCCAAGTGATTTGATGTCGGAATCTATCAACAAAGGTGAAGTAAAATCAATTTCTGCATTAGATGTTGCGATGCTTGAAGATATAGGAGTTACTTTGACTGGAGTTTCGGCTCCACCATCAAAAGTACAAACCGCATACAGTAATCCTATGGCTAATTTGCAAAATTTGATGAATTCATTAGATAACGGAACTGAACAAAATAATGCGTTACAAGCCGATTTCAGCACGCTTGTAACTTCATTAGGTGGTTCAGCATCTTCTGGGAATTTACAAGATTTCTTAGCTCAATTGTCATCAAATGCCGTGAACGGTAATTCACTTCAAAATGATTCGGGTTCAATTTTTTCTGCTACTGCCTAAATTTTTTTGTTATTGGCGAAGGATTTGTACCTTCGCCATTTACTTCGCCATTTACACAGCCAAATCGTTCACGCTCAAAATCGCCAACAGAATCGACACAATAATTCCCGCAATCATAATGCCGAGCGTGATAATCAACGCAGGTTCCAGCAACGCCAACATTCGCGCAATCGACACACGCAATTGTTTGTCGTAAATCGTCGCGACCCGCAACAACATTTCTTCTAAATGCCCCGTTTCTTCGCCCATTTTGATCATTTGCATCGCCATTTTAGGGAAAATTCTTTTTTGTTCGAGTGCGTCAAATAAGGTTTTACCTTGTTTAATTTGTTCTTCGGTATCGTGCAACGCGGCGGCAACGATTAAATTATCAACTGTTTCGCGCACAATAATAAACGCCGACAAAATCGACACGCCATTTCCCAACAACGTTCCCAGCGTGCGCGTGACGTTGGCGACTTCTTTGTTCAAAATCATTTCGCCCACGAGCGGTAATTTTAACCAACGACCGTCCCACACTTTTTTGGTTTCGGGATTGCCAAGTTGAACATTGAAATAAATCATAATCGAAACCACACCGCCAATCACCGCCCACCAATAACTTTGTAACCAGTCCGCTAAACCGACCACGATTTGCGTCGAAATCGGCAAGGCTTTGCCCGCGCTGGCAAACATTTCGCTAAATTGCGGCACCACAAACGTCAGCATAATAAACAACGAAGCCAACGACATCACCAGCAAAATAGCGGGATAAATTAGCGCGGTGCTGACGGTGTCTTTCAATTCTTGCGAGCTTTCTAAATAGGTTGCCATTCGGTTTAATACTTCGCCTAAATTACCGCCCGCTTCACCCGCGCGAATCATGTTTAAATAAAATTTGCTGAAAACGCCCGTTTGTTGCTCGAATGCGTCGGCGAGCGACACGCCACTTTTGACTTTTTCCAACACGCGCCCGATGAGTTTGCTCAGGTTTTCGTTGTCGTTTGCCAAATCCATTAACACCACTAACGAACGATCTAACGGCAAACCCGATTCCAATAACATCGCCAATTCACCCGTCAATAACACGATGCTTTTGTTGGATAATTTGTTGCTTCCACCGCGTAAATTAAAACCTAAAAAACCTTGGCTTTTGGCAGGTTTGACGCGAATCGGAATGTAGCCATCGGCTTGTAATTGCAGCACACAACTGGCTTCATCGAGAGCTTCACGTTCGCCTTCTTCGGTTTCGCCAGCGGTATTGACGGCTTGATAAAAAAATAAAGTCATGTTTAATTTTCCGTTGTGACGCGCATCACTTCTTCCAACGTCGTCACGCCTTGCAATACTTTTTGCAAACCGTTTTCATACAACGTCGTCATGCCTTCTTCACGCGCCACCGTTTCAATCGCGCCCGCCGACGAATGCGCCATAATCAATTTACGAATCGGGTCAGTCATCAGCAAAAACTCAATAATCGCCAACCGTCCGCGATAACCTAAACCGCCACACGCCGCACAGCCAATCGGTTTAAACAGCGTAATATCGCCGTCAGGTTGAAAACGCCGTAAACGCATTTCGTCCACGATTTCAGTTGGCGCGACGTAAGGCTGTTTGCAAGATTTACAAAGTTGTCGCACCAGCCGTTGTGCCAAAATGCCATTCACCGTTGAAGTTAATAAATACTCTTCCAAACCCATGTCCAGCAACCGAGTGACACCACCCGCCGCATCATTCGTGTGCAAAGTTGAAAGCACTAAATGTCCCGTCAACGCTGATTGCACCGCGATTCGTGCCGTTTCTAAATCGCGCATTTCACCAATCATAATCACGTCGGGATCTTGGCGAACAATCGAACGTAACGCAACCGCAAATGTTAAACCGATTTGTGGTTTGGCTTGAATTTGATTGATACCATCCATTTGGTATTCAACAGGGTCTTCAACGGTGATAATTTTTCGTGCAGTGGTATTGAGTTGTTTTAACGCCGCATACATCGTGGTTGATTTACCCGAACCCGTTGGTCCTGTGATTAAAATAATACCGTGTGGTTGCGCGAGAACATCGAGGAATTGTTGCAATTGTCGTCCACCAAAACCCAACGCTTCAAAATCCAAAACAGTATTTTCTTTATCGAGCAGCCGCGTCACCACGCTTTCGCCGTACATCGTGGGAATCGTAGAAACGCGCAAATCCAATTCTTTACCGAGCATTTGCACTTTAATCCGACCGTCTTGTGGCAAACGACGTTCGGCAATGTTGAGTTTCGCCATGATTTTAATCCGTGAAATCACCGCCGCTGTCGATTTAACAGGCGGAGCTTCAATGTCTTGCAACACGCCATCAACCCGCAAACGCACTTTTAATGTTTGCTCAAACGGTTCGATGTGAATATCGGACGCTTTCATCTCAATGGCGCGTTGCATAATCGCATTCACCATTTTAATGACGGGAGCTTCGCTGGCTAAATCCTTCAAATGCGCTAAATCTTCCTCACCCAATTCGTCAAAACTCAAATCATCGAGCGTGTCGGTTTTCGTTTGACCTTGTTCATATTGCGCGGCAATCGCGGCATCGATTTCCGATAAAACGCCAACATGCGGCACAATCGTTTTGCCTGTCACCAATCGCAGCGCGTCCAAAACAAAATCATCTTCAGGATCTAGCATTGAAACGGTGAATGAATTTTCATCCGCGCTTAAACCAATCAAATGGTAATGCTTCAAAAAACGTAACGAAATTTCATCAGGCAAGGTTTTTTCTAATGGATATTGGTCAGGCGTAATTTTAGAAAAATTGCCACTTTCAACAAATGCCAACGTCACGTCTAATTCGGAACATAGCCCAAGTTTAATCAGCAATGCTGGCAAACTTTCAGCGATAGCGGTTTTTTGCATTCGTTCCACCTTTTTTAAATCAGACGGGGAAAGTTTGCCTTTGTTTTGAAGGACGGTTAAGACATTTTGTGACATTACAACCCTCCTTCAATCAAAAAAACATCTTCATCATCCAACCCAAACAACTCATAAACCAACAAATTCAATTCCTTCTCTAGCAACCGAATCTGCAAATCGATTTTTTCACGTTCCGATTTTGCATCATTGAAAAATTCGCGCCATTCACGTTGTTTTTTGAGTTCAATTTCAACTTTCGCCGACTTTTTCAACTCATCCAAAAGCCCTTGAAATTCCAACGCCCACCATTTTTCGAGTTTTTGCGTCAACTTTTTCACGCCCAATTCTGCAATCGTTAAGCGCGTGTCATTTTCCAATTTATAACGCGCTTCGGTCAACGTTTGACAACGTTGCGCCAACTCACCGATTTTCGTTTTTTGTTCAGACGTGGCGGGTGGAATGGGTAAAGTTTCAATATATTGAGCGCGTAATTCACGCGAACCACCAATCACTATCGGCGTAAGTCCTTTTATCAAATGCCACATTGCGTTTGAATTAAATAATCCAAGTTCAAAAAATCCGCCTTTGAAATAGAAAATTTTGTTGTTCACAAAATAGCCAAAATTGTCAAAATACGCCGAATGCCTAGAAAATTCGGGATAAATTATTTTTTTACCCGCAAAATCCTCTCGATAAGCCACTTGCGGTTGTTGCAACTCAAACCAATTTTGTTGCGTTGCCCGTTTTTCTAATTTTTCTTTAAATGGCAACAAATGCGCTTTGATTGCTGGGTACTTTTCAATGTCGATTTCATTTTTGGGGATGTAAATTAACCAAAGATTTTGCGGTTCGATGTTCCAAGGTTTAACGTCTTTGCCTTCCAAAAACGGTTTTAATAATTCCGTAGATTTCGCGTCTTGTTGAATTAAACGTTTTTTCGTTTCGTCATCAATCACAAATGCGTCATTCAACCCCGTTTTAATTCCGTAAGAAGGTGAACCATAAATTTCTTTGAATGTTGGATAGCCTTGCATCAATTTTTCACGCAATTGCGCTAATCGTTTATCTTCAAATCGCCAACTGTCATTTTGTAATTGAGCGTGTGCCATTACGCCATGTTTTGCGGCAAAGTATTCGCTTAATTTTTCGGGCAATTCATCGGTTAAAGCTAAAACTTGAATTTCGTCGTTTTCGGTAGGTTTTACATTTTGAAAAATCGAAATGGCGACTAACGTTGCAACGCCTTCAAAAATTTGTAAATCGCCAAAATCAATTACTTTTTTCAGCGTCGCATTGTCTTTCAAATAGCTTCGCAACGGTTCGCCCGAACCATTTTTAAAAAACGTCGCAGAACTGATAAAACCAAGCATTCCTTTTAGTTTCAAGAGTTTCAAACCCAACTCGAAAAAGTAAGCGTACAAATCGGCGCGGTCTGAAACGACTTGATAATGTTCTTTTAGCCACGGCTTAATATCTTTCAATAATTCCATTCGCACATACGGTGGATTGCCTAAAACGACATCGAAACCGCCTGATTTCATGATTTTTGAGAAGTTGGTTTGCCAACAAAAACCGCCTTCAAATGTTGGCGAATCGAAGCCTAAACTGTTGCCGACCTGAATATATTTATCGATGGTGGTGAGTTTTTTGCCGCGTTCAGCCGTTTTGAGCCAGAGCGACAATTTGGTGATTTCGACCGATTCCGAATTTAAATCCACGCCGAATAAATTGGAATTGAGAATTTCTTTATTCAAATCGAAAATATCGCCGTGTTCGGTGATTTCGGCGACGCGGTTGTTTGCTTTTTGATATTCAAAATGCAGCACGTCAAACGCCGCCACTAAAAACGCGCCTGAACCACACGCGGGATCTACGATTTTGATGGTTTTAAGCGTGCTTTGCCATTCGTACCAAAATTTTAATTCCGAATCTTTTGCCTTATTCCATTGAATTTCGCCGTCGTCTTTGACTGAACCGAAAGGCGTTAAACAGTCAGAAAAACGCTGCTTTAAATGTTCACCGAGTGTGTGTTCAACGATAAAAGCGGTAATATGGTCGGGCGTATAAACGATGCCGTGTTGTTTGCGTTTGCCAGAAACGGAGGTTGTTTTGGCGGTTTTTTGGAAGCGTTCACCGTTTTTAATTTGCGCGGTGATTTCTTCTAAATCGGCAATCGATTGTTCAAAAATGTGTCCTAAAACCGTGACCGAAATTTCAGACGCAAAATCGTAATCGGCGATTTTTAAAAAGCCTTTGCATAATTCGTCGGCAACAATCAGTTTATCGAGTAATTTATCGCTGGCGAATAATCCGCCGTTGTAAGCGTTGACGTTTAAAAAGGCGTTACCTTTGTTGATCGCTTGAAATAACCCGCGAAAATTTTGGTAAATCGGATGATTTGGGTTGTAAATATCGACGTGTTTGCAGGCTTGCTCAATCGTTTTCGGCGGCAAAAGTCCTTTGTCTTCGCAAAAAGCGATAAACAAAATGCGGTCGAGTAATTTTTGTGCGGGTGAAATTAAATCGAGTGGTTCAATGTCGGGATTGTCTTCAATAAAGCGCGTGATTAACAATTCGCGCAGATTTTTATAATCGTCGTAAAGTTTTTCGGTGATGTCTTTTTCAACTTGTTTGCTTTGTGCGAGTAAGGTTTTGGTTTTACCTGTGAGCAAATTATCGGCGTGCAAACACAAAACGAATTTTGCGTATTCGGTTGAATCGGTCAGTTTGGCTAAATCGAACGTTTCATAAACCAGCGTGGTTTCGTTGTACGCATATAAGCGAATTTCTAAATAATTGGTGACTAAAATCCACTGACAACCTTCTGCGTCCCGCGCATAACGCCAACCTTGTTGAATCGGTGTTTCATTTCTGCCGCTGATTAGATTATCGAGATTTTTGGCTTTCGCGCCTTTGAGTTCAAAAACGGCGTGAACTTTATCGCCTTGTTTGTCGTTGAAAAATTCGCCCAATGCTGTATCAACAGAGCCTTTTGCAATTGGATATTCTTGTGCGAGACTGTAATTTTTGCCGCTGCCGAGGGTTTTATACCCCAAAATGGTTTCAAGAAATTTACTGACAAAGGAAATAGAAACAGCGGTTTCTTTATGTTTGACCAGTTCTTTGCTGACAATCATTGCCTGCCAATCGTGCAAAATGTCTAAATGCACGGCAGGAATTTCTTGAACGTTTAAGGCTTGTTCGATGACTTTTTTGTTGAATAGGGGCATGAAAAATCCGCATTGTTTAATGAGCTAATTTTTTGGCGTATTTGCTAACCTGAACCGATAGATTGCGTGCCAACTATGATAATCTATGTTTAGCGCGAGTGTTGACACATTCGTATTATTTTTCATTTTGAGGAATTCTCTTGAACACACCAGATTTAACCGAATTATTACGCGGTACACACGAAGTTTTACTTGAAGCAGAATTGATTAAAAAACTGGCTGAAAATCGACCATTACGCATTAAAGCGGGTTTTGATCCGACGGCTCCTGATTTACATTTGGGTCACACGGTTTTGATTAACAAACTCAAACAATTTCAAGATGCAGGACATGAAATTTTGTTTTTGATTGGGGATTTTACGGGCATGATTGGCGACCCAACGGGTAAAAATGTCACGCGCAAACCGTTGACTCGTGAAGAAGTCGCGGCGAATGCTGAAACGTATCAAGCGCAGATTTTTAAAATTCTCGACCCTGAAAAAACCACTGTGATGTTTAATTCGACGTGGATGAATGAAATGTCATCGGCGGAATTGATTCAATTAGCCGCAAAAAATACCGTGGCGCGAATGCTCGAACGTGACGATTTTCACAAACGTTTTTCCAGTAATCAATCGATTGCGATTCATGAATTTTTGTATCCGTTAATTCAAGGTTACGATTCCGTTGCGATGAAAGCCGATGTCGAATTAGGCGGAACAGACCAAAAATTCAATTTGTTAATGGGACGACAATTACAAGAAGCGTTTGGACAAAAGCCACAAGTCGTCATGACGATGCCAATTTTAGAAGGTTTAGACGGTGTGCAGAAAATGTCGAAATCGTTGAATAATTACATTGGTATTGCCGACGCGCCTGATGAAATGTTTGGCAAAATTATGTCGATTAGCGATGAATTGATGTGGCGTTATTTTGAGTTATTGAGTTTTCGTCCGATGGCTGAAATTGCAGCATGGAATTCAGAATGTCAAAACGGTGCAAATCCACGCGATTACAAATTCAAACTCGCACAAGAAATCATTGCCCGTTTTCATGATGAAGCGGCCGCTGTAAAAGCACTCGAAAATTTTGAAGCCCGTTTTCAACGTGGTGCAATTCCCGATGAAATGCCTGAAGTTGAATTAAAAATCGATGGCGATAATTTAGCCATCGCGAATTTGTTAAAAGATGCCGAATTAACCTCGAGTACATCAGAATCTATTCGCATGATTAACGCGGGTGCGGTGAAAATTGACGGCGAAAAAGTGGACAATCCCAAATTAGAAATTGCCACAGATTCACAGCACGTTTATCAGGTCGGCAAACGGAAGTTTGCACGAGTGACGATTATTAAATCTGTCTAATCACAAATCCTACTGACAATAAAAATAACAAAGAGGCTTTAAATTTATGACAACAAATACACAAGCAACGCACAGCCATTGGTCATCACGATTTGCGTTTATTTTGGCTGCAACAGGTTCTGCCGTTGGCTTAGGCAACATTTGGAAATTTCCATATATCACAGGTGAAAATGGTGGAGGCGCATTTGTCGTTGTTTATTTAGCGTGTGTTTTGTTAATCGGCATTCCAATAATGATTGCGGAAACCATGCTTGGACGACGTAGCCAACGAAATCCCATCGAAACAATGGAGCTTTTAACAGAAGAAGCCAACGCTGATAAAAATTGGCATTATCTCGGTTGGATGGGCGTGATTGCTGGCGTGTTGATTTTGTCTTATTACAGCGTTATTGCTGGTTGGGCGACGGGTTATATTTTTAAAGCCTTCACGGGCAGTTTTTTTGATGCCGATGCCGCAGCGATTCAGACATTATTTGAAAATTTTACCGCTAGTCCGTTGCAATTGATTTTTTGGCACAGCGTTTTTATGGCGGCGACCATGTGGATTGTGGCGCGAGGTGTGAATAATGGATTGGAAAAAGCGACGCGCTTTTTAATGCCAAGTTTGTTCCTGTTGCTGATTTTATTGGTGGGTTACGCGATGACAACAAACAGCTACGAAAAAGGGCTGCATTTCATGTTCAATTTGGATTTTAGTACGTTGACACGGAATTCTGTTTTAACCGCGATGGGACACGCTTTTTTCACATTAAGTTTAGGCATGGGCGCGATTATGGTTTATGGCGCGTATTTACCAAAAGATATTTCGATTGCGAAAACCGCTTATTTAGTCGCAGCGGCTGATACGGTTGTGGCTTTATTGGCGGGAATTGCAATTTTTCCGCTCGTTTTTGAACATGGTTTACATCCCGCTTCAGGTGCAGGTTTGATTTTTCAAACCCTGCCGATTGCCTTTGGTAATATGACGGGCGGTTGGTTGATGGGGATTTTATTTTTCGTGTTATTAGTTTTTGCCGCGTTGTCATCGTCAATATCTTTGATTGAACCAGCGGTGGCTTGGTTGGTTGAAAATAAAAATTTCACCCGTGAAAAAGCGTGTATTTGGACGGGTTTAGGCACTTGGTTTTTAGGTTTAGGAACTGTATTTTCATTTAACATTTGGAAAGATGTGCTTTTCTTTGAACGCACCATTTTTCAATTACTCGACTACATCACCGCGAATTTGATGTTACCGATTGGCGGATTTTGCATTGCCGTTTTTGCGGGTTACGTTATGAAACGTGAACACAGCGAAAGCGAATTACAAATGCCTTGCAAACCGAGTTATGAATTGTGGCGCGTTTTAATTCGTTATGTTGCCCCCGCTTCAATTTTCTTGGTGTTCTTACACGTTGTAGGAGTTTTGTAACATGACACGCATTGAAAAAAGTGCGTTAGTGAAATTTTCCGCACAACAAATGTTTGATTTGGTAAACGACATCGAAAGTTATCCAAAATTTTTACCGTGGTGTAGCGGCACGCGCATTTTAAGTAGAGCTGAAAATATCATTGAAGGCGAAATTTCAATTTCAAAAGGTGGGTTTGAGAAAAAATTTTCGACCCGCAACACGCTCGATTTTGGTCAAAAAATGACCGTTGAATTGCTCGATGGTCCTTTTTCACATTTGACAGGCGAATGGAATTTTTTACCGTTGCGCGAAGATGCCAGCAAAATTACGCTGGATTTAGATTTTGAAATGTCGGGCGTTTTGGCGAATTTAGCCTTTGGTGCGGTATTCAATCAGATTTGCAATACGATGGTGAGTTCTTTCACGCAACGTGCGAAAGAGGTTTACACGAATGATTAGCGTCGAAGTTGTCTACGCAAAACCAGAAATACAAACATTATTATCGGTTTCAGTAGATGAAAATCGCACGGTGGCAGAAGCGATTGTGCAATCGGAAATTTTGAATCAGTTTTCAGAATTAGATTTGAAAACGTTGAGCGTAGGAATTTTTTCAACACCGTGTAAATTAGACCGCGTCGTGAAAAATGGCGATAGAATCGAAATCTATCGCCCATTACAAAATGACCCAAAAGACGCACGGCGACAACGTGCGTTAAAAAAATAAAAATTTATGGTGTGATAGTATTCGATTTCATTGGTTCAACTTCTTTTTTCACGTCATCACGATTATCACCATAACCAAACCAACCTGACATTGTTTCCCACAGCGTTTTTTCTAAATCTCGTTTCGGTACATCAACCATTTTATCGGTGCTAGGTTTTGCAACTGGCACCGCGCTTGGTCGCAAATCTCCTTGAATGCCTTTTACTTGGTCATTTTCAAAGAAAATAGAAATCGCTTTTTGCTCGCGATCTTCGCCGCCTTTTTTTGACGAGTAAATATAATCCCAACGATTTTGATGAAAGAAGTCCACCAACATTGGCGATCCCATGATGTATAACACTTGGCGTTTAGTCATATTTGGACGTAACTGGTCAATCATCGCTTGATCAATCATGTTTCCTTGATTCACGTCGATTTTATAAACATAAGGCAAATGATTTAAAGCAACGGAACACGACATCAGTGGAAGGCTAAGAAAACTTAAAACTAAAATTTTTTTTCGCATTAGAAGAAATTTGAGAATAAGGGAAGAATGGCGCGAATTCTACGGGATTTGCGTTAAACAGTCATGCGCTTAGGCTTCAAAAAACGTTACAATGCACCAACACAACTCTTTCGAGGATTCTAATAATGAACAATCAAGAAAACATCGAACTCAAAAATGCGGGCTTAAAAGTCACCGTGCCACGCCTGAAAATTTTACATCTTTTAGAAAAACAGGCGGCGAAACGTCATTTTTCAGCTGAAGAAATTTATAAAATTTTACTCAGCGAAAACGAAGACATTGGATTAGCGACAGTTTATCGGGTGTTGACTCAATTTGAAGCTGCTGGACTGGTGTCACGCCACTATTTTGAAAGTGGAAATTACGTTTTTGAACTTGATAACGGTGGGCATCACGATCATTTAGTTTGTGTGAAATGCGGTAAAGTAGATGAATTCCAAGATGAATTTATCGAAAAACGCCAACGTGAAATCGCCGACAGCTTGGGTTACGAACTCACTGATCACAATTTTTATCTTTACGGTTTTTGTGGCGAATGTCGCAAACTGAAAGCCTAACTTTTCTCAAAAAATCATTCATGTTTAAACCACTTATTTTTTATATTGGCTTGCGTTACACACGCGCTAAACGCCGCACTCAGTTCATTTCATTCATTACGTTGACTTCAGTTTTAGGTATCGCGCTCGGTGTCACAGCATTGATTACCGTTTTATCAGTGATGAACGGTTTTGAATCAGAATTGCGTGAACGGATTTTAGGAATGACTTCGCACGCGACAGTTACAGGACAATCAGGACAGCTCGACAATTGGCAAGAACTCGACCAGCGTTTAGTTGATTATCCACACATTCAAGGGACTGCACCGTTTATTAACGGGCAAGTGATGATTAACGCTGACCGACGTGTGAGCGGCACGATGTTGAGCGGCATCTTGCCTGAAAATGAAGCAAAAGTGTCTGAAGTTGCCTCAAAAATGAAAGAAGGCAAATTGACCGATTTGGTGTCTGGTGAATATGGCATTATTTTGGGTTTGGAATTAGCGAATTATTTAGGCGTTGTCGTAGGTGACAAAATCACCGTCATCAGTCCACAAGTAAATTCAACGCCAGCGGGTGTTGTACCGCGAATGCGCCGTTTTACCGTGATTGGTACATTCCAAGTTGGTATGTACGAATACGATAGAAATATGGCGTTGATTCATCTCGACGACGCGGCAAAATTATTTCGTTTAGATTCTGCTGTTTCAGGTTTGCGAATCAAATTAGATGATTTATTCAACGCGCCCCAAATTACGCATGAATTATCGCAAGCTCTTTATAACAATTATTACGTTAGCGATTGGACTGTCGCACACAGCAATTTCTTCCGTGCGATTCAAACTGAAAAAACCGTGATGTTTATTATTTTGTTGCTTATCGTAGCGGTTGCAGCGTTCAACATTGTTTCGACGTTGGTGATGGTGGTGACGGATAAACGCGGAGACATTGCGATTTTAAAAACCCAAGGTTTAACGTCGCCTAGCGTGATGGGAATCTTTATGGTTTTAGGTGCGATTATTGGCGCGGTTGGCACGATTATCGGAACGGTTTTTGGCGTAATTTTAGCGTTAAATGTTGAAACGATTGTGCCAGCGATTGAGAAATTATTTCACGTTCAATTCATGGCGGCGGACGTTTATTACATTAGTGAATTGCCATCAAAATTGGTTTGGACAGATGTTTATTCGATTGCAGGAATGGCGTTTTTCTTATCATTATTAGCGACGATTTACCCCGCGTGGCAAGCTGCTAAAATCAATCCAGCCGAGGTATTGCGTTATGAGTAAACTAATTTTGGAATGTAAAAATCTCGTGAAACGCTACGGTGATTTAGATGTTGAAGTGTTAAAAGGCGTGGATTTAAAAATCACAGTCGGTGAGCGCGTCGCAATTATGGGGGCATCGGGTTCGGGTAAAAGCACATTACTACATTTGCTAGGCGGTTTAGATAAAGCCACCAGCGGCGAAGTCGTGTTGAATGGCGTAAATTTAAATCAAGTGAGCGGAGCGAAATTAGCACGATTACGCAATCAATCACTCGGTTTTATTTACCAAGCGCATCATTTGTTGGGTGAATTCACGGTGTTAGAAAATGTCGCAATGCCGTTGTTAATCGGAAATGAATCGGTCAAAAATGCTCAACTTCGTGCGACAGAATTATTGAAACGGGTTGGGTTAGGGCATCGCATTGAACACAAACCTGGTGAACTTTCAGGTGGTGAACGTCAACGTGCTGCGGTAGCAAGAGCGTTGATTAACAAACCTGCGCTGGTTTTAGCGGACGAACCGACAGGCAATTTAGACAGCAAAACCGCTGATGCCGTTTATCAGTTGATGATGGAATTAAATCAAGAATTGCAGGTCAGTTTTTTGGTGGTGACGCATGACCATGAGTTGGCGGCGAAATTGGGGAAAGTGTTACACATGGAAGATGGGCTAATTGTGACTTAGTGCAGCAACCATGAACCTTTTCGTTTCAAGCCCGAATGTATCTATGGTGATGGGGCGTATGACACTCAAAAAGCCTACGAAGTGGCTGACAAAAAAGAAGCGAACTTGCTTGTTCCACCTCGTGACAATGCGGCATTTTGGGAAATGGGACATCCTCGCAATACGGCATTATTTTTAATTTTAATGATGGGGTTAGCTTGGTGGAAAATTGCAACGGGTTATCACAAACGCAGCATCGCGGAGAATGCAATGTACCGTTTGAAACAACTTTTTGGTGCATCGTTAGCATCGAGAAAACTGGCGACTCAAACATCTGAAGTTCATGCTCGACTTGCTGCAATGAACACAATGACCTATTTAGGAATGCCTATTTCCGTGCGGGTTGGGGTAAATCCGTCTTAAATTTAACCAGCAATAGGGGATGCTTGTTTTAACTGTTATTTATGCACCAACGCCTTGTATTTTACAACTTGTATCGCGTTAAGTGGTTAATTAGTTTCTAGCCAAACAACACGTTCAAATCCCAACGCCACGACGCTAAACGTTCGAATTCCATCGAGTTGATAACGGTCTGAAAGTGATTCAGTATAAGTTTTTGCTTGAATTGTCGCTTCGTTTAATTTCAATTTAACCAACGGTAAATCTGCTAATTCTTCTCGTGACAGTGTTTTTAATTCCGAGCCTGTCATTCCTAGCTCTTTTAAACCGATGTATTTGAATTCCAACACCAAATCCAACGCCTGAAACCTACGCATATCGGGACGCACAATTAAACTCAAATCAACATAGCCACGGTCGGCTTCGATTTCAGACAGCATCATATAAATGTTGTCGTTAAAGAGCAGAGTCATGAAAGCAATTTTGATGATGAGTTCGTTGCTCCAACGATAATCGCGGTTAGACAGAATGGGAAAATAGCGATTTTCAAGAAAGTCGCAAAGTGGTTGTAAATTCCCTGTCATACAAAAAATTTTTGCGACATTGCGAATATCACTTTTGTCTTCATATTCAGGCAACAAAATTTCTTGTAACCGCTCAACATAAAGGCTTTTGGCAACCAAATTGGGGATTTTAAGAATCTTTTCGCCATATTCGGCATGACCAGAAAACGTAAGAATTCCGAAGTAGTACATCAACGAAACCATAAACGTTTCATCTTTCACCGCAGTCAGCATATCTTCCACGCCGAACCGACGCGCAAGTTGAGGAATCACAACGGAATCACCACCGCTTAAAGCCTTAATCAACACTTCTTCACCATGTGGCAACTTAGAAATATAAACCAACTTATTCCTATCCATGCTCAGATTTTCGTCGAGCATGAACTCTGGATAGTTACCATTTTCTTGTAACTGCTTCAGAAAATATAGCGTGAGTGTGGGGTTATAAACGCTAGTTTCACTTTTGGTACTAAAACGATAGCCGTTATAAAACGTCCTCATTAAATTTAACGCATGATTTTTTTGCTCAGAATCTAATGACAAGTTATGCAAAATTTCATTTAGTTCGGTTTCTGTGAAACCACATAACTCATTGAACTTCGGCTCTAAATAAATAGAGGTCGCAACGTTATAACCGCTAGTCATATCACTTAGAACGACAGGTGACACGCCTGTGATGAAAACTCGATCCAATCCTTGACCACTTGCGGCAGCCTTCACTGCTTTAAATACTGTTTTTAATAAACCTTCGCCATGTAACAACGCTTTATATTCAGTATTACGACTGGTTAAGACTTCATTGGCAAAGTTGTCATATTCATCAATGAGTAAATATAGCTTATAGGGCAAAGAGCTTATTGCCAGCAATGCAGAACGAAATGATGAAAGTGCGTTGGCTGAAATTTCAATGTCTGAAATCAAAATCTGTTTATACCGAATAGCGAATTCCTTCACGCAATCATTCAAATGCTCGTGAATGGCTTGCTCAATGTCATCGACATCGCCACTTGATTTGATAAGCGAAAAATCCCACTTCATTATCAAATATTGATTGTGTGACGGAGTTGGACTTTCGCCAATCGCTAAGGAGCCAAATAACGTTTCAAATTCCAGCGTGTAATTCACATCGTAATAATAGCCTAGCATTGAGAGCAACAGACTTTTTCCAAAACGGCGTGGACGAATAAAAATAAGTTGCTTTCCCGCATTTTCTAGTAAAGGGATATGTGCGGTTCTATCTTGATAATAATATCCCTCAAGCATTAAGGCTCTAAAATCACTTAAACCGTAACCAAATTTCATTTTTTCTCGCTTATCTGTAATTACCCAGTCGTGATTTGCACGAGTGGTTTCGCTGTGGAATTTGAATGTTGGGTTGCATTTTACCTATAAAATCAAATGCCTGTTGAATTTGTCAACCGCGCAATCACCCGCTTCACCTGTAACGCCTGCCATTTGTGATCATGCAACGTTTTTTAGGACAGAGAAATTAGAATCATTTTTAGCGTGTTGAAATTCAAATTCAACAGGCGATAAATAATCGTTAGCGGAATGAATCCGAATGCGATTGAAAACAGCAATATATTCAAAAATCGATGCTCTGGCTTGTTCAC
>CAIPQN010000095.1 GCA_903867225.1 uncultured Pseudomonadota bacterium | reverse complement strand
TGATGATCTAAAACTTGAATTTTCACAAATACATCCTGATTCAACATAATAATTTCGCGGTAAAGAAAAACCGCTATTTTGAATCAAGGGGGTCAATTTTATTCCGTCGTTAGGGGGTCATTTTTACTCCGTTGGTAACAGTTATGACAGCTCAAAATATAAATCTAAAGTTTCGCAATCCTCTCAAAACGTGTATCAAGGTTCACTCGAGGCGTGGAACAAATGCCAAGCCTTAGCACAACAAGGTATCAATTTCGATATGCAAGCCGATCCTACGATGCAAAGTGTGTCGGTTACAATGTCAACCTCATCAGGAGGCACATCAACAAAATTTCTTGGCTTATCTCAAGGCGGTCAAGGACATTCAGTCTGTAAAACTCAGCTGCCTGCTCGTACAGGCTCAATTAGCGGCAAAGCGATTACTGTTGATGACACTACTTTACTACAATTAGATTCATCAAAAGTATCTGTTGTTTGCAATCGTCAAATGCAAAAAGACCTTGCTGGTAATAAATTTGCTGAAGCTCAAACTTTATATTTCAATACTCAAGCAGGAATTTATCAAGTGCCAATGGGCGCAATTGGTTCGTTGTCACCGCTTTCGATTGACCAAGTAAAAGCGGATATTCAAGCAAGTCTCCAAAAAAATCCTGTGCAATCTTCACCTAGTATCATCGTTGGACAAGTTATTGCCGTTGCAACGGCAGATTGCCCTGATGGTTCAATTGCTGCGAATGGCGTAAGTTATCCAACTAATATGTTGCCTGCATTATTTACAGCAATTGGTTACAGCCATGGCGGTTCAGGAAAGCAATTTAACGTGCCTGATTACAGAGGACGTTTTTTAAGAGGTGTAGACGGAAACGCTGGCAATGACCCAGATAAAGATTCGCGTGTTGCAATGAATACGGGCGGGAACGCTGGAAATTTTGTAGGTTCTGTTCAGGCTGATATGTTTGCAAGTCATACCCATTCATACCGTGGTGGTCACGATACACCATGGGACGGTTCGGTCGGTAATATGTACGGGCTTAGTACCTATATGGGAACGTATGAAAATGGATTTATTGGTGCAAAAGGGGGGAGTGAAACACGTCCCAAAAACGCTTACGTTAATTTTTGTATTGGCACTGGGCAGTAGGGATTGAAAAATGACCGATGTTATCAGCTCAAATAAAATAGGTGTCGCCAGCAATGGCGACAGCAACCAACCCGCGTTAGACAAAACGGGAACTTTTGTTGCTTTTGCCAGTGATGCGCTTAATTTATCGAAAGATTCGGTAGGTTTGAACAGCATTTATTTAAAAAACACCCTGACTGGTGATTTAACGCTAGTAAGTAGCAACACCAGTGAACAATCGGCAGATTCAAACAGCGATGACCCAAGCATTAGCGGTGATGGGCGTTACGTTGTATTTCAAACAGCCGCCTCAAATTTAATTGATAACGACAATAACGGCGCAAATGATGTTTTTATCAAAGATGCGAAAACAAACACGTTAAATCTAGTGACTGGAAAAATAGGTGACGGTGAGAGTATTAACCCGCAAATCAGTTCTGACGGGCGTTATGTGGCTTTTCAAAGTGCAGCATCAAATTTTGTAAGTAATGATTTAAATGGTGCTTACGATATTTTTGTGGATGACTTGAAAAATAACACATTAACGTTAGTCAGTTCTAATAAAACGGGGGGTCAAGGTAATCACGATAGTTTTACACCAAATTTAAGTGCAGACGGTTCGACTGTTGCATTTGCTAGCGATGCGGATAATTTAGTTTCTGGTGACAGCAACATTAACCGTGATGTGTTTGTAAAAAACATCAGTACGGGGGCAATTCAATTAGTCAGTGTTAATCCTAAAGGTGTATCGGCAAATGGTTTGAGCGATTCACCGAGTTTGAGTGCGGACGGGACAAAAATTGCGTTTCGTAGTTTTGCCAATGATTTAGTGGTGAGTTCTGTTAGTGATAAAAATTCTGATATTTACGTTAAAGATTTGACAACCAACAACTTAACTCAAGTTAATCTCACTTCTGATGGTAATGTGGCGGATGGTCAAAGTTGGAATCCCCAAATTAGTCCAGATGGCAATTATGTTGCGTTTCTGAGTGATGCCAGTAATTTGGTTACAAATGATAAAAATGGCGTTGATGATGTGTTTATTAAAAATTTGCAAACGGGTGAATTAACACAAATCAGTGATGGCGATAATGGTGATGCGACCAGTTTTGTATTCAGTGGCGACAGTTCTACATTAGCGTTTAGTCGTTGGGCAACTGATTCAAATACAGAAAATGTTTATAGCTTTCCGATTCAGAATTCTTCTGAAACAACAGTTGATGGTGGTCAACGTGATTACACATTATCGGTTGATAATTCTGATGTTGACGAGGATGGCACAACCGCTGTGACTTTCACGGTTACAATTTCAGAGCCATCAGATACTGACATTACAATTCCATTTGCTCTATCAGGTACCGCAAGTAGGAATACGGATTATCAAGGTTCGTTAACCAAAACGTCAGCTTTTACAATTCCAGCGGGTGAAACCAGTACAGATTTAAGTTTTGTTGCGAAAGTTGACACGTTAGCAGAAAAAGATGAAACGGTAGTCTTAACGTTAAATCCAACTGATGACAGTACGATTATTGATAATGGACGAACCGTTACGATTCACAACGTTGTTCCACCATTTCAAGGCAAAAAAACTGCTGATCAATGGACAGGAACAAAAGATGACGATACCGCTTTTGGTAACGGTGGCAACGATACATTATCAGGCGTTGCGGGTGATGACAGTATTGATGGCGGTGATGGGAATGACAAAATCACTGGTGGCAAAGGTATCGATGAATTAACAGGTGGTAATGGCATTGATACTTTTGTTTTCAACAAAGGTGACAGTGGCAAAGATGCTGATACTGCTGATACAATTACCGATTTATCTAAAGGCGATAAAATCGACTTATCTAATGTTTCCAAAACATTTAATTTGATAAAAACGGTTGCGTCAGATGTTAATGGTACGAACTTAAAATTATCATCTACTAAATTCGATGCTTATGTAGCAAATCTGGATGGTAACAATTATCTTGTTTATGAAACTACAGCTAAAGGCACTACGCATGAGATTATAGCCATTGGCAGTGATGTTACTGATGTTAGTACTTGGACGATTAAAGCAGGGATCTTTACTGTGTAAATTTGTGTAAAAACAAAAAAATAATGGAATCAGCCTAAGCCTCCCACAACGGGAAACTTAGGCATTCACTTCAAACAACCGCCTTCCCAATCGCCGAACTAACCCCATCGCTGACCCTTCTCAGCGTCTCATCCGCTACTATTTAAAACGATGTTTTTTTGTTCAGCCGTTGGTAACACAAAAGATATTCAATCAAATCAAACCCTATCAGCACCAAAACGATATTCGGGCATAAACCAACGCACCAGCCGAAAGCCAGTGCGTTGGTTAATGTGACAGCTATTGTTTATCAATTACCAATACGAACTTGTTATAAAACTTGCCGTGTTTGCTTTTGGCTTGACCTTGTTTTTCGATCAGTACCAAATCACCTATTTCTGCATTTTGCATTTGAAAACCTTTTTGTAAGTAATCGGTCAGAATCGCAGATACACGCTCACCATCTTCACGTTCCACTATCACTGTTTC
>CAIPQN010000094.1 GCA_903867225.1 uncultured Pseudomonadota bacterium | reverse complement strand
TTGTGGTGGTGCGCCTTTATCCGTTCTGAAACAGTATATTGAACAACAGCAACGCCCTACTTAAATTTTAAAGCGGGGCTACGCCGATATTCCTTACATCCCCGACCTGAAGAGACGGGGCTTTGCGGAATTTTTGGTAACGTTTGATTTGCCACCAGCGTCGTCGTTATCATAGTGCGATTTGCAGCACGAAATAAAATCTCTTTTATTGCGTTCGGACAACCATCAGCATCAACCCAAATTTTCATTTTCAATCCCCGTTAAGCATAACAAACAAAACAGCAGCGTCCATTCCGCTTGGCTTGATAAAGTGCGATGTCCGCTTTATTCATTAAAACTTCACCATCTTCACCATCTTGTGGAAAAAAACTAATACCAATACTTGCGCCAATTTCCACGTTATCACTTTGGGTTAATACAAACGGCTGCATCAAATTTTTAATTAATAAATGCGCCACATACTTCGCATCTTTTTGATTATGAACATCGGCTAAAATTACGACAAACTCATCACCGCCTAAGCGTGCCACCGTGTCATTGTCGCGTAAATGCGATTTAATGCGTACTGCGGCTTGTTTCAATAATTCATCACCAGCGGCATGACCAAATGTATCGTTGACAGCTTTAAATTTGTCTAAATCCATCATCATAACGGCCAATTGTTTCTTCGCTCGCCGTTCGATGCTAATGGATTGTTTCAAACGTTCTGTTAATAAACGACGATTCGGTAAATCGGTCAGTGAGTCATAAAACGCTAATTGATGAATTTGGTTTTCACGGTTTTTTCGTTCCGTAATATCCAAAAGTGTTCCGACGTAATGAGTCACTATTACGTCATCGTCATGACTTTTAACAGCGGTAATCGTCAACCATTCTGGATAAATTTCACCATTTTTACGTTTATTCCAAATCTCACCTTTCCATTCGCCTGTTGCATTTACACTTTCCCATAATAAATCGTAAAACACATCATCGTGCAGTCCAGATTGTAATACACGCGGGGTTTTGCCAATAACATCTGCTGCGTAATAACCTGTAATTTTTGTAAATGCACGATTGATTTTGAGAATAATACCCGCTGAATCGGTAATTATCATTCCTTCTTGCGATTCAAAAACAGTCGCCGCGACATGTAATTCTATTTCTGCTTGTTTTTGTTCGCTAATGTCTGAATGTGTTCCACTCATTCGGATTGGTTTACCATTTTCGTTCCGTTTTACGACGTTCGCATGATCTAAAACCCATTTTACGCTGCCGTCTTTATGGAGCATTCGATATTCGATTTTGTGGACTTTGACAAGACCGTCCAACGTATCGTGAATAGATTTTATGGCTTTTTCTCTATCGTCAGGATGAATAAAATCTGTCCATTGTTTCGTAGAATGGTTTATTTCTTCAAGCGTGTAACCGAGCATTTCTGCCCACATTTTATTGCGATTGACACAACCTTTTACAATGTCCCAATCCCAAAAAGCTAATTCCGCGCCTTCTAATACTAAACGTAGCCGTTCTTCACTTTCTTGTAACGCCAATTCCATGCGAATAACGCGTGTACACTTTAATAACGCCGATTCTAAAATGTTAAAGTTGACGGGCTTGGTAACATATTTGGTGACATCTAAATCAATCGCGTGTTGAAAATAGCGTGATTCTTCAAATCCAGTTGTTAGGATAATCGGTGTATTCGGATTGATTTTGCGAATCGCATCACTCATCGTCAAACCGTCCATTATTGGCATCGAAATGTCCGTAATGACGACATCAGGTTTATGCAATTTAAACAACGTCAATCCTTCAGCACCATTTACGGCGGGAATAAGTTCGATGCCGTGACGCTTAAGAAAAAATTTACACAATAACGCTCGAATGCTTTCATCATCTTCAACATAAAGAATGGATAGCTTTTTAAGGTAATCTAGCTCATTGCTGTTGTTCATCTGCCACCTACCAAGGCAATTTTGTTCCATCGTAACGTAAAAATTCACCGCTTTGTGCGAGTGTAAAACCTGCAATCGTATCACGCATTTTTGAAACACTTTCAGTGATTTCCATCGGTGCATTTGATCCGCCCATATCCGTTTTTACCCAACCAGGATGCAAAATTAAAACAGCGATTTCTTTAGCACGATTATCAATAGCGACACTTTTCATGGCGGCATTTAATGCGGCTTTACTTGAACGATATAAAATACTGCCGCCGCTTCCGTTGTCCGCCAAACTCCCCATTAAACTACTCATCGCCACCACCGTTTTTAGCGTTCCGCGTTGTAAATGTGGCAAAAATACTTCCGTGATTTTTACAGGCGCGAATACGTTAACGGTCATGTTTTTTGACCATTGTTCATAATCAAGATTACCAAAACCGTGTCCTGCCGTGTCACCATAAATACCCGCATTATTTAGTAAAACATCAATCGCCGTGCCATTTAATTGTTTGGCGAGTTGGTCGATTTGCGACAAATTTTCCACGTCCAAAGAAAAAATAGAAATGTTTGAAAATTCGTTAGCGAGTTGCGTCAACGCTGGCGCGTTTTCAGGTTCACGACAACACGCCAAAACCTGCCAACCATTTGCAGCATATTGTTTAGAAAATTCCAAACCCAAACCACGATTTGCACCTGTAATTAAAATTGTTTTCATGTTGGCATCTCCAAAAAAATAAAAAGGCAAAAGTAATATGAGCATTTTACGGTGAGTTTTAATTTTTAGCCTATAATTCAAACCTTTTTTAATTTGCAGAGTTTTATGGATTTTCAATTACTTTCTACCGATGGACACGCACGACGCGGACGTTTAACGTTTGAACGCGGCGTTGTTGAAACACCGATTTTTATGCCAGTCGGCACTTATGGTGCAGTGAAATCGCTTACTCCAGAAGATTTATTAGGCATTGGCGCACAAATTATTTTGGGCAACACCTTCCATTTAATGCTTCGCCCTACGACAAAAGTCATTCAAGCACACGGCGATTTGCATGATTTCATGAATTGGCAAAAACCAATTTTAACGGATTCGGGCGGCTTTCAAGTATTCAGTTTGGGCGCGTTACGCAAAATAAAAGAAGAAGGCGTAACGTTCAAATCACCCATTAACGGTAGCAAAATTTTCATGTCACCTGAAAGTTCGATGCAAGTGCAACGTGAATTTGGGTCAGATATTGTGATGATTTTTGACGAATGTACGCCTTATCCTGCAACGGTTCAAGAAGCCGCCGATTCAATGCGTTTATCGTTGCGTTGGGCGCAACGTAGCAAAGCTGCACACGCAGATAATCCATCAGCATTATTTGGAATTGTACAAGGCGGAATGTATGAACATTTGCGCGAAGAATCAATTGCGGGTTTGTTGGATATTGGTTTTGATGGTTACGCGATTGGCGGTTTATCCGTTGGTGAACCCAAAGATGAAATGATGGCAACACTTGATGCGATTCATCAAAAAATGCCAACCGATAAACCGCGTTATTTGATGGGCGTGGGAACACCCGAAGATTTGGTTGAAGCGGTTTGTCGTGGTATTGATATGTTTGATTGTGTGATGCCGACACGAAATGCACGCAATGGACATTTATTTACAACCTTTGGCGTGGTGAAGATTCGCAACGCGCAATATGAATTTGACACGAAACCGATTGATGAAAACTGTAGTTGTTACACTTGCCAAAACTATTCACGCTCATATTTACGGCATTTAGATAAGTGTAAAGAAATGCTTGGTTCACGCTTAAATACCATTCACAATTTGCATTATTATTTAAGTTTGATGCAAGGTTTGCGCGAGGCAATTGAGCGTAACGAATTGGATTTATTTGTGAAAGAATTTTATGCGAAACGAACATGACAAAAGTTTGTATTTTTACCGAGTATCTTAAATATCGTGCGAATCTTCGAGGGTTTAATTTAGAACGAATAGAACAAATTATTCGTTATTCACCTGAACGTTATGTCGATTCTGAAACGTGTAGTTTTGTCGTGGTTGGTGATCATAATGAAAAATTGGTGCTGATTCCTTACGAAGAAACCGAAACGTCCATCACGCCGATTACTGTTCATGCGACAACGCGCCAACAAATAAAATTTAGATTAAATACAGGCAGACTGACTTATGACTAATCCGAAAATGAATTATTTTCCAGAACAAGATGTGATTCATCTCACATTAACAAATGATGAAGAGGTCGAAAGTATGGAATTAAGCCCAAATATTACCGCCGAGCTAAATGCCAATGGTGAATTGATTGGCGTTGAAATTTTGAAAGCCAGTTTATTTTTGCGTGATTTCATTTTGGAAAGTACACAAGCTAAATTGATGCAGTTACAGCGCAGAGCGAGTTATTAAAGCGTGATGACTGAAAAACACACACTCAACGCTCGTCGTTTACTTTGTCCAATGCCCGTCATTCGCACACAAGATGCTGTTAAAAAATTAGCGGTCGGTGAAATTTTAGAAATTATCGGAACAGATTCTGGCATTCTCCAAGATATTCCAGCTTGGTGTCGTATTAACGGGCATAACGTTTTGGACACTTTTACCGACGATTTTGAATATCACATTATTTTGCAAGTCGGCTAATTTTAGTCGTCCAATTTTTTAAATTGGACGACTGTATTTTTATTTCAAAGGCAGTCCCATTTCAGTCCACGCAGTTAATCCACCTGTCATGTTGTAAAGTTTACTAAATCCAGCATTTTTTAAAATATCGATGGCTTTTATTGAACGACCACCACTTCGACATTGTAAGATAAGCGAATGATTTTTATAGCTTGATAATTCAAATATACGTTGTTTGATTTCGTTAAGTGGGATGTGAATTGCATTTGCAATATATCCAGAATCCCATTCATTTTGCTCTCTAACATCGATAATAATGGCACCGCGTTGTTGCATTGATTGAGCTTTTTTTACCAAAAATTCCGCAAAGCCCCGTCTCTTCAGGTCGGGGATGTAAGGAATATCGGCGTAGCCCCGCTTTAAAATTTAAGTAGGGCGT
>CAIPQN010000093.1 GCA_903867225.1 uncultured Pseudomonadota bacterium | reverse complement strand
TGTTTTCAACTGGAAGTAAGCAGATGCTGGTTGTGATTAGTATTTTGAATGATTCAGCAATTTGGAACATGATACCAATGCCTGTTAGGTCACTGGATAATCAAAGAAATGGGGAGTTACTTTTGAAAAACTACTAACAGTGGGAAGTAATCTATCCACGCAAATGCTAGGTTTTGCGATTCACCTGTCAGGCGGTTAGCGACCTAGTTCAACCGCTTTCGTGCCTTCCCACTTGTTAGCTTGACTGAATCTTATAACTAAACCACAAAAACAGCAAATGATTAAACTCCACAACACCGATTGCTTTGAAAGCGAGGACTTAAAATGAAACGTGACTGGGATGTTATCCGAAAAATTCTGCTGAAAATCGAGGAGTTGCCTACCGAAGACAGCACGTTTACATCGAGCGATTTAGAAAATGTAGATAACTCAGTCGTGGCATTTCAAATGCGGTTAATGTTAGATGCAAAACTCATTGAAGGGAGTTGCCGAGATGGGATTGGCGGCAGTCCACATTGTCATGCGTTTCGTTTGACATGGGACGGCTGTGAATTTTTAGATGCAATTCGCCGTGATACGGTTTGGAATGAAATCAAAAAACAAGCGAAAACAAAAACAGTTGATTTGCCGATTGGCATTATTAACTCCGTTGCCAAAGTTCTGATTGAAAATTTCATGTCATGACCAACCTCACCATTCAAATTGAAAACCAATCAGTTCTTGCAGAGCTTGAACGATTACAGCGTGTTGCAGTCAATATGCAACCTGCGTTTAATTCAATCGGTCAAGAAATCAAAGGTTTCATTGAGCAGGGGTTTCGTGATTTACGCTCACCCGAAGGTGTGAATTGGGCGGTACTTTCGCCTGTGACCATTGCAAAACGGACAAATAATTCAAGCGAGCCTTTGAACGATACGGGCGTTTTAAAAAATTCCTTTTCTGCTCAAGGTAATGAATTCTCAGTTTTCAACGTCACAAACAATTCTGTCGAAGTCGGAACGAATAGAGTGCAAGCTACCATGATGAACTTCGGCGGCACAAAAGCACAGTTTCCACACTTATGGGGCAATATACCAGCCCGTCCATTCATGCCAACGTCACAAATCCCCAACCTTTGGGAAACTGCTACTATTGCCGCTATCCAAACGCATTTTGAGGTTTAAATAATCGCCTAAATTACTAAACTGTGCGATTGGAAAAAACCGTGCGTGATAGGCAATCTATCGCGCATGAAAACACAAAATACATTGCATCATTTTTTAGCGGATATTCAGTTATCCAAAGCTACCACTACGGGCGAGCGTACTTTTTCAGGCGTTGCTTATGCAGGTGGCATCATTTCAGACCATTCATGGTACGACGCGGTGGCGTTTGATTTATCAACCACCACCGCAGAAACACCCCTGCCGCTACTTTTCAATCATCGTGATTCGCCCATCGGCGTAATTGAAACCGTCACCATCGGTACACAAATAGAAATCGCAGGGCGTTTATTCGCTGACATTGACGACGTTGCCAAAGACATCGCCGCGAAATCAGACCGTGGCATTAAATGGCAATTATCCGTCGGCATTTTTCCAGTATCAACTGAAAAACTCAGCGGTACACAACCCCACATCATCAATGGTCAAGCCTTTACGGGCGAAATTACGCTGCTTAAACAAAATCGAATAAGAGAGGTGTCGTTTGTCACGATGGGTGCAGACGACAAAACCTCCGCTACTATTTTCAATTCACAACCTAAACCACCCAAGGAATCATCCATGACACCCGAGCAAATCAAGGCGTTACAAGACGAAAACGCGACATTAAAAACGCAAGTTTCTGATATGAAAACCCAATTAGACGAACTGCAAGCCGCCTCAAAAAAAGCGGTGAAATGTGCGCGTGAAACGGACATTAAAAACCTATTTACCGCGTTAGGTCGTGAATACAAAGAAGATGAAGCCGCGCATTATTTTGATTTTTCCGCTGAACAATTTGCCGCGATTTCAAAGGATTTACTTGCCGCAAAACCCAAAGAATTACCCAAACATTTATTCGGCGCACAAGCGAGAGAAGGCGCGGAAGAACCCCAAGAAAAAGGCATTAACTTTGCCGCTGTTTATCAACAACGCAACGGAATTAAATAATCATGACCATGAAAACAGAAGGCGTACACAGTGCCGAATTCTTATTATCAAGTGAAGAAGCGCAATCGCTCGATAAAGTCACACTGATTTTAGGTCAAAACTTAGTCGCGGGAACGGTGTTAGGAAAAATCACAGCATCAGGTAAATACACGCAACACAACAATGCAGCGGCAGATGGTAGCGAAGTTGCCAGCGCGATTTTGTTCGATAGCGTCGATGCGACGTTAGCCGATACGCAAGTGGTTGTGGTTTCACGCCTTGCCGAAGTGATAGACGCGAAATTGATTTTTAAATCAGGCATCACCGCACCGAATAGAACCGCCGCCATTGCTGCATTAGCCACTAATCACATTACTTCGAGAACTTAAAAAATGATGAATGACGTATTTAAATCAGACGGATTTACACTTAATAGTTTAACTGCCGCGTTAATTGCACAACCTTACACACCCACCACATTAGCGGATTCTAAATTATTTACCGAAGCGGGCGTTTCAACGCTTGATGTTTCAATCGAATCTGACGGGCGTTCTATCGGTTTGGTAGCTGTTCAACCCCGCAACGCACCTGCTCAAATTGTCGCCGCAGATAAACGCGCGATTCGTACCATCAAAGTGCCGCATTTACCAGAACGTGCCAACATTATGGCGGATGAAGTGCAAGGTATTCGGGCGTTTGGCAGTGATTCACAAGCGCAAACGATTAACGTTATTCGTGACACGCGCCTCACCAAAATGAAAGCGCAAATTGATTACACCATTGAAGCGCATCGTTTATCGGCATTGATGGGAAATTATTACGATGCAGCAGGTAATGTCTCGTCGTTATTTACTGAATTTGGTGTGACACAACAAGTCGTTTCAATGGCATTAGCCACAGTGTCTACGCAAGTTAAGGTCAAAGTTGCCCAAATTATTGAAGCGGTTGAATTGGCGTTAGATGGTTTGTCTTATCGCGGTATTGATATTTATTGCGGGTCTGATTTTTGGAAACAGTTAATTAGTCATACCAGCGTTGAAAAGTTCTACATGAATTGGCAAGCCGCGAATTCATTGAATACCGACCCACGTTTGCCATTTAGTTTTATGGGCGTGAATTTCATTCGTTATCGCGGTACATCGGCAGTAAAAATTGCAGATTCCGAAGCGTATGCAGTGCCAACAGGTGTTATTGATTTATTTATCACGCGCTTTGCGCCTGCTAATTATATCGAAACCGTGAACACGATGGGCTTGCCGTATTACGCAAAAGCTGAACCGCTCGAAATGCAAAAAGGCATCACACTTGAAGCGCAATCAAACCCGCTGAATTTATGCACTCGCCCTGCGGCAGTTATCAAATTGACGGTTGCATAAAAAATGTATTGCGAAACGCAAGACTTAATAGACCGTTTTAGTGAGCGCGAGTTAATTCAACTCACAGATTTTGATTCTGTTGACGAAATTGGACAGCTCGTTATAGATAAAGCCATCGCTGACGTAGATAGCAAAATCGACGGTTTTTTACGTTTGCGTTACAACTTACCGCTGTTGTATGTCCCACAAGAATTGATTGCGGCGGCGTGTGATATGACCCGCTATCAATTACACCGTGAGGCAGCAGAGTCGGCAGTGACAGAACACTACAAATCTGCGATTTCTTACCTCAAGGATTTAGCGACTGGACGAGCAGTTTTGCCAGCGGGTGTAAATGACATAACCATTCCAGTTATTCATACGGCATTGCCAAAAGTATCCGCCAGTCCGCCTATTTTTAGTGACCAATTTTTAAGCCGAATGTAATGAAAATCATAGATTTCATAGAACGGCTAAAAGATAACTGTCCATCATTAGCGCGGCGTGTTTATGGGGCAGCAGAAGCCGCCGCCGCTAAAACAAATTCAATGGTTACACCTGTTGCCTTTGTGATTCCAATGGCAGAGAGCGCGAAAGGTAGTTTCACGACTGGCGGTCATCATCAAGAAATAACCGCGCAAATTGGCGTTTTAATTGCCATTACAAACAAAACTGATTTACGCGGTGAAAACGCGCATGACGACATCGAAAAAGTACGCGATGAAATCAGAATTACGCTATGTGCTTGGCAACCGCCTGATTCAGCAACACCTGTTGATTTCGTCGGCGGTCAATTGATTGGTTACGACAACTACACCATGCGCTGGTCAGACGTTTTTGCTACAAATTACTACTACAGAAAGGTTACATAATGATTGAACCCGAACCATCAATACCGTTATCAAACGGTGCAACGTTACAAGACGTAAAAATGACTAAAAAACCACTCACACCCGCAGAGTTACAAGTTGTTTGGGAAAATGACGAATTTCATGGAAAGAGCGGGCGTTACGATTACGACGAATTCACTGGCAAACGAACTAAAAAATAGGATTGAAAGATGTCATTAACTAGAAAACGGCTGGTAACAGCCAAAATCGAATCAGCATACGGCATAGCAGAAACCAATAGCGCAACAACGGACTCAATCCTTGGCGGCAGTTTTAATATCACGCCATTAGCGGGTGAAACCGTATCACGAAATATCGTGCGTGCCTTTTTTGGAAACACAGAAAACATTACCGTAGCACAGCACGCAACGGTTGATTTTGAGGTGGAATTAACAGGTGGTGGTAAAACGGGTACTAACTTTGACCGTCCACAATTTGCTGCGTTATTGCAAGCGTGCGGATTTCAAGAAAACGGCGGAAGTTCTGTGCCTTGGGTTTACTTACCCACAACGCCATCGTCACTTACTGACGCGGATACTTCGGTCACGATTTTCTTTCACAATGATAATGCCTTACATATTTTAAAAGGCGCACGCGGCAATGTATCGTTTGATGTATCAGTTAAGAAACTTCCAACGATGAAATTCACATTTACAGGTTTGCTTGGCGTTGTTTCACAAACAGCGATGCCGACACCTAATTATCACGACATTGCACCTGTTCCAGTTTCAACCGCAAACACCACCCCCGTTGCATTTTTTGGAATGACAACTACAGGCACTACTGAAACGACTAAATTGCCGCTAATGGAGCAATTAACAATCGACTTAGCTAATGACGTGAAATTACGAACATTGGTTGGTGGTGAACACGTTGTAATTTCGGATCGTAAAACTAAAGGCACGATTAAGTTTGAAGCTCCGAATTTAGGAACAGGAAAAAACTTTTTCGAGGTAGCAAAAAACCTTGAACGCGGCACACTTTCACTTACGCACGGAACGGTTGATGGCAACATTGTCGTACTGGAAAGTGCAACCAATGGCTTAACGCTTGACGCTCCTAAATACAGCTCAAATGAAGGCTACGATATGTTGGACGCTGGTTTGGTATTTTTACCAACTGGCGCAGGAAATAACGAATTAAAAATCACTTGTAAATAAAAAAGGACACTGAAATGGCATTAGTAATTGGTAAAAAGAACACCCGTAAAATCGCAGTTGTCGCAGAAGAAGCTGGCGATTTGCTCAAGGTCACTAAACATTCGTTTGAAGTGGAATACAAAGTATTGTCAAAAGCCGAAACGGACGGCATTCGTGCCATTTCAAGTGACGATGAAGACATGATGGTCAATGCTATCTTTGACGCGGTGGTGAATGTCACGGGTGTAAACGATGAGAACGGTCAGCCGTTACCGTACAACGCGCAATTGCGTGAAGCATTGATTGAGGCGGCATGGGTGCGTTATCCGATTTGTAGCGCATTTTGGAATGTGCAAAACGGTGTGACACAACCCGAAATGTACAAACGAATGAAACAAAAAAACTAGCGGATGCTGGCTATCATTGGGCAACCAGTGGTAGTCAGCAGGATAAGCAAGAACTAGAGGATGAGTTTGCATCGGCAGGGATTGAATTGCCAGACCGATTTAAAAATGACGACAAAGACTTCGTTGTTTTCTACGACGCGCAAACCGCACTTGAGATTTTCTTTGCCGTCCAAACGCAGTGGTTATATTCGATGGACGGCATCACGGGTTTGAATTATCAAAGCGTGATTGCCGTCATTGCGCTGTATTCAAAAAAACGTGACCGCTTAAATTTGCTGCACGAAGTCAGCGCAATCGAACGCGGTTTTTTAAAAGCGATTAACGAAAAACGTAAGAAAAAATAAGGATACCCATCATGGCATCACCCAATTTAACTATCCGAATCGGTGTTGATGCCAGCGGCGTGACGCAAGGCGTTCAACAAACCACGCAACAAATCAATTCAATCGGTACACAAGCGCAATCGGCTAGAAATGGCATGAATGGCTTGAATGAATCTATGCGTGCGGCAGGTGGAGCGGGCGCAGGTTTGGCGCGTCCGACGAGTGAATTACGCCGAATGCAACAACAAGCATCTGACACATCGGGAGCTGTGAATCAGCTCAAATCTGCATTTGGTGGCTTGATAGCTATGTTTGGTGCGTCGCAACTCATGAAACAAATGGATGAGTGGGCGGCATTAGAAGGACGATTAAAAATCGTTTCAAATTCCTACGAAGAATTACGCTCGGCGCAAGCGGGTTTATCGCAAATTGCACAAGCTACTCGAACCGATTTAGTTGCAACAACCACTCTCTATTTCAAAATGGCAAGTGCGCTAAAAGATACGGGTATGGCACAAGCGGAGTTATTCCGTCTTACGGAAACTACCAACAAAGCCATTATTATTAGCGGTTCTGGCGCAATGGAGGCAAAAGCCTCGTTATTACAATTTGGGCAAGCTCTCGCATCAAACAGATTGGGCGGTGATGAATTACGCTCGATGGCAGAACAAACGCCACGCTTAGTACAAGCGATTCGAGAAGGCTTAGGTTTAACGCAAGCTGAATTCAAAAAAACAGCCGAAGCAGGTGGTTTAAAGACCGAGGTTGTCACGGGTGCTTTAACGAAAATGAAGGATAAAATCGATGCTGAATTTCGCGTCATGCCTTTAACTATCGGGCAAGCCTTTACATTGGTTGATAATTCCATGACGGAATTTATCGGTAAAGGCGGACAAGCCAGCGGTGCTGCTCAAGGCATTGCAAATAGCATTCAATTTTTAGCGAATCATTTAACCGAATTAGTACAAGGCTTAGAAATCGCTATCAGCACTTACGCGGCATATAAAGTCGCAGCAATAGCTTCAACGATTGCAACCGAAGGCTTTACGATTGCTTTGCTTGCGAATCCCATTTCACGAGTTGCCACGCTTATCGGCGCGGCAATTGGGACGCTTTATGCGTTCAAGGATTCCATGATTACGGTGGGTGATACGACGGCAAGCGTCGGGGCAATCGTTCAGTCTGTTTGGAATAACGTTAAGCAATCAGTCGGTATGACAATCGATTGGATTGGTGCAAAAGTGACCTCCTTGTTGAATCGCTTTAGTTACATTCAAACCGCTTTTAATCAAATGAAAAGCTTATTTAATGGCGCATCTTTTGATACGGGGGATTTTGGTAAAACAATGAGCGGCATGGCGGATTCAATCATATCTAATGCCAAAAATATCGATACTAAAATTGCTGACGAACGAAAAGGCATTGAGCAAAAAACCTCTGACGAAATTGCAGGCTTAAAAGAAACCGAAGCCGAAAAAATAGCGCGTAAAGCCAATGAAGCCGCTAAAAAATCTGCTCAAGTACAAATCGATTTTGAAAAAGATAACGCCTCAGAATCACGCAAATTACAAATCAAAGAAACCGAAGAAATTGCGAAATGGAAAAAAGAATTTAATCGTGATTTATCAAAAAGCGAATTAGAAAGCATCCATAACACGGTTTATGCAGGTGAAATAAAAAAGGCGCAATCCGCGTCAATGAAAGCCGCGCATAAAGAAGAAACCGAAGCCGCCCGTGAAGCCAAAAAAGAGCAAGACGGATTCAACAAGTTAATCGAAAGTACGCCCATTGGTGCGTACAACGCCAAAGTGTCCGAGCTAAATAACGCACTGCAAAAAGGCGGTATTGACCAACAAACCTACAATGATTTGATGACCGAAGCAGCGGCAAAATACGAAAAAGGTACGGTCGGCATCGACAAAATGACGGCGGCTGAAAAGGAACGTCAACGGGTTTTTGAAGGTACAGCACGCGGTAAATTCGAGAAATCCACTGACGAATTGAGACTAGCCAAACCCAACATGAGCGAGGCGGAATACGCCAACAAACAAGACAAAATCGGCGTGGATTATTTACATGAATCAGGTTTAAACAAAGACGCGAAAACCAAAATCGATGCTGCCACCGAAGCCACAAAAGCCTTTGAAGAAGCCACGAAAAAAGCAGGTAAGGCATCGTTTGATTTAGGCTCTCAGGGTTCAATGGCGTTTGATGGTTTGCTTGGTGGCATCAGTGCGATGACGGGCGCGTTTGAAAACATGAGTGATACGCTCGAAAAACACAAAACCAAGTTTGACGAAATTGGCACGACTTACGCCAAAAATATGCAAATGGAAGGCATGACCACCGAACAACGGTCAGCCTTAACCAAACAGTATTACGACGACAAAAAACAATATGAAGATGCGAATTTAAACAGTTCTCTTGCTGGTATGCGTCAAATTGCGGGCGCAACGAGCAAAATGTTTAGCGAAAATTCGTCGGCGCGTAAAGCGATGCACGCGGTTGAAATGGGGTTATCGGTAATTGAAATCGCTATGACGTTAAAGAAAACCGTCGCAAAAGTTGCCGAAGGTGCATCGACGATGTTCGCCCAATCAGGTTGGGCAGGTTTCGCAGGTGTAGGTGCAATGGTTGCTGTGATGGCAGGATTAGGCTTTGCAATGGCTGGCGGTTCAAGTAAAGAACCTGTTTTACCCGAACATACCAAAACCACAGGTACTGTTTTAGGCGATAGTGAAGCGCAAACCCACGCAATTACTAACATTGTCAGCAAATTAGATGAAATTCATGCAAGCGAGTACCCCGAACTTCGCAATATAGCCAGTTCAATGAATGAGTTAAAAACATCAATTGGTTCAATGGTTGCCAACTTATTTAAATCGGGCGGCATAAAAATGGCAAGCGTTACACAACCAAATAATGATCATACTGCTGCTATGATGGGGTTAAGTGGAGCGGCAGCACTTTATTCGGGTGTTAGCGCGGGGGTTGGTGTTGCTGGAGCATTAACGGCTTCTGGCTTGGTTTCGTCTGGTATGGCTGCTGGTGTCGGTTTGGCATTAGGGGCTGCAACAATGGGTATCGGTTTGGTCGTTTCTGCTGCTTTGTGGGCATTATCAAAAGTACCTGTTATTGGCGATATTATCAACGGCATTACGTCGTTCATTTCCAATGGATTATTCGGCAAGAAAACTGTAAGCGTGAAAGATGGAGGCGTTAATATCAATCAGCAGTCAATGGGAAGTGTTATTGATTCTGGAATGATTGACGGTCAGGTTTCAACAATTATTGATACCAAAAAATCAAGTTGGTTTTCGACATCACATAAAATTTCAGAAATTCTTACTACGCTTGATGATAGTGTGAAATCGGGACTTGGAAAAGTATTCTCAAGCATGGCGGTTTCTGTCGGTACATTTTGGGATTTTATCGGCGGTGATGTAAATAAAGGATTAGAAAAAATACGCTCTTTTGTCATTCCATTTGCGAATATCAAAACTTTTGGATTGAAAGATACTGATATTCAGAAAGCATTTGAAGATTACAGCTCAATGACTTTTGATAATTTAGTAAAGCACGTTTTTGGTGGCTTCGTATCGCAATTTCAAGCGGCTGGCGAATCGTTGGGCGATACTATGAGCCGCGTAATTACTGATACAGCACAGGTAAAATCAGCATTCGTTAAAATGGGTGCTGATATGACGCAGACTAACGACCATTTGCTTGTTTTCAGTGAGTCTATGATCAGCATGGCGGGCGGTTTAAAAAACTTGATTGCGCTTGCTGATAATTTTACGAGTAAGTTCACTTCAAAAGACGTAAAAAATAAATTAAGCATTGAACAAGTCACCGCTTTCATCAACGACAAAGGTGATACCGCAAAAGATGGCACGATTACTCGACAAAGTAACCTCGATGTACTGAAATCGTTAGGACTTGATACTTCTGTTCCTGAAAGCGTTTTAGCCTTGGTAAACAATAAAGCCGCTACTTCTGCTGATGTAGCGCGGGCAAAAGATTCGCTTGGACAATTTGCAGCCAGCGTTGAAAGTGCATCGTCAAAACTAAGCGCAAGCAGCGACAAATATACCCTTAATGAAGCGTCAGCCACTAAAGCGTTTGAACACGCTGGTACACCAACAGTTACAGAGCAAAAAGTAATTGATGCTTTGAATAGAACTGGAGTATATCCAATAACGAATTCAACTACGCTTGAAGAAGCAAATGCGATGAACGGCGGTAAAGTGGATTTCAGCAAGTGGATTTGGGGAGGGAAAGGTTCTACTGGTACGGGTTTGGAAAGTTTTCTTTCTGCGAATTCAGCAACGAAAGCCGAAGGATTAAGTGAGCTTTCTG
Organism: uncultured Pseudomonadota bacterium; assembly: GCA_903867225.1. GTDB lineage: Bacteria > Pseudomonadota > Gammaproteobacteria > Methylococcales > Methylomonadaceae > UBA10906. The sequence continues at coordinate 8,084 of CAIPQN010000093.1, read as the reverse complement.
CTGCTGGTTTGCCTACTGACCAAAAAACTTACGCGGCAAATAAAGCAGCAGAAGCAGAAGTAGCAAAACCCGTTGAAGCCCTATTACTTAATACCTTACAGCTTGCCGATTCATTCGCAACAATCACTGATAACGTAGGTAATTACGCGAAAATTGTCGAAGCTACCGCTAACATCACTAAAACAGCGGGCGATAATATCAACGCCACACGGGCAAATGAAATCGCGGGATTATCAACCCAAAATGAAAAAGATGCGAAGGCAGTTTATAACACCACATTAGACACCAAGAAATTCGCTGACGATACGATTGCAGCAGAACAGCGTATTTATGACTTACGCCATAAAGCGGGCGATATTGCTGTCGCCGAGTTAAATAGAAACATCGTAAAAATAAAAAATGAAGCCACGGCAACCGATACGCTAAACGGATACACTCAAAAGCGTATTGATTTATTAAATCAAGAGTTCGCGGCTACTCAATTTTCAGCGTATGACAAAAAGTTACAGGAGCTTAAAACAGGGGTTGCTAATCTCGGTGTTTCAATGACTGAAACCGATACGATTACCAACACGCTAAAATTAGGAATTCAAGATTTACGCGATACTTATGTCGAAGTTACCGACGCTACTGGCAAAGTAATTAACCCAGTCAGTCAGTTAATTGAATTATTGATTGATACACAAGTTGCTACCAGTTTGAAAGCGAATGCCGACGCATTAAAAAGTTTTGGCAAATCAGTCAAAGACTGGGTTTTAGGAATGAAAACCACGTCTGTTGGTAATGCCAAATCACAAATGACGGCTGCACAAGCTGACTTCGATAAGAATTACAACATAATTACCGACAAAACCGACAAATACACAAATGTCCAAAAATCAGAAGCAATGTCGGGTATGACCGCTTCCGCTGATAAATTGGTTGCAAGCATTCACAAATACGGTGCAAATGGTGATGAAGCGCAAAGCATGATTAAAAGCGTTATGTCTAAAATGACCGCATTACCCGAAGTTGCTACGATGCAGGAATTATCCTTTGACGCACTCAAAGAATCGAACGGCATCTTGACGACGATTGCCGACAATACTAAGCCGATTAAAGACACAAAAGCCTTAACGTTTTTAGAATCACTTGAAGCAAGTAGCAAAATAACCCAAACCGCCGCAAATACTAAATCTACTGCCGACGCGCTTGCTCAAATTAAAGGTTCACAGTCGGACTTGAGTAACAAAATTGATGGTATCAATGTTAATTTTTCAGAAATTAAAACCGCTCCGATTGAAATTAAGCCAATTACGATGTCATTGGACACTACGGGGCTTGCGAGTATTTTAAACAGCGAATTGATTACTCTGCAAAACATATACTCTTTGCTAGGAAGCGGTGTACTCAATGTAGCTGCTAATGGTAACGGAGGCGGTAGCGGGATAACGAATACTGGTGCTAATAGCGGCAATAATAATGTCATAAACATGACGATAGCGGGTGGAATCATAGACGGTAGTACTACTACTCCTAGTGTTGATGGCTCACAAACAGCAGGCGAAGCGTTAAACAAGTCAATTGCAAAAGCAACGGGCAATAATGATACTGTAAAGCCATATTTCACTGATGGTAGCGGCACAGGTCAGCCTCCCGAAGGATATATTGCTCCAAAAAACTCATTTATAAGTGGGGCGCAAAAAGACAAGGACGCTGTAAATGCAGCTATGTATGGAATGTCAACGAAGGATTATATCGCTGGCGGTAGAACTGGTCTTTATGCTACGAGTGGCAACGGTAGTTCAACAATGACATCATCAAGTGCGCCTACCCCACAAATAAATTCAACTAATAACGGCGGCTCTAATTTAAACGTGATTATAAATAACAACACGGTTAATGATTTAATCCCACCGCCTAAAAAGAAGTCACTTTTTAATGAGTATAGTTATTACGAGTACCAAGCCCTTGACCAGCGAACTCGTCAAAATGATTTTAACAATGCCGATAATCCATCGTTTTTTGGTTCAGGAGAACGGCAGTTTTTAAATGAGCAGTATAAGTTAAGTCAATTAAGTTATGCTGATTATGCGTTCAATTCTACGGGCGCACCCGAAGTTTTAGTTAGTGGTACAAAAGCGAAGAAAGAGCTTGGATATTTCGCAAAAGGTGGCATTTCAAACGAACCTGCAATCTTTGGTGAAGCTGGCTGGGAAGCAGCAGTACCATTACCAGATGGACGAACTATTCCCGTCACCATACACCAAACTCATACGCCACAAAAACAAGATGGTGATGTTGTAGCAACATTAGTTGAATGCACGGACGCGCTACTTGAAGCATTGGCGCGATTACAAAATGCTACAACTTCTGGGCAGCAAAAAATAACTAACGCCACACAGCAGAATTCAGAAAAAACCAGTATCGCCCACAAAGCATGGGCATTAAATTAACCGCTAAATTTAGGCAATTAAAATGTCAAAAGTACAATTATTCCGAAGCGATGACGTAGGTGCGCCACAATTAACCAGTTCGATGGGAAGTTTAATTTCTCTATTAGATGCTTGTTTATTAGCTCCAGCGGCAACTGCCGCTACAGGTACAGCAACATCGGGACAAGGATTTTTTAACAAAGTGACAACCATGACCCGCGCCGATGCAGTGATTGTTGCAGGAGTACGAACAAATCAAGTTAAGTACACTTTTTCGTCACCTCATGGTTTTAGAAAATATCAGACTATTTTCGCAAGAGCGTCAGCAGCAAACGCTTCATTTACTGGAGGCGGTAGAATTGTTGCAGCCAATAGCCTATCTGTAACCGTAGAGTTAATGGGTGTACCTAGCTCAGATTTCATTATTGCCGACGCAAATGCCGTTGCTTATGTTATGGGCGCAATGTGGATAAAAGGAGAAGCTGGAATCAATACTGCGGCTTACCACTCATGGGTATCGACTGATGGCGGTAATCTGCCTTGTTCATTATCGGTGGACGATACTTATGGAACTTACGCAAAAGTGCGCGGCTTTGAAACGATGTTAAGCCCAATCACTGGCGACGGTATGTTTCCAACTTTAGCACAACAAGCTAATTACGCTATTCCAAAAAACGTCGATGCGACGACACCTGCACCGTGGATTCTTTTAGTTGACGGTACGATGTTTTATTTATTTACATCTACTTATCCAAACGTAAGGATTTTTCAAGGATTTGTTTTTGGCTATCCTAAAACTCGTATGGCTGCTGATGAATACGGCTGCGTTATTCATGCAATGCCCGCTGCTAATGCGACATGGAGCGGTGGATTATTTATGAATAGCGGATTAAATAACGCTAGTTATCCACTTTATTATGCACGGGGAATTTCTCAAATAGGCGGAAGCGTTCCATCGTATGCGTATGGAAATGGTATTTGTGGATTTGGTAATGGCAGTGAGGCATTTCCTTCACCGATTGATAATGGATTAAATGTAGCACCTGTTTATTTATATTCCTCTGGCTTTAGATCAATCCTAAAAGGGTGTTTGCAGCCGCTTCATAATATGCCGCTGTATGGTGGTGGGTTTTATGATGGATTAACAGATTACCCAAACCAAAATGTAATTGCGATTCCTACGAGCGCGGGCTATACATCGCCACAGTCAGGTGAAGTTCATTTTATTATTGATGGTAGTTGGTAATGGTATTACCGAATATAACTCCTGTTGACGCTGAGTTAAATACGCTTTTTTTAGTAAATACAACGGCTATTACTGACCCCATTAAATTATACAAAATAAGCGTTATCGAGGCAGGTGTATTAACCGTTAGGTCAAAACCTTACCTCATAATAGTTGACACATATTGCACTCTGTATGACCAATCAGGAACAGTTATTCAGTTTGACGATGACACTGGTGGGAAATCCCAGTTCTTGATTGCTCAAACATTACCGATTGGAGTTTATTTTTTAGCAGTAAAGCAGCTTTCAAATTTGACTTCTCAGTTTTTAGTCGAGGTTAAGTTTGTTACCAACTCAAATCCCAGCCCAATTATTGAAAATTTAACGCCTGTAAATTATCAACAGATACCGAGCAATTTGTTAAAAACGCTATTCCATGTTGCTAGTAAGGAAGTTATATCGCCGCCTAGAAATCCTGTCGTTATTAAAGAAATAACATCAAGAATTGGCACACTACTTCCTGACAGATTAAACAACGTATTTGCTATTTTTACATCGAGAAAATCATCGGCTCTATCTGGTAACGCATTCATAGCAGGATTTGTAAAAGAAGGGGTAACTCCAGTTATTCGTAAAGTTAGGCTTTATTCTAAGGATTCGGGGGCATTTGTTAAGGAAGTGCAAAGTGATAATACGGGGGCTTATACGTTTTCTAATTTACCAGCTGGAATGAATTTTTTTGTAGTTTCGCATGATAGTAACGGAATTTATAACGCCGTTATTTCAGATAACATTACCGCTTAAAAGGGGGATAAATGACGGTTAAGTTTTCAATGGCATTACGACAAGCCCGTGCAATTGCTATTCGGTCTGCGATTGACACGGGGGTATTGCCATCCGCAACAATAAATTTTTACACAGGCACAATTCCAACAGTAGCAGGAGCAGCACCAACAGGTATTTTACTTGGAACGGTAACGCTTGCTACGACATCTGGTAGCGTTACAAATGGGGTGCTTACTTTTGGTGCAATTGCTGATGATATATCTGCTGATGCTTCTGGTTTAGTAGGATTTGCTCGTATTTTAGGGGATGGAGGGGTATTTGTAATGGATGTAACTGTTGGCGCGGGGCAACCAATTACTATGCCGAATAATAACTACAATATCGTTGCTGGTGGCGTATTGAAGTTCAATAGTCTTATTATTTCAGAAGGCAATGCCTAATTTAATTTTCAGCGGATCGTATTCGCCACCAGCAGCAACTAATGTATCGCTTAATTTTTTAGCGGGGGCATTGCCGTCTATTATGATCGGCGCGTTTACTACCGATGATATAGGTTTTTCAGGTGACGTAACGGCTCTTGGTTTAGGTATTAACGGCTTTTTTTCAACTGATGATGTATTGCTAGTTGGTATCGCTGAAATGCGATTACCCGCCGAAATAATAGGAGAATTCACTGTTGATGACGTTAGTATTTCTGGTGGCTTTGAGCAAGTAATACCAACACTCACTAAAAAAAATCAAGACACACTGCTTATTGAAATAAATTATGTTACAGGCAATAGCAGTGGCGTAGATTATTTTTCAAATAATGGCTATACCACTACTTCAACCGATAGCACTGACGCTAACAGGCATTACTTAGATTTGATATTCGATGACCCGTACATTATAAGCGGCTTTAATGACCCGCTAACCGTTGGTAACTTGAAGATGCGGAATAATGGAGAGCTTGATTCTTATATGACTAATCGTTCAGCAGAAGGACAACAAATAAGTATTTTCTGTGGTTACTCGACTAATCAGCGGTCAGAATTCAAACCCGTTTTTATTGGTTTAATTAAGTCAATGCGATTTGTAAACGATGAAGTAACGGTTGTTATTACTGATAACAAAGAACTTCTGAACGCAGATATTCAGAAAGTTTTGTACCCCGAAACAAAAGATAATAATTTCGGCATTGATGGTAAGCCTATTCCATTACTATTTGGTGAGTGCTTTAACGTAGAACCAATTTTAGTCGATACAAACAAATACGAATATCACTGGGGAAGCGTACCACCTGACCCGATTATCATGCGTGATAGTGGGGTGAATTTTTCAGCAGCATTAACCGTTGATGATGCTGGTGTTGGTAACTTTACAGTTGATGAAGAGCCAATTGGAACATTCACTGGCAATTTACGCGGCTATATTTTCGAGCCATACAGCCCAACATTAACTAGCGTTTTCAAAGATATTGCTACGACTGTATATGCTGGTGCGTCATTCGATACAGCATCATTTGCCGCTTTTGAGTCGCGTAATAACCCGAAGGTCGGGGTATATCTGACCGAAAAAACTAATGCAATACAATTGCTTGATGAATTGCTTGCTTGCGTTAGAGCAACGTGGTTTTTTAATGCAGTTGGTGACATTGAAATAGCACAGATTGACCCGATAAGTCAGTCATTTGGTGGTGGTATTATCGGTGGTGCTGCTCCTAGTATTACTATTGAATCGTATTTTGTTATATCAATCACTTTAGAAACTGATGACACATACCCTGTTTGCTATCAAATAAAAATGGGAGCAAATAGAAATTGGACAAAACAAGAAGCATCGTCAATGAATAGTATGTTGTCAGCGACAACAAAACGAAAATATAAAAACGATTATGAAAGTTGGCAAACACTAAATCATCCGAGCATACAATTAAAATATCCGTATGCGCTTTTGAAATCTATTGATAATTCTTATTTAACCGATTCAACAGACGTGCGTGCCGAATTAACAAAGCGCATGATTTTACATGAACGTCCGCGCTACTTAATGAAAGTAAAATGTTCGGGTTATGAGTCATTAAGCAATAGTAATTCCATAAAACTAGGCGATACGATAAGAGTTAACAGCAAACGATACGGCGCAAAAAATGGCTTCGTAACTAAATACACACGCCACTTTTTGAGCGGTATTTACGACTTGGAGGTTTTGGTATGAGTAACATACAAATTTGCTATGGAAACGTAATTGATTCGGCAACACTTACTGCAATAGGTCAATCAGCACAACTTCCCGTTGAGAATTTAAAGACAATCAGTCGTGGGCAGGTATTTCGATGTAATCCACCGCGCCAAGTAATTACTGGGGTTTTACCCGTTGCTCAAATGCTAGGAATGATTGCAATTTGGTGTCCAAAAGTTGACTGGAGCATTGGAAACTTTGATGCTTATTTTTACCATGTAACAATCGGCTCCCGTTTTAAGACCATTTAGTCGATGATTCAATTCACCGTAGCCACTGATGATAATAATTATGTGCTGCATTCCATAATGACCACGCAAATACTTAATAATCTCCAGCCCACTTTCATCCTTCAAACCAATATCAACAATAAAAACATCGGTGTTATTGTGACTCAGAAATTCTTTATAAAAAGATTCCGTACTATCTGCTTTCCATGCTGAATAGCCTTTGATATTCAAATAATCGACTATTGTTTCTAATAAATCTTGATCATCTTCGATTACGCCTATTTTTTGTTGTGGTATTTCCATATTTTCTAAATTCATTTTTGAATCGCTTTTTTAAACGGGTGGATTAGGTGGATTAAATGGAATCGTCACCGTAATGTGCGAACCTTTTCCAAGAGTGCTTTTCATTTCTACGTCACCGCCATGCAAATTAGCAATGCGTAAAACTAAAGAAAGTCCTAATCCCGTACCAGAAATAGCAGCGGTTAAACGACCACGAAAATATTTTTTAAAAATAAGATGACGTTCATCAGCAGGAATACCGATTCCAAAATCAATAACTTCAAAACTGCAATTTGTTCCTTTTTCTTTAATGCGTAACTCAATTTTACTGTTCTGAGGCGAATACTTAATTGCGTTATTAAGAAGGTTGAGTAACAGAATGCTGAGTAACTTTTCATCGCCATTTAAGAGCGGCAAATCGGACGGAATATCGAGCAAAATATCATGCTGTGAAATTTGATTGGCATATTCTATTACCGATGCACCAAGCTCATTCAAATTGATCGGGTACGCATGGAGCTTGAGTGTTTCGCAATCTAAACGATCCTCTGTCATGCAATTATCGATAGTATTTGAAAGAAGAGAAACACCGCGACGGATTCTAGTTAGCACGATATTCAAGTCGTCGCGTTCTTCTGGAATTTTAGCGGCAAGTAATTGGGCGGCAGTATCAATTACGGCAAGTGGTGAGCGATAATCGTGTGAAACCATCGCGATAAATTGACGTTGTTCCATTAGCGTCAACTCAGCACGTTTTTTTGCTAAAAAAAGCGCGTCTTCATTATTTTTACCAAAAATTCCGCAAAGCCCCGTCTCTTCAGGTCGGGGATGTAAGGAATATCGGCGTAGCCCCGCTTTAAAATTTAAGTAGGGCGTTGCTGTTGTTCAATATACTGTTTCAGAACGGATAAAGGCGCACCACCAC
>CAIPQN010000092.1 GCA_903867225.1 uncultured Pseudomonadota bacterium | reverse complement strand
TGTTTTCAACTGGAAGTAAGCAGATGCTGGTTGTGATTAGTATTTTGAATGATTCAGCAATTTGGAACATGATACCAATGCCTGTTAGGTCACTGGATAATCAAAGAAATGGGGAGTTACTTTTGAAAAACTACTAACAGTTGGAAGTAATCTATCCACGCAAATGCTAGGTTTTGCGATTCACCTGTCAGGCGGTTAGCGACCTAGTTCAACCGCTTTCGTGCCTTCCCACTTGTTAGCTTGATTAAATCTTATAACTAAACCACACAAACATCAAATGATTAAATTACATAACAATGATTGCTTATGACCACTATCACCATCGATAGCACTGCCGTTCAGCAACAGTTAGCACGCTTACAAGGCAACGCCACTAATTTACACGCAGCTTTTGACAAAATCGGGCAAATGTTGCGCTCGAACGTGCTTGATTGTTTCGAGCATGAAAAATCACCCGACGGCATCAATTGGAAACCGTTGTCACCAGCTACAAAGTTAGCGCGTGCAAAACGTGTTGCGGGTGGACACAAGATTAAAAGTGGTAAGCGCACTACAAAGGCATTTGACAGAGCAATGTCAAATATGAAAATCTTGAATGACCGAGGGAAGTTGAAAGGCTCGATTGCGTTTCGTGCATCAAACACTTTTGCCGAAGTTACTACTGATACGGAATATGCGGCAGTGCATCAGTTCGGCAGCCCGTCAAAAGGAATTGCAGCTCGTCCGTTCTTCCCAAATCAAACACTACCCCAAAACTGGGAGCAGGACATTTTACAAATGCTTGAAAGTCATTTAAATCATTAAAAGCCTACACAGAAATCAGCCTCGATTGTTCATTCAGTCGGGGCTTTTTTATGCCTGTCGAAAATACGCCTAAATTCCTAAGCCGCGCGATTAGAAATGCGCGTTTCATTCGCCCACAATCGCCCCATGAAAAATGAAATTATCGCCCTTGCTGCAAACGTCACGGATTTAGCGGGAACTGTTCCCACTGAAATTCAACTCACGCCCGATGGTTTATTTCGCGCAAAAGACGGCAGACCTGCCGAACTTTCTGGATGGTTAATCAATGCTGAAATTGCACAAAATGTTATTCAACTTGCCGATTCACAAGCGGATGCTTTTGTTATCGATTATGAACACCAAACACTTTACGCAAAACAAAACGGATGCCCTGCACCTGCGGCTGGTTGGTTCAAGAATCTGCAATACCGCGAAGGTTTGGGATTATTCGCAACACAAGTTGAATGGACTGATAGCGCGGCTTTAGCCATTCAAAACAAAGAATATCGCTACATTTCGCCCGTACTGTCGTTTGAACCAAAAACGGGCGTTATCACCAAGATACACATGGCGGCTCTCACCAATAATCCTGCCCTCGATTCGATGAAGGATTTATGCGCGTTAGCGGCTGATTATTTTTCACCACCACAGGATTTACAAATGCCAGAAATTGACAAATTAAAAGCGCGAATTGCTGAATTAGAAAAACAGTTAGCAGATTCACAAGCCGCTTGTACAGATTTAAAAACAAAGAAAGCCGCGTGCAGCGATGAATCCGTTGATTTATCACAGCACGTTCCCGTTGCAGCAGTTCATGAGTTACAAAAAGAACTTGCCGCGCTGAATTCGCGCATCAATCAAAACGCCGTCGATGATTTGGTGAAAGTTGGTTTGTCCGATGGTCGTATCACACCAGCGTTGACAGATTGGGCGAAAGCCTTACCGCATGAAGCGTTAAGCGCGTTCTTAGATAAAGCCACGCCGATTGCTGCATTGTCAGGGACGCAAACAGGTGGAAATGCCCCCGAAGGTGATGGCAAGTCAAATGAAGATAGCGCGACGCAAGTTGCCTCAAAAGCCACGGCGTATCAGTCACAACAAGCTGCGTTAGGGTTTGTCATTGATGATATTACCGCCATTAACCATGTCATGAGTGAGTGGGTGAAAAATGTATAACAACACGGGTTTAATCAAAAGTTTTACACCTACCGCTGCAATTGTTCCATTTTCGGCGGTCAAGTTCGGAGCAGATGACAACACGATTACCTTGGCGACAGCCGCCGCTGATTTAGCGATTGGTTTCACGAATGAAATTGAAGTTGTTGCAGATGACATTGTGAAAGGCAATTTAGTGGATGTGGTGATTGATGGTATTGCCGAAGCGCGAGCAGGGGCAGCCATCACACGCGGTTCGCGTTTAACGGTTGATTCAACGGGGCGTGTCATTACGGCAACACCAGCAGCAGGTGTAAATGTGCAAATTATCGGAATCGCACTCAAATCAGCCGCTTCGGCAGATGAGCAAATTCCTGTGTTATTACAACGCTCCATTATGCAAGGTTAAGCCATGAGTGCAAATTCACCGTTAGTTATTATTCCTGCGTTATCCGCAGTCGCGATTAAGTTTAGACAGTCAGGCTTGATTGCAGATTTAGTGTTGCCGCGCGTCGGCGTAGATAAACAAGAATTCATTGATTTGTCAGACAGAATGGCAGAATGGATTACACCACCTGAAACGAATGTCGGGCGTGTCGGTATGCCAAACCAGCTATCAAATAGCGTGCAAGACCCTGTGTATTTGGCGACTATCAATCAAGGTTTGGATGAGCCCGTACCAAATCAAGATTCAAAGAATGCACCTGCCGAATCCGCTTTGATGCGTGCAACACAGCGGGTCATGGGATTTGTTGAATTACGACGCGAAATCCGTGCTGCTGCAATAACCAGTAATTCAGCAAATTTTGCTTATACCGCCGCACTGTCGGGAACGTCGATGTGGTCGGATTATGCAAACTCCAATCCGTTAGCTGATTTACTGAATTATTTAGATCAGCCATTCATGCGTCCGAACAAATTAGCGATGGGTCGCTCGGTGTGGACGGTACTAAGTCAGCATCCAAAATTAACCGCTGTTGCAGGTGCAACGGCTGGAGCGCGTCGAATTACACGTCAAGAACTCGCAAACTTGCTTGAAATTGACGAAATCATTGTCGGTGATGGTTGGACTAACACTGCGCCAAAGGGGAAAACGCCTGTTAAAACGCGCATCTGGGGGAAATTCTGTGCAGGGATTTACAGTGGCTCAGTCAGTCAAGCAGATAACGGAATGTGGGGTTACACCGCACAATTCGGCACGCGAATCGCAGGCACAATCGTCGATCCAAATATCGGTATGTACGGCGGTGTAAAAGTGCGTGCAGGTGAATCGGTGCGCGAAGTTGTTACTGCAAAAGAATTTGGTTTCTTGCTTACTAATGTGGTGGCATAAATGGCAACAAAGAAAATAAAAAAAGGAGCGAGTGAGGATACGGAGGATTTTGTTGCTGTCACACCCATTAGGCACAACGGCGAAGATTATCAAATCGGTGAAATTATTACGCTGACTGAAAAAGACGGCGTGCCATTGCTTGCGCTAGGTGTAATCAAAATCAGCAATGAAGATTTAGAGGATAAAGATTTAGAAGATGAAGTTTTAAGTCCTAAGTCTGAGGCTGAAATTGATCAATTAAATCCTGAAATTGAAGTCGAAGCAAAGCCTGAAATCGAGGCGATGTAATGTACTGCTCGAAGGCTGACATGATTTCACGCGGCTGGGAAGATGAACTTCTCACCATTGCTGACCCACTAAGAACGGGGGCGATTGATGACGGAATTTTGAATAAAGCAATTGAAGATGCGTCTGCTGAAATTGATGGTTATTTAGGAGCGCGTTACGGCGTTCCTATTATCAATCCGTCTGAAAATATCGTCCGTTATGCCTGTGATTTAGCGCGGTTTTTTTTGTATGACAAAATCGAATTACCAGCAATCAAGAAACGTCATGATGCCATTATTAATTATTTGGAGCAGGTGGCAGCAGGAAAAATTCGGATGGTTGTTCATGCGCCAACAACGGGTGAGGTATCCGAAGGCTCTGGATTTGCAATGATGACATCGGGCAGAACGGGTGTTTTCGGATGAAAATTTCAAACTGGATTGAGCATTTAAAAGCCGCCTGTCCCATTCTTGTAAATGAAGTGGCTGGCAGCGTGAGTTTGGCTGTCGCACAGGCTAACACCGTGAAGCGTCCATGTGCATGGGTGATTTATGACAGTGAAAATGCACTACCCAATAAATCGACGGGTATTCATTCGCAGCAAGTTAAAAAGCGAATCGGTATTTACGTCGCAGTAAAGAATGTAGCTAATCCGCGTGATACGGGTTACACCACAGAGTTTGAAGCGGTTCATGCTGAAATCCTTGCGGCGTTATGTGGCTGGACACCGATTGATGCCGCGTCCCCCGTCGATTATGTCAGCGGAAAAAACTACGGATTCGACCCGCTCACGCAGTATTGGTACGGGGTTTTTGAAACAGATTATTACTTACGGAGCATTCCGCAATGACAGAAGTGATTGAAGAAAAGGAAGTTAAAAAGGTACTACCAAAAACACCACTAACCGAAGATGAGTTATTGGAAGTTTGGAAACAAGATGAGTTTTGGGGTATTGGCGGTTCATATATTTCAGACCTCTTCACGGGCAAACGTACACCACGCGAGGATTAAAAAATGGCTTTAAAAAACAAACAGCTCATCTTGGTTAAGAAAGAAACCACTTACGGCACAGATGCAACACCTACTAATGCAGTCAACGCTGTTCAAACGGGCGACGTAAACATCACGCCGTTGGCTGGTGACACAGTTCAGCGAAACATCATCAAGCCGTTCTTTGGAAATAATCAAAGCATCATGGTGACTAAATACGCCACGGTTGATTTTGAGGTTGAGTTGGCGGGTTCGGGAGCGGCTGGCACAGCACCTCAATTCGGCGCGTTATTACAGGCGTGCGGATTCAGTGAAACAGTTACATCACCAAGCGTTGTTTATGTACCAATCACGCTAACATCTGTAACGCAGGGCGGAACGTCAGCGTCCATTTACTTCCAACGCGATGGCGTTAAACACGTTTTATTGGGAGCGCGTGGCACGGTTAGCTTTGACGTTACCGTCAAGACGCTTCCAAAAATGAAGTTCACCATGACGGGTTTATTGGGAACAATTACGGACAATCTATTAGTAACAACTGGCTTGGTTTATACGTCGGCTATTCCTGTCGCTGTTTCGTCAACTAATACAACGCCTGTATCAATTCACGGTTACGCACCCATCATGGAATCGTTCACTTTGGACGTTGCAAATGACGTGAAATATCGGGCGTTAGTGGGTAGTGAGTCGGTCATTATTTCAGACCGCAAGCCAAAAGGTAACATCAAGATTGAAATGCCAACCCTTGCGACCAAGGACTTCTTTAATATCGCTCAAAATTCAACATTGGGTGCGCTATCGCTAACTCATGGTTTGACCGCTGGAAACATCATTAAAATCGAATCGGCGGCAACGGGTTTAGGTATTGAAGCCCCGAAATATGCTGATAACGAAGGCGTTGTAATGCTTGATATGGGATTAACTTTTATCCCTACATCGGCGGGCAATGACGAAATCAAAATCACCTTAACCTAAAAATCATGGAATTAGCTGGCATCGCATTTCATTACATATTTACCCTTTCGGGTTTGCATGGAGCGGGTGCCAGCATTCTGTTGACTTATTTTTCAGTAAATTTAATCAGAGAGGATAATAAAATGGCATTAGTTATCGGCAAAAAAGCAACTCGTAAAATCAAAATCACAGCAGAAGAAGCGGGTGATTTCGCAGAGGTAACAAAGCACGTTTTTGACGTGGAATTCAAAATTTTAAAGAAAGAAGAAGTTGACGGCATCCGCGAAACATCAAACGCGGGCGACGAAGATTTAGCTATCGACTTAATTTTCAATTCGGTGGTCGGCGTGGCTGGTGTGAAAGATGAAGCAGGTGCGGATGTTCCGTTCTCAAGAGATTTGGTTGAGGTTTTGAAAGATACCGCGTTCACACGTTCAGCAATCTTACAAAACTTTTGGGCGGTACAGGGCGGCGTCACGCAACCCGCATTGTACAAGGCGCTTAAAGCAAAAAACTAAACGACGCGGGCTATCATTACGCAAGTGCTGGTAACTCGAAAGGTAATCGTGAAAGTTTAGAGGAAAGCGCGGCATCGTGGGGTATTACGCTCGATGATGCTGCACTAGAAGATGAAGATGAAGATTTCACTGTTTTTTATGACGCAACACTGGCTTTAGAAGTGTTTTTTGCCGTTCAAACACAGTGGAATTATTCGATGGATGGTTTAACTGGCTTGAACTATTCAAGTGTTATCGCAGTCATAGAGTTGTATTCAAAAAAACGTGACCGCCTGACACTGCTGCACGAAATAGCAGAGGTTGAGCGCGGCTTTTTACGCGCAATAAGCGAACAAAAAACTAAATAAAGGAACGCCCCAATGGCAACGACGCAAGCTCTCACAATTAGAATCGGCGCGGATGCAAGCGGGGCGATTTCTGTTTTAGGTCAAACAACAGCAGCGTTGACATCCTCACCGCCCTAAAGAGGCGGTGATTCCTACAGCTAGACGCTTATGTCCAAGCGCGAGAATGTTCTTAGCCGCATTAACATCTCTGTCATGCGTCGTGCCACACTCGGCACAAGTCCATTCTCTTATTC
>CAIPQN010000091.1 GCA_903867225.1 uncultured Pseudomonadota bacterium | reverse complement strand
GCTTCTTCTACACAGCAATACACATAAATGATAAAGTCTTCAAGCGGCATGGCTCTTCTCCTGATTTGAGTTGCTTTTGGTAGAACAACTTTGCAGGAAAATGGGTCATGCTTTCAACTAAAAAAGTCGAACATCGCGTTATTATTCGAATCGAATTTGTAAAATTTTACCAATCAAAAAGGAGATAAAATATATGGTTAGTTGTCCACTTTGTGATGCAATTTACGATGATTTAACTGAAAAATGTAATTGTGGTTATACATTTTCCGTCGAAAAAAACGAAGATATTACGCAAACAAACACCGTCTCTATACAAAGATATATATTGAATTTAGTTGTTAGAACTTTATTTTTCTTTGGCTTATCTCCCATTTTTTATTTAGTCAATTATCCTTCCATTCCAAGCCTTCAAGACAAAAGCATATTTTTATTATTACCGTATGGTTTAATCATATTTGTGATATTTGGCATAATCGGAGCTGTCCTTGATATAGTGCTTCCTAAAAGGTTTTTAATTGGAGGAAGAATGGCTGTTTGGGCATTTAATTTCAGTACACTAACTTGGTTTGAAGGTATGGAATTCAACATATCAGTTAATACTGGATTTGGGGGGAAAGGAGTATCAATAAAAGATGAAAGAGAATAAAGATTTTTGAACATTGGGTAGCACTTTTATGAACTCTGTTTCTACATCGGCTGAGATAAGTGGGGTAGAAACAGCGTTCATATTTATAAAAACTGGTTACTATGAAATCTTTATTCTCACAACCTTGCGTTGCAATTCGGACAGTTTCCTGTATTGAAATACTTGATAATAGCCTCACAAACCGAGCATTGTTGAACAGTTGAACCACAATCCAGACATTCAAAATTTTTTGCCTCTTCGCCTACAAATGCCTCGACTGTAGTTTTTAAAACATTACCAAGCATTTCTGTTGGATTCCACGAAAATATACCTTCAACAACCTTTGCTCCACATTTGACAAGCGAATAGTCATAAGTAAATCTGGAATTTTTCTTACATTCAGGACAAACACCTGTAATAATTTCGTCACTCACAATATTTCCTCTCATTTTTTTTATGGGATTTGATTTTAACATGACCTACACCCCAAAATTCAACGAAGAAAAAGCCGCAATGATGAAAACCTAAAATATCTCATTAACACGGCAATTACGTTTTGATGCAACAAGCCACATTCTTTACGGCAGCACTAATGCCGACAGCAAACCTGAGTTTTCGATTCAACTAAACGGTGTGAAGAGTTTAATTGCTGATGATTTTATTTTGTAATTCGCCTGAAACCGCCCGTTTTTCCAAAAAAGTGGACGGTTTGTTTTTGTGTTTTCACTCGGAGAAAAATAATGACAGCACTACTTTTAGAATTAAGCGATGACCTTTACGAACCCATTAAACAACAAGCCTTAAAAAAGCACGAAAAACCAGAACAACTTGTGATTGGATTGTTACGGCAATTATTTGAAAAGCCTAAAACTGAAACAGACGATTTTCTACAGTTAGCGGGTTGCATACATTCTGATATTGCGGATGTTTCAGGTAATCACGATTTTTATCTTGGGCAAGCGATAAAAAATGACCAATAAAATTTTTGTTGATACGTCTGGCTGGGCGAATTTTCTGGTTTCGAGCGAACCGTTTCATTTGTAAACCAAAAATTTGATGACGAAATGGCAAAGTCAAAAACGTGTAGTAGTGACCCGTAATTATGTGATTGCAGAGTTGGTTGCGTTGTTGAGTAGCCCATTAAACGTATCAAAGCCGTTGCAAATCAAAATTATTGAGAAAATGAAAGCAACGTCATGGTTTGAAATTATTCACATCACGCCCGAATTAGACGCGCAGACATGGGAATTACTCAAATCACGCCCAGATAAAAATTGGAGTTTGGTTGATTGTTCAAGTTTTGTGATTATGCAAAGAGAAAAAATTTTGCACTCTTTAACGTCTGACCATCATTTTGAGCAAGCGGGTTTTATTCGATTGCTTGAACATTGAGAAAATCGCCGCTTTTTTCAAAAAAAGCGGCGGTTCGATTATGGCGAAATGGTGTCTCGCGCATCACACTGAAAGTTTCTTGTACACGCACTTTGAAGAAATCTGCGAAATCATGAAAGCCTACGATGTGGCGTTTTCATTGGGTGATGGTCTACGTCCAGGTTCGATTTATGACGCGAATGACGCGGCGCAATTTGGCGAACTTGAAACGCTCAGTGAACTGACAAAAATCGCGTGGAAACACGATGTACAAACCATGATTGAAGGCCTTGGACACGTTCCGTTGCACATGATTAAAGTCAATATGGATAAACAACTTGAAGAATGTGGCGAAGCTCCTTTTTATACCTTAGGGCCTCTCACGACGGATATTGCACCAGGTTATGACCACATTACGTCCGCGATTGGCGCGGCAAATATCGGTTGGTATGGTTGCTCGATGCTGTGTTATGTCACGCAAAAAGAACATTTAGGGCTGCCGAATAAACAAGATGTACGCGAAGGAAGGGATTGTGACTTACAAAATCGCGGCGCACGCAGCAGATTTAGCCAAAGGGCATCCTGGCGCACAAGCGCGGGATAATGCGATGTCAAAAGCGCGTTTTGAATTCCGTTGGGAAGACCAATTCAACATCGGTTTAGACCCTGAAAAAGCGCGTGAATTCCACGATGAAACCTTGCCAAAACAATCTTCAAAAGTCGCG
>CAIPQN010000090.1 GCA_903867225.1 uncultured Pseudomonadota bacterium | reverse complement strand
GATTACAACTTCGGCGAAAGCGTCACTTACGGTATTGGAAGTGGCTTGGGCTGGGCGTTGGCAATTACCGTTATGGCTGGCGTGCGCGAAAAATTGAAATACAGTGATATTCCAGCCGCTCTGCAAGGTTTGGGCATCACGTTTATTACAGCGGGTCTGATGTCTTTGGGCTTCATGGCTTTCTCAGGCATTCAACTCTAGGAAGGTAACGTCATGCTGGAAATTATTTTAGGGATTATCATCTTCACGGGTTTTGTTATCGCGCTAGTCTTTGTGATTATCGGCGCGAAAAAGAAACTTGTGGCGGAAGGTGATGTTGAAATCGTTATCAACGAAGAAAAGACAATTCATGTCCCGTCAGGTTCAAAATTATTAAACGCGCTTTCTGATAACGGTTTATTCGTTTCATCAGCGTGTGGCGGTGGTGGTACTTGTGGTCAATGTAAAGTGAAAGTCCATTCAGGTGGCGGCGATATTTTGCCAACTGAATTAAGTCATATTACCAAACGCGAAGCGGCTCACGGTGAACGTTTGTCTTGCCAAGTTTCAGTGAAAAGCAACATGACCGTTGAAGTCGAAGACAGCGTTTTCGGCGTGAAAAAATGGGAATGTACCGTTAAATCCAACGACAACGTGGCAACATTTATCAAAGCGTTGCTGTTAGATTTGCCAGAAGGTGAGGCAATTCATTATCGTGCAGGCGGTTATATTCAAATTGAATGTCCTGAACACGTTGCGAAATACAGCGATTTTGAAGTTGCTGACCGTTTCCGTGGCGATTGGGATAAATTCAATTTGTGGAAATACGTTTCGACGGTGAAAGAACCGACGTTGCGTGCGTATTCGATGGCTTCTTACCCAGAAGAAAAAGAAATTATGTTGAACGTGCGGATTGCTACACCACCGTTTAATGCGCCTGATGCACCGCCAGGAATCATGTCGTCGTTCATTTTTAACCTGAAACCAGGTGATAAATGTATCGTGTCGGGACCTTATGGTGAGTTTTACGCGAAAGAGACTGATGCCGAAATGGTCTTTATCGGCGGTGGTGCGGGGATGGCTCCGATGCGCTCACACATTTTCGACCAACTTCGTCGGTTGAAATCAACACGCAAAATGTCGTACTGGTACGGAGCGCGTAGCAAAAACGAAATGTTCTATGTGGAAGATTTCGATATGCTTGCAAAAGAAAACCCCAACTTTACTTGGCAAGTCGCGCTTTCTGATCCGTTGCCCGAAGATAATTGGACAGGTTACACGGGCTTTATTCACAACGTATTGTTTGAAAACTTCATTAAAAATCACCCCGCACCTGAAGATTGTGAGTTCTATATGTGTGGTCCGCCAATGATGAATAAGGCGGTGATTCAAATGTTGTTAGATAACGGCGTTGAGCCTGAAAACATTATGTTGGATGATTTCGGCGGTTAGTTTTTAATTTATCGCTAGACAATAAAAAGCCCCGACTTGCGTTAATGCAAATCGGGGCTTTTTAACTTTTTATAAATGGAACCAATTTACTAAAATAATTCTACCGACAAAAGACTGCATCTACCAGGAGCAGAAGATGTACTTTCTGAATCATCAGTGATCCAGAGTCTAACTTTGCGTTTTGCAATTATGGCTTCTCGTAATAAAGAAAGCATGGCTCTGTCAGAATCATCGCTATTTTTTGTACTAATGTAATTAGTGTCACACGCTACATTTTTCGGTAGTGAAAAACCTTTAAGTATTTTTATTTCCATTCTCGAACCAAGAGTTTCACCAAGCACAGTAACACTTTCTAAAGTAATTTGACCAGTTTGACCCATTTCAGCAGAAGCAATCGATGCCCATGCCGTTGTGAAACCCATTAAAGCAATGAGCAAAACATTTTTTACATTTTTAATCATAAAAACCTCGAA
The DNA here is from genome assembly GCA_903867225.1 of uncultured Pseudomonadota bacterium. Lineage (GTDB taxonomy): Bacteria > Pseudomonadota > Gammaproteobacteria > Methylococcales > Methylomonadaceae > UBA10906. The sequence continues at coordinate 176,583 of CAIPQN010000090.1, read as the reverse complement.
TAATCTTAAAGTGAAAATTTATCAATTCAATTAGCAGAATTACTAACAAATCCGCGTGTCATACTAAATTGTTCAGCTATAATTAAACACCCACAAAAACCGATAATTTCCCCACAGGAGTACAAAAAATGTCGGTAAATGAAAAGATAAAATTGGTTAGAAATGCAAAAGGATTTACGCAAGAAGAAATGGCAGAAGAATTAGGAATGTCATCGAATGCTTATGGCGATATTGAACGTGGCGACAGTGATCCTAGATTATCAAAGCTACAAAAAATTTCTGAAAAGTTAGGAATTAACTTGTCTGAATTATTAGATTTAAATAGCAAAACTGTTTTAAATGTGAATTTCAACGAGCAAGGCAAGCACAAACATAATGTCTATTTAGGTTCTGATTCTGAATTAGAAAAACAGATTTTAATTTGCGAATTTAAAGACAAAGAAATTGAACTGTATAAACAAAAAGTAGCTGATTTAACCAAATTGATTGAATTGTTAGAAAAACAAAGTAATTAAAAACAAAAAGCCCCGACTTGCATTACAGTTTGCGGGGCTTTTTGTGTTTAAGCGTGATTGTGTTGCTGGACATAATCAAAAAAAGCCTTGTTAATCATGTGCTGATAATCGCGTCCGCCTTTACTTTTAAACCACGTCAAAATTTCGTTATCAATGCGAATGGCTTGCTGATTTTTGCTGTAAAACTTACCAATGACCGCATTATCCCAGGTTGTTTGTTCTGGAATGTCACTGGTATCAATTTCGTCGTCGGGTAAATTCGCCAATAGATTTAATTCTTCGATTTGTTGCTTAGTGAGTTTTTTCACATTTCTACGCCAACGAAATTGACAGCCGTTTTTGTGTTAAATGAGCCACTTTAACAATGGATTCAAGCGTGACAGAAGTATTATTCGGATTGAGCAACCGTTCTAACGCGGTTCGACTGGTTTGTAATTGTCTGGCGACTTCGGATTTCGATAATTTATTTTCTTCAATGAATTGCATCAATTGAAAAGCAATCACGCGCTTAATTGCCACCGCCTGACAATGCTCAAGCAAATTTTCTTCTGCTAAAAAATCATCGAAATCCGAGCCAAGATATTGTTCATTCATGCTGATTTACTCCGTTATTACTTTGCGTTGATTAACTTATTTTTTCGGCTGATTGCCAAATCTATATCGTGAATGGGTGTTTTTTGAGTTTTCTTGATAAAACCATGTAGCAAAATCAAATCGCTGTGATATTCAATAAAAATAACTCGCGCAATGCCATCAGTAATGCGCGACCTAATTTCCCACAAACCATTTCTCAACGAAGCCACAAGTGGTTTGCCCATTGGAAAACTGTATTGCACTGTTTTTATGTCACAACCGATAATTTTCTTATCGACGACGCTCAAATCTTTAAGCCAATCGCGTACAGGTTCAGCACCATTCTCAGTTTGGAAAAACCGAACTTTCAACATAATTTTTCTTTTTGGCAATTTTTCGGTTAAAAATTTGTGCCTATTATGGTGCAATTAAAAATTGAAATACAGTGATATTCCAGCCGCGTTGCAAGGTTTGGGCATCACGTTTATTACAGCGGGTCTGATGTCTTTGGGTTTCATGGCTTTCTCAGGCGCATTCAACTCTAGGAAGGTAACGTCATGCTGGAAATTATTTTAGGGATTATCATCTTCACAGGTTTTGTTATCGCGTTAGTCTTTGTGATTATCGGCGCGAAAAAGAAACTTGTGGCGGAAGGTGATGTTGTTGTGTCATCAACGATGAGAAAACAATTCATGTCCCGTCAGGTTCTAAGTTATCAACCGTGACTTTCAATCCCTTGTTGGTCTTGGTTTGTTCCATAAATTGCTTTGCAATCGCTACTGAATGAAAAACCACGCCTTGGCAAGCCCGTGTCACATGATTAACTCTACTGTGAAATTCAAAACCAAATTCTAGCACAAACAAAAAAGGCTGGTTTTTCTCACTTTTTATTTTGGAACAAGAACAAACGATAGAAAAACCACTGAAATAAAAATCAATATAAATATCGGCATACATCCCCACCACAGTACGAATTCCTCAGTATTTTTCTTCTGTGCTTCTTGATAAGGCAAATTATGTTTAATTTTGAGCTTATCAATTATTTCTTGCCCCTTGAAATTCTCACCTAAAACAGTAATAACTTTATTCAGCTCTTGAGCAATTTGGCGTTTTTTATTTAACAATAACCAACAAACAGCAAAATTCTGAATGTCTTTGTTTTCACCGAAATACTTTGTTAAAAACCATGTTTTCAAAACCTCAGAGATAGCATCAGCTTCGTTAAAACGTTTTGTTTCAAGTAGCTCTAACTTAAATGTAAACGATAATTCGGGCGACAATGAATGAAGCGATTGATACAAACTTTCTAAATTGGTGACATATTGTCGGGCAATTTCCCAATTTGCATTTAATACATCATCTTTCAGATTATTTTCTTCTGTTTCTTCTCATCATCATTATTTGGTGTGTATTGATTTTTTTGACTTTCACGCTCTAAATCATAAGCCTTTCGCAAATCTGGATTGGATAAAACGCGATAGGCTTCGTTAATTTCTTGTGAAATTGTGTGGGCTTTTTCTTTATCGCCTTCGTATCTATCAGGATGATAAATTTGCATCAATGCTTTGTACGCTGCTTTTATTACAGCGAGTTCAGCAGTATCAATTACACCAAGTATTTTGTAATAATCTTGTTTCATTTTTGTGTTCTCTCGATTTTTTTAAAAACCACTTTCCCAAGCCTTCTCCAACCGCTGCGCCGACACAGGAATCGCCGTTTTCAACTGTTGCGCGAACAACGACACCGCAAATTCTTCCAACATCCAACGAAACGCTTCCGTTTCAGGCGTAACGATTTCTTTTTTCAGCCGCTGCGAAACCGAATTCCAATATCGAATTTGAAAACGCGCGAGTTCATTGGCTTTTTGTGGCGTGTTATCACGTTTGTCTAAACGGTATTGAATCGCCTTCAAATATCGTGGCAAATGTTTGAATTGAGCAAACGGAATCGTGCGAATAAAGCCCCCGTAAATCAAATAATTCACCTGTTCGTCAAGACTTTTTATCAGCGGGTCAGCGGCATTCAGGCGTTGCAAACTGGTTTTGAGTTCACCGTAACTTTTCATGATTTCTAACGCCAAATTCGCAATCTCAGTCGCTCGTGTAACGAATAAACTTTTATTTTCCTTCAAACTTTGTTCAAACGCGGCTTGCGAGCGTATCGTTTTACCTTCGACAAAAACGCTATTCAAAATCAACATCAACAAATCGTTTTTATACTCCGCAACGTGTTCCGATTTCAAAATCGAATGCGCGGGCAAACGGTTATAAGCCAATTCTAACGCGGTATTTTTCGGCACATTTTTCAGCGCGTAAGTACATTCTTTGCGCTGTTGCAATTGAAACAACCGAATCAAACCCGCTTGATGTTGCAATTCAGCTTTTCGCTGGGTATCAAAAATCTTCACGCCAACCGTTTCGCCTTCATCAACCAGCGCAGGATAACCAATAAACGCCTGACCTTTTTGCATAAAACTGTATTGCTCTGGCAAATCATCAAACGCCCATTGAATATAGCCCGTGAAATTCAACTCATCGGCGGCGATTTGGTCAAAACTTTCGCCCGCTTTGGTGACGTGTTTTGCCTGCAAGGCTTTCAAATCGCGCCCGTAATCCAACAATTGCCCATCGTCGTTCACAATCCGAAAATTCATTTTTAAATGCTGGGTCATGCCCACGAAACTCCACGCATTGAGCGGAATTGCCTCGCCCGTGAGTTTGCGTAATCGATTGCCCAGCCATTCTTCCAACGCGCCTTTAAAATCGGGTTCGATTTCTAAACACTTTTTCACCGTTTCAGGCACTGGAACGAAATGTTTGCGGATGTTTTTCGGCAAGGCTTTGACCAGCGCAACGCATTTTTCTTCGAGCATTCCAGGAACGAGCCAATCAAACGGCGTTTGCGTAATTTGATTGAGTTGATGCACGGGAATAATCGCCGTCACACCGTCTTCATCGTGTCCAGGTTCAAAACGGTATTGCAACGCAATCGTCAATTTGCCCACTTTTTTATGGTCAGGAAAATCCCATTCGTTGACATATTCCTCGCCTTTTTCGCGCGTTAAATCTTCTTTCGTTAAAAATAAAAATTGCTTATTTTCACGCTCAACTTTTTTGCACCAAGTATCGAGCGTTACGCCGCTGACAATTTCGGGCGGTAATTTATGGTCATAAAACGCATACAACCATTCTTCATCTTCAACCAAATCGACACGCCGCCCTTTGTGTTGAATCATGCCGACTTCTTCGAGCAACTTTTGATTCGCGACATAAAACGGTGCGTTGCTGTGATAATCGTGGTCAACCAGCGCACTGCGAATAAAAATCTCCCGTGCGGCTTTCGGGTCAACGTGGTCATACGGCAGTTTTCGACCCGCTTGCAAAGTCAAACCGTGTAACAACGTGCGCGAATAGACCATGCAACGTGCGCTTTTTTTCTCCCAATGCGGGTCGTAATAATTATGTTTGACCAAATGCGCGGCGCATTCTTCAATCCATTCGGGTTCAACTCGCGCCACCGTTCGTGCATACACTTTGCTGGTTTCGACTTGTTCAGCGGCAACAATCCATTTTGGACGTAATTTGTGCAAACCCGAACCAGGGAAAATAAAAAATTTTAATCCACGTCCACCGAGATATTCGTATTGTTCGTGTCGAAAACCGATATTCGACAATAAACCCGTGAGCAACGCGCGATGAATTTGGTCATAACTCGCGTCATTTTCATTCGGGTGCATTTTCAAATCGCCTTTTAATACCTGCAAAATTTGGCTGTGATTGTCGTGCCATTCGCGCATTCGCATATACGACAAAAAATTATCAGAGCAGTATTTGCGAAGTTTATTATTTGAGAGCTTTTTTTGCTGTTCGCCAAACGTGTTCCACACATTCAACAACGTCAAAAAATCGGATTCGGGATGACGAAACGCAATATGTTTTGCGTCAGCTTGTTGCATTTTATCGGCAGGTTTTTCGCGCGGGTCTTGAATACTCAACGCCGCCACAATAATACTAACTTCTTTTAAACACACTTGTTCTTGCGCGGCAATCAGCATTCGCGCCAATTTTGGATCGGTTGGAAATTTCGCAAGCTGTTTGCCAACTTCGGTGAGTTTGCCCGATTTGTCGAGCGCGTTCACTTCGAGCAACGACGTTTTGCCGTCGCGAATCATTTTATCGTCGGGCGGTTCGATAAACGGAAAATCGGCAATATCGCCTAAGTTTAACGCCGTCATTTGCAAAATCACGGCAGATAAATTTGTCCGCATGATTTCTGGTTCGGTAAATTCGGGACGCGCCTCGTAATCTTCGCGTGAATACAACCGAATACAAATCCCTTCTGCAACCCGTCCGCAACGTCCCGCACGTTGATTTGCGCTCGATTGCGAAATGCGTTCAATCGGCAAACGTTGGATTTTACTTTTTGGACTGTAACGACTAATCCGCGCATGACCTGTATCAATTACGCCGCGAATGTTCGGCACAGTTAAAGACGTTTCGGCGACATTAGTCGATAAAACAATACGAATTTTTCCACCTTTCGGTTTAAAAACGCGCTCTTGTTCACTGACGCTGAGTTTTGAATACAGCGGCAAAATTTCATATTGATTCGGATGATGTTTTTTGAGCGATTCGGTGGTTTCGCGAATTTCGTGTTCGCCACTTAAAAAAATCAAAATATCGCCGCGCAAATCACGATATAACTCATCGACCGCATCTAAAATGGCATTTTGTAAATCGTCCGTGGTTTCGTCGTCTTTCTCATCTTCTTTTTCTTCAATCGGGTGATAACGCATTTCAACAGGATACGTCCGACCTGAAACTTCGATAATTGGCGCGTTGTTGAAATGTTCCGAAAAACGTTTCGTATCAATGGTTGCGGATGTAACAATGACTTTTAAATCGGGACGTTTTGGCAATAACCATTTCAAATAACCGAGCAAAAAATCGATATTCAAACTGCGTTCGTGTGCTTCGTCGATGATGATGGTGTCGTATTGACTGAGATACGGGTCGTTTTGCGATTCAGCAAGCAAAATCCCGTCTGTCATCAATTTAACAAGTGAATCAGCGTGCGTTTTGTCATTGAAACGAATTTTATAACCGACCAATTTACCCATCGGTTCGCCGAGTTCTTCGGCAATTCTGTCGGCAACGGTTCGCGCGGCAATTCGACGTGGTTGCGTGTGACCGATAAAACCTGCTGCGCCACGTCCAATTTCTAAACAAATTTTCGGTAATTGGGTGGTTTTTCCTGAACCCGTTTCACCGCACATAATCACGACTTGATTGTTTTTGATGAGTTCGGCGATGTCGTCTTTTTTGCCTGTGACGGGTAAATCAGGGAAATTTAACGCGGGGAAACTCGCGCGACGTTTCTCAAAACCCGCAACCGATTTTTCAATACGATTTCGCAAACCTTCAAACGCTGACAATTCAGCTTTTTTGTTCCGTCGTAATGAATCAAGCTGCCGTTTTAAAAGATGTCTGTCTTTTGATAAACAGAATTGAAGTTGTTTGGAAAGTTGAGAAATTAAATCGTGGTTTGACATCGAAAACGCCGTAAAAATAAAAACAATTATACGGCATGACGATAATTTAGGCGGCGCGAGTTAAGGAAATAACAATTTAAATGTTGTTCCTTTGCCCAATTCAGATTCAACCAAAATATGACCATCCATATTGTGAATAATTCCACTAACAACCGATAAGCCCAATCCTGTACCTTCACCCACTTTTTTCGTCGTAAAAAAAGGTTCAAAAATATGCGCTAATTTTGTTGGATTGATTCCATCCCCCGTATCAGAAATTTTTATTTCAACAAACTTACCCGATATTTTTTCGTGACAGGCACTACAGATATGAGATTGAAAATCCACTAAATAAATACTTAATTCAATAGTACCTTTCGCTTTATTGAGTGCGTCGCGAGCATTTACAAATAAATTTACAATGATTTGATAAAAATCTGTTTCGTCGATTGTAATATAAACATCATCCACCAAATTTGCTTTGATTGTGATAGTTGATGGAATAATTTCGTGCAACATAATCAAAATTTTATTCAAAACATCAGAAAGCTCTAATCGTGTATCACTTTTATGCTCTTCTTCTTGACGGCAATACGCCAACATTTTTTTAATTAAATCAACGGCTCGACTTCCTGCAACATCAATTTGTGCTGAGTTGTGCAAAAAATCTGCTTTGAATTCATTGTCTAGCATATCTTCAGCATTTATTTTATTTAGTTCGTTATAACCTAAAATGCTTGCCAAAATGTTGTTGAAATCGTGAGCAATCCCAGCGGTTAATCGCCCAATACTTTCCAGCTTTTGCAAATGATTCAGTTGCTGTTGCAATGCCGATTGTTCACGCTCATTCAGTTTTCGCTTTGAAATATCGCGTAAAAATATATAAAAATTATCGTGTTTGACGTTGTAACTAATCAAAATTTCTACAAACCAATTCGTTCCATCTTTACGTTGGTGCATAGATTCAAACACTTTACTGGTCTTTGATTCATTTAATGTACTAAGCTGATACGTTAAATCGCCTTTATGATCGTCGGCTTCCAAATCAGAAATGGTCAATGTCAACAAATCCGTTTCGGTGTAGCCCGACAACTGACAATAACGTGTGCTTACGTCAATGAAATGCGCTTTATTATCTAAATGCCAAAAACCATCGGTGCTTTCAATAACAGAATCGTAAAGTATTTCCTGAGATTGCACGCCTAATTCCAAATGCTTTTTCTCAGTAATATCAAAGCCAACCCCAGTGTATCCCGATACTTCACCCGTATCTTTATCAATTATCGGGAAAATTGAAGTATTCAACCAATACAACTGTCCTGTTTTTGCACGATTACAAATTTCACCTTGCCAACTTTTTCCATTCGAGATGGCTTCCCACATAACATGAAAAAACTCACTTGAATGAACGTGAGAATTAAGCATAACGTGTGTATTGCCTAGCAATTCTTCTTCTGAATAACCCGAAACACGACAAAATTGCTGATTCACAAACGTAATTACTTCACTTGAATCCGTCTTACTAATAATTGCAGATTCATTTAAGGGAAATAGCGCATCAATGGGGAATTCTTTATTGCTCATAGACATTTTCTTTCAATCCTATAAAGAAAAACAGGGAAGTGACGTTATTTTTTCATCAGTTGAATCAACGTTGTTGCTAATTCAGAAAAATCTTCTGCTCCCCGACTTTTTGCGGCATACAATCTAATTGGTTTACCCACGCCAAAGGCTTCGGCTAATTTAATATCGGTACGAATGCCATTCAATACTCGCAACGCACCAAATTGTTTAGTCACTTGCTCAGTCGTTTGCCGATGTTGGCGCACATGATTTCCCGTCATCACAGGTAAAAAACCTAAAATTTTAAGTTTGGGATTTCGACTAGAAATCACTTTAAATAACACGCGAACCAATTGACGCACACCTTCAAACGACAAGGGATGCGGCACATAAGGCACTAATACCCAATTTGCAGCGGCTAACGCATTTAAAAGTAAATTATCTAACGAAGGGGGGGTATCAATAACGATTAAATCAAATTGTTCGGCAATCGATTTATCCGCTAACGCCCGCGCTAAACATTGTTCATCGTTACCACTATCACCATGTTGAAATGCGGGATTTGCGGGCAAAAGAAAAAGATTGTGTATCGAGGTTTCACATACGGCATCAATTAGTCGTAACGTAGGCGAAGTGAAAATGTCATGAACTGCAGCCTGTCCCGCGCTTATTTTCACACCCAAACCAACGGCGCAATGCCCTTGTGAATCTAAATCAATAAGTAATATACGCTGTTTTGCAGCGGCAAATTCGGCGGCGATATTCACCGAAACGGTTGTTTTACCCGCACCGCCTTTGCGATTACTTATGACTAAAACGGGGACAGACAAAATCATGAATCCAAGGCTGTTTTCACGGCTTCGCGTAATTGATCACGGGTAAAAGGTTTAGATAAAATACCTTTTACACCTAAAAGTTCAGCAGATTCTAAATTGAATTCAGCCGTAATCGCACGGCGACCACCTGAAATCGCAATAATAGGTGTTCCTGTATTGCCGCATAATAATTCAGTAATCACTTCAATTCCGTCTTTGTTCGGCATGATAATGTCTGTAATGACTAAATCAGGACTAAATTGACCGAAGATTTTGATTCCCTCAACGCCATCACACGCAGTTTGAACTTCATGTCCATCACGTCCCAACATTTGTTTCAATAAATCACGCAATTGTTCTTCATCATCAATCACTAAAATTTTCGCCATCATTTACTCCTTAAAATTTTTAAAATGTAAGTTCTCATTCTCACACAACGCAGTGAATTAGAAAAGCTCGAATTTTGGTGGTGCATCTTCTTCGTTATCTGAATTTAAACTATTGCCATGTTGTAATTCGTCTTCAATGTAATTATTCAGTATTACATTTATCTGTGATGCGAAATCGTTCGTAAGATTACCATTATTAGATTCCAATTCTGTGACAAACGATTCAAATAAATCATTACGGCGTTGCATAACTACCTGCATTCGTTCAATTCGTTGACGCACGATGTCTTGGTATTGAATACTGCCTAAAATTTCAGCAATATCAGCCGCAAGTTTTCGGTTATTACTATTGATAACATTAAACAACGTTTTGTAATACTGACTAGCATCTTGATGAGCGTTTTCTAGGTTTTGAACCGCGTCCATTACCTGAGCCGCTTCGTTCATTCGGTTCATAATTTCATCTAAAAACTTGAATTTCAAACCATTACGAATAGTATGACGCGCGGCATCTAAACCTTCTTCAATCATTTCAGCCGCTTTATTTGAATTCACCGCTAATTTACGCACTTCATCAGCAACGATTTTAAATCCTAAACCTTTATCGCCCGCATGAGCCGCTTGAATAGAAGCGTTCACCGCTAAAATATCTGTTTGAAAACTAATTTCTTTAATACTATCAACCAAATAACCTAAATCATCAATTACGCTTCCAGCACCTTGAACAGATGCAATATCTTGCTGAATTTTGTCTGGAATTTCTTGAATGAAATATCCAATTTTGACAATGAAATCCACGCTGTCTTTAATGCTGCCGTCCATTTCGCCAATTTTCATCACCGCTTCTGTGATATAGCGTACTAAATTCCCAGCTTCATCACTCAAACTACGCATCGATGTCGCAAGCTGCAATGACGCGTCACCCGTATCATGAGAAATAACATTTAACTGTTGAATTACTTCTTTATCAAGTCGTACATGTCTATCCACAATCGCACTGGTTTCATTGATACACATTGCTAATAGTGGCGATTCTGCAACGGTTGCTTTACCTGAAAAATCATTCAAAGCATTTTGTAAATTCAATAACAACGGTTGCGTGCCATTCATTTGTTCACGCAATTTTGTATCGATATTTGTACTCGCATTTAGATATTCGATAATCGCATTGGCAGTTTTTTCGATTTCGGGCAACAAATCGAATCGTGCTGTTTCCAGTTCATCATTACTTCCTAATTGCAACGTATCAATTAAAACTTGCACTCGTTTTTCAACATTTTCTGTGCATTTCACCAAATCAATCGCGAGCGCATCATTTGAATTTTTAGGTGATAAATTAGCATTTTCTATGTTGAACACGCTTTCAACTTGAAGCGTGATGTTATTAAGCACATGACGAAGTTTTTCATTCGTCGCATTAACACGTTCTTCAAACGAAAATACTTTTGGCTTTTGGATTTCAAGAAGCAAAAGCCATTGTGAAGCGAATGTAATAATCGTTGCCAAACCCAAAAACACCACATCTTTAAAATGACCTAATTGTGCTTCTAAATAGCTATTTAAAAACACAGCACTGATTATCAATAAAAGCATTGCACCTACGCCAAAACATAAAATGCGCCCTGCCCTACTTTTAAAATCGATGCTTTGGTATTTCGCTCTCACGATTAAGCTCCAGGCAAAACTTGCTTAATGATTTTCAGTAAATCAACGCCACCCACTGGTTTTACCAACCAACCTGTTGCGCCAGCGGCTTTACCTTCATCACGTCTGCCTTGATTACTTTCCGTGGTCAATGTCAGAATCGGTATAAACCGAAAACCAGGTAAAGCACGCGCTTTTTTAATCAATTCAATACCGCCCATATTCGGCATATTGATGTCAGTAATAATTAAATCGGGTTTCAAACCAGAACTGAGTTTCGCCATTGCTTTTACACCATCTTCAGCTGTTTCGACTTTAAAGCCCGCGATTTCTAAGTTATTTTTGACGCTCATTAACATTGTGACCGAATCGTCTACGAGTAGAATTGTTTTTGGCATTTTTATTTTCCTTATTAATTGAATTGGGGTGTTATTTTAACGCAATATTCAACCAAACCGCTAAGTCTGCATCATTTGGTTCAGCTGCAATCGGTGGTTTAATCGCCATTAAAACTTGCAAACTAGAGGCATGAATATGGGTGCATTCCGCAAAATTGACTTTGCCTTTTGGATTTTTTTGCAACCATTCTAGTAAAGCTTCTGCTTCTTCAACGCCAATAAATTCGTTAAATATCGCTTGTGATTTTTTATATTCAATCGCCATAACTAAATCAACTCCCGTGGATTTAAAACCATCAACACTGAACCGTCGCCCAACAATGCCGCGCCAGAATAACCTGGCAAACCGCCTAAAATTCCTGTCATTGGTTTGAGAATAATGTCTACAGTTTCTCTAAAATCATCAACCAAAATACCCACATGTTCACCATGAACACGCACAATCAAAGTTGCAAATTCATCATCTTCATTTGGCAATTGCGGTTCACTTTTCGCCAACAAATCATTAAGCGATAACAAAGGTACGATTCGACCGCGTAAAACAGTGGTTTGTTTTTGTTTAATCGTCCGAATGTGTGCGCGTGGTACGCGTACAGTTTCAACAACCATATCCATCGGCACACCGAAGATTTGGGTATTTGATTCGATAATCATCACATTGGTGACAGCCATCGATAATGGTAACGATAAAAATAATCGTGTGCCTTTACCACGTTCACTTTCAATGCCAACCGTGCCATTCACTTTTTCAACCGCAGAACGCACTACATCCATTCCCACGCCGCGTCCCGACAAATCTGAAATCACATCTGCCGTTGAAAAACCTGCCGCAAAAACCAAATTTACTGCGTCTTGGTCACTGATTCGCTCAAGTGTGGATTCGTCAATCAAGCCTTTTTCATAGGCTTTTTGCTTGATAACGTCTGGGTCAATACCTTTACCATCGTCGATAATTTCAATCAAAACGCGATCAGATTCTTGACTCGCTCGAATCAATAATTTTCCTGTGGCAAATTTACCCGCAGCAAGACGCGCTTCTGGCATTTCTAAACCATGATCCAAACTGTTACGCACAATGTGAATCAATGGATCAGATAAGGCTTCGATAATGTTTTTATCGGCTTCAGTCGCTTCACCTTCCAAAACTAACTCAACTTCTTTGCCCAATTTGCGGGAAATGTCGCGCACCATGCGAGGGAAACGCTGAAAAATAAACGACACTGGCATCATGCGGACTTGCATAATTGTATCTTGCATTTCTTCTGCAACCCGATTGATAACGGCATATTGCGCTTTAATTTCACGCGACAATTCACGAACACCAAACACAGTTTCAGCACGATTCGCTAAATATGGCAGCGCATTTTTTGCGACGACCATTTCACCAATTAAATTCATCAATCGGTCAATTTTGTCTTGATCGACTTTCAGTGTTTTAGATGCTGCAACGATATTTGCACCACCAATTTCTTCAGGACGGCGACTTGATTTAGCGTCAGTTTGTGCAGCTAAATGGTTAGCGACGAGATGTTCTTCATGTTGTTCATGATCTTCCACTAAAACAGGTTCGTGTGTATCTAACAACGAATTGTCTAACCAAATTAATAATGGAGTAGGAGAATTTTCGGTCAACGCTAATTTTAACGCGTCTTCAATATGCTCAACTTCATTCGCTCTTTGTACCGCGCGATAACAACCAATTAACGTTGCACCGACGGCTTTCAATCGCCCTGCTGACCACGCGCCACCACTCGATGCGGGTAAACTTAAAATTTCCTTTTGAGCCTCAATCACTTCATTAAAATAAACTAATAACGTATCGGATATTTCTGAGATGTTGACACTAACGACGGGCGATGCCACTACATTTTGAGTGGGTTCAACATCAGGCAATGTTAATGCCGACCAATCAGGTGTTTTTTGCGTGCGTAAGGCTTCTAATAAAGTTCGTTGAACAGGTTTGTTATCAGGTTCTGTTTCAATAAGATGCAATATCCAACGCAAAGCCGAAGATGACCACAATTCAGGTGAAGACAATTCCAACATAGTGTTAATCGTGTTGGTTAATGTTTCAATTTCATCATTATCAAAAAATTCCAAGATATTGATAATGAAATCTTCATCCAACGCAACATCGTCGCTGTTTCCTGTCGGTTTTACAAAAGCTAACGCTGGCACTTTTACGCGATGAATTTGATCAGGAACGTAACGCAATAAATCGTCTAATTCTTCTGTTGATGCAATCGTCAATAATTGAAAAACAAGCTGACTACTGAATACATCCATTTCCGCTAATGTTGAAGCGGTATTATTCAAAATAATGTGTCGCCACGCGACATCTGGAATTTGTCGTATCAAAAAGAATGGATCTTCGCCTTTGAAAAAACACTCTGGTTCAGGCGTGTATTGAAGCCACAAAACAGTTTCACCATCAACTGCACAACGATGTAAACCCATCGCTGTTGATTCTGGCAAATCCATTGGTGGTAATTCAGACCATGAAATTGCTTTCACTGCCAAACCATCTTCGGTATATGTTTCAATGGCAACTGGCACATGAACTGCGCTAGGTGCATTCAACAATGCGCGTAAAGCATTTGTTAATTCAGTTGATGTGCCAACATGATTGCTGCCCGTTTTTCCTGTCAGTTCAATTTCGTCCATCAAAGCACTTACAAAATCCATCGCTTCAAGTAATTGATCCGCGAGCGTTTGTGAATAACTAACTCGTCCATTTCGTACCGCATCCATCAAATCTTCACTGGCGTGTAACACACGAGTCATTTCTGGAAAATCAAAAAGTCCGCTATTACCTTTTAATGTATGCACAAACCGAAATAATTCGACCATCAATTCAGTGCTATTTGGCTCATTTTCTAATTGCATTAACTTTTCAGCAATGCCTTGTAAAAAGTCACGCGCCTCAGATAAAAATTGTTCTAATAAATTGTTCATTACGCAACCTCTCCAAGTAATAAACGGACGTAACTAAGTAATTGGTTCGGTTTAGTTGGTTTAGTCATATATAAATTTGCCCCTGACACATAACCAAGAATTTTGTCTTGATTACCCGCTTCAGTAGTCACCATAATCGCAGGTGATTGAAGCACATCTTCTTGGCGACGAAATTCTTTTAAAAATCCATAACCGTCCAATTTAGGCATATTGACATCAACAATATATAAATCGTAAGAAGTTACTAAGGCTTTTTCTAAGGCTTCAATCCCATTGATAGCTTCATCAACGCTATAACCTGCTGTTTCTAATATGTTGCGATGATAAAGTCGCACAGTTGCCGCATCGTCAATGACGAGAATATGTTTCATCATGCCTCCCAAGGTTTTTGATAAACGATTGCATCAGGAAATTTACGCACCCGAAATAGCGAAGAAATACGACTCATCGATTCTGAATGCCCTAAACAAATAAATCCACCCTCTTTCATTGCATCAAAAAACATTTCTGCCGCTTGTCGCCGTGACGCATCATCGAAATAAATGAGCAAATTACGACAAAAAATAACATCTATATCGCGATAATTGCGAACATCCACCGCATTTGTGATATTAACGCGACTGAATTCAACCGCTTGACGTAAATCTTCACAAATTTGGTAGCCACCTGCTTGCGGCGTAAAGTATTTTGCTAAAATGGGTTTCGATAAATTCATGACTGAACGCGTTGAATAATGTCCGCGCCTAGCTTGCGCGATGATTTTGGTATCAATATCTGAAGACATAATTTCTACATCCCATCGGTGAATGCCTGACCAATACTCCAGTAAATAAATGGCAATCGAGTAAGGTTCTTCACCTGATGCAGATGGAACTGACCAAATACGAATCGGTGAATCATCTTTTTTCTTACGAGTAACTTCGTCCATCATGGAATTTACCAAACATTTGAATTGGTATTCTTCACGAAAAAAGTAAGTTTCATTAACCGTCATCACGTTAACTAACTGTTGTAATTCCTCGCCCGATACTTCAAAACGTAGCTGGTTGAAATAATTTCGGAAATTACCTGAATCGGTAGCTTCAATGCGATCAATCAAGCGTTTATCGACAAAATAACGTTTGGAATCTTCAAATAACATCCCCGTTTTACGATAAAAGTATTCTTTGAATTTCAAAAAATCCTCGTCGCTTATGTTGATGGCAGGCATTTTACTGACTCCCTTCTTCGATTCGCTTCAACGCTAAATCAGCCGAAAAACAAACATAAGGTTCATCTGGGAAACGCACTTTTAATTTTTTAATTGCAGGTATCGCCTGTTCTGACCCAACTTCACTTAATAAATCTAATGCCGTTGAACAAACATTAACGTGTGAATCTTTTTCAATGACGCTAATTAACCATTTTTCGACATTTTCATGACGAAGTGATTCTAAAATGTTGACGGCAAAAATTCGGACATCAGAATCTGAATCTTTTAATAAATTTTCAAGAATTGCCCCGACTTCGTCTGGCAATTCTTTTAAAATTTCAATTGATTCATTGCGAAGTGCAGCGTCTTCGCTGCGTAAACACTCAATCAATCCATTTAACGAAACAGTATCTCGCAATTGCGCTAGTGCATTTAAAATGCCCGTTCTTACGCTAACATTATTTTCATGCTCTAGTCTGTCAACCAACACAGAGCTTGCGTTAGGCATTTCAACTAAATCACGCACCGCCCAACGACGCACCTGAGAATCTGCGTGATTTAATTCCTCACACAGTCCCTCAAAATCTCTCGGTGCTTGACGCTCGTCTTCGGTTTCAGTTGACGATTGTTGTTTTTTTATAAAAGCCATAATTATTCCTCTATCTAACCCACGTCAAAATTCTTTCCGTCACTTTATCCGAAGGTAAAACCGCTGTTGCGCCGTCTTTTGCAATTAACTCTGCTGGCATACCAAAAACTACACAAGATGATTCACTTTCGGCAATAGTTCGTCCGCCTTGTTTTTTAATTTGTGCAAAGGAATCAGAACCATCGTTGCCCATGCCTGTTAACATTACGCCGATAATTTTTGCAGCGTCATAATTCTCAAGTGCTGAACGTCCAAGTAGTTCCACCGATGGATGCCACAAGAAGTCTTTGTTTTCGGGTTTTGAAATAACCATTAGTTTTCCAGCTCGTTGCACCACCACGACATCTGCACCACCTTTACCGATATAAATAAAACCTGATTCAAGTGGACGAGGACTGCTCACTTCTACGACTTGCAACGCACATAAATCATTCATTCGTGCCGCAAATTGAAGCGTAAAACTCGCAGGCATGTGTTGAGCAACCACAACGGGATACGGGAAATTCGCTGGTAGTAAAGGTAAAACATCTTCAAGTGTACGAGGTCCGCCCGTTGAAACACCGATTAAAACGATACCGTCATTGGCAACCCCGCGTCGCATAATTGGCGGAGGCGGGGCTTTTACAACAGGTTGACGAGTTGTTAGTGTGGGGCGTACTGCTTTAACGTGCGATTTTGCCGCCGCACGAATTTTAGCCACCAATTCTTTTTTAATGTCATCCATCGATAATGAAATCGTGCCGCTGGGTTTGGCAATGTAATCCACCGCTCCCAACGCCAACGCTTCAAATGTCGTTAACGCGCCTTTCTCCGTTAATGATGACACCATGACAACAGGCACAGACCGTTCTGCCATTATTAAAACTAACGCAGTTAAGCCATCCATTTCAGGCATGTTAATATCTAAAGTAACGACATCAGGTTGAAAGTGTTTATTTTCGTCCACCGCTTCTTTGCCGTTACGCGCAAAACGAATTTCAAAATCGCCTTGCTCTTCAAATACCGAGCTAAGTTGACGACGCATCAATGCAGAATCATCAACTATGAGTAACTTAATCATGCCTAAAAACTCCTGTTTTTTTCCTGTTATTATTCGGCGAATGCCGCTAAACCCTCACGATCTTTCGCTTCCAATAGATGCGAAGGCTCAATGAGTAAAATTAACCGTTTTTGTTTTTCCAAATTCGCCACTCGTGCAATGAGTTTTGACTGGATATTCGATAAATTTGGCGCAGGTTCAATTGAAGATTTTGGCACTTTCAATACTTCTGCCACTGAATCGACAATGAAACCAGTACGCACACCATCAAACAAAAACACCATAATTCGTTGTTGTTCACTGCGTTCGATTTGCTCTAAACCTAAACGACGACGTTGATCAACAACAGGCAATACCGCACCGCGCAAATTGATAACGCCTTCTACAAACGACGGAGCGCGTGGAATGTGAGTCAACTCCTCTGGCACACGCACAATTTCTTGTACGCTTTCAATCGGCACCCCAAATTCTTCTTTACCTAAACGAAACACGACCATTTGTTCGTCGTCTTCAATTCCTAATTTTTCTGCATCATTCATGCCATCTTCATCCTGCATTTTTTCTACTGAACTTAACGCTTCACGCACTGAGTTATGACGGAACATATTGTCCGCTGAGATAATTGATACCAATCGTTTGCCATCTGCTAACCGACAAATTTCGGTGATTTCAGACATATCAGCATCGCGGGTGAGCATATTTGGAATAGGATCAACGCAATCTTTTGACACTCGTAACACTTCGTTGACGGTATCCATCACCACACCAACTGACGCGCTACCGACTGAAATCACTACGATTCGACTATGTTCGTCTGCATCTTTGAAAGGCAAACTGAACATTCGACGCAAACTGACTAACGGCAATAAACGATTACGCAATGTCATCACACCTAAAACGTGTGAATCCGCGTGAGGAACGTGAATCACATGATCAGGCACTTGAACAATTTCTTGCACGTCTTCAATGCTAATTGCATATTCTTCGCCCGCAACCGTAAAACTAACCAACTGTAATTCGTCACTGATTGCTTCTATTTCAGCCGCTTCATGTATTGATGACTGTGCTGAACCGCTGTGATTTGATGATTTCGCTGCTTCTGAAAATTCATTAGTAATTAACTTAGCGAAATCCAACACCATAATCATGCCGTGACCGCCCACATCTTTAATCAACCCCGTCAATAAATCGGTGTCAATCGTGCCGCTGATAGACGAAACATCTTCAATTTTACTGATTTCAACGCCCACCACACTGGCAACGCGATCCACCACAAAACCCAGCGGCTGACCTAAATCAATCACGATGGCGCGAGTTGAATCGTCATCTTCTCGTTCTTCAAAGCCAAAAACACGACGTAATGAAACAATCGGTAAAACTCTACCGCGTAAATTCGCTAATCCTTCCAACGTACTCGGTGCCATCGGTACTCGAACCACTGACGGAATCCGAATAATTTCTTGGACTGGTGCCATATCCACAGCAAACACTTCGTCACCAACAATAAACGTGACAAACTGACGAACGTGCGATTCTTCCTCATGGAACGCTTGAGTTAAACCTTCTGCCATTTCCTCTTCAGTGAATTCGTCATCCATTTTTTTTACTGATAAAGCAGAAACATCTTCTGACTTCGCTTCAAACCCTTCGTGCAATTCTGTGTCTAAATTATCAGCATCCTCTCGCTGTCCTTTAGGAACTTTAATACTCATAACAATCTCCTTTTAGAAGTAATGCGAAAGGTTTACGCGCTTTGTAATTCATCAGCTAACGAAGAAATTTCTTCAATCGCGTTGGCTAATTCAGCCGCGCCTTGTGATTGTTGTGTTGCAGCAGTAGCCGCTTCAGTAGCTGCTTTTTCAGCTTCTTGTGCCGCTGCAGAAATTTGATCAACACCTGTTTTGACTTGACCAATCGCAGCCGCAATTTCATTCGAGGCTGACAAAATATCTTGCGATGCTTTTTCCACTTCTTTTACATCTGCTTCGATAAGCAATAATCTTTCGGTACTCGCTTTCGATTTTTCAACTTCAGATTGTGCGCTGACGACAATTTCTGCTAAATCTTTGCCAACAACCCCGATTTGATCTTGTACGCCTTTCACTAAATCTTTAATACGATCCGCATTTTCAGCAGAATCGTGAGCCAAATTACGAATATCTGTCGCAACCACAACGAAACCTTTACCAAATTCACCTGCACGCGCCGCTTCGATTGAACCGTTTACTGCAAGCATATTGGTTTGAATCGAAACCGTTGCAATCACATCTACGATTTTATCGATACGACGCGACAACAATTCCAAATCCGTCACTTGTTTGATGCTTTCTTGTGTCGTAACCATTGAACTTGTAATACCAGAAATCAAAGCGTCTACCGATTTTTTATTGGTAGCTAATAATTCCTGCATACCACGAATGCTTCCAACACTTTTATTGCCTCTTTCTTGTGAAAGCTCTAAACCTTTTTGAATTTGTGCCAAAGCTGCGGCAGATTCTTCGGTCGCAGCGGCTTGCGCTCTTGCACCGTCACGAATTTGACCAATTGCTGCCATCACTTGTGAGCCAGAACGGTTAATTTCTTGAACGGCAGATGATAATTCTTCAGCAGCAGAAGCGACTTCTTCCGCACTTTTAGCGACATCGGTTGATGTTTTTAAATCTTCAGCCAATTCTGATAAACCTTGTGCAGTTTGCTCGCATTCAGAAAGTGCAGTTGCCTGCTCTGCTACAGTTTTACTTACTTCTTCAGCGGCTGCTGATTGTTCTTCAGATGCAGCAGCAATAGATTCAGAACCAATTAAAGCTTGTCTGGAAGCACTGTCAGATTCGCGTGCGCCATTTGCAATATCACGCGCACCAGCAACCACTTCATTACTTACTTGGCTAATTTCGGTTAATTGTTCCGCAATGAGTCGTCCATTTTCAACTTCCGCTTCAACTGTTTTCGCAGAGGTATTAATGCCGTCAGCAATAATTTTTACGTCTTTTTGAATTTGACCAACTAATTCTTGAATTTGTTTTGCACTTTTTTCTGACGTTTCAGCTAATGTTCTAACTTCGTCAGCAACAACCGCGAAACCTTTACCATGTTGTCCAGCGCGAGCCGCTTCAATCGCAGCATTCAATGCCAATAAATTAGTTTGATCTGCAATTCGCGCTACGGCTTTAACGATGTCACCAATGTTAGCTGCTTGAGTTTCTAATTCATTAACTTGAGCGACTGAACTCATTTGACGCTTCGCTGCAACACCGACATTACCAACTAAATCAGAAACGTCACCACTCACTTTTGAAATTAAAGTGTAAGCACTATCACCTTTCGCTTGTGACATTTCAGCGTTTTGTAATTGACGACCAACCGCAATAATTACTTGTTTCAAAGCTGATGTTGATTCTTCAGCTGCGCCTGATGCTTCTTCAGCACCTGCTGCAATTTGGTCAGCCGAACGTTTTAATTCTTCAGCCGCTGCAGCCGCTTCATTGATGCCAGAAGATAATTGTCCCGTTGCTGCAGCGATACGTTCCGCCGCTTGCTGTTGTTTTGCAAATGTACGCGCTTTTTTACGTTGAATTTCAACTTCACGCGATGCAGATGCAGATGATGCTGTGTTAGTGTTTGCATCTCTTGTTGCAGCTGATGCGTTTGATGTTTTCTTAATAAGAGCCATGAGAATACCTTTGAGTTTTAAAGTTAAAAAAAGAAAAGCTATTTTTACTGCTTTACTGCCTTGTTTATCTGCTTAGAAAAGAAAAAATTAAATAATTTTTTCAAATTTAGCGAATCACACTACATTTTAAATCTATATTAGATTTACTACACATTTGCTACAGAGGCAAACATTTACATTTTTAAGCCTAAAATTTGTAACTATTTGTTTTTTAAAAAAATAACATAACTATTATTTGCTGATTGTTAGTCATAATTATGACGTTGAAATCGCCGTAAACCTGTAGTACATAATTTGTTATAATCCACGCATTGTTTCATCACGCTATGATGAAAGCACAAAACAGTCCAACATTGGTTAATCAAAATATTTTTTGAACCTTAAATTTCCCACCCACGTTTTTAAAAGAGAATCATGTCAAACTTCGCTAAAGAAATTATCCCCGTTAATCTCGAAGACGAGATGAAACAATCCTATTTAGATTATGCGATGAGCGTCATTGTTGGTCGGGCGTTACCTGATGTCCGCGATGGTTTAAAGCCAGTACATCGACGGGTACTTTTTGCGATGAGCGAATTAGGCAATGATTTTAATAAAGCCTATAAAAAATCTGCGCGTGTGGTCGGTGACGTGATTGGTAAATATCATCCACATGGCGACACAGCGGTTTATGACACGATGGTTCGTATGGCGCAGCCGTTTTCAATGCGCCACATGTTGATTGATGGACAAGGGAACTTTGGTAGTGTTGATGGTGATTCACCAGCGGCAATGCGTTATACAGAAGTTCGGATGGCAAAAATTGCCCACGAAATGTTGACGGATTTAGACAAAGAAACGGTTGATTTCACGCCAAACTATGATGAATCCGAATCAGAACCTTCTGTTTTACCGACACGAATTCCAACATTGTTAATTAACGGTTCATCAGGTATTGCTGTTGGAATGGCAACGAACATTCCACCACATAATTTGAGCGAAGTAATTGCGGCGTGTTTAGCGTTAATCGATGAGCCAAATTCAACCATTTCTGACTTGATGGAACACATCAAAGGTCCTGATTTTCCAACAGCGGCATTTATCAATGGCGCGGCGGGAATTCGACACGCTTATGAAACAGGTCGAGGCAAAATTTACCTCCGCGCCAAAACGCATTTTGAAAATATAGGCGAAGGTTCACGCCAAGCAATTATCACGACCGAATTACCTTATCAAGTGAACAAAGCAAGGTTACTCGAAAAAATCGCTGAATTGGTAAAAGAAGGAAAACTCGAAGGCATTTCTGGCTTGCGCGATGAATCCGACAAAGATGGAATGCGAATGGTGATTGAGTTGAAACGTGGCGAAATGCCAGAAGTCGTTTTGAATAATCTTTACAAACAAACTCAATTCCAAACCGTGTTCGGCATGAACATGGTGGCGATTCTTGATGGTCGTCCGTTCTGTTTGAACTTGCTTGAAATTCTCAACGCCTTTATCAATCATCGTCGAGAAATCGTTACGCGCCGCACCGTGTATTTACTTCGCAAAGCGCGTGAACGCGCCCACATTTTGGAAGGTTTAGCGATTGCGTTGGCGAACATTAACGCCATGATTGACATGATTAAAGCCGCAAAAAATCCTGCCGAAGCGAAAGAACAATTGCTTGCGACACAATGGTCGGCAGGTTTGGTTTTATCTCTGATTGAACGCACTAACGCAGGCGATTCACGTCCTGATAATTTGCCTGCAATTTATGGTTTGGCGGGTGATGTTTATCGTTTGTCAGAAGCCCAAGCACAAGCAATTTTAGAATTACGTTTGCATCGTTTGACAGGTTTAGAACAAGACAAAATTGTCGGCGAATACACGCAATTACTGGAACAAATCGCATTTTATTTGCACATTTTGGGCGACGATTTACGTTTGATGGCTGTGATTCGTGAAGAATTAGTCGCTATTAAAGAACAATACAACGAACAACGTCGCACGATTATTATGGAAAATCGTGATGATTTGAACGACGAAGATTTAATTACCGAAGAAGATATGGTGGTCACGGTTTCGCATGAAGGTTATGTGAAAGCTCAACCGCTTTCAGATTATCAAGCCCAGCATCGTGGCGGACGCGGTAAATCGGCAACACAAACCAAAGAAGAAGACTTTGTTGATCAGCTTGTGATTGCCAGCACGCATGACACGATTTTATGTTTCTCATCACGCGGCAAAGTCTATGCAATGAAAGTGTATCAATTGCCAATCGGCAGCCGTGCAGCGCGTGGCAAACCGTTTGTAAATTTATTTCCGCTTGAAGAAGGCGAAAAAATTAACGCTTTCTTACCGACCCGTGATTACGACGAAAACAAATTTATTTTCATGGCAACGTCCGCAGGAACCGTTAAGAAAACACCGTTGCCTGAATTTGCCAGCATTCGCGTCAGCGGCAAAATTGCGATTGATTTGCGCGAAGACGACACCTTAATCGGTGTGGCAATCACGGACGGCGAACAAAACGTCATGCTCTTTAGCAGCAACGGTAAAGCGATTCGTTTCAACGAAGCCGATGTGCGCTCGATGGGGCGGACTGCAACAGGTGTTCGAGGTTTGCGTTTAACCGAAGGTGAAAAAGTCATTTCGTTAATCGTGGCTTCAGAAGGTGCTGTTTTAACGGTTTCAGAAAATGGTTATGGCAAACGCACCGAAGTTGAAAAATTCCGTCATCAAGGTCGTGGTGGTAGCGGCACGATTGCGATGCAAACCTCGGAACGTAACGGCAATGTGGTTGGCGCGTTACTTGTGAGTGATACTGACGAATTGATGATTATTACCGACGGTGGCACATTGGTTAGAACGCGTGTTGCTGAAATTTCAGTTGTTGGTCGTAACGCGCAAGGCGTGCGCGTGATTCGTTTAGATGAAGGTGAAAAAGTGGTTGGCGTGGATAGAATTGCGGGTTTGGAAGGCGAAGAAACCGAAGAATTAGAAACGGTTGAAACTGCAATTGATGTAATTATTGAAGAATAAAACGATGGAAAATTTCACTCCTTATTCGGCATTCTTAGGCGGCAGTTTGATTGGTTTATCAGCTGCTTTGTTGATGTATTTTAACGGTCGAATCGCTGGCATTTCAGGCATGATTGCTGGTGCGTTTGATTTCAAAAATAGCGAACATCATTGGCGATTATTTTTCTTAGGTGGCTTGATTTTAGCCGCTGTGATTTTCAATTTATTCGCGCCACACGTTCCAGCTACTTATTCACGCTCAACATTATTACTGATAATTTCAGGAGTTTTAGTGGGTTATGGCACACGTTTAGGCAATGGTTGCACCAGCGGTCACGCGGTTTGTGGCATGGCAAGACTTTCGATTCGTTCAATTGTCGCAACCGTTACATTTATGGCAGTTGCGATTTTAACCGTGTTTATCACACGCCATTTGCTGGGGATTTTGCAATGACAAAAAATAAAGCTGCGCTACTTTGTGGCATTTTATTTGGTTTAGGATTGGCAATTTCGCAAATGAATAATCCCGATAAAGTGTTGGCGTTTTTAGATGTAACAGGAAATTGGGACGCGAGTTTGGCGTTTGTGATGGGTGGCGCGTTGATTACGTTAGCGACGTTGCAACATTTCATTTTGAAACGTCACCAGCCAATTTGCGACACGGAATTTCATCTGCCTAAAACCAATAATCCGATAGATAAACGGTTAATTTTAGGTGCGATTCTTTTTGGCATTGGTTGGGGTTTAGTTGGTTTTTGCCCAGGTGCTGTTCTTGCCGCATTTGGCGATGGCAAAATTGAACCTTTTCTATTTACGTTAGCTTTAGGCGCGGGTATGATGCTATTCAATAAATTTCACGAAACAAAATAACCATTTATAACGGCTGAGGGCGTGCCACAATGCAAAAATACTTTCTTCACATTTTCGTTATTCTTGCGATGAGTTTTGCAAGTTTTTTCATTTTTGAACGTTTAAATGCCGAGCCGCCAATTGATAACTCATTAGCCTATTCGGATTTTATTGAGCGCGTCAAAAGTAAACAAGTCGACAAAGTTGAAATCATGGGGCAAGCGATTAAATTACGCACCTCCGATGGTGAGACTTACGAAACATTTAATCCTGGTGATGGGCATTTGATTGATGATTTGCTTGCAGCTGATGTTCAAATCCGAACTAAAGTCCCGCAAAAACAATCGATGTTAATGCAGATTTTTATCGCTTGGTTTCCGATGTTACTGATGATTGCGGTCTGGGTTATTTATATGCGCCGTAATCAAGGTTACGGTGGTAATGGCTTTGGTAAAAGCAAAGCCCGAATGCTTGAAGAAGATAAATTAACAGTCAAATTTGCGGATGTAGCAGGTTGTGAAGAAGCAAAAGAAGACGTTGAAGAATTAGTCGATTTCTTGAAAGCTCCGCAAAAATTCCAACAACTTGGCGGACAAATTCCACGCGGTATTTTGATGGTTGGTCCTCCAGGAACGGGTAAAACCTTAATTGCGAAAGCGATTGCGGGTGAAGCTGGCGTTAAATTTTTCAGTATTTCTGGTTCAGATTTTGTCGAAATGTATGTTGGTGTCGGCGCGTCACGAGTTCGCGATATGTTTGCTCAAGCAAAAGAACATTCACCTTGCATTATTTTTATCGATGAAATTGACGCAGTTGGTCGTCAACGTGGCGGCGCGGGAATGGGCGGCGGCAACGATGAACGCGAACAAACGTTAAATCAACTTTTAGTCGAAATGGATGGTTTCAACGGTAACGAAGGCGTAATTGTTATTGCGGCGACAAATCGTGCAGACGTACTAGACAAAGCATTATTACGTCCAGGACGTTTTGATAGACAAGTCAATGTTGGTTTGCCTGACGTGCGTGGACGTGAACAAATTTTAAATGTTCATATCAAAAAAGTTCCCGCTGCTGAAGATGTCAAATTATACGATTTAGCGCGTGGTACACCTGGGTTTTCAGGTGCTGATTTGGCAAACATTGTAAATGAAGCCGCATTACTCGCAGCTCGCTCTGATAAAAAAGAAGTCAGCATGAGTGACCTCGAAAAAGCCAAAGACAAAATCTTAATGGGTGCAGAAAAACGTACCATGGTGATGACGGAAGAAGATAAATTGCTAACGGCTTATCATGAAGCAGGACATTGTATTGTTGGACAATTATCGCCAGAACACGATGCGGTTTATAAAGTTAGTATCATGCCGCGTGGTCGAGCATTGGGGATTACAATGTTTTTACCTGAGCAAGACCAATACAGTGCAAGCAAACGCAAATTAGAAAGCCAAATTGCTAGTTTATTTGGTGGACGAATTGCAGAACTCATGATTTACGGCGGTGATCGTGTTACGACTGGCGCATCAAACGACATAGAACGTGCAACGGAATTGGCGCGAAACATGGTGACACGTTGGGGCTTTTCAGAAAAATTAGGCACGATGGTTTATGGTGAAGAAGGTGGACAACCTTTCATGGGCTACGCGGCTAAAGGTAGTAAAGTTTCTGAATTAGTTTCACAACAAATTGATGAAGAGATTCGCGCTGTCATTGATGCCAATTACCAGCGTTCTGAAAAACTTTTGCAAGATAACATCAGCATTTTGCACAACATGGCAAAAGCGTTAATGAAATGGGAAACGATTGATAAAACCCAAATTGATGCGTTGATGGCAGGAAAAGAACCATTGCCCCATCCTGAATTTCCATCGTCTGAAATTGTTTTAGAAAAAGCGGAATAGTGATGAAAATAACGCTTTATCATAATCCACAATGCAGTAAATCACGACAAACGTTAGCGTTATTACAAGAAAAAGGCGTTGCAGTTTCGATTATCGACTACCTGAAAACGCCTTTAACAGTCGTGGAGTTAGAGATTATCGCGCAAAAATTAGATTTAGAACCGCGTCAATTTATGCGTCAAGGTGAACCAGAATATGAAAACTTTGCTGCTGAAAATTTAACGCGCCAAGCCTTATTAGAATCTATCGTGAAATATCCGCAATTGTTAGAACGTCCAATTGCGGTCACTGAAACGAAGGCGGTAATTGGTCGTCCACCTGAAAATGTATTGGCGTTCTTGATGTGAAAAAACAGTATTTTTATTGGTTAGCGATAACTGCATTTTTGGGTTTATTTGGCTTGTTGATGCTTTGGCAAACCACTTTGTCACCATCAGTAAAATTTCCTGTCGCGTTACTTTTATTATTCAATATCACGCCTTTATTGATTCCAATGCGTGGTTTTTTGAATGGCGATAAAAAAAGTTGTTCGTGGATGGCTTATATCAGTTTGTTTTATCTAATACATGGTGCAGTTGAATGTTACGCCAATGCTGATGAGCGTTGGCTTGCTGGTTTAGAAGTATTTTTAAGTCTGCAACTCTTTTTTGGCGCAGCATTTTACGTTCGTGCTTTTAATCATCATGCCTGAACAATATCCACTTCACTTTGAGTTTCGCGCTAATCAAACATTTGATGATTTTTTTGCTGGTGGAAATCAGCCGATAGTTACTGAACTAAAACAATGTGTTAGCGGTCACAATACACAACAAATTTTTTTATGGGGAAAGTCAAAGCAAGGAAAAAGTCATTTACTCCAAGCATGTTGCCATTATGCCCAACATCATAAACACTCGTCATTCTATTTCGATTTAGCTAGGTATAGTGGTCATAAACCCTCGATTTTATTGGGGTTAGACGATTACGATGTGGTGTGTATTGATAATATCGATTCCATTTTAGGGCGAGAAAAATGGGAGCAAGCCCTGTCAGATTTTATGCAAAGGCATTATGAACGCGGACACCGTTTAATTATTTCTGCAACAAATTTGCCTAGCCATACGATTATTAAAACATCGGATTTAAAAACACGTTTGAGTTGGGGGGCAATTATTCAACTAAAAACATTAGTTAATACCAGCAGCGTTGATGCGTTGATTTTTAAAGCAGCAGCAATGGGACTTGAAATTTCGCCGCAGGTTGGACGATTTTTAATTATTCAGCATCAAGCGGAATTAGATAGTTTGTGGGGATTATTGGAAAAGTTAGATAGAGCATCATTAGCAGCAAAACGAAAATTAACCGTTCCATTTCTTAAGCATTTGTTCAACACGGAACTTCAAAAAATAAAAAACCACGACGGATAAAATCCTCTCGTGGTTTTTTTGAATGCAAGACTTACGCTTCTAAAACAGCTAAACGATCAGCAAGTAATGTTTCTAAAACAACAAGAGCTTTTGCAAAACCATCAATACCTTCTGCCAATTTATCAGTCGCCATGCGATCTTTAGCGTGCATTGCGTCAAATGTCGCTTTATCAACATTGATTTTTTCGGCTGTTGAAGCATTTGCAGCTTCAACATTCAATTTGCGCGGCAATTCGCCTTGCGTATTTTGCAATTCGTCTAATAAAGACGGTGCAATTGTCAACAAATCACTACCTGCCAATTCGGTGATTTCACCAACGTTACGGAAACTTGCGCCCATAACTTCAGTGTTATAACCGAATTTTTTGTAGTAGTTATAAATTTCAGTCACTGATAAAACACCTGGATCTTCTGCTGGAGCATAAGAATCTTTACCAGTGTCTTTTTTGTACCAATCCAAAATACGACCAACAAATGGTGAAATCAATGTGATGCCGTTTTCAGCACACGCAATCGCTTGATGCAAACCGAAAATTAAAGTCAAGTTGCAGTGAATGCCTTCTTTTTCCAATGTTGCAGCAGCTTGAATACCTTCCCAGGTTGCAGCTACTTTGATTAAAACACGTTTACGATCAATGCCAGCCGCTTCGTATTGAGCAATCAAATCACGACCTTTAGCAATCGTTGCTTCAGTATCAAAAGATAAGCGTGCATCCACTTCAGTCGAAACACGACCTGGAATGATTTTTAAAATTTGCAAACCGAAAGAAACTGCCAAACGATCAAATGCCAATGTTACGACTTGCGCTGCATCTGCCGCTGCACCCAATGATTCACGCGCACCTTTCAATGTATCGTCAACGATACTTTGGTATTGCGGCATTTGTGCTGCTGCAGTAATCAACGATGGATTTGTTGTTGCATCACGCGGTGTAAATTTTTCAATTGCTTGAATATCACCCGTATCGGCAACAACAACTGTGTACTGTTTTAATTGTTCGAGTAAAGATTGACCCATTAGAAACACCTATTTTTAAAGTTTAAAAAATGTTTAACCACGTTGTGATTTCAGATATTTTTCAACACCTGTCAAAGCTACATCGCTGACAATAGTTTCAACTATGACTACTGCAACTTCTTCTTTGATTTGAAGAGCGGCACTCAAAGCTTGTTTTGCTAAATACTTACTGACGCTGCTGGTTGTGCTTTCAGGTAAATTTTGTAAATAGCTTTCAACGCGAGTCGTTTTTGGTTTTGCAGGCGCATTACGATCAGCAATCGCTTTTTGCAACGCATACTTTGCGACACGACTCATCGGCGTTTTGTCTTGTGTGGCGAGATACTTTTCTACGCCCGTTTTTTTAACAACAATTGGCGCACTGCCTTCGTTATTTTTCAAGTATTTTTCAACACCTGATAACGTCACAACTGGCTTATTTCTTTCTGCAATGGCTTGACGTGCTAAATACTTCGCTACACCACTTGGTTGATTTTGCTCTTGTGATTTTAGATATTTTTCAACACTGCTTAATCCAGTTGCTGGCTGACCTTCCAAATAACGACTAACACCCGTCAGACCGTCCGTGGAAGAAACTATTGCGTTTCGTGTAGTAGCTGTGTCGTACTCGTCTGCTGAATGCCCACCAAATAGACTTGAAAAAAAGCCCATAACTACCCCCGATCTGTGTCGTTTTGAGCCGCTTTTTGTGCAATGTTTTGTTTCGCAATATAACGTGCAACATTGGTTGGTTTTCCAGCGCGTTCAAGATATTTTGTTACGCCAGAAACTTTAGGTACGCGAGCGTTTAAATAACGAGTAACACCTGTTTCGCGGTTTGCATAAATTCCATCATCAGTAGAATGACCACCACCAAAAACGCCTGCAAACTTAGGACATCTTGATGCAGCAAAGCCTGCTACAACCAATGCACCTAACAATAAAAATAAGTTGTTATCGCCTTCTTTTGCTGCTTTTTTCTCAGCAGCTTGTTCCATAATTACAGAACCTGCACTGGTTGTGTATTCAGGTGCAGAAGTCGGGGCAATTGAAGGAGCTGATTTGCTATGTTTGTAGTTTTCATCGCTGAACAAAACTTTTGGTTGGAAGTTCGTTGCAGGATACTTTGAATCATCGGCGTTGGCTACTGCTGGTGCAGAAGTTGTTGTCGCAGATGCAATTACTTTCACTGCTGGAGCTGATGATTTGATAGATTCGTCTTGATAAAGCACTTTTGGTTCAAAATCAGCTGCTGGATATTGACCTGCAAATGCAGCAAGTGGGCTTGCTACTAACAATGCAATGATTGCACCTTGGAGTAAATTATTTTTTTTCACATTGACACCTATTTTTGTAGTTATATAAAGTCAAAAAACCTCGACTAGCAAGCCAGCCGAGGATTCGTGCTAAAAATTAAAGCACCGCTTTAACGTGTTTGACCACGTTTTCAGGCGTGAAACCGAAATGTTCAAACAAAACGCCACCTGGTGCAGATTCGCCGAATGTATCGATACCGACTACGCCACCTTCTAAACCAACATATTTACGCCAAAAATCTGTTACGCCTGCTTCGATAGCCACACGT
Organism: uncultured Pseudomonadota bacterium; assembly: GCA_903867225.1. GTDB lineage: Bacteria > Pseudomonadota > Gammaproteobacteria > Methylococcales > Methylomonadaceae > UBA10906. Next base: position 145,937 of record CAIPQN010000090.1, on the reverse strand, counting down.
TTAACACCTGGAATCAAAATGCTGTCTTTATAGGCTTGGTCTTGACGATCGAAAACGTTTGTTGATGGCATTGAAACCACGCGAGCATTGATACCTTCCGCTGCTAAAGCCGCTTGTGATTTCATTGCTAAAGTTACTTCAGAACCTGTTGCAATTAGAATTACAGCAACCGTGCCAACTGCTTCAGAAACCACATAAGCCCCTTTACGCATGGCGGCAATTTGCGCGTCATCGTGTGGAATTGCGTTAATGCCTTGACGGCTCAATACCAAACTGGTTGGACCATTTTTACGTTCAACCGCTGCAACCCAAGAAACCGCAGTTTCTGTTGCGTCAGCAGGTCGCCATACATCCATATTTGGAATGTATCGCATTGCCGAAGTATTTTCGATTGGTTGATGGGTTGGACCGTCTTCGCCTTGACCGATTGAATCGTGTGTCAAAACGGCAATAGTGCGAATTTTCATCAATGCAGCCATACGCAACGCGCTTTTTGCATAGTCTGAGAACATGTGGAATGTGCCACCAAATGGTAATAAACCACCGTGTAACGCCATACCATTCATGATTGCGTACATACCGAATTCGCGTACACCGTAAGAAATGTAGTTGCCTGGCTCTTTACCACTAACGTGTTTGAAACTTGCACAGCTAGTTAAGTTTGAACCTGTTAAATCCGCAGAACCACCTAAGAATTCAGGCAAAACTTCTGCTAACGCCGCAATCGCTTTTTGTGACGCTTGACGTGATGCTAAGTTTTCGCCTTTTTCGTTAGTTGCTTTAATGAATGCGTCAGTGACTGATTTCCAGTTTGCTGGCAATTCACCTGCCATGCGGCGTTTGAATTCTGCTGCTTCTGCTGGGAAAGCCGCCGCGTAAGCTGCAAATTTTTCGTCCCATGCTTTTTCAGTTGTCGCGCCTTTTACTTTTGCGTCCCAACCCGCGTAAACGTTTTCAGGAATCACAAATGGTTCGTGTGTCCAACCTAATTCTTTGCGCGTTAAGGCAACTTCTTCTAAACCTAATGCTGCACCGTGACAATCGTGACTGCCGCTTTTGTTTGGTGAACCAAAACCAATAATGGTTTTGCAGCAAATCATTGACGGTTTATCAGTTACCGCTTTTGCGGCTGTAATTGCCGCGTTAATTGCGTCTGAATTATGACCATCAACTGACTGAACGTGCCAGCCGTAAGCTTCAAAACGTTTTACAGTGTCATCTGTATACCAGCCATCAATGTGACCGTCGATTGAAATGTTGTTGTCGTCCCAGAACGCAACTAATTTTCCTAAGCCCCAAGTTCCAGCAAGCGCACACGCTTCGTGTGAAACGCCTTCCATCAAACAGCCGTCACCCAAGAAAACATAAGTGTGGTGATCAACAATTTCGTGACCTGGTTTGTTAAATTGATTAGCTAATAATTTTTCAGCCATCGCAAAACCAACACCGTTGGTGATGCCTTGTCCTAGTGGACCTGTTGTTGTTTCAACACCTGGTGCATAACCATATTCTGGATGACCGGCACATTTAGAATGTAATTGACGGAATGATGCCAATTCTTTCATTGGCAAATCATAACCAGAAAGGTGCAACAACGAATAAATCAACATTGAGCCGTGTCCGTTTGATAAAACGAAACGGTCGCGATCTGCAAAATTTGGATTCGTTGGATTATGTTTTAAATGGTCATTCCACAACACCTCTGCGATGTCCGCCATACCCATTGGCGCACCTGGATGTCCTGAATTTGCTTTTTGTACAGCATCCATGCTCAAAGCGCGAATAGCATTGGCTAATTCTCTACGCGAAGTCATCTTCTCTCCTTTTGTGGTATCTGTTAAAAAAATTGCACTACTAAATCTTATTCAATAGTGCAACTGACGTATCCTGTTTTGAAATAACGACTGAAAAATCACCCGCTTTCAAGTCGATTTTTTATTCTAAATTTGCGTGTCTTTCGCGCATAATTTCTTCAGGAATCCCTTTCTCATGAATAATGTGAGAAATTGTGGATTCTAAGAAGAGCAATGTTGACAACTCGAAAACCGTACCCATAGGCATACCAACAACTTTGCCGTATAAATCTTCACGACCAATTTGAAAAACGCCGTCTGCCATATCACCAATTGTCGAACTCGCTTTTGACGAAATCAACATAATTTTTGCGCCAATTTTTTTTGCGCTTTTGGTGAAGGCAACCAACTGTTCAGTTTCACCCGAACCCGAAATAACGATTAACAAATCGCCTGCCTGAATGCTTGGTGTAACGATCTCGCCAACAACATTGACGTTGTAACCACCATGCACCAACCGCATTGCGAAGAAATTGCCGACCAGTTTTGAACGACCCGCACCCGCAATAAAAATGCGACCTGCTTCGTCGAGCATAGCGGTGAGTTTTTCATCATAAGATTCCTCAGTCGCTTCGAGGATCCCTGTGATTTTATCTAAGATAAGTTGTTGGTGCATAAGAGTTCCTTAATTAAACTGCGTCAACTAATTCACGGATTTCACGAGCTGATTCAGCTGGTGAAGCGGCACCGTAGATTGCTGCGCCAACCACGATAATGTTTGCACCTGCACGAACTACGTCTTGAACAGTTTTAGCGTTGATACCGCCAGCAACTGAAATACGAACACCTAAATTCAAACCTGCAATCAAGTTCAAATCAGCAAATGGTGTATCACCAGCAGCTTGTGCATCTAAACCTGTGTGAATACCCATAACTTGTGCGCCAGCCGCCACAGTTGCACGAGCGCAAGCTGCTTTGTCTTCAACGTTGATTAAGTCAATTTGAGCTTCAGCAGCGTGTGCGTTAGCTGCTTTGATAACGCCTTTGCAAGTCGCTAAACCAGAAACACCTAATACTGTACAAATGTCTGCGCCAGCTGCGTAGAAAGGAGTTGCTTCGTATTCGCCAGCATCCATTGTTTTTAAGTCAACTAACAATAATTTGTCAGGGAATTCTGCACGCAACGCTTTTACTAACGCTACACCGTTGTGTTTGATGCAAGGTGTGCCGATTTCGAAAATATCAACGAATGGTGCAACTTGTTTTGCTAATGAAACAGTTGCGTCGAAATCTAATGAATCTAATGCCATTTGAATCAATGGTTTTGCCATGGTGTACACTCCAAAAAAGTTATAGTTATAGTTAAAATTGTTACGCTAATTTATGCGGGGCTAACTTTAAAGTACAAGGGGTAGCAATGTCAATGCAAAATGCGCCCTAATCCTTTTGCCCGTTATCGCGCAACGTTACAGTACGATTGAAAACCAATTTTTCAGGCGTGCTATCGGTGTCTAAATAAAAATAACCCGTGCGCTCAAATTGATAACGATTTTTCAAAGTAGCTTCTTTCAAACTCGCTTCGACACGGCACGAATCCAAAATTTGTAACGAATTTGGATTCACAACATCTAAAAAATTTTCTTCATTATCAGGTTGCGGCACGGTAAATAAACGGTCGTATAAACGAATTTCTGCCGCGTGTGAATGCGCCTCGTCAACCCAATGAATCACACCTTTTGCTTTACGACCTTCGGGATTTTTGCCCAACGTATTTTCGTCATAACTGCAACGCAATTCGACTATTTCGCCGTCTGCATTTTTAATCACTTCGTTGCAACGAATTACATACGAACCTCGTAAACGCACTTCTTCACCCAAACTCAAACGCTTATATTTTGGTGGTGGAGCTTCTGAAAAATCGTCACGTTCAATCAAAATCGTTTTTGAAAATGGCACAATTCGTTTGCCGAAATCTTCACGTTGTGGATGATTTGAAACCTCTAAATTTTCAATTTTGTCGTCTGGATAATTGGTAATTACCACACGCAACGGTTCTAAAACTGCCATTGCACGAAACGCATTCACGTTCAAATCTTCACGAATGCAGTATTCCAACACACCCATTTCAATCCATGAATTTTGTTTTGTAATCCCAATCCGTTCACAAAAATCTTTAATCGCTTGCGGCGTAAAACCAGCGCGGCGCAAACCTGCAATCGTCGGCATTCTGGGATCGTCCCAACCATGAACGTGTTTTTCAGTCACAAGTTGATTCAATTTGCGTTTGCTAACAATCGTGTATTCAAGTTGCAAACGGGCAAATTCAATTTGTTGTGGATGACATGGCGTTTGCAATTGTTCTAAAACCCAATCATAAAGCGGACGATGGTCAGCAAATTCCAACGTACAAAGCGAATGCGTAATACCTTCAATTGCGTCAGAAATACAATGCGTGTAATCGTACATCGGATAAATACACCACGCATCGCCTGTGCTGTGATGATGAACACGGCGAATACGATAAATTGTTGGGTCGCGCATATTCATATTTGGCGAAGTCATATCAATTTTGGCGCGTAACACATATTTTCCATCTTCAAATTCACCTGCTCGCATTCTGGCAAATAAATCTAAATTTTCTTCAATTGAACGATGACGGTCTGGACTTTCTTTGCCTGCTTCTGTCAACGTGCCGCGATAAGCGCGAATTTCATCAGCTGATAAACTATCTACATACGCCAAATCTTTCTTAATCAACTCGACCGCATATTGATAAAGTTGCTCAAAATAATCTGACGCATGATGCAATTCTGTCCATTCAAAACCCAACCAAGCAACGTCGCGTTTAATCGAATCCATGTATTCAACATTTTCTTTTTCAGGATTTGTGTCGTCAAAACGCAAGTTGCAGGTGCCGTTATTTTCTAATGCTGTGCCGAAATTTAAACAAATCGATTTTGCGTGACCAATGTGCAAATAACCATTTGGTTCAGGTGGAAAACGAGTGGCAACTTTGCCATTATTTTTATTTACCGCTAAATCGTTGGCGATAATTTGGCGAATGAAATTCGCGGGTAAAACAGTTTCTGGAGTTTGCATAATGTTTGAATTCAAAAAGTAAAAGTTATAAATCATGTTAAAGGAATCTTAATGCTCTAACAAGGCAGAAAACGTGCCATTGAATGATTTACCTCTGCTGATTTTTAGGCATTTTGCTTTTATGCCATAATGTGCCAAATCTTTAAACTTACAGATATTGGATAATTATTTTATGACACCACGAAAAATTTTAGTGACTAGCGCGTTACCGTATGCCAATGGCGCGATTCATTTAGGGCATTTAGTCGAATATATTCAAACGGATATTTGGGTGCGATTCCAGAAACAACGCGGCAACGAATGTTATTACGTTTGCGCTGATGACGCGCACGGCACGCCGATTATGCTCAAAGCGGATCGTGATGGAATTACGCCAGAAGAATTAATTACCGAGGTCGGCAAAAGTCATTTTGCAGATTTCACCGATTTTGGCATTACATTTGACAATTATCACTGCACGCATTCGCCTGAAAATAAAACGCTTTCAGAACTTGTTTATACTCGCTTGCGCGACGCGGGTCACATTAGTTCACGCACGATTACTCAAGCGTTTGATCCCGTCAAAAATATGTTTTTGCCTGATCGATTCATTAAAGGCGATTGCCCCAAATGTGGCGCGAAAGACCAATATGGCGACGGTTGCGAAGTCTGTGGCGCGAATTATTCACCAACCGATTTGAAAAATGCAGTTTCAGCAGTTTCGGGTGCCACGCCAATTGAAAAAGAATCTGAACATTATTTTTTCAATTTAGCCGATTTCACTGAAATGTTGCGTGATTGGACAACGGCAGGACATTTACAAGCCGAAGTTCGTAATAAATTAGCCGAATGGCTCGAAGGCGGTTTGCAACAATGGGATATTTCACGCGATGCGCCATATTTTGGTTTTGAAATTCCTGACGCGCCAAACAAGTATTTTTACGTTTGGCTCGATGCACCGATTGGTTACATGGCGAGTTTTCAGAATTTGTGCGACAAAACCGATTTGAAATTCGACGATTTTTGGGGCAAAGACAGCGACGTTGAGCTTTATCATTTTATTGGCAAAGACATTATTTATTTCCACGCTTTATTTTGGCCTGCGATGTTAAGTGGCGCGAATTTCAGAACGCCAGACGCGATTTTTGCCCACGGATTTTTAACGGTAAACGGCGAAAAAATGTCGAAATCACGCGGCACATTTATTACCGCTCGTACTTATCTTGACCATTTAAATCCCGAATATCTACGTTATTATTTCGCGGCGAAATTGAGCAACACCATCGACGATTTAGATTTGAATTTCGACGATTTTAGTCAGCGGGTGAATTCGGATTTAGTCGGGAAAGTCGTCAATATCGCCAGTCGTTGCAGCGGTTTTATTCGTAAAAAATTCGATAATCAATTATCTGCAACGTGCGTTGAGCCTGAATTATTTGCGGAATTTATTGCTGCAAATGGCGCGATTGCAGAAAGTTACGAAAATCGTGAATTTGGTAAAGCAATGCGTGAAATCATGGCATTAGCCGATAAAGCAAACCAATATATAGATGATAAAAAACCGTGGGCAATCGCTAAAGAAGAAGGCAAAGATGCGGAATTACACGACGTATGTTCGGTAGCAATTAATTTATTTAGAATTTTAGCAGCCTATTTGAAACCCGTTTTACCTGCGTTGACGACCGAAGCAGAAGCGTTTTTAAACGCGCCAATTACAACATGGATTGATGAGTTACAACCGTTAGTGAATCATACGTTAAACGATTTCAAACCACTTATGACGCGCGTTGAAGCAGATAAAATCGTAGCAATTATCGAAGATTCAAAGGAAACATTGTTAAAAGCTTAATCAATTAACATTCGCTCCAACGTGCTATTTGGTGCGAATTCAATTTTTTCAGACATGATTTTTTCACACAATGTCAGCAACGCATTTACAGTTTGTAACTGCGTTGCACGTTGTTGTTGAAACTGCTCAATCGCTACGCCGACTTCGTGATTCAAATTCGCTAACCCTTGCGAAATCCCTTTATTCAAACCGCGTAATGCACATTTTTCAAGTGACGGCTGGCATTTTTTCAAAATAAAAAACGGCACCAGCCACGATAATCCACAAACTAACGTGCTGTGAATTGCAAAATCTAAATTTAAATAATGATCGTGCGTTTGATTACTTTCGTAATAACCATTCACGACTTGAAAACCTACCCAACTCATCGCTGCTAATGGCAAAATAATCTCCGCAATTGCCACAAATTTTAACGCAACACGTTGCACCACATTTCCGCGTTGCGCCAAGGCTTGCCGCGTTTGAAGTTCGACGTGCGAATTAAATTGTTTTTGAGCCTTTTCATGCAAAGTTAAAAACTGCATTTCTAACGGCGTAATTGGCAAACCCAAGGTTTGAGCGTCAATAACCAACACATTCAAAGCATCATCAAAACGAGTTTGCGTCCAATCATCCCACAAAAAATTGCCGCCTTTTTCAAAGGGTAAAAGCCTTGCAAACTGTTCGGCTAACGGTTGAAGTTGCCACGCAAATCCTTGCTGTAATTGTGTAGAAACATTTTTCCAATTTGAAAGCCAATGTGACTGCAATTTTTTCAAAGCCGTTTCATTGCCAAATTGCACCAGATAATTTTGTAACTGATTCTGCAACGCTTGCACACGAATGTGTTCGCCGCGTTGTTCTAATTGTTCGACAGTTTTTTGCGTGGCAAGTGCGGTTAGCGTTTCAGCTAATGTGTTAAATTCATCGTTCAAATTCAAAGAAATTTCACAGCACGTTTTAAAAATCAGTGGCGTGTTAAATCCAGCAACGTGTAACTGCTTTTCAAAATCGGCGGCTTGTTCGATTTGCCCCCTATCCCACTGATTCATCACAAATAACCACGCGTGACTTGCGCCTTCGGCAAGCAACAATCGCCACGCTTTTTCGTCTCGATAACGTTCAGGGCTGACGACGTAAATCAATACGTCGATATGCGGCAACCAACTCAAAACCAATGTTTTGTTATGTTCGTCAGTGCTATCAAAATCAGGCATATCAATCCAAACTACACTTTTTTGTGTCGAATCATCATGATTAGCTACTCGAATATCTGCCGTTGGCAAATTTGGTAACGTGATTTCATGATGGTGAAAAAGCGTCACTTCTCTTGACGTTGGACGCGCAACGCCCGATTTTGCAATCGGTTTACCAGCGAGCCGATTTAATAACGAACTTTTACCCACGCCCGTGCCGCCTATGAAAGCAACAATTAAAGGGCGCATGGTGTTTTCAAAAAGTAGATTTTTTTCTTTTTGTAAAAAAGAAGTTGGATTCAGTTCGCTGATCCAACCCAATTCATAAGCCTGTTGTGACCAATTTTCAGTGCGTTGTAAAAGTTCAGAGTAATCGTAAGCCATTTGGTTTTTCATTAAGTTTTGTTTCAACTTCGGCAAGTTGTTCGGGTGAAATTGCAAAATGCGTTTGGGTTTTTAGGTGTTGTGGCAAAGCGTATAATCGTTGTGCGAGTGGCTCAAAAATCTGCTCTTTTACGGCGGTAAGTTGCTGTGCTTTTAAATCGGTTTCAACTTTTTTCATGTAACTACCAATCGCGCTTTCAGTCAGCAAATTCGTCAACATCAACATCGCAGGGGCAATGGCTAAATCATGTAAACCAATTCCGCCAGTGTACAAGGTCAATGCAACAATTGCCGCATCAGTCGTGATTCGAGTAGCGCGTAGCATATTTAAAACAAGGGGTTGTTCTTTTAATTTTGCGTAAAGCCCTTGTGCGGCAAGTTCAACATCTTGCTGAAAATTTTGATGATAATTTTCAGTCGTGTGTTTGAATTCATTCAAAATAGCTGTTCGATTATGGCGTAATTCTTCACTTAATTCGCGCCACAGCGAATGTGTATTTTTATCTAATAATTCATGTGCTAGTTCAGTCAATGTGTGATTTAACAAAGAGGTTAAAACCGTCATTTCATGACTACGTTGTAGATGATTTCGACTTCCACCTAATTGTCGAACTAATTTCAACGGATAAAGCAAAACCTTTCGCGCGGTCATCATGGCTTTCGCAACACTTGGAATTTCGAGCAACAACAATAATTCGGCAATCGCTTGTTGAAAGGTTTCGTAGTGACGCGGATGATTCAAATAATCCTGTTCATAATTTTTTAACGCTTGCTCCATTACGTCATCAACCAATATTTGCCACGCCTCATAAATTTCATGTTCAGCGCGTAACGGTTTCGTCCATTCTTGCCAATGCGTTTGTACTAATTTTTGTTCACGTCGCTGCTGTTTTTCGCGTCGCACTTTTTTCGCTAATTCAAACAAAATATGTTGTTTCGATTTCGGAATTTCAGGCAATCTTGTTGCTTGTTGATAAAGCAACGGTATGATTTCTGGAAACGTATCACGACGATAATCGTGCCATTTTTCTTTGAGCGATTCTAAAATAACCGTTTCAGAATCTTCGCTTAATTTATTGACACAAATGAGTGTGGGTTGTCGCAATGGCTCGATAAGTTTTAATGTATCCCATACGGTTTGATCCGCATATTTTTCTTTACTGACAACGAGAACAATAATATCAGCAAGCGCAATCGTTTTTAAAACGCCTTCTCGATAATCTGTCGAATCAATCGAATCAAAATCTGGCGTATCCCAAAAAATAGCAGGAGGCAAAAAAGATGAGTTTTCAGTCATCGTTAATGTATAACAATCAAAACGATTTTTGCTCAGATTTTCGCGTGCTACTTCTGTAAATGGCGCGAAATAATCTGTTAAATTTTTGCAATTCGATAATTCAATTTGATGACAAAAGCCTTGTGGGTGAACGGTATAACCAGCCAAAGGACTTACGCCAGCGTTTTCTGATTGCAAAAAAACATTCGTAAGAGAACTTTTTCCCGCTTGCGTTGGTCCAATAATCGCACAAGATAATGGTAGCGTTTCAACGAATTTTCCTTTGCGTAAAAAGGCTTCAGCAAGTGTTAATTGTTGAAATGCTTGTTGATAACTTTGCACTTCGTTTGAATGGGAATTCAAAACGATTTGATAACGTTGGCGAAGTAACGTGATAAATTCCAGCATAAAAAAATGGGCTTCGGTTTATAATGACAGCCTATTTTACGTTTAATTCGAGATACTTGTAATGAAGAAACTTCCACTTGTTTTGTTAATGCTAAGTTGCACAATGTTGACGGCGTGCGGCGGCGATAAAATTAACGCACACAACGAAAAATCCGCCTATCGCTCCGTTAAGATGATTAAAAACCACTTGCAAGCGGAAATGCGTGTCGAATATGAAATGTCATTTTGGATGATTCGTGATGCTAAAAAAGATAATGCTGAATTTTTAGCCGCTGTTGATGGTAAAAAAGCAGAAGAAATTATCGCAATGGGCAGAGAAATTTATGAGAAACGTAAAGCTGAAGGTTTTGCCGAATATCAGCAATACAAAACGTGGGAAGAAATGATGGCGAAATACGATCGTGATCGCATCAAACAAGGCAAAGCGAAATCAGACGTAAAAGAAAATATTGGCGACCCAAAAATGGGAAACCGTGATGTTGTTTATAAATTGTAATGATGCAATATGTTTGATAAAAAAATAGCGCGAATAGCTGTAGCATTTTGCTTATGTCACTCTGCAATTGGCGCAGCAAGTGATGACAAGCGCGAAGCCATATTTGCAACAGATGTTCAACAAACTTTAAATCTAGGACGGGCGGTTTGGCTTGAATCGTCTGGGAAAAAATTTTTAAGTCTCTACACAGATACCTCGCAAAGTTACCGTGACGGCATAATTATTCTTTTACACGATGTCGGTGGGCATCCAAATCAAGAAGCGGTAATTAAGTCGTTTCGTGCATTTTTTCCGCGTCACCATTGGGCAACATTATCAGTCCAAATGCCCTTACGCGAAGAAGGCGCAGTCAGCCAAGATTACTATTCACTTTTTCCTGAAGCTAAAACAAGATTGTTAGAGGCAATTAAATTCGCTAAAGCTGAAAAGGCTGAAAGAATCGTTGTCATTGGTTACGGCTTAGGCGGATTGATGGCGAGTTTTTCGTTAGCCGAAAAAATAGTAGGCGTAAATGCGTTAGTAACCATTAGTCTACCCGTGCCAGAAACGAATGATCCAAATGTACAAGTCATATCCTCTATATCCAAATTTAAATTGCCGTTGCTAGATATTTACGGCGAATTAGATACTGCAAATGTCGTAAATAGTGCGCGTGAACGACAAGTGGCGGGCAAAAAAAATCCTTATTATCAGCAATTTAAAATCGAAAACGAAGGACATTTGTATTTGCACGCAGATGGCTTGTTGGAAAAACGCATTTATAGTTGGATTGATAAAATTGTAAGTAAAGAAGGTCCGCCAGGTCCGAAAGGCGATAAAGGCATTAAAGGCTTTTCTGGAATCGAAGGCATTCCAGGTCCGAAAGGTGATACAGGTGAACAAGGCGAACAAGGCGAACAGGGCGTTCCAGGTATTCAAGGCGTGAAAGGTGATATTGGACCAAAAGGAGAGCGCGGATTACAAGGCGTTCAAGGACCACAAGGTGTTAAGGGTGATCAAGGTCCAAAAGGTGAACAAGGTCTAAAAGGCGACCAAGGTCTAAAAGGTGATCAAGGTCCAAAAGGTGATCAAGGCTTTAAAGGTGATCCAGGTGCGAAAGGCGATATAGGTCCAATAGGCGAACAAGGTATTAAAGGTGATAGCGTAAAAGGCGACCAAGGTCCAAAAGGCGACCAAGGTCCAAAAGGCGATCCAGGACCAAAAGGTGATCAAGGCTTTAAAGGTGATACGGGTCCAAAAGGTGATCAAGGCTTTAAAGGTGATCCTGGTGCAAAAGGCGATCCAGGCGCAAAAGGCGATCCAGGCGCAAAAGGCGATCCTGGTTCAAAAGGTAATCCTGGCGCAAAAGGTGACAAAGGCGATAAAGGACCGAAAGGCGATTCCGCTGTGAAACCACAATAGACTTTCTTGAAAAAAGGCAGAGCAAATAATAATTGCTCTGCCTTTTTTGTGTGTGAATGTGTGAATGTTATTTTATTGCTGCATCGTTAGCACTTACGCTATTTTCATTACAGGTTGGATGACCGAAACCACCTGCACTTTTACCATCGACAATATCAAAAATGATGTTGTCGGTTTTATCAGCAGCAACGCCACCAGGAATTTTATCCATGACCAATAAATGACGTGTACGCCAAGCGATGTTGTGATCAGCACATGAACTATCACCACTAACACCAATCGCACCAACTAATTTACCCGCTGTGTTATACAACGCTAAACCACCGCCAAATACATTCACACCACCAATACGTTTACTTACAAGTGGATCTTTCGCTGTTCCAAAGTTGAAAGTCGTTCCACCGTAAGCAACAGAAGTATTAACGGGATTACTTTCTTGTAAACCAAATAAAGAACCACCTGGTTGAACGGCTGAATACAAATTAGCGGTTGATAAGGCTAAACCTGGCAAACTAAATGAATTTGCTGTGTTTGCTTTTTGTGCTGAAATAACACGACTGCCAGGCCACTGATCACCAACTTCTGCGCCAGTTCTTGCAATCGCACACACTTCACCTGCACGATTTACAATGGTTCCCCACATATTTAAGCCAAAACCACCATTGCTTTGCGACTGTGCTGATTTTAATGCAGTTTGTAATTGTGTGAACGTAGGTACTGCACTGCAATCCGCTGCATTTGCGACGTTAAAAGTTGCTGCTAAAGCTAATGTAGCCACTGAAAAAGAAATTTTTTTAAACATAAACCTGCTCCTCTTATTTTTTATTATTTTGGGTGATGACGCTCAACCGAAATAGTTAAGCCGCTTTAATAATAAGGTTATTAAATTAGACCATCAAGAACATTTTTTAAAAATGGTATTTTAAATTTCGCCCTTTTGATTTCAGTGGTTGTAGTAAAATGCAAAATCATTCAAATCCGCAGGTTTTCACATTTTCTCTTTCATGATTGTTAAATACGCCTACTTTTTAAAAACGTCGCAACGCTACCAAAAAATCAAATCATTTTTTTATGATTTATTGGAAAACCCGAATGGTTATTACAATGGCTATGTTGCTTTTTTTATTATCAGTATGGTGCTATTGAGCGTATTTTTTCTTATTCATGAAATTGACCATCAAATTACGCATCTTAGTAAAATTTTAGAGCAAGGCATTTTAGTTGTCTTCACGATTGAGTATTTATTACGATTTTGGCTTGCCAGTAATTCCCACGAAATTATTTTGGAAGAATATGAAAAATCACAATACTTGAACATTCAATTTCCTGTATTGGAAGCACTGCGTAAAGTGATTCGTGCAAAAATTCGTTACATGATTACGCCGATGGCAATCATTGACTTGTTAGCGATTTTGCCAAGTTATGAAACTTTTCGTTTTTTACGCGTGTTTATGGTATTTCGGTTACTCAAATTATTTCGCCATTTTCACAGTATCAAAGTATTTCTTAACATTTTAAAAAATAAGCGTTTTGAACTTTACACATTGGGAATCTTTTTAAGTTTTTTGATTTTTATTGGCAGCGTCGCCATTTATTTATTTGAAAGTCATGCGGAAGGCGGTCAAATCAAAAATTTATTTGACGGACTTTATTGGTCAATTGTTACATTATCAACTGTAGGATATGGTGATATTTCACCGCATACAGTTGGTGGACGTTTAGTGGCGATTGTTCTAATTTTTAGCGGTATCGGAATTTTGGCATTTTTCACATCGTTGATGGTGTCGGGATTTAGTGAAGAAATACACCATTTACAAGAAGACCGTACTTATACCGAAATTAAACAATATAAAGATTTTATAATTGTGTGTGGTTTTGGTCGAGTGGGTTTACACATTGCCAAACAATTAGCCAAAGATAAATTAAAATTCGTGATTATTGATCCGCTCGAAATAAATATTTTGCGGGCGAAAAATATGAAGTACACCGTTATTCATGCAGACGCGAGCAAAAACGGTGTGTTAGAAAATGCAGGGATTAACAATGGTGCGTCGAGCATATTGTGTATAACCGATGACGATGTCATCAATGTTTATATCACGCTGACCGCCCGAAATTTAAATCGAGATGTTCATATTATTTCGCGTGCAAATAATGTGGAGAATGTGAAAAAATTGTATCAAGCGGGGGCGAGTAATGTTATTCGTCCATTTGAAATCGCTGGCATGGTAGTTGCTGAATATGTGGGACAACCTGTGGCATTTGAAGCTATTTTAGGAATTATTAACGCAGACAGTGATATTGTAATGGAAACAATTAACGTGCCTCTTGGCTCTGATTTGGAAGGCAAAGAAATATCTACTGTCGATTTTTTGCAGCGTAAATTGATTTTGTTTGGCGTAATAAGTGCCAATCCAGAACATCGCATTCACAAAAATAGTTACCAAATTAAAAGTCAGCATTTTTATTTCAATCCGCCAGCACATTTTTTGTTACGCGCGGGTGATTTATTAGTCGTTTTAGGTCGCATAATGAGTATCGAACATTTCAATTCACAAATTGAAAGAAGCCGATTTGTAAAATCGAAATAAATAAAAATTTACTATTTAATATAATCAGTTACGGAGAATCAATAATATGAGTGACAACAATTCTACTCAAAACCCACGCCTCACATTATCGGACGTTATTTTTATAATTTTCCTTATTTCTATACTCGTTTTTTTAGGGTGGTCTGGTTCATTAGCATATTCAGAAGGGATGAAAACAGAAGCCACCAAGCGTAACGGTGAAGCGTGGGCAAGTTGGTTAACTGAAGCGGGAACAGAAAGATTTAACGCAAATTACGCAATAAGCGAATGCGCTCCAGTTGTTCATGTTGACAATACAAAACCTGAACTAAATACACCTCGAACATGGGGAGAATGTTTAAAAGCAATCACCACGACTTCAACTCCATTAGCAACATTGACCAATCCATTTTTTAATACGCCCATCACGTTTGTGGCTAAATGTAGCCGTGGCGATCAAAGCCTTATTGGTTCGATGGTGCTTGAAAAATTAATACCGACACCTGTCGGTTCTTCATTGCCTTTTACGATAAGCCAACTCGTTGAATCGGATCATATTGATCAAAAAACTCAGATTCGTATTACGGTGTGTGATAACGGGGCGTATCCCATTTTCATCGCTGATGTAGAATTTTAAGGAATTTATTTATGGAATCCCCTACAAAAGTAATCATTCAAAAAAATGAAGCCGATTCATCGACAAAGATAATGGTGCAAATCGGCATTCATAACAGCCGTGCAAACATTGATGAAGATTTACCGTTACGCAAATGGCTTTATAGCTGGCTACTCGATCCTAATATCGATAATAACTACCAGAAAGATGTCGATCGCTGGATTAGTTCGCTCATTGTTTTAAATCTATTTGTATTACTGTTTGAACACGTTCCTGCGATATTTGAACCAAACAAACATTTGTTTCATTTATTCGATATGTTTTCGGTCATCGTATTTACGTTGGAATACTTCATGCGCCTGTGTTTGGCAGCGGAAGATGAAGAATTTAAAAATAGTAAATATCCTTATTTGAAATACATCACAAGTCCATTTGCGATTATCGACTTGTTGTCAGTGATGCCATTTTACCTTCAAGCGTTTATTTCAATTGATTTGCGGATGTTACGTTTCTTGAGATTATTACGAATTCTCAAATTGTTCCGCGTTTTAATTCCTGCCTATAAAGAATTTAAATTAGCGAATCAAGGGCGTACATTTCGCCAAAAAATACA
The DNA here is from genome assembly GCA_903867225.1 of uncultured Pseudomonadota bacterium. GTDB lineage: Bacteria > Pseudomonadota > Gammaproteobacteria > Methylococcales > Methylomonadaceae > UBA10906. The sequence continues at coordinate 130,278 of CAIPQN010000090.1, read as the reverse complement.
CGCTTTAGTATTTCCAAGTATTTACGGTGGCAGCTTACAAGGTATTTTCGATACATTTATCGTTGTTTGGGTGATTGTGTCCGTTATTGCGGTGGTGTTGGAATCTGTTTTTGCAATTCACTACATTCTTAACATTCAATTCATTATTCTCGATACAGTGGCTGTAGCAGTTTTCACAATGGAATACTGTATGCGGATTTACTCTTGCGTAGAAGAGCCAGGTTTTGAAAAAGCAATTTTAGGGCGATTTAAACAAGCGAAAACGACTTCTTCGATAATTGATTTTCTAGCTGTTTTGCCATTTTTTCTCGAAGTATTCTTACATCATTTATTTGATTTACGTTTTTTCCGAGTGTTCAGATTATTACGATTACTGAAATTAACACGTTACACTGGCGCAACATCAACATTAACCACTGTAATCGCACGAGAATGGCCAGTATTGGCGGCATCTGCGTTCATTATGTTACTCATGGTCGTATTAACCGCAAGTTTAGGTTATTTGTTTGAGCATGATGCACAACCTGAAAAATTCGAGAATATCCCGCAATCAATTTATTGGGCGGTGATTACGTTAGCTTCGGTTGGTTATGGTGATATATCGCCCATTACGCCAATGGGACGAATTATGACTATCATTCTCGCTCTTTTGGGAATTGGTATTTTTGCGATTCCAGCGGCGTTATTGTCTTCTGCCTTTACCGATCAATTGCGTATCGAACGTGAAACACTTAAAAATGAACTTTACGATATGCTTGCAGATGGCATTATTTCTCCTGAAGAAGCGGATATTATTAACAGAGAAGCTAAACGACTTCATTTAAGCGAAGAAGAAGTTCAACGTTTGATTGAAAAGGCAAAATACGATCGAGAATTAAAAGACGATATTGCGGGTTTGCCGTTACACAAAATTGCAGCCTCTCCCACACACGCTGTTGAGCATTTTAAAACTCTAATGTCTCAAATTCGACAACTTGGTATTATGACGGACAAAGCAGAATTTGAAGCTGCTGCATTAGATAACGCCCGCCTTTCTCCAAAAGAATTGGGGTTGTGGCAATTTATTAACAAAACATAAAGTGAGAAAGTCTTACTCATTATGAAAAAAACCATTTCGCGTTATTTGCTCGACATTTGGTACAAAGACCATTTTATTGGTGCCGCATTGTTACCTTTTGGATTTTTATTTTCAGATTTCGTAAAGTTTCGACGTTGGCTGTATAAAATTGGCTATTACAAAAGCCAAAATTTATCCGTTCCCGTTATTATCGTTGGCAACATCACTGTGGGTGGCACAGGTAAAACGCCATTGTGTATTTATTTAGCGAATTTGTTGAAATCCGAAGGTTATCGTGTCGGCATAATTAGTCGAGGTTATGGTGGTAAAACTACGACACAAATGGTTTTGTCAAACAGTCAAGCCAATGAAGTTGGCGACGAAGCATTATTGATTGTACAAAAAACGAATTGCCCAATGGCTGTTGGTGCAAATCGCGTAGAGGCGGCGCAATTCTTATTGAAACACGCGCCTTGTGACGTTATTTTGGCAGATGATGGATTGCAACATTACGCCTTAAATCGTGATATTGAAATTGCCGTGATTGATGGCGAGCGACGTTTTGGAAATTCAATTTGTTTGCCAGCAGGTCCTTTACGCGAACCCATTGAACGTTTGGACATCGTTGATTTTGTGGTGGTGAATGGTAATGTCATCGAAAATAATGCGTGGGTCGAATGGCAAATGCAGTTAATCGGTGACGTGGCGGTGAATTTACTGACGGGTGAAAATAAATCATTGGTTGAATTTGGAAACCCAGAATGTCATGCAATTGCGGGCATAGGAAATCCAGAACGATTTTTTAAACAGCTTGAAAACGCGGGACTTTCACAACGCACTGATCACAGTTTTCCTGATCATCACGTTTTTGAAGCAGGCGAAATTGCATTTAAACATCAGCCTGTTTTTATGACAGAAAAAGACGCGGTGAAATGTAAAATGTTCGCTACTGAAAATCATTGGTTTGTTCCCGTGACCGCACAATTATCGGCAGAATTCGATGCCAAATTTTTAACTTTACTCAAAACAAAACCTTTTAAGAGAACCCTATGATTGATTCAAAATTATTAGATATTTTAGCGTGTCCAATTTGCAAAAGTCCGTTGCGTTATCAAAAGGAAGCACAAGAATTGATTTGTCGTGCGGATCGTTTAGCGTTTCCGATTCGTGATTCAATTCCTGTGATGTTGGAAGATGAAGCGCGTCGTTTATCGCTCGAAGAAATGGACGCATTACCAAAATGAGCGTGCCGTTTAAAGTGGTAATTCCTGCTCGATATGGCTCGACGCGCTTGCATGGCAAACCGTTATTGTTAATCGCTGGAAAACCAATGATTGCTCACGTTTGTGAACGTGCCAAAGAAGCCAATGCGGAAGAAATCATTGTTGCTACCGATGACGAACGGATTTTAAACGCGGTTTCTGAATTAGGTTTTCAAGCCATTTTCACGCGTGAAAATCACGAAAGTGGCACAGAACGCATTGCCGAAGTTGCTGAAAAATTTGGTTGGTCAGACGATACGATTATCGTAAATTTACAAGGCGATGAACCACTTTTGCCCGCAGATTATATTCGTCAAGTGGCACAGGCTTTGGCGAATCAAAACCAAGCAAGCATTGCAACATTGGCGGCGAAAATTCATGAGGCAGACGAAATTTTCAATCCGAATGCCGTGAAAGTGGTTTTGGATGAAAAAGGCTACGCATTATATTTTAGCCGTGCGCCGATTCCGTGGAATCGTGCAGAATTTAAAATGCCCCCTGCCCCACTTTCAAAAAGCAACTATTGTTTTCGACACATTGGACTTTATGCTTATACCGCAGGTTTTTTGAAAAAATACTGTGAATGGGAAACGTCGCCACTTGAACAAATTGAAGCGTTAGAACAACTACGAATTTTATGGCACGGTGAAAAAATTCTTGTGCAAATCGTTGATAAAACACCGCCTGCGGGTGTCGATACGCTTGAAGATTTGCAGCGCGTCGAAGCATTTTTAAAAAACATACACACTTAAAACTATGCGAATTTTATTTATTCATCAAAACTTTCCAGGGCAATTTAAACATTTAGCCCCTGCCCTCGCGGCGGATTCAAATAACGAAGTCGTGGCTTTCACGATGCAAAAAAACGCGCCTGAAAGTTGGCAAAATGTGCGAATGATTAGTTATTCAGCCACACGCGGCACGACGCAAAATGTGCATCCGTGGGTGAGTGATTTTGAAACAAAAGTTATTCGTGGCGAAGCGTGTTTTCGAGCGGCATTAGAATTACGCGATTCGGGTTTTACGCCTGATTTGATTATCGCGCATTCGGGTTGGGGTGAAAGTTTATTTTTAAAAGACGTTTGGGCAGACACAAAATTAGCGATTTATTGTGAATTTTTCTACCACACGCATGGCACAGACGTAAATTTTGACCCAGAATTTATGAATGACGATCCGACAAACGATTGCCGTTTACGCCTCAAAAACACCAATAATTTGCTGCATTTTGATATTGCTGATGCGGGAATTTCGCCCACTTATTGGCAAGCCAGCACATTTCCTGAACCCTTTCGCAGCAACATCACCGTGATTCACGATGGCATTGATACCGATACCATCGCGCCGAATGCTAATGTGTCTTTAACGCTGAATGTCAACGGTGGTGGTACGGTTAAACTCACGCGCGATGATGAAGTGATTACGTTTGTGAATCGCAATTTAGAACCGTATCGCGGTTATCACACATTTATGCGAGCGTTGCCAGAAATCATGCGTCGTCGTCCCAATGCGAGAATTCTAATTGTGGGTGCAGATGGCGTAAGTTACGGTTCAAAAGCTCCAGATGGTCAAAAATGGAAAGACATTTTTCTCAATGAAGTGATTGAGCATTTGGACATGAGCCGCATTCATTTTCTTGGGCATATTGATTATTCGCACTTCATTCCTTTGTTGCAGTTGTCGCGAATTCACGTTTATTTAACCTATCCATTTGTATTGAGTTGGAGTTTATTGGAAGCGATGAGCGTCGGTTGCTGCATTGTCGCCAGTAACACGCAACCGTTACACGAAGCGATTCGTCACAACGATACGGGCAGATTGGTCGATTTCTTTGATAAAGAAGAACTCACTAATAACGTTTGTGAATTACTCGATTTGCCCGATGAACGCGCTCGTTTAGGTAAAAATGCGCGTGAATTCGCACAAGCTACTTACGATTTAAATACTATTTGCTTACCCCACCAATTAGCGTGGGTTCAAAGTTTCGCTGACTAACAACCAAGGTAACAACGCATGAATTATCGTTCTACTCGTCGCCGTCCAAATCCGAAAATGTCTGCGTTATGGCGCATCTTTTTTAGTTTATTTGCGCTGATTTTTCTTGCAGGTGGATGCTATTCCGCGTTGATTTATTGGGTGACTTCTGAGCAACCAACGTCTGTTTATCTCAATGTGGTAGAAGCGTGGAGTCGTTTAGGTGTGTTCATTTTTGTCGGTAATTTACTCATGCTAATTATTGCAGGTGCGATTAGCGCGTTCGTTACCACTTACATCAATAATAAAACTACCACCCCTATAAACCGCTTAACCGAATTGTGTGAACAAATTAGTGATGGTGGTCAATTAGATGCCGTCAATATCAGAAATGAAAAAGGTCAATTTCGTAAATTAAGTTCTGCTTTTCGCCAAATGGTGAACAAATTATATTTGCGCCGAACTGAACAAGAAGAATGTATTGAACTCATTAATTTGCGAATTAAAGAATTACGCGCTGGAATGAATTTAACGGGCAGTCAACGCGATGTTTTAAATGAATTAAATGCCCATATTCAACAGTTAGAAAAAGTGATTTAAATTTTAAGAGGAAAAAATACGAAATTCGGGTAATCTATGATTTTCTAACATTGACTTGAAAATTATGACAGAAAAATTGCTAATTCTTATTGTTGACGACAACCCAGATAACATTCGTATTTTAGGCACTGCTCTAAAATCACTAGAATGCGATTTGTCTTTTGCGCTGAGTGGTGAATCTGCTCTCAATATGATTGAAGAAGAAATCCCGAATTTAATTTTATTAGACGTTATGATGCCCAACATGACTGGCTTTCAAGTCTGTGAAAAATTAAAAAGTGATTCAAAAACCAAAGATATTGAAATCATCTTTATTACCGCTGCTATCAATTTAGAAGAAGAATTGAAAGGTTTAGCATTGGGAGCGATTGATTACATTCATAAACCTATCTCAATTCCCATCGTTCAAGCGAAAATAAGCTTACATTTAGAACGAATTAAAAATAAAAAAGCGTTGTATCTTAAGAATGAAGCACTTGCCAACGTTAATCGGTTGCAAAATGACATTGAACGCATGACGCAACATGATTTGAAAACACCTCTTAATGTCATCATGGGCTATTCAGAGCTTATGATTGAAAACGATGATATTTCGGAAGATGAAAAACTGTTGTTTTTAAAATCCATCTACGACGCAGGAAATAAAATCTTGTACATCGTGACTAATTCTCTTGATTTGTACAAAATGGAGGTGGGAACTTATGAATACCGCCCCGAATCTATCGCACTCAATGATTTAATCGAAGATGTTATTAAAGATTTGAAAACATTAGTTACATCGAAGGAACTCAGAATAGACATTGAAAATAAAAATTTTGAAGCCGCAGCAGAAAAGAATTTGTCTTATTCGTTATTTGCTAATTTGCTTCGTAATGCTATTGAAGCCAGTTCAATTAAAAGTGTTATTCAAATAAAAATGCACCACGAAAATGAACAAAGTGTTATTTCTATTAGCAATTCTGGTTCTGTTCCAGAAGCTATTCGGGCAACTTTCTTTGAAAAATACGCGACATCTGGAAAAAAGAATGGCAATGGATTAGGGACTTATTCGGCGAAGTTAATGACCGAAACGCAACATGGCACTATTCACATGGAAACAAATGACCATCAAACGTGCATCACTGTTAAATTACCGCGTTATGTCGCCTGAAGGTAACTTCTCATTATCCATAGAATCATGCCTTAAGAAAAAAACGTCATGTTTTCGGCAAGTCTTTTTAAACGCTCAAACTTATTATTTCCGATTCACTAAGTTTTAATTGCACTTTGTAAAGGTAGTAAAGATTGCGGCTCATTTCACACCTGAATTTATGCTATAATCACTACAATTCATTAGCTAAATCGCCTTTTATTTATGATTAACATTGGTAAAATAAACACGCTTAAAGTCAGTAAGCAAAATAGTTCTGGCATATATTTGAGCGATGAGTCAGGCAAGCAAGTTTTGTTGATTGATAAAAAGCCCCAAAAATACGAATTAGATGAAAGTGTTAACGTTTTTGTCTTTGTGGATAGTGACGAGCATCTCGCCGCAACGACACAAACACCATTGGCGCAAGTTGATGATATTGCGTATTTAAACGTTGTTTCAGTGAATTATTATGGCGCGTTTTTGGAATGGGGTTTTACAAAAAATTTACTCGTTCCTTACAGCGAACAACATCACGAATTAGAGGTTGGCGAAGCGTATTTTTTCAAAGTTTTTTTAGATGAAAAAGGACGTTTGGTTGCAACGACAAAACTGAATCAATTTGTTGCTGATGAAGTGAATCCAGACGAATTTACGGTTGGGCAAAAAGTGAGTTTATTAATTGCTGATGAAACCGATTTAGGCATCAAAGCGATTGTGAATAATACTTATTGGGGGTTGTTGTACGAAAATGAGATTTTTCAAACCTTGCGAATAGGGCAACGTATTGATGGTTATGTCAAAACCATTCGAAACGACTTTCGTTTGGATTTAGTATTGAGTGAAATCGGTTACGGCAAAGTCACAACCCTGACAGATAAAATTTTACAAATGCTGCATGACAATGGCGGAGAACTCGCCGTGGGAGATAAAAGTGATCCAGAAAAAATTTACACATTGTTTGGTGTGAGTAAAAAAGTTTTCAAACAAGCAATTGGTGCATTGTACAAACAAAAACTAATTGAAATCGGAAAACTAACCATTCGACTAATTTAGTCGTAATAATTATAAATTTTTGATGTAATGGATATCCGCCTAAAATGAGAGATATAAATAAAAACGCACTACGAAAAAAGGAAAAATCTGTGAACCCATCATTTAAATTGAACAAAAAAAATAATCACTTTTTAGAAATAGCCGAACATGAAAAACCAGAAGTCATGTTAAAAGAAGCCACCGTTTTTTTACAAAAATTGGAAGCGTTACGGCTTGAATTGATTCATCGTGATGAAACTTACGCCTCGGCAAAGAAAAATAGCGACAAAGAACAAATGGATCATTATCACCAACTCGCCAGTCAAATGAGTCAGAAATGTCTCGATTACAGTCGCGATTTGTGTGATGAGCCGATTCCACATTGGGTAGAAGGCAATTTGAGCAAAGAGCAAATGGGATTAGCAAAACACGCTTATGAAGTCATTCGCAATAAGATGTGTGCATCCTTAAATGTTTTTGATAACGATTTGTTACCCAATGCACGGGCGTTAATTACTTTTGCAGAAGGGCGACTTTGACTATTCATCGAAACTTCGATAGGTTTCAAGATAATTGTCGTTTTTTAAATTAAAAATTTAGACAGAAGACGCTTTTATGCTGTTCCAAAAGGCGTTGGTGCATAAATAAAATTATTAAAATCAATATGTTAAATTTTAAAACATCGCTATTTTGTGGCAAAGCCAACGCTTTTTAGCTAATTTTGGCACATTTAAAAGATACAAATATTGATTCAAAATTTTTTTACGCACCAACACCACGCCAGTGTCGAAACTGAAAAAGAGGGTAGAAATTAATTGGCTACACTCGCAAAAAACCCCGACTACCAAAAGGTCGTCAGGGCTTGATTTTATTGGAGCTAGTGAGGGGATTCGAACTCCTGACCGGCTGATTACAAATCAGCTGCTCTACCAACTGAGCTACACCAGCAATGTGTGTTAAATTATATACATATATTTATTTTTAGCCACACTTTCGTATGAATTCCGACATTTTTTTACATATTTCAATACAACTGCAACAACTTGAAATTAAAATAAATTCAAAAATTACAAAAAGTTACCCCATTTCTACAGCAAAAAATGGCAACGGTGAAATCAAAGGCAGTGAACGCACTCCCTGCGGTTGGCATCAAATTCGTGCAAAAATTGGCGACTCACAATCTGTAAATAGTGTTTTCGTCGCACGTCGTGTAACAGGTGAAATATATAACCTTGAATTAGAAAAAAATTTCCCGAATCGCGATTGGATTTTAACGCGAATTTTGTGGCTAGATGGCTTGGAGGCGGGTAAAAATCGCTATGGCAATGTTCACACCGCTTCACGCTATATTTACATTCACGGTTGTCCAGATCACTTAATTACTGGACAACCAGAATCTCATGGCTGTATTCGGATGAAAAATGCCGACGTTCTCGATTTGTTCAATCGTATTCCCGTCGGCACAAAAGTTTTTATTGATTAACCCCCGCGTTATTTCAATTTCAACGCTAAAAATACTGGATTTCCTTGACGTTGAATCAACACGGCAATCGAAATGCCCGTTGGTAATTTTTTAACGATTTTGTCAAAATCATTCAAATCACGCACTATGGTATTTTGAATGCGTAAAATGACATCTCCGCGTTGAAGCCCTGCGTCACGCGCTGCACCTTTTGCCACTTCTTGCACTAATACGCCATTTTTCGGAATTTGTAACAACTGCCGTTGCTCGCCTGTCAATTCTGAAACAGTAATGCCCAATTGATTTTCGGGTGATTTATTCGGACTTTTAGCCGCCGCTAATTTATCTTCTTCGTCTGGCAATAAACCAACATTAAAATGCAGTGTACGATTTTCACCTTGACGAATAAGTTTCAACGTCGCGTCATTGTTAATCGGCGTAATGCCAACCATTGGCGGCAAATCGGCAGAATGATCAATAAGCTGACCGTTAAATTCGGTAATCACATCGCCAATTTGAACACCCGCTTGTTCTGCTGGTCCGCCAGGAATCACTTTTGCAACTAACGCACCTTGTGGTTTTTTCATGCCAAACGATTCGGCAAGTTCACGGGTAACGTCTTGAATTTGTACGCCTAACCAACCGTGCGAGGCTTTGCCTTTCACTTTGATTTGTTCGACGATGTTCATGACGACATCCATTGGAATCGCAAACGATAACCCCATCGAACCACCTGTTCGACTGTAAATTTGCGAGTTAATGCCGACGACTTTGCCTTCCATATTGAACAGCGGTCCGCCTGAATTTCCTGGATTTATGGCTACGTCGGTTTGAATAAACGGTACATAATTCCCACCAGGCAAACTGCGCCCTTTCGCACTGACAATACCAGCAGTCACGGATTGATCAAAACCAAACGGTGAACCAATCGCCAAAACCCATTCGCCAACTTGTAATTTATCAGGCGAACCAATTGTCACAATCGGTAAATCGCGTGCTTCAATTTTCAGCAACGCCACATCTGTCCGTGCGTCTGAACCCATTAACTTTGCCACTAATTCGCGCCGATCGTTCAATTTCACCATGATTTCGGTGGCATCTTTGACAACATGATGATTCGTTAAAATGTAACCGTCTGCTGAAATAATAAACCCTGAACCCAATGAACGCGCCTCTTTTGGGGCAAAACCGCCTCCGCCTTGTTGTTCATTGAATCGACGAAATAATTCTTCCAATTCGGGCGGCATTGCACCTTCTGGAAATTGTGGCATTTCTGCACCACCTTCTGCGCCTGCTGGAATTTTTTGGGTGGTGCTGATATTGACCACCGCGCCACCGCTATTTTTTACCATTTCGGTAAAATCAGGCAATTGCGCCCTCGTCGGTAAACTGAAAAAACTTAACAAAAATAAACTAAAAAACCACACACGGACTTTGTGACGCATAACTTCCTCATTTTTATAAGGCGTTGAAAAACGTTATTATCGGTTCACAGTATGCAAATCTCAAGGTAAGTAAGTGAAAGGTTCAATTGTTTCTGCGTTGGCAGATTTTTCGCCATTAAATCATATTTTTATTGGCTACAGCGGCGGCGTGGATTCACACGTTTTATTACACGCCTGTGCAACATTGCCCGAATTAAAATCGAAAATCACTGCCGTTTATATTCATCATGGTCTTCAAAAAGAAGCCGATGATTGGGCGATTCATTGTCAGCAAATTGCGAGAAATTTAGGCGTTTCATTTTTAGAAGGGCGTGTAAATGCTCAACCGAATAACGGTGAAAGTCCCGAAGAAGCTGCGCGGAATGCGCGTTATAACGAATTCAAAAATTTGATTAACGAAAATGACGTGTTGTTAATTGCTCAACATCGAGAAGATCAACTTGAAACGGTGTTGTTACAGCTTTTTCGTGGAAGTGGTTTAAAAGGTTTGGCAGGAATGCCCGAAAAAATGCCATTTGGTAAAGGGCATTTAGTGCGTCCGTTACTCAATATCAGCAAAGCTGAAATCAACGCTTACGCTTTGGAAAATGAATTGGTTTGGATTGAAGACCCAAGCAATCAAAGTTCGATTTATGACCGAAATTTTTTACGTCAGGAAATTATTCCACAATTAAAACAACGTTGGCAATCACTTGATAAAACAGTGGCACGAACAGCGACGCATTGCGCTGAAGCCGAAATGCTGATTTCAAAAATGGCTCAATCAGAATTTGAAACCGTTTTTAATGCTGACGATGAAACGCTGAACATTCCAAAATTATTAACGTATTCCAAAACAGAACAACGTTTGATTTTACGCCAATGGTTTGAATTTTTAGGTTTGAAAATGCCGTCGCAGGATTTTGTGCAACGGATTTTGAAAGAAGTGGTCGGCGCGAAAAGTGACCGTCACCCGCTATTACATAAAAAAGGCGTGACGATTCGTCGCCATAAATCAAAATTGGTTATTTTGCGTGATGGCTTGCCAAGCGACATTAAACATCAACGTTAATTCATCTGGTGTAATCACATAAGGCGGCATGAAATAAATCACATTACCCAACGGACGCAATAAAATACCTTTCGACAACGCATAACGATGAATCTGCAAACCGCGTCGTTCTTGCCATGGATACGGTTCACGAGTAAGTTTATTTTTGACCAATTCAATGGCGACAATCATGCCGGTTTGACGGACTTCGGCAACATTTGGATGATTCAAAAAACGTTGCGACAATTCAAACATTTTCGCGGCTAAAACGTGATTTTGTTCGATGACATTTTGCGTTTCAAAAATGCCCAATGTCGCTACTGCTGCTCTACATGCTAAGGCATTTCCCGTGTAACTGTGCGAATGCAAAAATGCAGTAAGTTTCGAATAATCATCATAAAACGCAGCATAAATATCATCTGTCGTTAAAACAGCAGAAAGTGGTAAATATCCGCCCGTTAACCCTTTCGATAAACATAAAAAATCGGGTGAAATGTCAGCTTGTTCACAGGCAAACAAGGTACCTGTGCGTCCAAAACCCACCGCGATTTCGTCTGCGATTAAATGTACGTTGTACTTATCGCACGCGGCTCGCAGCAGTTTCAAATACACTGCGTCATACATTCGCATTCCACCCGCACATTGCACGAGCGGTTCAATGATAACCGCACAAACTTCGTCCGCATTTTGTTCTAAAATTTTTTCTAAATGCGCGAATTGGCGCGTCGAATAATCTGCCCAACTTTCGCCGTATTCTCGAAAATAACAATCGGGACTGGCAACGGTTATCACGTTCATTAACAGTGGCGCATAAGTTTTTTTATATAATGCGACATCGCCAACCGCTAACGCGCCTAATGTTTCACCGTGATAACTATTTTCGAGATTTATAAATTTTGTTTTTTGAGTTTGACCACAATTTTGCCAAGAATGAAAACTCATTTTTAACGCGACTTCGACTGCTGCCGAACCGTTGTCTGCATAAAAACAGCGTGATAATCCCGCAGGTGTAATGGTGACTAATTTTTCAGCGAGTTCAATGGCGGCTTCGTGCGTGAAACCAGCAAAAATAACGTGTTCAAGCGTGTCGATTTGATCTTTCAGCGCAGCGTTAATGATTGGATTTGAATGTCCAAACAAATTCACCCACCACGAACTAATTCCGTCTAAATAACGATTGCCCTCAAAATCTTCGAGCCAAACGCCTTGACCAGATTTTATTGGAATAATCGGAAAGTTTTCATGATCGTGCATTTGAGTACACGGATGCCACAAAACTCGTGTGTCACGTTGGGATAAAACGGTATTTTTCATTCGCTTTGCGGCAACACTGATTCACCTTGCCACAATTGCGCCAAGGTTTCGCGTTCACGAACAACGTGAATTTTATCGCCATCAACCATAATTTCAGCAACACGCGGACGCGAATTGTAATTTGAACTCATCGTGAAACCGTAAGCTCCCGATGAACGTACAGCTAATAAATCGCCAGCCGTTAATTTCAACGCACGTTCTTTACCTAAAAAATCGCCCGTTTCACAAACCGGGCCAACGATGTCCCAAATCATTTCAGGTGCAGAACTGCTCAATTGAACTGGCACAATATCTTGCCACGCGCCATAAAGTGCAGGACGCACTAAATCATTCATCGCCGCATCGACAATGGCAAAGTTTTTGTATTCAGTTGGTTTTAGATATTCCACGCGTGTCACCAAAATTCCCGCATTGCCAACAATGGCGCGTCCAGGTTCAAGCATAATTTCTAAATCGGTTTTACCTAAACGTGCCAAAATTGCTGCAATATATTCTGCGGGTTCAGGCGGTTGTTCATCACGATATTGAATACCCAAACCGCCGCCTAAATCCAAATGTTTGAGCGAAATTCCGATGTTTTTTAATTTTTCAACCAATGCAAAAACTTTATCAAGCGCGTCTAAAAATGGGCGCGTTTCTGTCAATTGCGAACCAATGTGGCAGTCAATTCCCACAATTTCAATATTCGGCAACGTCGCTGCATGTTGATAAGCGGCTAATGCCTCTTCAATCGCAATCCCGAATTTGTTTTCTTTCAAACCAGTAGAAATATACGGGTGCGTTTTGGCATCAACATCAGGATTTACGCGAAATGAAACTGGCGCAATGACGTTCAATTCTCCCGCGATGTTGTTAATGCGTTCGAGTTCGTCAAAAACTTCGATGTTGAAGCAGCGAATTCCGAGTGTTAAAGCAGCACGAATTTCGTCTTCGCGTTTTCCCACCCCTGAAAATACAACTTTTTTTGCGTCACCACCTGCGGTTAAAACACGTTGTAATTCTCCAATTGACACAATATCGAATCCCGAACCCAATCGCGCCAACACATTCAAAACGCCTAAATTTGAGTTGGCTTTGACGGCATAACAAATTAAATGTGCTTGTGTGCCGAAAGCATGATTGAACGCGTGCCAATGCCGTTCTAATGTAGCGCGTGAATAGATATAACAAGGGCTGCCTTGTTTTTCGACAATAGTTTTAACAGCTACATTTTCGGCAAAAAGTTGATTGTTGCGGTAAGTAAAATGATTCATAAATCCTAAATTCATAAGGTAATAATTTTGGCAATTATAACACGCACAAAAAAACCGCCCTTCGAGTTTCCTCAAAAGAACGGTTTTTTTTTATCTAACTTTTTAACGATGTTTTAAATGTTCAATTTTTCGAGTAGCTTGCTCAAAATTTTGTGCAGTGAGATCAAATTTTTGCGCGACACTACCAAATGATTTTGCTGCAATTTCAAACTGTTTGTAATCATTCAAACGTAAATTTAAGCCTGACACACTTTTTTCTTCTGTGAGCATCAAATCATCGTCAATTGTTGAACTGACTTTGCCATCATTTTCTAAACTTTTGCGCCATTGCAAAAATGATTCGCGAGTAAAAACATATTTATCTAATGCTGCTTCGTTGATAAATTTTAACGAACCCTCTGCGTTTGCTCTCGCATTTAGAGCTGACATAACTTGAACAGGCGCACTGATGTAATAAGTAATAGCACTCGCATAACTGGCAGGATTAGCCGCAGCATCGAATGCAGTCGCTGGCATACCACGAACTGTATTAGGTCCGACAAACGGCAATACTAAATAGGAACCTTGTGGCACGCCCCAAACAGCAAGCGTTTGATCAAAATCTTCGTCACTTTGCTCAAGTCCAATGTGTTTTGCTACGTCGATAAAACCACCTAAACCAGCGGTTGAATTTAAAGTGAAACGTCCTAAATCAGCGGCACTTTGCGAAAATTTTGCTTGTAATACGTCATTCAAAACAACATTAACGCCTTTCAAATTATTGAAAAAATTGAACACGCCTGTTTGCACTAATTGTGGCGTGATGAACTTATAACTATTTGCTAAAGGTGACGCAACGTAAGTGTCTACGCTGTCATTGAAATCATACATTTTACGATTAAAACTTTCGTAAGGGTCATGTGATTTTGCCTGTGCGTTAGCGACAAATAAAATACTACAAATCAAAGTTGCCAAAGTTTTTTTAGTCATTTTTACGTCCCTCATTGTTTCGCGTAGTTATCAATTTTTTCGTTAATTTTTGCAATTAGCGTATCGAACCCTTCGCGCTGCAAAATAGCCGTATATTCTGATCGTTTCAATGCCAAATCACTCACACCATTTGCAATAATGTTAATAATTCGCCAGCTTGAGCCTTTTTCTTTCAACATATAATCAAACTTAACAGGCTTGTCGTCGGGTAAATCCAAATGTGAATGAATGACCACGCCCCCCATTTTTGTTTCTTCTTCTGAATCAATGGTAAAAGTTTCGCCACCGAATTCTTTGAAATTGTGTGCGTAAGACGCGATGCTTAATTTACTGAATACATCAGTCAATTTTTTTTGCTGTTCGTCGTTCAATTTCTCCCATTCTTTACCCACCACAATTCGCGCAATTTTAGGTAAATCATGGCTGTTTATCACGGCGGGTTCGAGTTTGTCGTAACGTCCCGAATAACCCAATTTTTTACCGTCTTTCATAACAGTAATTAAATCAGTTTGAAATTTATCAATAATTTGTCGTGCAGACGCGCTTTCTTCTTGCGCGAAAACCGATGTTGCTAACAAACTATTTAATATAAAAGCAACGACAGCTAATTTTGTTAATCGCATCACGTTCTCCGCGAAATTATTTTGTGTGTTCGACATTGATTGGAATACCTGCCAACGTTGAAGCAGGTGTTGTAACTGGTGCTGCGGTGTTAACCATTTCACCTTCAGTTTTAATACCTAACAGTGCAGTCATCAAACCTTTGATAGGGTGTTTCAACATATCTTCAACCGCTGTTGCTTCATAACCGCAATGCGCCATACAGCTTGCACATTTTGGATTATTCACGCTGCCATAATTATCCCAAGGGGTGGTGTCGAGTAATTCTTGAAATGTTGCTGCATAACCTTCGTCAGCCAATAAATAACAAGGTTTTTGCCAACCAAAAACGTTGCGCGTTGGATTCCCCCACGGCGTGCAATTGTAATCTTGATTACCCGCTAAAAAGTCTAAGTACAATGACGAATGATTTAATTTCCATTTACGACTTTTGCCAATTCTGAAAATGCCACGGAATAATTCTTTAACATCGTTGCCTTTGATGAAAACGTCTTGTTTCGGTGCGTGTTCGTAGCTAAACCCTGGTGCAATCGTAATGCCTTCAACGCCTAATTCGGTAGCGTAATCTAAGAATTCAGCAACTTCGGGGGCAGTTTCACCTTGAAAAAGTGTGCAATTGATATTGACACGAAAACCTTTATCTAACGCTAATTTAATGGCTTCAACAGCGCGATCAAAAACACCTTCTTGACAAACTGACGCATCATGACGCGCTTGCATTCCGTCCAAATGGATTGAGAAGGTTAAATATGGCGACGGTTTGTAATCATCAATTCGTTTTTTCAAAAGCAATGCGTTGGTGCATAAATAAACGAATTTTTTACGAGCAATCAAACCTTCAACAATTCGGGGCATATCTTTGTGAATTAACGGTTCACCACCTGGAATTGAAACCATTGGCGCACCACATTCATCAACGGCTTGCATACATTCTTCAAACGTCAAACGTTTGTCTAAAATTTCATCGGGATAGTCGATTTTTCCACAGCCTGCACATTCCAAATTGCATTTGAATAACGGCTCTAACATCAACACGAGCGGGTATTTTTTTACGCCTTTGAGTTTTTGTTTAATTAAATAGCTGCCAACTGCCAACTGCTGACGTAAAGGAACGCCCATAATTGCTCTCCAAAAATAATAAATGATGTTACTGTCGTAATTTAACAACAAGTAATCTAACTTGAAAATCAGGGCGTTATAAAAAATAGTGTGCTTTCATACGCTTACCTGCAATCTTGGTAGAATACCCTTTTTTCAAGCCGTACTCCAGCGTTTGCCAAATTTTATCGTGTACTCACTTAATTTAAACGAATAACCTGCTGTTTTTACAGTAAATCAATTTTTTAGATTTGCTATTTTTACGATTCACAACAAAACAACATCATTTTGCAAATCCCCCACAAACAGTCTATGATTACGCACATAAAACTTTTTTTAAAACCATAAACCCTCGATTTCACACACCAAAATGACGAACGAAACTCAAGCCGTTTTAGATAATTCAAAATCGTTACACGACTTGTCCGATGACCAATTTCAAGCTGTTTTGCTTGAAGGTGTTTCTCGCACTTTCGCATTAACGATTCCACAACTTCCCAAAGCCTTATTTCCAGCGGTTGCCAATGCGTATTTATTATGCCGCATTGTCGATACGATTGAAGACGAAGTGTCACTTTCACCACACCAAAAACTGCATTTTTGCGACGAATTTATCAACGTCGTAAAAACTGGCGAGCAATCTGAAATTTTCGCCTTAGAACTCGCGCCACTTTTATCTAATCAAACAATTCCTGCTGAACATCAATTGATTCACGTTATTCCGCGAGTCATTCAAATCACGCACAGTTTTGATCCCGTGCAAGTTAAAGCCCTTTCCGAATGCGTTGAAACAATGGCGAAAGGAATGCCAATTTTTCAAGCGCAAAATTTGCATGATGGTTTGGAAACGCTCGCGGATATGGATAGATATTGTTATTACGTTGCGGGTTGTGTCGGTGAAATGTTGGCAAAATTGTTTTGTCACTATTCACCCGAAATCGCAAAACATGAAACAGAGCTTTTGAAATTATCGGTTTCATTTGGGCAAGGTTTGCAAATGACGAACATTTTAAAAGATATTTGGGACGACGCAGAACGCGGGGTTTGTTGGTTGCCACAAGATATTTTCACTGAAACGGGTTTTGATTTGAAAAATTTAACGCCCGACACAAAAGATGCTGAATTTGGTAAAGGTTTGGAACATTTAATCAGCATCGCACACGGACATTTACACAATGCGTTGCGTTATACATTATTGATTCCAAACGATGAAACAGGAATTCGGAAATTTTGTTTGTGGGCGTTAGGCATGGCAGTTTTGACGCTCAAAAAAATCAAAAACAATTTAAAATTTAATCGTTCTGAACAAGCTAAAATTTCGCGCAACAACGTAAAAGCAACGATTGTCGCTACCAATTTAGCAGTACGCAGCGACTTTTTATTGACTCAACTTTTCAACTTTGCCAGTCGCGGACTTACGACACCCGATTGGACATATTCAAATAAAAAATGATTTTAAAGGACAATCCCATGTTCAAAGATACGCATCACAACGTAGCTGAAAATAACGCGAGTTCTTCTGAAGCTATTCAATCTAAAGCCTACAATTTAGATAATGCGATTTTGCAAGCACAAGAAAAGCTGTTGAGTTTGCAACACGCAGATGGTTATTGGGTTTTTGAACTTGAAGCTGACTGCACAATTCCTTCTGAATACATCATGATGATGCACTATTTGGGCGAAATTGATGAAACGCTGCAAGCTAAAATCGCTATTTATTTGCGTTCACGTCAATCAGCAGATGGCAGTTATCCTTTGTACACTGGCGGAAATGGCGAAATTAGTTGCAGCGTGAAAGTGTATTACGCTTTGAAAATGGCTGGCGACGATATTCATGCGCCGCACATGAGCAAATTACGCGAATGGATTTTAGCGCAAGGTGGCGCGGCGAAAGCTAACGTTTTCACCCGCATTGCATTAGCTACATTTGAACAAGTGCCTTGGCGTGCTGTGCCGTATATTCCTGTTGAAATCATGTTATTCCCAAAATGGTTTCCATTTCATTTAGACAAAGTATCGTATTGGTCGCGCACGGTGATGGTGCCGTTATTTATTTTGTACGCAAAAAAAGCGACGGCTAAAAATCCAAATAAAGTTGGCGTGCTGGAATTATTTGTTACACATCCAGACCAAGAACAGCATTACTTTCCAGAACGCACGTTGCTAAACAAAATTTTCTTAGGTTTGGACAAATTAGGTTTAGCAACTCGTCCACTGATTCCAAACAAAGCACATGAATTAGCGGTCAAAAAAGCCCACGATTGGTTTGTCGAGCGCATGAATGGCGAAGACGGTTTAGGCGCGATTTTCCCTGCGATGGTAAATTCTTATGAAGCGTTGCTATTATTGGGTTATGACAAAAATCACGAATTAGTTTTAACAGCACGCAAAGCAATTGATAAATTGCTCGTGATTAACGAAAAAGACGCTTATTGCCAACCGTGTTTATCGCCCGTTTGGGATACAGGTTTGACAGCGTTAGCATTTGAAGAAATTCAAAAAACAGGCATTCAATCTGAAATTGGCAGCAGTTTAAATCGCTCTTATGATTGGTTGAAATCAAAACAACTAACGGATGAAGCAGGTGATTGGCGCGTTTCACGTCCCAATGTCAAAGGTGGTGGCGGTTGGGCATTTCAATTTAACAATCCGCATTATCCTGACGTTGACGACACAGCGGTTGTCGCATTTGCTATGGCAGAATCTGAAAATGCAAAACTGCATGATGATTCAATTCATGCCGCAACGCATTGGATTATGGAAATGCAATCCAAAAATGGCGGTTATGGCGCATTCGATGTCGATAACACCTACTACTATTTAAACGAAATTCCATTTGCTGATCACGGTGCATTGCTTGATCCTCCAACGTCTGACGTAAGCGCACGTTGTGCAATGCTCATGGCGAAAGTCGCTCAAAATCATCCTGAATATGCAGAGCCGTTAAAACGTACAATTGAATACTTACGCACCGAACAAGAAGCCGATGGTTCATTTTTTGGACGTTGGGGAACGAATTATATTTACGGCACTTGGTCGGTTTTACTCGCATTAGAACAAACAGATTTGCCAAAAACTGACCCAATGTTCACCAAAGCCGTCGCATTTTTGAAAAGCGTGCAACGTCCTGACGGCGGATGGGGCGAAGATAATTACAGTTATCACGATACAGATTTTGCAGGAAAATATCATTTCAGTACGGCGTTTCAAACTGCTTGGGCAGTTTTGGCTCTTTGTGCGGCGGGTGAAGGTAAAAGCCCTGAAGTTAAAGCGGGTTGTGATTTTATTTTACGCACGCAACAAGCCGACGGTGTTTGGAATGACAAATGTTTCACTGCACCAGGATTTCCTAAAGTGTTCTATTTGAAATATCATGGTTATGATAAATTTTTCCCCTTGTGGGCATTGGCTCGCTATCGTAACGAATTGGATAAAAAGTGATTACTGGAATTATCGTTGCCCTTTCTGAAGAACTCAGCACTCTAAAAACTGTCCCGAACGCGCTGTGGGAACGCAGCATGATTCGAGGCAAATTCATTTTTTTGACCAATGAAATCATTTTGATTTATTCGGGCGCGGGCGCAGAAAATGCGCGTAAAGCCGCAGAATTAGCGATTTCAAAAGGCGCGACAAAATTGATGAGTTGGGGTTGTGCTGCTGCGTTAAGTCCTGATTTAAAAATGGGCGATTTGGTTTTAGCTGATAGTTTAATGAGTGCCGATGGATTTGAAATGCCAGTCAATGCAACGTGGCATCAACACACAAAAAACATTTTGAGTTCAGAAGTTATCGCGTACAAAGGGGCGTTGATTGCCAGCAAAGAAATCATTTCAACCGCGCAAGCTAAACAAGCACTTTTTGAAAAAACAGGCGCGATTGCACTCGATATGGAAAGCGTTGCAATTGCTCAAGTTGCTCAACATTACGCACTGCCATTTTTAGCCATTAGAACCATTGCTGATCCCTCTACAATGGATTTACCTAATGCCGTTTTAAAAGCCTTGAACGAAAATGGCGAGATTGAAATCACTAAAATCATTGCGTCACTTGTGTTTAATCCCAAAGAAATTCCGCATTTGGTTCAATTAGGGCAGTATTTTCAGCTTGCCAAAAAGACACTTTCAAGCGTTGCCAAACAATTACCTGACATCATTGCGTTTAAATCGACCTCTGTTTAAAGCAAACTCAAGCTACGATTTTCGATAGCTGCAACTACATGATATAATTACATCTTTTAAAATTAACCAATAAATAAAATTGTGTCTACTCCTACAGATGATATTCTCAAGCAAGCCTTAGATGAGCTTGCAAAAACAACTGATTTAACCCGCCTTGACGCGATTCGCGTAAATTATTTAGGTAAAAAAGGAATTTTTACCGCGCAAATGAAAGAACTTGGCAATTTACCGCCTGAAGAACGCCGTGAAGCAGGTCAAGTTATCAATCAAGCCAAAGATGCGTTTCAAGAAAAATTGGACGCAAAAAAAATCGAACTTGAAGAAGCCGCTTTAGCCGCGCGTTTAGCCAGTGAACGCATTGACGTAACGCTTGCAGGTCGTGGGCAAAAAGTTGGCGGTTTACATCCCGTGACAACCACCTTGCGACGCATTAACAAAATTTTTGCTAGCGTCGGCTTTCAAGTCGTCGAAGGTCCTGAAATCGAAGACGATTATCACAATTTTGAAGCCTTAAACATTCCCGCACATCATCCCGCTCGTGCGATGCACGATACGTTTTATTTTGACGCGCACCGTGTTTTACGCACCCACACTTCCCCTGTGCAAATTCGGGTCATGGAATCCGAAATACCGCCGTTGAAAGTCATTGCACCAGGTCGCGTTTATCGTTGCGATTCGGACATCACGCACACACCAATGTTCCATCAAGTCGAAGGTTTTTTAGTTGATACCGACGTGAGTTTTGCCGATTTGAAAGGCGTTGTGTATGAATTTTTACGCGCCTTTTTTGAAAAAGATATTCAAGTTCGTTTTCGTCCATCTTATTTTCCTTTCACTGAACCATCTGCCGAAGTCGATATTGAATGCGTCATGTGTGGCGGCGCAGGCTGTCGCGTTTGCAGTCACACAGGCTGGCTCGAAGTCATGGGCTGCGGCATGATTCATCCTGAAGTTTTCAAATCAGTCAAAATCGACAGCGAAAAATACAGCGGTTTTGCCTTCGGCATGGGCGTGGAACGTTTAGCCATGTTGCGTTACGGCATCAACGATTTACGACTATTTTTCGAAAACGATTTGAAATTCTTACAACAATTTAACTAAGGCAGGGACGTTTATGAAAATTAGTGAAACATGGCTTAGAACTTACGTTAATCCAGCAATTAGCACGGAAGAACTCGTTGCACAAATCACGATGGCAGGCTTGGAAGTCGATGCGGTTGAACCAGTTGCGGCACAATTTAGCGGCGTAGTGGTTGGTGAAGTTTTGGAAACTGAACAGCATCCCGATGCAGATAAATTGCGCGTTTGCAAAGTCAATGTTGGCGAAGCTGAACCATTGCAAATCGTTTGTGGCGCAGCAAATGTGCGTGTTGGTTTGAAAATTCCTGCGGCATTATGTGGCGCGGTATTGCCTGGTGATGTCAAAATCAAACAATCAAAATTACGCGGCGTTGAATCTTTCGGAATGCTTTGTTCGGCAAAAGAATTAGGCTTAGTCGCTGAAGCCGAAGGCTTAATGGAATTACCTGCTGATGCACCAGTTGGCGTAGATATTCGTGAGTATTTACAACTCGACGACAACAGCATTGAAGTGGATTTAACACCAAATCGCGCTGATTGTTTAAGCGTTGAAGGTGTGGCGCGTGAAGTAGCGGTATTAAATCAAATTCACACAACAGTTCCCGCGATTGAACCCATTGCGGTCACAACTTCAGAAAAAATCAGCGTTACCGTTGAAGCAACGGCGGCGTGTCCACGTTATTTAGGTCGTGTGATTTCAGGCGTAAATAACAAAGCTGAAACACCGCTTTGGATGCAAGAACGTTTGCGTCGTTCTGGTTTGCGTTCATTAAGTCCGCTCGTTGATGTGACAAATTATGTGTTGCTCGAATTAGGTCAACCATTGCACGTTTTCGATGCGGCAAGATTAGCGGGTGGCATTACCATTCGTTATGCCGTAAATGGTGAAACATTGGAATTATTGAACAATCAAACAATTATGTTTGACGAAAAATGTTTGGTAATTTCAGACGATGAAAGCGCGTTAGCATTTGCTGGCGTAATGGGTGGCAGTTATTCTGCGGTTCATGAAAATACAACCAGCGTGTTTTTAGAATGTGCGTTTTTCACACCGCTTGCGATTGCTGGCAAAGCGCGTCAATTCGGTTTGCACACTGATTCATCACACCGTTTTGAACGAGGTGTTGATTTTGAATTGCAAAACCGCGCCATTGAACGTGCGTCGCAGTTGATTTTAGAAATTTGTGGCGGTCAAGCAGGTGAAATTACCAACGTGACAACTGTTTCTGAATTACCAAAACGTGAATCGATTGCATTGCGTCACGAAAAACTCAATAAAATTTTGGGTGTGACATTTGAAAATGAAACCGTCACAGGGATTTTGCAACGCTTAGGAATGCAAATTGAAACACAAACTGGCGGTTGGAAAGTGACTCCACCGAGTTTTCGTTTCGACATTGCAATTGAAGCCGATTTGATTGAAGAAATTGCCCGCATTTACGGTTACAACAATTTGCCGAACAATCAAATTTTGGTGCGTTCAGCGTTGAATCAAGCAACCGAAAACGTTTTAGATTTAGACCGTGTGAAAGATTTACTCGTCGATTTGGGTTATCAAGAAGCGATTACTTACAGTTTTGTCGATGAAGCGATGCAAACAGCAATTGCGCCAAGTGCTGAATTTATTCGTTTGAAAAATCCAATTTCTGCCGATTTAGCTGTCATGCGGACGACGTTGTGGGGTGGATTATTAAATGCTGCGTTGCACAACACGAATCGTCAACAAACGCGTGTGCGTTTATTTGAATCAGGTTTACGTTTCGTGCAAAAAGACGGTGAAACGTTGCAAGAAAAAATGCTCGCTGGTTTAGCATTAGGCAACGTGAAAGCCGAACAATGGGGTGACAAAGAACGCACCGTTGATTTCTTCGACATGAAAGCTGACGTTGAAGCGATGTTTGAATTAACAGGTTGTAAAGTTCAATTTGTCGCGGATTCAAACGAAACTTTGCATCCAGGTCAAAGTGCGAAAGTTTTAAATTCAAACGATGAAATTGTTGGTTGGCTCGGAATGTTGCATCCCTTGTTAGAAAAGGAATTAGGTTTTGAAACGCCCGTTTTTTTGTTTGAACTGGCTCAAGACTTGCTGTTACAAAAATGCCACGCAAGTTTCAAATCCCTATCAAAATTTCCTTCGGTTCGCCGAGATTTAGCCTTGCTCGTGAAAGAAGATGTGAATGTTGGCGAAATAATTGCCGCCATTCAATCTTGTAACGAACCACTTTTGCAAGATGCAGTAATTTTTGACGTGTATCGCGGCAAAGGTGTTGAAGATAGTTTTAAAAGTGTGGCATTAAGTTTAGTGTTGCAAAATCAAGCACAAACGCTGACTGATATTGAAATTGATGCTATAGTTAGCGGGTTCCTAAAAACTTTAGCCTCGAAAACAGGCGCGAAATTGAGAGATTAAAATATGGCATTAACAAAAGCAGATTTCGCAGAAAATTTATTTAACGAATTAGGTTTAAATAAGCGTGAAGCCAAAGATATGGTGGATCTTTTTTTTGAAGAAATTAAACGTTCATTGGATCACGGCGAACAAGTCAAATTATCGGGTTTTGGTAAATTTGAATTGCGTGATAAAACAGGTCGTCCTGGACGTAATCCAAAAACAGGAAAAGAAATTCCGATTACGGCACGTCGTGTAGTGACGTTTAGATCGGGTCAAAAACTTAAAGCACGAGTAGAAGCGTATGCTGGATCCGAGTACTAACAACGAATTGCCGACTATTCCGGCAAAATGCTATTTTAGCATTGGTGAAGTAAGTGAATTATGTGGGGTCAAACCACACGTTTTGCGTTATTGGGAACAAGAATTCACCGAAATAAATCCAGTTAAACGACGCGGAAATCGTCGTTACTATCAACGCCATGATGTATTGATAATTCGACAAATTCGGGCATTGCTTTATGAACAAGGCTATACGATTGGTGGTGCGAAAGCCCATTTATCGAGTGCTGATTCAAAAAATGATTCGACCATTACTAAACAGCTGATTCACCAAATGATCGGTGAATTGGAAGATATTTTAGAATTACTGCGTTAAATTCAAAATCTATAAAAAATAACAGCGATAACATTGTTTCAAACGGTGTTATCGCGTTTTTGTTTTAAGCCACTCACAAAAAATCATGACTTCACGCATTGCAACGATAGAGCGAAATACGCTCGAAACTCAAATTACAATTACTATCAATTTAGACGGCACAGGTAAAACCGATTTCCAAACGGGCGTGCCATTTTTGAATCACATGTTGGATCAAATCGCCCGCCACGGCATGATTGATATGACGATTCACGCCAAAGGGGATTTGGATATTGACGCGCATCATACCGTTGAAGATGTTGGCATCACGCTCGGACAAGCATTTGCCAACGCATTGGGCGATAAAAAAGGAATTTCGCGTTACGGTCATGCTTACGTTCCGCTTGATGAATCGTTGTCGCGGGTGGTCATTGATTTTTCAGGTCGTCCGAGTTTGTATTATGAGGTGACATTTAATCGCGCATTTATCGGTGATTTTGATGTCGATTTGTTGCGCGAATTCTTTCAAGGTTTTGTAAATCATGCGGGTGTGACGCTACACATTGATAATTTGAAAGGCGGTAACGCGCATCATATCGCTGAAACGGTGTTCAAAGCCTTCGGTCGTGCAGTACGAAATGCGATAACGTTGGACGAAAGAATGAGTGGCATTATGCCGTCAACAAAAGGGGTTTTGTGATGTCTACGGTAGCAGTGATTGATTACGGCATGGGCAATTTACATTCGATTTCAAAAGCCTTGCAACACGCTTCACCAAATGAAAATGTTATCGTTACGTCAGATGCCGAAACGATTTTGACAGCTGATCGCGTAGTGTTTCCAGGTGTCGGTGCGATGCGTGATTGCATGAAAGCGTTGTACGATTTGAATTTAGTCGATGTGATTAAACAAGCCGCCGAAACTAAGCCATTTTTAGGAATTTGCTTGGGAATGCAGGCGTTATTAAATGATAGTCAAGAAAACGGACACACCGATTGTTTAGGAATTTTGGACGGTCATGTTTTGAAGTTTGCCGACCCGTTACATGACGAAAATGGCGAGATTTTGAAAGTCCCACACATGGGCTGGAATCAAGTAAAACAAAATTCTCACCCGCTTTGGCAAAACATTCCTGACGAAAGTCGATTTTATTTTGTTCACAGTTATTACGCTGCACCACAAAATTCTGAAATTGTCGCAGGAACAAGTGATTATCCGAATGCGTTTGCCTGTGCGTTGATGAAAAACAACGTGTTTGCGGTGCAGTTCCATCCTGAAAAAAGCCAAACAGTTGGTTTGCAATTATTAGCGAATTTTTTGAATTGGGATGGACAGGTTTAACAATGTCAAAAATGAGCGAATATGAATTGTGGCGAAATAACTCAATTATTAACTGAACTGCAAACCAAAACTTTTGACGAATTTACAAGGAATAAAAATGGCTACCGTTACGGCATATAAATCTGAAATACCGAAATCTGTTATCAGCACAAAACAAACTGACGGCAACGATTCCATCTCAGGCACAGATGGAAATGACACGCTAGACGGCAATTTAGGTAAAGATACATTAACAGGTGGAAAAGGTAATGACCTTTATATTGTTGATAATGCAGGCGATAAAATTATCGAAATGTCATTTTCTGGCATTGATACGGTGTTAAGCAAAATCAGCTACACATTGGGCAACAGTTTAGAAAATTTAGGCTTGCTTGGTTCAGCTAATATCAACGCGATTGGAAATGAATCAAATAATGCGCTTTCAGGCAATGATGGCAATAACGTACTTAACGGTATGCTCGGCAACGATGCGTTAAGTGGTGGCAAAGGTAGTGATAAACTCACGGGCGGCAAAGGTGCAGATACGTTTATGTTGACCAGCCCCGACGATTCAGGCATTACCGCCAAAACTCGTGACACCATCACTGATTTTAACCATAGTGAAGGCGATAAAATTGATTTGTCTGGCATTGATGCTGATGCGTTAAAAACGGGCGACCAAGCATTCTCTAAATTAGATATTGGTGCAAAATTCTCAGGTAAATTCACGATGACGGGTCAATTGTTTTTTGAAACATCAACACACATTCTTTATGGCAACATTGATTCAAAATCAGGGGCTGATTTTTCGATTCAACTAAACGGTGTGAGCAATTTAATTACCACTGATTTCATATTGTAAAAAAAGGAAAACGTTAAATGGTAAGTTTCGCCGACACATTTGAACAACAACAATTAAAAGATTTTGCTGAAAAAGCGTATCTCGATTATTCGATGTATGTGATTTTGGATCGTGCTTTGCCACACATTGCCGACGGTTTAAAACCTGTTCAACGCCGCATTATTTATGCAATGTCAGAACTCGGTTTAAACGCGATGGCAAAATATAAAAAATCGGCTCGAACCGTTGGTGACGTATTAGGTAAATATCATCCTCACGGTGATTCTGCTTGTTACGAAGCAATGGTGTTAATGGCGCAACCGTTTTCTTATCGTTATACGCTGGTCGATGGACAAGGCAATTGGGGTTCACCTGATGACCCAAAGTCGTTTGCCGCCATGCGTTACACTGAATCGAAATTAACGCCGTATGCCAATACGCTTTTAAACGAATTAGAGCAAGGCACAGTTGAATGGACAGATAATTTCGATGCGTCACTCAAAGAACCCGAACGATTACCCGCGCGGCTGCCGAACATTTTACTCAACGGTACAACAGGCATTGCAGTTGGCATGGCAACCGACATTCCACCCCATAATTTGCGCGAAATTGTCGGTGCGTGCATACAATTATTGGATTCGCCTGAAACCGATTTAGACACGTTATTAACCTTTGTTTCTGCGCCTGATTATCCAACCGAAGCCGAAATTATTTCTAGCAAAGAGGATTTACAAAAAATTTATCGCACGGGTGGCGGTTCAGTCAAAATGCGGGCAACTTACGAATTAGAAGATGGCGTAATTATCATTACTGCCCTGCCCCATCAAGTGTCAGGCTCAAAATTGATGGAGCAAATCGCCGCGCAAATGCTCTCTAAAAAACTGCCAATGCTCGAAGATTTGCGTGATGAATCTGACCATGAAAATCCATGTCGATTGCTGATTATTCCAAAAGCCAAACGAATTAACGCGGAAGAAATCATGTCGCATTTATTCGCCACGACCGATTTAGAAAAAAGTTATCGCGTCAATATGAACATGATTGGCTTAGACGGTCGTCCACAAGTCAAAAATTTGCACGATATTTTGAGCGAATGGCTTACGTTCAGAATCGAAACTGTGCGTCGTCGCTTACAACACCGTTTGAATAAAGTATTAGCACGATTACATATTTTGGAAGGTTTGCTAATTGCGTATTTGAGTATCGACGAAGTGATTGCCATTATTCGCACCGAAGATGAACCGAAAAAAGAGTTGATTGCGCGTTTTGGTTTGAGTGAAATTCAAGCCGAAGCGATTTTAGAATTGAAATTACGTCAATTGATTAAGCTCGAAGAAATTAAAATTCGAGGTGAACAAGATTCGCTTTCAAAAGAACGTGAAAAACTTGAACAAACGTTAGGTTCAGAATTATCGCTGAAAAAACTCATCAAAAAAGAATTGCAGCAAGATGCCAATGTTTACGGTGACGAACGCCGCTCACCGATTGTTTCACGTCAAGCCGCACAAGCTTTGAATGAAACAGCATTGATTTCAAATGAACCACTCACCGTAATTTTGTCGCAAAAAGGCTGGATTCGCGCTGCTAAAGGTCACGACATTGATGTGGAAAGTTTGAATTATCGCGCAGGTGATAATTTTCAAACCGCTGTAAAAACTCGTTCAACACAATCGGTTTATTTGTTTGATTCTACGGGGCGCGTTTATAGTTCGACGACGCATGATTTACCGTCCGCACGAACACAAGGTGAACCATTAACAGGGCGTTTTAATCCGCCAGAAGGCGCAACTTTTACGCATTTAATCGCAGGAAATTCAGACGATTTTGTATTGCTTGTGAATTCGTGGGGTTATGGTTTTAAAACGCCATTAAGCGAATTAGCGAGTAAAAATAAAGCGGGGAAAAGTTTAGTAACGTTAGCGAATAATGAAAAATTGTTGTCGCCATTGTTAACCGCCGATGAATCAAATTTTTTGGCGGTAGTGACGAATCAAGGACGCTTGTTGATTTTTCCACTAAATGAAATTCCAACCTTATCCAAAGGTAAAGGCAATAAACTTATTCAAATTCCGAGTAACGATTTGCAAAGCAATTTTGATTTTATTGTCGCCTTTACGATTTTAAAACCCGAAACGGCGTTGACAGTGATTTCTGGCAAACGCACATTGACCTTAAAACCAAACGATTTACAAGTTTATACAGGTACTCGTGCCAAACGCGGAACGCTTTTACCGCGTGGTTTTCAGCGTGTAGATGGATTGGAATGTGATGTTTAAAGTTAGCCTTTCTTTTTGTTTGATTCTGTTTTTAAACGGGATTTGTGTCGCGACGACACACGCGCCAGAAACAAATTTTCTACCTAATTACGAAATGGCTCAGAGCATCGGCACTTATACGAATGGTTGTATAAGTGGCGCAGTCGCGTTACCGATTGAAGGCGTAGGCTATCAAGTCATGCGCTTGTCGCGCCAGCGTGTTTATGGGCATCCAAATCTTATCGAGTTTATTCAAAATCTTGGACAAACTGTAGCAGATCAACACGCTAGTAATTTATTGATTGGTGATTTGGGACAACACCACGGTGGACGAACGCCGAGCGGACATCGTAGTCATCAAAATGGGTTAGATGTGGATATTTGGTTTTTATTATCGACAGGGAGTACGTTGAGCGACCACGAACGTGAAACGTTAAGCGCAACTTCGATGTTAGCGAGTTCAGATAAAATTGCATTAAAAGAATGGACTTCGGCACACGAGCAAATTTTGCTTTCCGCTGCACAATCTCCTAATGTGGAACGAATTTTTGTCAATCCGATTATCAAACGTGAATTGTGTCAACACACACCAACCAGTCATCGTGCGGCTTTACATAAAATCCGTCCGTGGTGGAAACATGATGACCATTTTCATGTGCGTTTAAGTTGCCCAAAAGACAGTTTAAATTGCGAACATCAAGAACCCTTACCACAAGGCGATGGTTGTGGTGATGATTTGGCTTGGTGGTTTTCATTTGAAGCCACGCACCCTGTCAAGGGTAAAGAAACTGTGGCAGCTGAACCACCTGCCATTCCAGAATTGTGTCGAAAAATACTAAAGAACGGAATGTAAATACTGCTTCGATAATTCACCCGCTTGTTCAGTAACCAATTTTGGAACTAAATACCCCGACAACTGATTTTGAACCGCTGTTAATAATGCCAACGCTTCCGTTTTTGACACCTGAAAATGTCCTGTGCCGTTGGCTTTATCCAAGAAATGTAAATAATACGGCAACACGCCGACCTCAAATAATCGCTCACTCAAATTACACAGCGTTTCAACATCATCGTTCACGCCCTGTAATAAAACCGATTGATTCAACAATGTCACGCCAGCCAACGTCAAACGTTGACACGCTTTGGCTACGTCTTCATCAATTTCATTGGCATGATTGCAATGCAGCACCACAATGATTTTTTTTGGGCTATTTTTCAAAAGTTCCAACAACTCATCTGTCACACGAGCGGGTAAAACAATTGGCAAACGCGTGTGAATCCGAATTCGTTTTAACGTCGAAATCTGCGCCAGTGCTTCAAACAATCGCGCCAAACGAGCATCATTCAAAATCAATGGATCGCCGCCACTCAAAATGACTTCTTGAATGCTTGTGTCATTTTGAATCGTTTGAATGACTTCACTTTCTTGCTGTTTGCTGAGTTGTAAATCTGCATAAGGAAAATTGCGCCGAAAACAATAACGACAATGAATTGCACACGCGCCTGTGTTAATCAACAACACCCGTCCATGATATTTATGCAATACACCCATTTGTTTTACGGCATTCAAATCACCCACAGGATCATCACTAAAGCCCGCGTAACTTTTTAACTCATCGTTAATCGGTAAAATTTGGCGCAATAACGGATCAAGCGGATTACTTTTTTCAATGCGCGATGCAAACGCTAATGGCACGCGCAATGGAAATTGTTTTACCGCATCAAGCGAAAAATTTAAGTCATTCGGCGAAAGCTGCAAATAATCATACAAGGTTTGAAAGTCAGTAAACGCACTTGCCAATTGAGTTTGCCAATTTTCCGAATGCACATTCATTCCTGAACTAAAATCCAAGGTTTTACAACCACTGCCCAAAGTTCTGCATCTGTTTCAAACCAGCGCAATGCCTGTTCGTCAGCAACTAAAGCCAATTGTTTATGCTCTAACCAGTTTTGAATGGTCGTTTTATTATCTAATGAAAATTGATAACCCACTTCGACTAAATCTAAATCGCTAGAAATCCAAACCGCTTCACCTTTAGCAAAAAAACGTTGCAATTCTTTCCAATGAATTTTCGCCGTTTCTAAATTTACTTTTTCTTTTTCAAATTCATTCATAGCACGCCGCCAACGTTTTTTTCATTTTTTCTAAGCCCAATTTACGAGTGAGCTTGATGTTATTTTCAGGAATCATTTCAGGATTTGGATAATTGGCTAACGCATAATCTATGCTGCTTTCGCGCAATAAATGAAGCATCGGATACGGTGAACGATTCGTGTAATTTGCGGCATCATTTTCATCCGCCCCTTCAAAACAATACTGCGGATGAAAACTCGCAAATTGATAAATGCCTTCGTAATCTTGTGCTTCTAACAAGGCTTGCGCGACTTCGATAAAATCCAAGTATTTATCAAAATCTGCCAACGCATTAGCATAAATTACTAACGTGGTTTCGATACTTTCGTCTTCGTCTAAACGTTCACATTCAGCAACCAAATTTTCTAAACAAATTTCAATGTCTGTCG
This sequence comes from uncultured Pseudomonadota bacterium, assembly GCA_903867225.1. Classification (GTDB taxonomy): domain Bacteria; phylum Pseudomonadota; class Gammaproteobacteria; order Methylococcales; family Methylomonadaceae; genus UBA10906. Next base: position 98,806 of record CAIPQN010000090.1, on the reverse strand, counting down.
AGGTTTCAACTGCAAAATGGATACTGCCATTGTCAAAAACACGTTTTGCAAAGGGGCAAATGTTGTGAGCAATGACAACGGTGTCGAGCCATTTTTTAGTTTCTAAAATAGGCTTCATAACAAACGCTCGCCTCGCGCTAATTTTGGTAATGCGCCTTCTAAACCCATCGCGCCACGCATCACTTTATTTTTCAACGGCAAAACCCGCTCGGCTAATCCTAAACCCAAATTGCGTAAAAATTTTAGCGGCAAAATGTCATTGCTAAAGGCTTGATAAAACACATCCATCACCGTCATCATTTTTAAATTTTCGGTGCGGCGCATTTTTTCGTAACGCTTTAAAACGCTCACATCTGAAATGCTACGACCTTGTTGCAAGGCTTCCAAAATGACTTCTGCCAATGCCGCCGCATCAAGTAATCCGATATTTACGCCCTGCCCTGCTAATGGATTTATTGTATGAGCCGCATCGCCCACTAACGCCACGCCATGCTTTACATAATTTTGGGCATGACGGCGCGTTAAAGGAAAGCTCGTAACAGCAATCACGCGCACGACTTCGCCCAATTCTTTGGGAAAAGTTGCCGTCAATTCTTGTTTTAAATCGTCTAGCGGCAAGGCTTGTAAACGTTTTACTTCATCGGGCGAGTTGTACCAAACAATAGAGCCAAAATTTCCTGTTAAAGGCAAAAACGCTTGCGGCCCGCTGGCGACAAAACGTTGCCAAGTAATATCTTGTTGCTCGTAAGCCGTTTCGATATAAATCACCAGCGCGTGTTGTTGATAATCCCAACTTGTGACACCTAGCCCCACGTTTTGACGTACTTTCGATTGTGCGCCATCAGCGGCAACCAATAATTTTGTGGTCAACATTCGTCCATTATTTAAAATCACGACACTGTCATCGTGATTTGAATAATTCAACGTGTCGATGCGTGTAGGACAAATCAATTCGATATTTTCAAAGGTTTGCAAACGTTCTAATAATGCTAATTGCGTCACGCGATTTTCGACAATGTAGCCCAGTTCACTATGCCCAATATCGTCACTGCAAAATTCGGTATCACCTGTTGTTTCCCAAACGCGCATTCGTTTGAATGGACACAAACGACGATTTTCAATACCTTGCCACGCGCCAACCGTTTCTAAAATGGTTTTCGATGCAATACTTAACGCTGACACACGCAAATCATGGGGTTGTTCGGGGTTAAATTCTTCGGGGAATTCGTTTTCGATGACAGCAATTTTTAAATTACTGCCACCTAAACTGCACGCTACTGCCGCCCCCACCATACCGCCGCCTACAATGACGACATCAAATTGTTCTTTCATTTTAATTCTCTAACTGTCATAAATAATAATTGTAGACGACGGAAAAACCGACTTTTTAACGTTTATCCAACAACGCCGCTTCTGGATCGTCTTCGTACATCGTTGGCAACGAATGCGCGATGCCTTTGTGGCAATCAATACAGGTTTTATTTTCGTCAAACCCTTTGATATGCTGCTTCACAGAACGACGACGCTGTTCTAAAAAGTCCATCGCATCTTCATCGTGACAATTCCGACATTCCCGCGAATCGGTTTCTTTCATTTTGTCCCAAACGTGATGCGCTAATTCCAAACGCTTCGCTTCAAACTTTTCAGGCGTATCAATCGTGCCTAAAATTTTATGAAAAATCTCGTTACTCGCTTGCACTTTGCGAATCATTTTGTGCGTCCAATCTTTCGGAACGTGACAATCTGGGCACGTCGCACGCACGCCGCTTCGGTTGCTGTAATGAATCGTGTTTTGATATTCTTTATAAACATTTTCCTGCATCTCGTGACACGAAATACAAAACGATTCTTTGTTAGTCGCTTCTAGCGCGGTATTAAATCCACCCCAAAAAATCACGCCACTAATAAAACCAACGATTAAAATCGTTCCAGCCGCCCAACGAGCCGAAGGTTTTTTCAGCCAATCCCATAAATTTTTAAAAATCGTCATGACTTACTCCTCCCCTTTGAAATCATTTTCCATAAACGGTTTCGCATCGACTTGTGGAACGTGGCATTGCACGCAGAAATAACGACGTGCTGAAATTTTCGATGTTGGCGAACCGTCTCGGTCTTTGTAATGCGACTTACCGACAGGCGTTGCGCCGCTTGTTTTAGAATCTTCCGAACTGTGGCACGTCAGGCATTTGTTAGACTTTTGGTTAATCACATAGCCTTTTGTGCTGTGCGGAATAATCGGCGGTTGCTCTGGATAATTACGCAGTTGTGGTTCGGTATCGTGCCACTTTTTAATTTCAGGTTGTGGCGACATCTTTTCTAAAATTGACGCGCCATTTAACGTACGTTTTACTTCTAAATCGTCAGCATTCGCCGCAAAGACAAAAAACAAACTAAGCAGAATAAACAAACTTTTTTTCATAAAATTCTCCTAAGCTCGCTCAATTTTAACGGCGCATTTTTTGTAATCGGTTTCTTTTGAAATCGGACACGTCGCGTCCAACGTCAATTTATTCACCAAGCGTTTTGAATCAAACCAAGGAATAAAAATCAACCCAACTGGCGGACGATTGCGCCCTTGTGTTTCAACTTGCGCGAGAATTTTGCCGCGACGTGAACTAATTGCCGCCGTCATGCCACGACGCAAACCGCGTGCTTTGGCATCGTCTGGGTGCATGAAAACTAGCGCGTCTGGAAAGGCTTTATAAAGTTCAGGCACACGTTGCGTCATCGAACCAGAATGCCAATGTTCTAAAACTCGACCTGTTGTCAGCCATAAATCAAACTCTTTATCGGGAACTTCTGGCGGTGCTTCATAAGGCAAAGCAAAAATGACCGCTTTACCGTCTGGTTTGCCGTAAAAACTCACATCGCCTTTTGCAACGGTTAAAGTCGGATGGGTGCTGGCAGCGTGTAAATCGGTTTCGTTGCTGTCCGACATTTTCACATACGGATCAGAACCTTCACGGAAACGCCATTTTGTTTCTTTGCCATCAATAACAGGCCAACGCAAACCACGAACTTGGTGATAAGTATCAAACGGAGCTAAATCGTGTCCGTGTCCACGTCCAAATTTTGCGTATTCTTCAAACAAGCCTTTTTGAATATAAAAACCAAAATCGTGTGCATCATCATTATCAAAACCTTGCGCGGTTTCACTTAATGGAAATTTATCGACTTCACCGTTTGCAAACAATACGTCATAAAGCGTTTTGTCTTTGTATTCAGGTTTTTTCGCAATCAATTCAGGTGTCCACACTTCGCTGATTTTGAAATGTTTGGAGAATTCGACCAATTGCCACAAATCGGATTTTGCGCCGACAGGCGGTTTCACTTGTTGTCGCCAAAATTGCGTCCGACGTTCGGCGTTGCCGTAAGCACCTTCTTTTTCCACCCACATGGCGGTCGGTAAAATCAAATCTGCCGCCATCGCTGTCACGGTTGGATATGGATCAGAAACGATAATGAAATTTTCAGGATTGCGATAACCAGGTAAGGTTTCTTCGTTTAAATTCGCCGCAGCCTGCATATTGTTGTTACACATCACCCAATACACATTCAGTTTGCCGTCTTTGAGCATTCGATTTTGTTGAACCGCGTGAAAACCAGGTTTATCGGGAATCGTACCTTCGGGAAGTTGCCAAATTTTTTCGGCAATATCACGATGCGCTTTATTTGTAACAACCATATCAGCAGGCAAACGGTGTGAAAATGTGCCGACTTCTCTCGCTGTGCCACACGCTGATGGTTGTCCCGTGAGTGAAAACGGACTGTTACCAGGTTCAGAGATTTTGCCTGTTAATAAATGAATGTTGTAAATCAGATTATTTGCCCAAGTACCGCGTGTGTGCTGATTAAAACCCATTGTCCAAAGCGAAACGATTTTACGTTTTGGGTCAGCATACAATTTTGCGAGTGCCAGTAAATCTTCAACAGGAACGCCTGAAATTTCGTGTGCTTTTTCAACGGTATATTCAGCAACAAATTTTTTGTACGTTTCAAAATCAATCGGCGTGGCATCGTTAGCTTTGTCGGCATTTTTCGCCGCCTGTTCAAGCGGATGCGTGGGACGTAAACCGTAACCAATATCGGTGTTTCCTTGTTGAAAATTAACGTGTTTTGAAATGAAATCCTGATTCACGTTGCCACTTTGAATAATGTAATTCGCCACATAATTCAGAATCGCCAAATCACTTTGTGGTTTGAAAACCAATTTTTCGTCCGCCAAATCAAAACAACGATTTTCGTAAGTTGATAACACGGCAACTTTTACATCTGGATTCGATAAACGACGTTCGGTAATTCGTGACCACAAAATCGGGTGCATTTCCGCCATATTTGAACCCCACAAAACGAAAGCATCTGCGTGTTCAAAGTCATCATAACAGCCCATTGGTTCGTCGATGCCGAACGTTCGCATCATACCCGTGACCGCCGAAGCCATACAATGCCGTGCATTGGGGTCTAAATTATTGGTGCGAAAACCCGCTTTCATGAGTTTTGACGCGGCGTAACCTTCCCAAATCGTAGATTGTCCAGAGCTAAACATTCCCACCGACGTTGCACCTTTTGTGTTGAGCGCGTGTTTCCATTTTTCAGCCATCACGGCAAAGGCTTGTTCCCAACTAATTGGCGTAAATTCCCCATTTTTGTCGTATTGCCCGTTTTTCATTCGCAACATCGGTTTCGTGAGGCGGTCGTGTCCATACATAATTTTGGACAAAAAATAACCTTTCACACAATTCAAACCGCGATTGACTTCGGATTCTGGGTCGCCTTGCGTCGCAACGACACGCCCATTCTGTGTGCCGACCAAAACGCCACAACCCGTGCCGCAAAATCGACACGGAGCTTTATCCCAGCGTACTTCGTCGCTTTCATTTTGTTCATTTGCTAGCGCGAGATTGGGCATATTCATTCCTGCTACAGCCGCTGTTGCGGCAATCGCATTCAGCTTGATAAATTCTCTTCGTGTTACAGTCATTTTCTGCTCCTCTTTATTGTTATTTTCTTATTATTCGTCTACTTGGTGATAAACGATTGCGGCAGTTAATACGCCGTAAATTTGCTGCACTTGGGTTAATTGCTCAGTCAACATTTCGTCCGTTTCTTGTTCCAAGGTGATGACGATTTGGCTTTTTTCGTTCACGCCGTGGATTTCAATGTTCAATTTTTCTAATTCCGTAATTACCTTTTTTGTGTGATCTGGCAAGGTATTTATAAGTACACCAACTATATTCACTATTGTCGTCCTAATTTCGTTTGAAATCGTGCTTGTAGATTCGTTAAGTATAAACCATAGCTTTATCTCGTTTTAAATAAACAACAAAGAAAAGCGGTTGTTTTCTAAAGGAACGCAGTTTAATGTGGCTAATTTTAAAACTTTTCAAAACGATATTTTTATGACTAATTTCACCCTAAGTTGCTCAACGCCGTTGCATTATGAACAAATTGTTTTAGCGCACGGAGGCGGTGGACGTTTAATGCAGCAGCTTTTAGATTCAACGGTTCAGCCTATTTTCAATAATTCACTTTTAGAACAAAAAACCGATTGCGCGGTGTTTCAAATTGGTGAGCAAAAACTCGCTTTTACAACTGATTCGTATGTCATTAACCCCGTGTTTTTTGCGGGTGGTGATATTGGAAAATTGGCAGTTTGCGGCACGTTGAACGATTTGGCGATGAGTGGCGCGAAACCGTTATATTTAAGTTGTGGTTTGATTTTAGAAGAAGGTTTTGCCATTTCAGATTTGAAACGTATTTTGGAATCTATGCAAAAAATCGCGCAAGCGGCGGGTGTTTCAATCGTGACTGGCGACACTAAAGTAGTTGATAAAGGCAAAGGCGATGGCATTTATATCAATACGTCGGGAATTGGTTTAGTTGCGCCAAACGTGAACATTACGCCGCAACGTATTCAAGTCGGTGACAGCATTATTATCAATAGTGACATTGCACGACACGGTATGGCGATTATGTTGGCGCGTGAAGGCGTAGCGTTTGAAAGTCAGATTGAAAGCGATTGCAACGATTTATCAGGTTTGGTTCAAGAGCTAATTGCAGCAAACATTGATTTACATTGTTTGCGTGATTTAACACGCGGTGGTTTAGCAAGTGGTTTGTTGGAATTAGCTGCAGCCTCAGAACAACGTTTTGCGATTCAAGAAAACACGATTCCGATTCATGATGATGTTCAAAGTGCGTGTGAAATTTTAGGATTTGATCCGTTGTATGTGGCAAATGAAGCGTGTTTTGTGTTGTTTGTAACGGCTGAAGAAACCGAAAAAACGTTGACTGTTTTACATTCAAATTCGCTCGGTTCTCAAGCGCGACAAATTGGCACCGTCACCCATATCGACAAAAATGGCGCAGTAATTTTAGAAACCGCCATGGGAACAAATCGGCAATTGATGTTATTAAGCGGCGAACAATTGCCGCGAATTTGTTAATAAAAATGCGGTCTAATCGGGCTACGAGTGGCGAAATAGTAATGCGTTGTGCTAACATCGTTTTTAACCGCTACAACACAAGCATTTCGCCAATTTAGGTAGTACAAAAACGTGAATTTAGAATTAACAACCACTTTAATAACTCGATTGCCAACAGAATGTGGCGATTTTATGTTGCATTACTATCAAACCAATCAAGACGACAAAGAGCATTTAGCGTTAGTCAAAGGTGACGTTTCGGAAAAAGAAAATGTACTTGTGCGTGTGCATTCAGAATGTTTAACAGGTGATATTTTTGGTTCTCGGCGGTGTGATTGTGGCGAACAATTAAAATTAGCAAACACACTAATCGAAACGTCAGGTTGTGGCGTAATGATTTATTTACGTCAAGAAGGACGCGGCATCGGTCTATTTCACAAATTACAAGCCTACAATTTGCAAGATAATGGATTGGATACAGTCGATGCCAATTTAGCATTGGGGCATTTGGCGGACGAGCGAGAATATGACGTTGCCGCTGCGATTTTGAATGATTTAAAAATTCGTTCTGTCGCGTTATTAACCAATAATCCCGCGAAAATTGATGCGCTAAATGCTTTAGGTATTCAAGTTGTGGCGCGAGTTCCGCTGGTGATACTGCCAAATAATGACAACGTCGATTATTTAAAAACCAAAGCAGTCAAAATGGCACATTTGTTCAGCAAAAATTATTGTGAATAGTAACGATTTGACAGTCCCTACAACCAATACAGGGACTGTCGAACAAAGCATTTAACACTTTTGAATTTCATCATTTAGCTTTAATCCAAAAATAAACTTTGTCTTTACCCTCATTTTTTGCAATTTTACAGAAATTTTCCAGTGCATCGCTGGCATGATTAAATTCTTCATTTTTAATGCTTGGTGCATCCAAATTGTTATCCGCACAATAAATAAAAATAATCTCTAAGTAATTTATTTCCTGCCTAATATCCAAACAAGCCGCATAACGTGGTGCTTCAAACACAGAAATGTTTAATCGCTCATTTAATGTTCTCATTTCCCTCACTATGTATATCTTTTTATTGTTTTTGTTTTTGTAGGCTATCTGGGAAATAACATTCTAAATGACGTGCCGTGTGTTTCTTTTTCCGAATTAGAATCAATTAAAATGTGTCCCAATGATTGATGAACAATGCCACTCACCGTCGATAATCCTAATCCCGTTCCTTCGCCTTGTGCTTTTGTGGTGAAAAAAGGATCAAAAATACGACTTACAATTTCGGGTTCAATTCCCGATCCATTATCGGTTACACTCAACTCAACAAAATCCCCGTGAATCGCCGACGCGCACGCCAAACAATACGCCGATACATTTGTTATTTTTTTCAATGAAATGCTAATGAAGCTGCCGCGTTCTTTCATCGCATCACGCGCATTTACCGCTAAATTTGTCAGAATTTGGTGTAAATCAATCGCATCAATTTGAATAATCTCGTCACATTCAAGCTGCATTTTAATTTCGATTCGACTGGTCAACGCAGGTTTCAACATTTCCAAAACTTCTTGAATAACTAATTTCGTTGGTTTTATTTCCATTTGTTTTTTTTGTGTATCTTGACGGCAATACGTCAGCATTTTATTAATTAACTCTTTTGCGCGATTCCCTGCTAAATCAACTTGTTTAACATTATTCTCAATTTCATCTCGTAATGCTTTGTCCTGAATATCTTCGCTCGCATACTGCGTCATTTCGTTAAAACCTAACATACAACACAAAATATTATTAAAATCGTGAGCAATCCCCGAAGTTAATCGCCCAATACTTTCTAATTTTTGCATGTGATTGACTTGCTGATTCAAGACATTATTTTTTTCATAAGATTGCGCTAATTCAGTCAAACGAATTTCTTCTTCGGTAATATCTCGCCATTCTGCAACTGATCCTAATCGTTCGCCATTTCCATCAAAAATTGGACTCGCTTTGATATTCATAATATGACCGCCCAACGGCATATTTACTTCAACGGTCGATTTAAAAGTCGCCAGCAACTCTTTTTGGTACGCAGAATTTGTATGAAAGCAATCAATGCTTGTTCCCACTAAAGTTTCAACGTTAAACATCGGTAAATCGTGTTGGATACTCGCTTCAATTTTGTTAAATAATTGCACAGCTGAAGAATTCACATAAATCACAATGCGATTATTGTCAGCAATCGTCACACCCGTACTAAGATTGTCGATGCCGACTTTGAATTGCAATAATTTAGTCGTTAATTTTTGTTTCGCAATATGTCTCGCATGAAGCTCTGTATTGGCAATCAGCAATTCTGCTGCACGCGCTTCTTTTTCGGCAATTTCTATTTTTAACTTTTCATTTGCAATAACCAAATTTTCGGCATATTTAAGATTTTCTTCCAGCGCGATTTTCAATTTAATATGATTTCTTACTCGCGCTTTGACAATGCTGGGACGAAATGGTTTGCGAAGATAATCTATTGCGCCTTGCTCAAAGCCAAAAACTTCAGATTCATCACTCAACGATGCCGTAATAAAAACAACGGGAATTTTATTCGTCAGTGGATTGGATTGTAATTTTTGGCACACTTCATAGCCATTCATATCGGGCATTACAACGTCCAATATAATTAAATCTGGTTGATTTTCTAATGCTAATTCCAATGCCCTTTTTCCATCTGTCGCAAACGAAATATCGTATTCATCACTAAGCATATCCGCCAGCACTTTAATGTTGAATAAAAGGTCATCGACAATCAGTATCGAATAAAGTTTTTCAGAATTTATAACGTCCATATATGTTTTTTTAATTGTCTAAAAATGAAGAATTAAATGCCCGCTAATGTGAAAAACCATTGCTGAACAAAATACAACGGATAATCCAACACGACATTAAGCACTTTTGTGTAAAGCATAACCAATAAAATGATAAAACCAAAACGCTCAAGTTTGTTGAATTGCCACGCCCAATAACTAGGCAAAATACCTGATAAAATTCGACTTCCGTCGAGTGGTGGAATCGGCAACATATTCAGCAACATCAACACAAGGTTAATCGAAATTCCTGCGATGCCTGTATAAATGAGCGGCATTGCAATCGCTTCATTATCGACTCCAACTGTGACACCAATTCGAGCAATCAACGCCCAACCAATTGCCATCAACAAATTCGATGCAGGTCCTGCGAGCGCGACAATTGCCATATCTTGACGTGGTTTTTTAAAATGTCGTGGATCGACAGGAACAGGTTTTGCCCAACCAAAAATAAAGCCCGTTCCTGTAATCAATAGTAATGTTGGCAAAATTATTGTGCCAAATAAATCAATATGTTTCAGTGGGTTTAGCGTCAAACGTCCTAAATGTGCCGCTGTATTATCACCATATTTTTTCGCGACCCAACCGTGCGCGACTTCATGCACGGTAATCGCAAAAATCACGGGCAAAATCCATACTGCAATCCGCTGTATTACCGTCAAATTATCCATTGTAATTTTCTCTCATTCCAGTGTTGGCGCGATGCCTTTGCCTTGACGCACAATTGTGCAAGATCCCGCCGTGCAATCAATAATCGTCGTCGGCTGATATTGAATTTCACCTGCATCAATAATCAAATCGACCAAATCATCTAATCGTTGACGAATGTCGTAAGGATCAGTCAAAGCATCGGTATCGGGTGGCAAAATCAGCGTGGTTGTCATGAGTGGTTCGTCTAATTCTTCAACTAATTTTTGAGCAATCGCATTTTTAGGAATACACACACCAATCGTTTTTTTCTTCGGGTGTTGCAAACGGCGCGGCACTTCTTTCGTCGCTTCCAAAATGAACGTAAACGCATCGGGCGTAAGCGATTTAATCAATCGAAAAGCCTCGTTATTAATTTTGCTGAAATTGGAAACTTGCGTTAAATCTTTACAGACCAGCGTGAAATTATGTTTTTCATCTAATCTGCGAATTTGTCGAATTCGATCTAACGCATTTTTATCGTCCAAATGACACGCTAAGGCATAAGCCGAATCCGTTGGATAAACAATAACACCGCCGCCACGAATGATTTCAACAGCACGTTGAATCAAACGGTGTTGCGGATTTTCGGGGTGAATTTCAAGATAATGGGCCATGAGTTTTATATATTTAACGAAAAAAGAAAGGTGTCATTATAGCGATTAACCAAAATACCACGCATTTAAACCATCACCCCACAACATTGCAATCCAACCTGCCATTGCCAAATAAGGACCAAACGGAATGGGTGTTTCGCGTTGCTGTTTATTGAGTGAGATTAACGTCATGCCAATCGCTGCGCCAACCAATGAAGATAATAAAATAATCAGTCCCAAATACTGCCAACCAAACCACGCGCCCAACATTGCCAATAATTTGAAATCGCCCTGCCCCATGCCTTCTTTGCCCGTGAACAATTTGAAACCGTGATATACCGACCACAACAATAAATACCCCGCCGCTGCACCGATAATGCTCGTTGCGCTATCGGTAAAAATACCGAGCAAACTCAAAATTAAACCCAGCCACACCATCGGTAATAAAATGACATCAGGCAATAATTGGTGGTCTAAATCAATACCGCTCAATGCAATTAATACCCAAGTTAATACCAATCCCGCTGCCGCTTGTTCGCTATAACCAAAATGCCACGCTACCATCATCGATGCGATTGCGGTGAATAATTCCACTATCGGATAACGTCCCGAAATCGGCGTTTTACAATTCGCACATTTGCCGCGTAACCAAAGATAACTCAAAACGGGAATGTTTTGTCGCGCTAAAATTTGCGTTTGGCAATGAGGACAATGTGACGGCGGTAACGCAAGATTAAACGTATCAGTCGGCACATCATTTTCGAGTTTTAAATACTCCAAACAATCTCTGCGCCATTGACGTTGCATCATTAGCGGCAAACGGTAAATCACCACATTTAAAAAACTACCCACCAATAAACCAACAATTCCCATTAACACAGTGAATGCCACTGGCGTGGTTAATAAAGTTAAATCATTAAACATTTCCATCAATGTATCGCCGAGCCAAGTTTGAAAATAGGCAAATACATCGCCACGATTAGACCACCTACTAAAACACCCAATACCATCATAATCATTGGCTCCATTAAGCTGCTCAAATTATCGACCATATTATCAACTTCTTCTTCGTAAAAATCGGCGACCTTTGAAAGCATCGCATCTAACGCGCCAGATTCCTCACCAATTTGCACCATTTGTTGAACCATGTGCGGAAACAAACCTGATTCTTTAATGGCAAAGGTAAGACGTTGACCAACGGCTACTTCGTCCCGAATGTGTAAAACAGCGGCTTCGTAAACACGATTTCCACACGTTCCCGCACACGATTCTAACGCTTCCACCAATGGCACGCCTGCCGCTGACATCGTTGCTAATGTGCGTGAAAATCGAGCAATAGCGGATTTGTTGATAATCACGCCAACCACAGAAACATTTAACAATGTTTTATCGATAAAATAATTGAATGGTTCAGACGTGCGTTTGAAAAACTTAAATGTGTAAACTGCTGCCGTTAAAATTGCCGCAATCACCCACCAATAGGCTTGCATCCACTTTGACATTGCAATCACCATTTTGGTGAATACGGGTAAATCTGCCCCAAAACTTTTAAACAAATCTTCAAATACAGGCACTACAAAAACCAATAAAACAGCGGTTACAATAAAGGCAATCATCACCACCGCGACAGGATATGTCAGGGCTTTTTTGATTTTCTTTTTCATGGATTCGCTTTTTTCTTTATATACGGCAATTTTGTCTAACAGTGATTCCAAAACACCCGCACGTTCGCCCGCTTCAACAAGATTGCAAAATAATTCATCAAATTGATCTGGATGTTTACGCAATGCTTGGGTCAAACTGTCACCGCTTTCCACGTCGTTTTTAATGGTTAAAAGTAGGCTTCGCATACTTAGATTTTCATGTCCTTGTCCAACAATATCCAAGGCCTGAACAACGGGAACACCAGCGTTCAACATTGTCGCCAACTGTCGCGCAAAAATAGCAATGTCTGCTGCGGTAATACTTTGAACGCGTTTAGTAAAAAGCGATGGTGATTTCTTTCTGAAACGGGTGACAGTAATACCTTGTCGGCGTAAATCAATGCGTGCTGCGTTTTCGTCAATCGCGGTGATTTCTCCTGTCGCTTTTCGTCGAAGTTTATCTTTACCAACCCATGTAAATTCGATTTCTTTTGCGGGTAATTTTTTCAATTGTGCCATTCAAATACACCTGTTTAATGTTCAGTCGTCACGCGATCAATTTCTTCAAAACTTGTGACACCCAAACGTACTTTATTTAGACCAGAAGCGCGTAAATCATTAATTCCTTCAGAAGCCGCTTGTTCTGCAAGTTGCATCGCGTTTCCTCCTTGTAAAATTAACGCTCGCATTTTTTCGCTTAATGTCATTACTTGATAAATACCCACACGCCCTTTATAACCGTGACTGCATAATTCACAGCCGCCCGCTTTAAAAAGCCTTAATTGTCCAATTTCTTCAACTTTAAAACCTGCGCCCAATAAAAAATCCTTAGAATAATCAGCAGGAATTTTACAATGTTCACAAAGTCTTCTTGCCAACCGCTGCGCCATAATTAACACCACGGCGGATACGATATTAAATGCAGGAATCCCCATTTGCATCAATCGATTTAGTGTTTGTGGTGCATCGTTTGTGTGTAATGTAGATAACACTAAATGCCCCGTTTGCGCGGCTTTAACAGCAATTTCAGCCGTTTCAAAATCCCGAATTTCACCCACCATAATAATGTCAGGGTCTTGCCGTAAAAAAGCACGCAACGCTGATGCGAATGTTAATCCCGCTTTCGGATTTACATTCACTTGATTGATGCCTTCCACTGTAATTTCGACAGGATCTTCGGCGGTAGAAATGTTACGTTCTGGTGTATTGAGAATGTTAAGCCCCGTATATAAGGATACCGTTTTACCGCTTCCTGTCGGTCCTGTAACTAACACCATGCCATAGGGTTTGTTAATTGCGTCTAAAAATAACTTTTGTTGCTCAGGTTCAAAGCCTAATTTCTCAATGCCTAGTTGTGCATTCGTGGGATCTAAAATCCTTAATACTACTTTTTCCCCAAATAATGTCGGACAAGTATTTACCCGAAAATCAATGGCGCGAGTCTTAGATAAAATCATTTTGATGCGTCCATCTTGTGGCACACGACGTTCGGCAATATCCATTTTTGACATCACTTTAATGCGCGACACAATGCGATTCGCAATGCTAGCGGGAGGCGATGCGATTTCGTGCAACATTCCATCAGAGCGATAACGAATACGGAATACTTTTTCATACGGTTCAAGATGAATATCTGACACGCCCGTTTTAATGGCATCTAATAAAATTTTATTTACAAAACGGACAATCGGCGCGTCTTCTGTATCACTTGTGGGAGAAGTTGAATTACCTTCATCATCGCCACCGCTAATATCCAAATTGTCTAAATCTGAATCCAGAAAATTATTCATTGATTCAGCCGCTTCAAGTAACGTATTAATGACTTTATGTAGCTTGTGTTCTTCGACTAAAATTGGCTCGGGATTAAGGCGACTATTAAATTTTATTTCGTCAAAGCCTTGAAAACTACGCGGATCAGAAATGGCTACAAATAGCGTCATTCCTCGTTTTTGCAACGGCAATACATTATATTTTTGAATGAGCGTGTTATTAACCAATTCCAACGGCAACGTTTTTACGTTGATAGTGTCTAAATCAAAAAACGGCACGCCAAATTCAATTGAAATTTTTGATGCAATGACCGTCGAATTAACAAATTTGTTGGTTACTAAATAGTTAATCAGTGAAACACCTTTTTTTTGCGAATCTTGATAATGCTTTTGAGCATCAGCGGCGGTTAAAAAACCTTCCTTTATAAGATTATTGATTAAGCTATTAAATTGTAAATCGTTCGCGGTAGCCATAATGTCGCTCTAAAAGTAGGAATGATAATAAAAATTCTATCATCAATCGCTACATGACACAGTGTCATGCGTTAAAATTAGTCCAATGAAAACTTCAAATTATCTAGCTTGTCCTGAATGTGATTTATTAGTGCGATGCGGTTCAGCCGTTGTCGGCGAAAAAGAGCATTGTCCACGTTGCCATTATTTATTACATCGTCCACGCGCTCAAAGTGTTGTCCGCACGTTTGCATTGTCATTGACGGGATTATGTTTACTTTTACCTGCGAATTTATTGCCAATTGTTGGCATTAAAATTTTAGGCAGTTCACATGACGGCACGTTATTAAGTGGTGTAGTGACATTGTTTAACGAAGGAATGTGGGGCGTAGCGATATTAGTTTTGTTATCGAGTATTTTATTTCCGATGTTGAGTATTTTGTTATCCCTGCTAATTAGTGGACATTTATATTTTAACCGTCCAAATCGTTATTTGAGTGAATGGTTACGCACGCTACAACATATTGACGAATGGGCAATGTTGGAAGTTTATTTGCTCGGCATTATTGTTGCCTGCGTGAAACTTGCTTCGATGGCAGAATTGAAATTTGGTTTAGGTTTAACGGCATTTGTATTGCTTTTATTGGTCACGGTGACGTTAGCTAGTAATTTCGATAGCACTTTATTTTGGCAACAAATTGAACGGTTAAATACTGATGAAAAGAAATAGCACCGCATTAACACAAGGTTTAGTGCGTTGTCATGATTGTGGAAAATTAGACAAAACCCACGTTGTTTTATGTACTCGTTGCGGCAATCCTTTACACGCTCGCTTACCTTACAGTTTCCAACGTACATTAGCGTTATTGCTGAGTAGTTTCGCGTTATATATTCCCGCCAATTTATTTCCAATTATGACAGTTACAAAATTAAATGTGGGCGAACCACACACAATTTTAGGCGGCATCATCGCGTTGATTCATAGTGATATGTTACCCATTGCAATGTTGGTTTTAGTGGCAAGTATTTTAGTGCCGTTGTTAAAATTGTTAGGATTAAGTTTATTATTGTTATGCGTGCATTTTCGTTGGCAAGTGAACGCAAAACGCTGGACGCAAATGTATCGGGTCATTTCATTTGTGGGACGTTGGTCAATGTTGGATATTTTTATGATTTCGATTTTAGTGTCGTTGGTAAATTTGGGTAGTGTTGCACAAGTTATTGCGGGTTCGGCGGCAACTGCGTTTGGTGCTGTCGTTGTATTAACCATGTTTGCCGCAAAAAGTTTTGATCCACGTTTGATTTGGGATGTGCAAAATGAATAACGCAAGTTCCCGTGTTTTTAAAACGCGCTATTTCAACCGTTGGATGGAAAAAACCGAACTGACGGACGCTTTATTACTCAACGCAATTGAAGAAATGGAGCGCGGTTTAATTGATGCCGATTTAGGCGGCGGTGTTTTCAAAAAACGGGTTGCACTGCCAAATCGAGGCAAGAGCGGCAGTGTCCGAACGCTTATCGCAACAAACAAAAATGAACGCTGGTTTTTTATGTTGGGATTTGAAAAAAATCAGCAGGAGAATATCGGTGTAAAAGAATTTCGATTTTTAAAAGATTTTGCCGCCGATTTACTCACTATTTCAGAACCAAGATTATTAAACGCACTCAAAAGCAAAGATTTATTGGAGATTAGCCATGAGCAGAAATAAAAGAAGTCCAATTCTTGAAGCTATTTATGAAACCGCTTGTGATTTGCATAGTTGCGGGGCTTTCACGGATGAGCAAATGCAAAAATATGAAGAACTTGCGCCACAACGCGAACCCGTAAAAATCGATTACGACGTTTTCGATTATCTCAACAAAAAATGCGACTCTAATTCTGAAAAATTGCGCGTTTTGATTAGTGATTCACTTCGCAAAGAATTTCAAATTCCACGAGCTGTTTCATGAACAGACTACTCCTTAGCGACAACTTAGAAATTTACGGACTTTAAAAATGAATACTCAAATGGTCTCAAATAACGCAATAAACCACGACGCAAAAATTGTTTTAAAGCGTTTAGGATTAAGTCAAAAAAAAGCGATTGCTTTATTTTTTGAAGAAATTGCAAACAGGCAAGATTTACCATTTTCATTACCCGATTTCACAAAAGAAAAGCAATTAACCGTTAATGTTTCTTTATATGAAAGGATTTGGACGGCAGAATGTGATGCGCTCGGTTTAGTCACAGAAGCACAAAGTTATGAAGAATTAACCCGTCGCGCTTTAGAAATTGCGCCTGAACTTGCCGAATTAAATAACGTTGAAAATTTTAAATTGCGGTTTGTGCAATGACTTCTTCACTTTATCCAGAATTGGTGAAAATTTTGAAACGAAATGGTTGTGTGTTTATGCGACAAGGCAAAGGTAGTCACGAGATTTGGCAAAGTCCACTCAGCCAAAAAAATTTCAGCGTTCCGTTCACGATAAATTCAAAACCAACCGCTAACGCCATTCTTAAACAAGCGGGAATTAACGAAAAACTATGAAAAATAAAACGATAAAAAAAACAGTTACACCAACAATCGAAGAACAACAGCAATTACTTAATCTTTATAATCAAGGTTTGTTTGTTGAAGCCGTGACTTTTGCTAAAAATTTTGTGCAAAAGTATCCTCTACATGGGTTGGCTTGGACTATTCTTGGAATTTCTTCGTATAAATTAGATAATTTTGATATAGCCATTGAAGCTGGGAAAATGGCTATATCTTTAAATCCATACGATGAAAGTCTTCACTTTAATTTAGGGGCTTATTTAGCTAAAAAAGGAAATTTTGATGAAGCTAAAGAATATTATCAGAATGCCATAAATTTGGGATGTAATACTCAAGGTGTTCACTACAATCTGGGAAATTTATTACAAAAAAAAGAACTTTTTGAGGAAGTAGAAAAAAGTTATCGATTAGCATTAGAAATCAATTCAAAATTTGTTGAAGCACATAACAATTTAGCCGCTGTTCTAAAACAGCAAGAAAACTTTAGCGCGGCTGAAAAACATTATTCTTTAGCTCTTTCACTAAACCCAAATTTAGTTGAAGCTCATAAGAATTTAGGCGATATTTTTACACAGCAAAGAAGATTTAAAGAAGCTAATGAACATTACCAATTAGCTTTGAAGTTAGATGCAAATTTTTCAAATTTGCTTAACTCAGCTATTTTTACTAGCAATCTATTATGTGATTGGTCAAATCTTCAACAACAAGTCGAAATACTACTTTCGTCTTTTACTGATATTGATTTTTTATATAGTTGCACTCCGTTTCCGTTACTCTCACTTTCAGCTTTCAACCCATTAAATTTAAAACAAGCAAATTTAGCTTTTGGGCTTAAACGATATACACGTCTATTGCATGAAAAGGTCAAAATAATACATTCTGAAAATCGCCACCAAAAACTCCGAATCGGCTACCTATCAGCAGACTTTCACTCACACGCGACAGTTTATTTGATGGCTGGTATTTTAGAAAATCGAAACACTGAAAATTTTGACATTTATTTGTATTCCTACGGTGTTGACCCAAAAGACGATTTTCGTTCTCGCGTTGAAAAAGCCTGTGAAGTTTTTCGTCATGTTCGAGAATTATCCGATGAAGAAATTGCTCAACAAATTGTTGCCGATGAAATTGATATTTTGGTCGATTTGAAAGGCTACACCGAAGATTCTCGGTTAGGCATTCAAGCCTTGCGACCTGCACCGATTGTGGTAAGTTGGCTGGGTTATCCTGCAACATTAGGTCATGAACGATTGGCGGATTACATCATTGGCGACCCTACCGTTACGCCACTTGAACACGCCGAACATTTCAGTGAAACGCTTGCATTGATGCCGCATTGCTACCAGCCAAACGATAACACTCGTCCAATTGGTGCGTGTCCAACTCGCAAAGAAGCTGGTTTGCCAGAAACGGGTTTTGTGTTTGCAACATTCAATCAAGCCTACAAAATTACGCCAGAAATGTTTGATATTTGGTGTCGATTGCTGGAGGCTGCGCCAAATAGTGTGTTGTGGATACTTGAACCGCACGAAGTTGCACAAGAAAATTTGCGACGTGAAATGACTGCGCGAGGCGTGGATTCTTCGCGTTTGATTTTTGCGCCGAAAATGGCACAAACTGAACATCTTGGACGCTTGCAACTTGTCGATTTAGCGGTTGATACATTTCCTTATACTTCACATACAACAGCATCAGACGCTCTTTGGGCAGGTGTTCCGTTAGTAACAAAAATGGGCGAAACCTTTGCTAGTCGAGTGGCGGCGAGTATTTTGCGAACGATGGATTTAGCTGAACTTGTGACCGATAACGATAAAGATTATTTCAACGTGGCGTTAAATTTGGCACAAAATCCTGAAAAATTAGCGGCGATAAAACAAAAAATCGCAGTTCAAAAACAAACTACCCCATTGTTCGACACGCAAAAATTCGCCCGTGATTTGGAACGACTTTATCAGACGATTTGGGCGCAAGAATTGTTAGGTGAACGGAAGGCGGTGGTTTTGGAATTTGAAACGAAATCTGTTGATTGTGAATTTATCACTGACGCAAACTTATGACTGATTTAAACGAAACCTACGAAGCCGACGAAGTCACGCTTAACAAAAAATCTGAATTATCGTTAATTTGGTTTTTGCCTTTGATTGCTGTTCTAGTAAGTAGCTGGTTAATTTACAAATCATTTTCTGAAAAAGGTGAAGTAATTACGATTAGTTTCCCAACAGCCGAAGGTTTAGAAATTGATAAAACTAAAATCAAATATCTCGACGTTGAAATCGGCAAAGTTACCGCAATAAACATCAATAACGATTTAAAAACAATTGTTGTCACCGCACAAATGAACAATAGTTCGAGTGAATACTTAAAAGAAAATACTCAATTTTGGGTGGTGCGTCCCCAAGTTGGATTAGGCGGAATTTCGGGATTAGGCACGTTACTTTCTGGGGCGTATATCGAACTCAAACCCAGCAATGGCGAGCATAAACACGACTTTATTGGCTTAAATAATCCGCCGCCATTAAAAACAAATGCCGAAGGCAAAGAGTTTATTTTAGAAACCAACAACCTCGGTTCGATGCGAACAGGAACACCGATTAATTTCCACGGTATAAATGTTGGGCAGGTTTTAACGCACGAACTTTCCGCAGCCGCCAACGCAATTCGGTTGACGATTTTTATCAACAAACCTTATGACCAATTTATTCGTAAAAATACACGCTTTTGGATTGATAGCGGCGTGGATTTGTCAGCAAGCGCAGATGGTTTCAAGGTTCGCACAGGACCTTTGATTTCATTGTTAAGTGGCGGCATTGCATTTCGTGCTTCTGCCGACGATGGAATTGACTCCATTCAACCTGAAAACACACTTTATCCGTTATTCGACACTTATGACGCTTCAACCCAAATTACTTACACCAACACATTGCATTATGTGATGTATTTTAACGGTTCAGTACGAGGTTTGACGGAAGGCGCACCCGTTCAATTACGCGGTTATCCTGTTGGAAAAGTGTTAAGTATAAATTTGGAATTAGATGAAAAAACCGCTGAAATTCGGATTCCCGTGATTGTCGAATTGCAACCAGAACGAATTAAAGAAGTTCATCCTGATGTAAAAATTTCACCAGAAAATATGGTTTCGCAATTGATTGAAAAAGGCTTACGCGCTCAATTACAAACAGGTAGCTTATTGACTGGACAATTGTTAGTCGATTTGGATTTTCATCCAAAAAGTAAAATTATGCTCAATCCAAAACACGGTTTATATGCTGAATTTCCTACCACTGCGAGTTCGCTTGATCAATTTACCCATTCCGCAAACATCATTATGGATAAAATTGCAAAATTGCCACTCGATAATTTGACAGAAGAAATCAATAGAACGTTACGCGGTTTGCAAGGCACCACAACAGCCGCAACAGCTACATTAAACTCGGTTCAAGGAACGATGGGAACCGCTGATAAAACTTTGAATACAGCACAAAAAGCCTTGAGTAATTTTGAAGCAGGCGCGACAACACATCATCAACTTGAACAGTTGTTGCAAGAATTGACTCAAGCGGCGGGTTCAGTAAAACAACTCACAGATTATTTGGCACAACATCCAGAATCTGTGGTGCGTGGTAAAAGTGAAGAAGGTGAAAAATGAAAAAATTAGTTTTAGCTGGTTTATTGCTTTTGCAAGGTTGTGCTACCGCGCCAACCACTCAGTTTTATAGCTTGGAAGCAAAATATATCCCCCCTGTCTCCCTTCAAAAAGGGGAAACGTTGAAACCATTGATTGGTATCGCACAAATTAGTTTGCCTAGCGCGTTAGAACGGAAACAAATTGTGACACGCGATATAAACGGAGCGTTACATTTCGCAGAACAACATCAATGGGCGGCATTATTAAAACAAAATATGACCGAAGTTTTAGCGAAAAATCTAGCTTCTCAACAAGCAAATTTTTGGTTTAAATCTTATCCGTGGAGTTTGCTGGGAATGGTTGATTACCGATTAGTAATTGACGTGACGCAGTTAGATATTGTGTTGGGAAAAACGATTTCGCTTTCGGTGGATTGGACATTTTTAAATGAAAAAACACACACCATTTTGAAGCATGGTTCGATTGAATTATCTCAGCCGTTAGTTGATGAAAATTATGCGACAGCGGTAATGGGTTTGAATACTTTGTTGGCACAACTAAGCGAAAAAATTTTGATGTGGGTCAGCATATAAATCAACAAACCCACATCGCATCTTTTATAAAAACAAAGAATTTTTAAATTGTGATGTCTGCTGGAAGAAGACCAGTCGCGCCAGTGAATTTAATAACATCTGTGTAACCAATGCCATCAGAATCCGTGACAAGATAACCATCTGCTCCCACAACACCAAAATAATAGTCAATCGTGCCATTAAGTGCTGTATCAGCCGCTGTTAATAATGCTGATAAACTGGCGGCAGCCACAGATACTTTAACAAAATTACCTGTTTCGGGTGTATTTGGTGTTGTTGTAGCGACTACCGCTGATGTACCAACAGCTGGTGTTGCACTCGCTCCATTGGCGACACTGGTTGCAGCTGTAAATGCTGTTCCAGCTAATTTAGCTGTTAATGTCACAATACCTGCTGATGATGTCGCCGTTACAGTTGCCCCCGTTGCTGAATTGATTGCAGTCATTAAAGCTGTCGCTGTGCCTGCGGCATCCGCCGCTGTTGTTACTGTTACATTTCCTGTCGAAACGCCTGTTACCGTCACTGTTTCGCCTGATTCAACAGAGCCAGCAATCGTAATTGTACTTACCTGTTTTACACCAACACTTAAAACACCAGCAGCACCTAGGAAACTAATGCTATCACCTGAAGCAAAACCCGCAATTTCATCAGTAACTATTCCAGCAGTTGTGTCTAAATCGTTTGAATCGACCAAAGACGAGAATACAAATTTATCTGCTCCTGCTCCCCCCGACATCGTATCAATACCAGCTCCACCAGTAATTACGTCAGAACCACCACCGCCTGTAATGCTATCTGCACTCGAAGAACCCGTGATAGTTTCTGCTGCTGTTCCCCCAGTTGAACCATCAATAATTAACGAGCCTAAGTTATTGACAGTATTTGCGCTCATATTGATTACACCGCCCGTTGTGACAGCAAGAATTTTAGCTGTTGCACCAGAAGATACGTTTAACGTATCACCTGTCGTAAAATCGGTGATTGTGTCAATGCCACCCGTGATATTAAACACGTCATTACCTGCGCCGCCTGTGATATTGTCGCTACCTGCACCACCTGTTATCGTGTCATTGCCAGCCCCGCCAACAATCGAAGTTGCACCAACCGCACTACCAATTAACGTCGTATTGGTTGCGGTGAAACTTCCTACATTAATAACATTGCCTGTTAATGCCGTATTACTCGATAAATCAACTAACTTAACGCCCGCAGTTTCTGCGCTTTGACCAAGTGTTAATGTGTTTGCTGTTATATTTGCGACACCAATTAGCGAATCAATGCCACTGGCTCTTGACCAAATATCAGTTAAGGCAATCGTAACAGCTGTTCCAGACGTACCCAATAACAAACTATTTGTACCAGAACCCCCTGCGATGCTATCGACTAAAGTTTTGCTAACAGAATCTAACAAATCTGCCATTGTTGCATAAACAAATAAATCGTCACCACTACCACCGATTAATGTATCAATACCAGCACCGCCATTGATTAAATCTGCACCTGCGCCACCATTGATAATATCGCTACCTGCACCGCCGTTTAAAATGTCAGCATTGGCACCACCATTCAACGTATCGGCACCATCGCCGCCATTAAGTAAATCAGCACCTGCACCGCCTGTTAATAAATCAGCTTGTGCTGAACCCGTTAAAAAATTGGCTTGGCGCAAACTACCTTTAATTAACATACCATTCGTAGTTGCCAAGCTAGCATTAACAGTAATCATACCTGTGGAAGCGGTTGCATCAATCGTACTGTTTAAATTTAGCGGTAATTTATCTGTCGTTAAATTGATGTCGCCACCACCAGAAATTGTCATGATTGCTAATGCAGGCAATCCAAGTAGGCTTGTCGCAGTAAGACTATCAACCGCATTCACATCAACCAATTCAACCCCTGGTGCGTTGATTCCTGAAAGCGTTACGGCATTTCCTGTTTCACCCGCATCAATTGTTAAACCCAACGTATCAATGTTACCAATGAGTAGCGCGTTATTGATATTAAACGTAGGTGCAACAGTTTGATTTCCAGCAATAATGACATTCTTTGCTTGGTCAGCAGATAAGTTATTTACGCTATAACCATCACCTGCTGAATCCGCATCTAGTTGAATAGTTGAAATACCTTTTAGCAATGAAACATCAAAACTGTCCACACTTCCATCGTCATCATCATAAAATTCTAACCGTTCAAAATTACTGATATTGGCAAATGTTTTCAGACTTAATGTGTTTTGATCAGCAACTTTTAAGGTATCCATACCATTGCCGCCATTGATACTTATCGTTGTGTTGTATAACACTTTTCCAATATCAAGCGTGTCATTACCACTTCCCCCTGTGAATGCGGTGTCAGGTATTTTATCGCTTTGATTAACTTGCATTAAAACACCACCTGCAAAAGCAGATGCGTTAACAGTTGTAATTGCCGATGACAAAGCAGAACCAGATAAATCAACCTTAGATGCTGTTCCCGTGACAGTAATTGTTGTGCCAGCTACATAATCGTTTGATAAGGTTGCTGTTAACACGCTAGATGCGTTAATTGTCAAAGAAGTAAGTGAATTAGCAGAATCTAAATCAAGCGTATCAACGGTGTTATCTGACAAGCCAACTGAATTGATTGTGAATGCTGATACACCTGTAACTGTGCGAGTGATATTGCCACCATTAACACCATCTTTCAGCGTTAAATCACTGGAATTATTAAATGTAGTATTTCCGTTTGCACTAACCGCATTGCCTTGAATGATTAGTTTTGTGCTGGGAGCAAGATTGAACGTTATATCATCGCTACTAGCATTATTAACAACAGTCGAAAGCCCAGAAATTCCAGACAAATTGTAGTTACCAGCCCCGCCACCAGTTTCGTGAATATTTATTATTTCAACGCCAGAAATAGTAACTGCAGGTAATGATCCAACATCTGCACCGTCGGTAGTAATAAATAATGTGTCATCTGTTCCACCACCTGCATTGATTACATCACCAGCATTTAATGTATCGGAATTCCCACTTGCATCAATGTAAGCAGAAATAAAATCGTTACCTTCTGAACCTGTAATTGTTTCAATAACCTGTGTCAGCTTTAACAATGTATTCGTAGAACTGCTATCAATAATGGTTGTATTGATTGAATTTTGTCCTGCTGCGATGCTGTCAGAAACTAAATTTACTGGATTCAATGTAACAATAAATTTTTCATTACCTTCAGCTGTTAAATCCGCAGTAATGGGAAATTCAATTGTTTTTACACTGTCGCCAATATTGAAAACAATGGGAGAAGGATTGGTTGTGGTGTAATCACTGCTATTAACAGAACCACTAACGGTATATGGAATTGTGATAGATGCCCCTGTAATTGGTGTATGACTGATGGTGTAAACGGCTTTGCCACCTTCATTTACGGATGCTGAACCAGTAAAAAAGAATTTGTTTGCTTCCATAACAACACTTGTATCGACAATCGTTGTTGTTGCAGTATTTGTGTTGAGTGTTGCATTGGTAGGTGATGTAAGTGTGACAACAACATTTTCAGGTGATTTAACTACACCATCATCGAGTTTTGTTTGAAGTGTTAATACACCTACTTTTGAACCCGCAGGAATTGTAATGGTGCCACTTGCAGGTGTAGAAACACCCGTTGTTGCTGCACTAACATTCAAACTATAAGGAATAGCAATTCCGCCAGCAGGTGCATTCACGTCAGAAGTCACCGTAAAATTAACACTGTCCCCACCTTCATTAACTGTACTCTTATTTGCTGCAAAATTTAGAACAGGTAAACCATCTATGATGGTACCTACAACGGTACTTTTTTCATTGCCATTTTCATCCACCAATCGCGCTTTATAAGCTTCCATTCCTTCTGGAACGCCATCATTATTAACAACAACTGTAATTTGTTTTGACGCTGTATCACCTGGATTAAAGACAATTGGCGTTGAAAAACCAAAATCATCGGCTGTAGTGGTAGCCAAAACACTATTCAAAGCTTGACCTTTCATGTCAATGCTCAACGTTGTGGCTTTACTTACCAAAACTGGAGTTACCGTGAATGTAATTGATTTGCCCTCAGCAGTTGGCGTTCCAATTGAATTGGATGTCATAGTAAATATAGAACCAGACGCGCTTGTGACATCAACGCTATTAAGATTTGCTATCGCGGTTGGCGTTTTATTGTCTACAAGAACACTTCCTACTTTGATATGCGCTCCAGTTGCATCTGCTGAAATAATTGCTTGAACTGTGCCATTTGCAAATGTCAATCCCGTTGGCGTAATGGCTGAATCTCTAACGCCAAGATCAATAAGCAACTGATTGTTATTGTCAAAAACTTGTAAGCTGGTTCCAGATTGTTGAAATTTATAAGAACTAATGGAACTATCAAAATAAAAATTTTCGATATTTGTATCGGCTTTGATATTGGTTGCGCCTGATTTAACCATTAGTGTTTGAGTACCTGCGGCACCATAGATGTTTCCGTTGCTCTCATTGACAGTCAGAATGCGATCTGTAGCCTCTAAAAAATATTTAATCATCGTAAAAACTCGCTGTAAAAATTAAAGTTATAAAATCGAAATAGGACATTTTTAATGTCGATAAACATTGTGCGTAAATTATAGACGCTTTAGCATTATCACCATTAAAAATCATTCACCATTGCAAAGACAAAAAAATTTCATGAAACTACTCGCCCTTGATACATCAACTGAAGCCTGTTCTGCCGCATTATTTATCGACGGAGAAATTCTTCAACGCTTTGAAATTGCGCCTAAAACACACACCAAATTATTGTTGCCAATGGTTGAGTCTTTGCTCGCAGAAGCAGAATTAACATTATCGCAACTTGACGCACTTGCATTTGGCTGTGGACCTGGTTCATTTACAGGGTTACGAATTGCAACGGGCGTGATTCAAGGTTTGGCATTTGGTGCAGATTTACCCGTTGTCCCAGTTTCAACGTTAGCGGCACTAGCACAGAATTTTTTACCCGAACTTGCTTTTATTGCAATGGATGCCCGAATTGGTGAAATTTTTTGGGGCGTTTATGAACGAAATTCAGATGGTTTTATGGAATTAGTTGGCAAAGAAGCGGTTTTACCTGCTTCACAAATTGAATTTCCACAAAAATCTGCCATTGGAATTGGTTCTGGTTGGCGGGTTTATCACGATGAATTATTAATGAAAACAGAAGGATTCGTCACTCAAATTGAAAGTGATGCTTTACCGCAATCTAGCACGATTGCAACACTAGGCGTTTATGGTTTTCAACAAGGTTTGAGTGTGGCTGCGGAATTCGCTCAACCTATTTATTTGCGCGATAAAGTTGCTCAAACGGAACGAGAACGCGCTCAAACAAAGTTGAATCATGAGAATGGATAAATTAACGGCTTTAATGGATAATGCGCCCTAATTTTTAGACTATTTCCAACGCAATGAAAAAACAACTCGAAACCTTTATTTCTCAATCCTTGGCAACTTTGCAAACGCAAAATATATTAGCCGCTGATTTAAATCCTTCGGTACATATTGAACGTACTCGTGATGTTGCTCACGGTGATTTTGCTACAAATATCGCGTTGATATTAGCTAAATCAGCAAAAACAAATCCACGCCAACTTGCTGAACAAATTATTGCCGCGTTACCTGTAAATGAAGCGATTTTGAAAGTTGAAATTGCTGGTGCAGGGTTTATCAACTTTTTTATGAATCCAAACGCGCAATATCAAGTAATTGCGGATATTCAAGCAGCTGGTGAAAAATTTGGATTGAGCCAAATTGGCGCGGGTAAAAAAGTGCAAGTCGAATTTGTATCGGCAAATCCAACGGGACCTTTGCACGTTGGACATGGGCGTGGTGCGGCTTATGGCTCAGTGGTTGGAAATTTACTCATTGCAACAGGTTTTGACGTTCACCGTGAGTATTATGTCAATGACGCAGGGCGGCAAATGGATATTTTGGCAACGAGCGTGTGGTTGCGATATTTAGAAGCCAGTGGCGAAACATTCATTTTTCCAAGTAATGCGTATCGTGGCGAATATGTGCGCGATATTGCTCAAAAATTAATTGACCAACACAGTAAAAAATTTGCGCGTTCAAGTGAAATCGTTTTTGCAAATTTACCCCTTGATGAACCCGAAGGCGGCGACAAAGAAATTTACATCGACGCACTGATTTCACGCGCCAAAGAATTATTAAATGCCGATTATCGTGTGGTTTTCGACACAGGTTTAAACGATATTTTAGGCGACATCAAAGACGATTTAGCCGAATTCGGTACGACGTATAATCAGTGGTTTTCAGAACGTTCATTGATGGACGATGGTTCGATTGATAAAGCGTTAGCCGTTTTAAAATCAAACAATTATTTATACGAAAAAGACGGCGCGATTTGGTTTAAATCTAGCGAATTGGGTGACGAAAAAGACCGCGTGGTCATTCGTGACAACGGTCAACCGACGTATTTCGCGTCCGATATTGCATATCATTGGAACAAATTGGAACGCGGTTTTGATGTATTAATCGACATTTGGGGCGCGGATCATCACGGTTATATTCCGCGTGTGAAAGCGGCTTTAATCGCTTTAGGTGCAGATGCGACAAAATTAAATGTGTTACTGGTTCAATTCGCTAGCTTGTGGCGCGGCGAAGAAAAAGTGTCAATGTCCACGCGTTCAGGTGAATTCGTGACATTACGCGAATTGCGCGACGAAGTGGGCAAAGATGCAGCACGATTTTTCTATGTGATGCGTCGCAGCGAGCAACACATGGATTTCGATTTAGAACTCGCAAAATCCAAATCAAACGAAAATCCTGTTTTCTACGTTCAATATGCACACGCCAGAGTTTGCAGCGTTTTTCGTACACACGGTGAAAAAGGATTTACCCAAGATATTACGTTAGGAATGGCGAATTTAGCTGAACTAAATGCTGAACACGAAACTGTTTTATTAACGACTTTAGCGCGTTATCCCGAAGTGATTGAACGTGCCGCGACGCAATATGAACCACATTTACTCATCAATTATTTGCGTGAATTAGCAACTGATTTCCATACTTATTACAACGCGCATCAATTCTTAGTTGAAAATGATACGTTGCGAAATGCACGATTAAATTTAATTACATCGGTACGACAAGTGTTAGCGAATGGCTTGACGTTATTAGGCATTAGCGCACCCGAAGCAATGTAAATGTCTAATCGAAATAATAAAAATAGAAATAACCGTCACCGTCCACCTGAAAAATCAGGGGGGGCGTTTAAGTGGATGTTTATAACTGGCTTACTGATTGGCTTCGTGGTTTTTTGCGTGTACTTAAAAAGTAATGGTTTGAAAAAACTAAAACAACATTTACCACAAAACCCCGTGATTGCTTCTGTTGTACAAGTAGTTCAGCCAGAACGTTTATCATCAGAAATGGTTGAAAAATTAGAGCAACAGCCTGATTCTCTGCCACCAGAAGTGGCGACAGAATTAGCAAATGGTGACGCGCCGCAATTTGAGTTTTACACCATTTTGCAAGAAAAAGAAGTCGTCATTCCAGAACATGAAATCATGACTCGAACTCATGCAGAAGTAGTTACTCAACCCGCTGAAATGCCAATTGATTCGGTTGATACCACGTCATCACAAACTATCCCAACAGAAAATTCCGCAAAATCATCTGCAACTTATATGATGCAAGCAGGTTCATTTAAAAATTTTGTTGATGCTGAAAAAATGCGAGCAAATTTAGAAGCAATGGGAATTGAAGCGAGAGTTGAAAAGGGCAAGGTTGGTGAAACAATTTATCATCGCATCAAAATGGGACCTTATGCACAAATGAGCAGTGTCAGCACGATTCGAGCGCGATTAAAACAAAGCGGCATTGATGTGATTGTTACTGAAATAGGCTTGCGTTAAATGCAAAATCACAAATTTCTAAAGGGTTGAGAAATGTTTAAAAAATTAGGTATCGCTTTGATAATTGGCAATTTAACTGCCTGTGCCACTAGCCCAACAGGACGCAATCAGCTAATTTTTATGCCAGACGCACAAATGAGCCAAATGGGTTTACAAGCATTTGACCAACTAAAAAAAGAAAAACCGATTAGCGGTGAAACACAATACAACCAAACCGCTCAATGTATCGTAACTGAACTCACACGCGGGATGGGACAAAATTGGGAAGTTGTTGTGTTTGAAGATAAAACACTCAATGCGTTTGCGTTGCCAGGTGCAAAAATCGGTGTTCATACTGGCATGATGCAATTAGTCGATAATCAAGATCAACTCGCGGCGGTTTTGGGTCACGAAGTTGGACACGTTTTGGCGCGACACAGTAATGAACGTGCGTCGCAAGAAACGTTGGTACAACAAGGCATGGGCATGATTCAGCAAACTGAACTCGGGCAAAATCCGTTAATCATGGGCGGTTTAGGTTTGGGCGCGAAATATGGCGTGTTGATGCCTTACAGTCGCACACATGAAAGTGAAGCCGATATGATTGGCGTGGATTTGATGGCAAAAGCGGGATTTAATCCAGAAGACAGCGTGAAATTGTGGCAGAAAATGGAACAAGCCGCGCAAAATCAACCGATGGAGTTTATGTCTACCCATCCCGCACACGCCACGCGCATTCAGCAATTACAAGAACACATGCCAAAAGCGTTGGAGCTTTACAAACAAGCGCAAGCCGCTGGCAAAATCCCAAAGTGTCGATAATTTATGAATCCAAATTTAAAAAACTTACATCCATATCCATTTGAAAAATTGGCACAATTGAAAAATGGCATTACGCCACCCGCCAGTAAATCGCCGATTACCTTGTCGATTGGCGAACCTGCACACGCCACGCCGCAATTTATCAAAGATGTTTTGATTGAAAATTTGAACAGCATTTCCAATTATCCAACAACCAAAGGTATTCCAAAATTGCGTGAAGCCATTGCCGATTGGTTAGGCAAACGTTTTACTTGCGACGTGAATCCTGAAACCCAAGTTTTGCCAGTGAATGGCACGCGCGAGGCGTTATTTTCGTTCGCACAATGTGTGATTGATGCGGCAAAAAATCCACTCGTTGTCATGCCAAATCCGTTTTATCAAATTTACGAAGGCGCGGCGTTATTGGCGGGCGCAGAACCGTATTTTTTAAACGCCACAGCTGAAACCAATTATTTGCCTGATTTTGCAACCGTTCCCGCTGACGTTTGGGAACGTTGCCAATTACTTTATATTTGTTCGCCCACGAATCCGAGCGGTTCAGTCATGGACGAAACAGATTTTGAAACCGTTTTAACGTTAGCTGAAAAATATGATTTTGTAATTGCATCTGACGAATGTTATAGCGAATTGTATGACGATGAAGCGAATCCGCCCGTTGGACTTTTGGAAGTTGCAGCGAAAATGGGCAATCGTGAATTCAAACGCTGCGTGGTATTTCACAGTTTGTCGAAACGTTCAAATTGCGCGGGTTTGCGGTCAGGATTTGTCGCGGGTAATGCTGAAATTTTGAAAAACTATTTTGCCTATCGAACTTATCACGGTTGCGCGATGTCCTTACCAACGCAATATGCCAGCATTGCCGCGTGGCAAGATGAAGCGCACGTTGTTGAAAATCGTCGTTTGTACCGTGAAAAATTTGCGGCGTTTGTCGAAATTTTAAAAGACGTTTGTGAGATTCAAAAACCACCCGCGAGCTTTTATATTTGGCTCAAAACATCGATTTCAGACACCGATTTTACCCAACAGCTTTTTGCTCAAGAAAACGTCACGGTTTTAGCAGGCAGTTTTTTATCGCGTGAATTTGTGGGCGTAAATCCAGCGGCGAATCATGTTAGAATTGCCCTAGTCGCGCCACTTGCAGAATGTATTGAAGCGGCGAAACGTATTAAAAATTTCATTAACAACTTACAAAAATAATCATGACCCATTTAGAAAATATCATTAACGCCGCGTTTGAAATTCGCGCTGAAATCACTCCAGCAAATGCAACGGCAGAAGTCCGCGAAGCTGTCACCGAAACGATTAACTTACTCGATTGTGGAAGATTGCGCGTCGCTGAAAAAATCGACGGCGATTGGGTCACACATCAATGGTTGAAAAAAGCGGTTTTATTGTCATTCAGAATCAACGACAACCGTGTGATGGACGGTGGCAACACGCGCTATTACGACAAAGTTGAAAGCAAATTTTCAAATTACAGCGAAGCCGATTTTGCTGCGGCAGGTGTTCGAGTTGTACCAAATGCCGTCGCACGTCACGGTTCATTTATCGCATCTGGTACTATTTTAATGCCGTCTTACGTCAACATTGGCGCGTATGTCGATAGCGGCACGATGGTTGATACTTGGGTGACGGTCGGTTCATGCGCTCAAATCGGTAAAAACGTGCATTTGTCAGGCGGCGTAGGAATCGGCGGTGTGTTAGAACCGTTACAAGCGAATCCAACGATTATTGGTGACAATTGCTTCATCGGCGCACGTTCCGAAGTGGTTGAAGGCGTGATTGTGGAAGACGGTTGTGTGATTTCGATGGGCGTTTATATTGGTCAAAGCACCAAAATTTTTAACCGCATGACAGGTGAAATCACTTATGGTCGCATTCCAGCAGGTTCGGTTGTTGTGTCGGGGAATTTACCTTCGTCGGATGGTTCTTACAGCTTGTATTGCGCGGTAATTATCAAACAAGTCGATGAACGTACTCGTAGCAAAACAGGCATTAACGAATTGTTGCGCGATTAAACAACACAAAAAAACCGCCTCTTGATTTTCCGAAAGGCGGTTTTTTTTACCCTGTCAAGCCTCACTGAGATTAAATTCGCTCAATTCCCCTACCAAGAAGCATTGGTGCATAAACAAAAATAAATAATGCAAATGCTGCTAACCAAGCTAATGTTGAAATATAAATTAACACGCTAGACCACGAAACAATGATGGCAGGCAAAATTACTCTAAATAACGTAGCTATATTCATCAAAACAAACGCTATCGTAACTGCATTCGAGGCTTTCATCGTGCGTCCTGTGTGACCTAATGACACTCGCGCCATCATGCCCAATGTCAAAACACCAATGCCTCCTACCGTAAAAGCGTGTAACGCTAACGACGGCAAAATTATTTTCCACTCTGCAAACGCAGTAAAAATAAAACCTAAAATCAACCAACCATAACCTAAATATAACACCCACAATAATGGCACAAACCAAATTCTAAACACGAACCAACTTGCTAATCGCCAGCCATTTAATATCGCCGTAATTAACGCTGTTAACGCTAAAAATGTGCCTGAAATACCAAATAATTGGAGCGTGAATAATAATGCCGCACTGCCAATCGCTAACGCATCGAGCAATGAATTACGGGGAATTAGAATACCTTTCAATCCTTTTTCAGTGAAAAAGGGAAATACACGACCCGCAATTACTAAAATCATCAATACAATTGTTGCAATCACAATTTGAATTCCAATCGCTGCACTATTTTGACAAAGAGCCAACATTTGTGCGTGAATCAAACCATTACCCAACATTAACAACATCAACAAACCGACAAACAATAAATTTTTATAATTTTTTGTGCGAATTAACGTGTTCGCAACGACGTAAATCAGCACAGGTAAAAACGCGAAATCCACCAAGGCAATCAATCCATCAGGTAACGAACCTGCATAAAACGGTAAAATTCGCCCATACAACCATAACAAACTCAAACCGAATAACGCCTCACCTTGTAACGTGATTTTACCCGTCCAATTGCTGACAGCCGTGAGTAAAAAACCTGAAATTACCGCAACGGTATAACCGAGCAGCATTTCATGGGCGTGCCAATAAGTGTCAGTAAAATATGCAGAATGACTGATTGAGCCTTGTGTTATGGCTTGCCAAATAATCAATAACGCTAATGCAGCAAAACCAGCAAGCAAAAAGAAGGTTCTAAAGCCTAAAGAAAATAATGGGTAATTAAAAATAGTGGTGGGTTTCATAATGTTATTCAATGTTTTGGATTTGCTCGCGCATTTGTTCAATTAACACTTTTAGTTCAATCGCGATTTGGGTCATTTCAATATCAGCAGCTTTCGAGCCAAGTGTGTTTGCTTCACGATTCATTTCTTGCATCAAAAAATCCAAGCGTCTGCCAACGGGTTCGGTTTGTTTTACAATCCGTAACACTTCGTTAATGTGCGTATTCAAACGATCTAATTCTTCAGCAATATCGAGTTTTTGCGTCAAATGCACTAACTCTTGTTCAAGGCGATCGGGGTCTGGATTTGCCACTAATTCTGTTACACGCTCTTGTAATTTCGTGCGAATGTTGATGAGAACTTCAGGCATTCGTTGTGCGGCTTGCGTGACAAATGTTTGCATTTTGTAACAGCGTTCTTCAATCAATGCGCCAAGTTGCCGACCTTCACGTTCACGAGTTTCAATCAATTGCGTGAGTGTGCGTTGAATCAACGTCACCAAACCATCGTGTAATAATTGTCTATCTACACTGTTTTCATTTTGAATAGCGGGCAATGCCAAAATATCCAACGCGGAAAATCGAGCGGGCGATTGCATCAAATGTTCAATTTGTTGCGTTGCTTTTAAAAACGCTGCTACCGCTTCTAAATTGATGTTAAATGATTGTCCATCACGGTTTTGTTTTTTATAACTCAACGCGCATTCGATTTTGCCACGATTGATTTTCCCACTAATAATGCTGCGTGCGTCGCCTTCGATAAACCGTAATCTGTCTGGGATTTTGAGCGTAATATCACAATAACGATGATTCACCGTTCGCAATTCACAATTTACTGTCAAATCACCTAATTCCATTTCACCATTTGAAAACGCAGTCATACTTTTAATCATTTTTTTTCCTATATTTTTGATAAAGAAGTAAGCACCATTCTAACCGTGCGCGGCGTGGCTTGCACCATTTAACTCTGCGTTCACGCGCCATCTTTATAAGTTATACTGTGCAACAACTTTATTTTGAGGAGTTAAATTGATGAGACCGAGTGGACGCGATGCCGCGCAATTAAGAGAAATTAAACTGACTTGTGGTTATACCAAATACGCTGAAGGTTCAGTTTTAATTGAATTTGGTGATACCAAAGTTTTGTGTAATGCCAGCGTAGATAAAAGCGTACCGCGTTTTTTAAAAGGTAAAGGTGAAGGTTGGGTAACGGCAGAATATGGAATGTTGCCACGTTCAACTCATAGCCGAATGAGTCGCGAAGCAAGTAAAGGTAAACAAAGCGGACGCACGTTAGAAATTCAACGTTTAATTGGGCGTTCATTACGCGCTGTCATGGATATGAAAGCGTTAGGCGAACAAACGATTACGATTGATTGTGATGTTTTGCAAGCCGATGGCGGTACGCGCACCGCAGCGATTACAGGCGGTTATGTCGCGTTATGTCTTGCTGTTCAAAATATGTTGTCACGCAAACAAATTAAATTTAATCCGATTCACGGACAAATTGCAGCGGTTTCAGTTGGAATTTTCAATGGTGAACCTGTTTTAGATTTAGATTATGACGAAGACAGCAATGCAGAAACCGATATGAATATCGTAATGAATGATGCTGGTGCGTTCATTGAAATTCAAGGAACCGCAGAAGGTCATGCGTTTCGTAAAGATGAACTCGATGCGTTGTTAGAATTAGCGAATAGTGGAATTCAAACCTTGTTAGCCAAACAGCTAGAAGCCCTTGCATCTGTGCAGGTTTAGCTAAAATTACATTGCAGTAAGAATATGCGAAGGCTAGAATTAAAATCGTTGTTGTGTTTTTTAGTGTTATTTTTTAATAAAGAGGATTTGCCATGTTGTACACCCAAGCATTAGTAGACGAATTGAATGTGTTAGCACGTTACAATTTAACCAGTACACAAGAAGGAATTAAAGTTCACAAAGATGCAGATTCTGCTGTCATTGAAGCAACTGCACGATTGTTCCACAAAGGATTAGTTGACCATGAAGACGGTGGTTATTTAACGCATTTAGGATTGGAAGCGGCTGAAAAAGTTCAAGCTGTTTTGACGATATTGTCTGAAACAGTTTAATTTTTAAAATTTAAAAAGAGGGCGAAATTTTGCCCTCTTTTTTGCTTTGTACTTCCTCAATTTATATATTCTTCGTCGCTCGTGTTTTAAGCCGTTCGACACGCGCAAAAAAATCTCAAAACTTAATTAAAAAATCATGATGTATTCCCGCTTAAACACACTGTTACTTTTATTATTGACCGTTACACTAACTGCGTGTGGTTTTCATGCACGCGGCGGTGAAACGTTACCTGCTGAATTGAAAAATGTTTATCTCGAAGGCGGTACACCTGCTTTGCGCGATCAAATGTTGCTGCAATTAAGAACGGCACACGCTCAACTTGTATCACGCGAAAATGCCAGCATGGTGATTACATTATTCGATGAACAATTTCGCCGACGTGGCGTTTCATTAAGTGAACGCGGTAAAACCAATGAATATGAATTGATTTATCAGGTTGAATACGAACTTAGCACACCCAAAAATGTCGTGTTATTACCGCGTCAACCGTTAGAAATTCGCCGTGATTATTACAACGATCAACAGGCAATTTTGGCACGCGATAATGAAGAAAATGTTTTGCGTGCAGAAATGACACAACAAGTTATACGAACACTTTTGAATCAAGTGCGTTTCACATTAGCGAAAAGTGAAAAATAATGCGCTTGAAACCTGAACAACTCGTTTCATCATTACAAAAAAATCTTGGCTCGGTTTATTTAATTAGTGGTGACGAACCATTACAAATCGTGGAATTGGCGGATTCAATTCGGCAAGCTACAAAACAGGCTGGTTTTTTAGAGCGTGAGATTTTTTCAACAGATACGGGTTTTGAATGGTCTGAAATCACAACATCTTCACAATCCATGTCAATTTTTGGCGACAAAAAAGTGATTGATTTGCGCGTTCCAACCGCGAATTTTGGCAATGAAGGCGCGAAAACATTAATTTCATATTGTGAAAAATTACCTGTTGATACGGTTTTATTGATTACTTGCGGAAAATTAAACGCCGCTGGAATGAAAACAAAATGGTTTGAAGCGGTTGATAAAGTTGGCGTGACCATTCAGGTTAAACCGCTTGAAGGTGATGAATTATTACAGTGGTTACAAAATCGCTTACAACAACGTGGTTTAAATTCAGATAAAGCGGGACTGTTATTATTAGCCGAACGAGTCGAAGGTAATTTACTCGCGGCAGCACAAGAAATCGAAAAACTTTATGTTCTCTACGGCGCAAGTATTTTAACAAAAGACCAAATTTTCGATGTGGTTGCTGACAGCTCACGTTACGACGTTTTTAAATTGATTGATGCGATTTTGGCAGCAAATGTGAATCGAATTTTCAAAGTATTGGCAGGTTTGCGAAATGAAGGAATCGCACCACCTGTTGTCCTTTGGGCGTTAATGCGCGAAGCTCGGACACTTTGCAAAGTGCATCTCGAATTAAGCAGTGGCAAAAGCAAAGACATGGTTTTCCGCAACAATCAAATTTGGGATAAGCGCGTCGGATTAGTCGATAAAGCCTTGAAACGTTTGTCACACAATCAGTTATTTGAAATTCTAACGCTCAGTGCAAAAGCCGATAGACAAGCAAAAGGTCAAGAATCGGGCGATGTTTGGGAAACGATTTTGGCTGTCTGTTTATTATTTGCTCCGTGAATTTATATGAAAAAAATTACCTTCTTCAAATACCATGCAAACACTTATTGATTATTTCGGAAATAATAGTTTTATCCCACATGGCTATTGCTTGAGTTGGGATACTACTTTGTTGTGGATGCACGCTGGCTCTGATGTGCTACTGACTTTTGCATATTATTCAATTGCAATAAGTTTGATGTTTTTTGTGCATAAAAGTAAAAACTTACCCTATTCTTGGCTGCTCATTATGGGTGTTTTATTTATTATGACGTGTAGCACCACGCATTTAATGTCCGCAGTTTTGATTTGGTTTCCGTTATATTGGCTTGATGCGTATGTCAAAGTCATTGCGGCAACGGTTTCTGTTGCGACAGCGATTGCGATGTATTGGGTTATTCCGTTAGCTTTAAAATTACCGAGCAGCACACAATTACAAGCCGAAATAGATAAACGCAGAACATTAACAAATGAGTTAACTAAAACCGCCGTTGAATTAGAAAAACACCAGCAATCACTCGAAAAAACAATCCAAGAATTATCTGTCACAAAAGAAGCCGCAGAAGCCGCAAATATCGCAAAAAGCACATTTATCGCCACTATGAGTCACGAATTACGCACGCCGCTAAATGCGATTTTAGGTTTTTCGGAATTGATGAGTTTAGATAAAAATGCGACGGCAAAACAAAAGGAAACGCTTGCTATCATCAATCGAAGCGGCGCACATTTATTGAGCATGATTAACGATGTACTGGATATTTCAAAAATCGAAGCAGGACGACTTGAACTCGATATTCAACCTATCGATATGATTAAATTATTACAAGATATTGGCGAAATGATTAATGGTCGATTGTTGAATAAACCATTGAATTTCAAATTGGAAATCGCCGAGAATATGCCACCATTCGTAAATGCAGACAGCGGTAAACTTCGACAAGTCATTATCAATTTACTGGGCAATGCCATTAAATTTACAAAACAAGGCACCGTCATTTTACGCGCCTGTTCACAACCGTCATCCACGATTAACGTGTTGATTCTCGAAGTGATGGATAGCGGCATTGGTATTTCTGACGATGAACAAACTCAGTTATTCAAACCCTTTGTGCAATTAACACAAGAAACAGACGCAAAAGGCACAGGCTTAGGTTTAGCGATTTCTAAAACATTGATTGAATTGATGGGCGGCACTATTAGCGTCAATAGTGTATTGGGCGAAGGTTCAACGTTTAGAATTGAATTACCCGTAACATTAGCGAATCCTGATGAAATTATGACCGAAACAAATTATCGAATGGTGAAAAGTCTGGTACCGAATCAGCCCATTTGGCGATTATTGATTGTCGATGATAATGCCGACAACCGATTATTACTGGTCACAGCACTAAAAAATTTGGGCTTTGAAGTTTACGAAGCAGAAAATGGACAAACAGCAATTGAAGCATTTAAATCATGGCAGCCACATTTAATTTGGATGGATATGCAAATGCCTATGATGAATGGTTATGAAGCGACAACAAAAATTCGACAACTTGAAGGTGGTGATACAGTCAAAATCATTGCGCTAACAGCAAGTGTGTTTGTGAATCAACACAAAAATATCATTGATGCGGGATGTGATACGGTTATGCACAAACCATTTCATATTCAAGAAATTTTTGCCGCATTAACCAAATACCTTGGCGTTGAGTTTCTTTTTCAAGAAGAAAGAAGAGAAACAGCAAGATTACCCGCATCAAAAATTACCCCCGAAATGACTGCCATATTATCGTCAACATTGCGCCAACAATTATTTCAAGCCGCATTAGAACTCGATACCGAAGAAATTGACGCAATTATTGAACAAATCCGCCCAGCTGAACCAGATATAGCAACTAGCTTAG
This sequence comes from uncultured Pseudomonadota bacterium, assembly GCA_903867225.1. Lineage (GTDB taxonomy): Bacteria > Pseudomonadota > Gammaproteobacteria > Methylococcales > Methylomonadaceae > UBA10906. Next base: position 60,108 of record CAIPQN010000090.1, on the reverse strand, counting down.
ATGCGATGGTAAAGAATTTTCAATTTGAACAGATTTTAGAGCTTGTTGCCGTGACGGAATAAAAAAATCGCTATTTGCCTAATTCAATTCGCTGATCATTATCTTTATCCGCTTCAGTGAACCATTTTAAACGTGACTGGTTGTATTCTTGTTCGCTGATTTTCGTATCGTGATTTTCGTCTAATTTATCAAACACTCGTTGCCCAACTTCTGCACCAGAATCAGTAGTTGTCGGATGTGAATGTTCCGCGTAACGCTGCAAAAATTCACTTTGCTCAATGGCATGATCGCCATCAATATCCATTGTTTTAAAGCGTTGTGTAGCGGATTCTAAAAATTCTTCTTGCGTTACAACACGATCCCCATTGTGATCAAATTTTTCAATCATATAGGCATTTTTGTTTCCATCTTCCGCGTAAACAATGCCACTCAAAAATAAACCGATAAACCAAACATTTCTTTTCAACATAAAATTAATTTCAATCCTCTAAATCGTGTAACTTCATTTTGATAGGAGTCGTGACTCCAGCCGTGTTATCACTCAAGCTAATTTTTAAACGCAAATTATTGGGCGAATCAGAATTCGCTAACGCTTCATCAAGCGATATTTTTCCTTGGTCGTAAAGTTTTTGTAAATGCGAATCGAAAGTTTGCATTCCAACTTCTTCCGATTTTTCCATCGCTTCTTTGATACCGTGAATTTCACCTTTTAAAATTAAATCGCTGACGTATTGGGTATTTAATAAAATTTCAACCGCAGCCACACGTTTATTATCAATGGTTGGCACTAATCGTTGCGACACAAACGCTTTCATATTTAATGACAAATCCATTAATAATTGCGAGCGACGTTCTTCGGGGAAAAAATTGATGATTCGATCGAGTGCTTGATTTGAATTGTTTGCGTGCAACGTTGATAAACATAAATGCCCTGTTTCGGCAAAAGCCAGCGCGTGTTCCATCGTTTCACGCGAACGAATTTCACCAATCAAAATCACGTCTGGAGCTTGACGCAACGTATTTTGAAGCGCGTCTTCATAACTCAACGTATCAACACCCACTTCACGCTGATTCACCAGCGATTTTTTGTGCGAATGAATGAACTCAATCGGGTCTTCAATGGTAATAATATGACCTGATGCGTTGCTATTTCTGTAATCAATTAACGCTGCTAAAGAAGTTGATTTTCCAGAACCTGTACCACCGATTAACAAAATCAAGCCCCGTTTTTCCATAATAGATTGCTTCAAAATGGGCGGCATTCCTAATGTGTCGATGTTTGGGATTTCAGTTTTAATGTTCCGAATTACCAGTGAAAAGTTATTCCGTTGACGAAAAATGTTAACGCGAAAACGTCCAATACCAGATTCCGAAATCGCTAAATTCAATTCGGGTTGAATCTCGAAGGCTTGAATTTGCTCTTCCGTCATCAAACTGTGAGCAATTTCTTTTAAACGAGCTGGCATAAGTTTGATATTTTCAAGCGGTTTTAACACGCCTTGAAACTTGGCGGCGGGCGGTGCATCAACGGTTAAATATAAATCTGAACCATCGTTTTGCGCCAAAATTCGTAAGTAGTCTTTAAATTCCATGGGTATTTTATGATTGATAAACTTAAATGGGATGTGGTTTTAAAATTGCTGTCGTGTTGAAATTTTTTTGTCATTCTATGTCAATTCAAAGGCTTGAGCGAAACAAAACCTTTTGAATTTTGATGAGTTTGTCACGCTGTCGTAAAACCACACCGATTTGTATATACTACTTAAAACCCGCATAACACGCGGTTTTGTGTGTCTTTAATGCTTTAATTTTTCTCTTTTCACAAACTTTAGGATTACTTTATGAGTAGCACTTTTTTTTCAGATATTACGGGTCAAAACGACGTTGATCCTGCGGAAACTCAAGAATGGATTGAGGCATTGCAATCAGTTTTAGAAACCGAAGGCAGCGAACGCGCCCATTTTTTAATTGAACGTTTAGTTTCTGTGACGCGCCACGCGGGTTTTGATATTCCTTTCAGTGCGAATACTGCTTATTTAAATACGATTCCTGTTGATAGACAATTGCAATTCCCAGGTGATGCAACACTTGAACACCGTATTCGTTCGTATGTTCGTTGGAATGCGATGATGATGGTTTTACGCGCCAATAAAGATACAAATGTCGGTGGACACATTGCCAGTTTTGCTTCGGCGGCGACTTTATACGATGTCGGTTATAACCATTTCTGGCACGCGCCTTCTGATAAACACGGTGGCGATTTAATTTACACGCAAGGACATTCTTCACCTGGTGAATATGCGCGGGCATTTTTGCTTGGTCGTTTTACACATGAACAAATGGATAATTTCCGCCAAGAAGTCGGTGGTAACGGTTTGTCATCGTATCCGCATCCGTGGTTGATGCCTGAATTCTGGCAATTCCCCACAGTTTCAATGGGCTTAGGTCCTATTTGTGCGATTTACCAAGCGCGTTTCATGCGCTATTTGCGTGACCGTGGTTTAGCCAATACCGACGGACGCAAAGTGTGGGCATTTTTGGGCGACGGCGAAACCGACGAACCTGAATCACTCGGCGCAATCGGCATGGCGGGACGCGAACATTTAGACAACTTAATTTTCGTGGTGAATTGCAACTTGCAACGTCTTGATGGTCCTGTTCGTGGTAATGGCAAAATTATTCAAGAACTCGAAAGCGAATTTCGTGGCGCGGGTTGGAATGTAATTAAACTCGTCTGGGGCAATCGTTGGGACAGCCTATTGGCACGCGATAAAGACGGTATTTTGGCTGCGCGAATGATGGAATGTGTTGATGGTGATTTCCAAACATTCAAAGCCAAAGATGGCGCGTATGTGCGTGAACATTTCTTTAATACGCCCGAACTCAAAGCGATGGTTTCTGATTGGTCGGACAAAGATATTTGGGCGTTAAATCGTGGTGGTCACGATCCGTCAAAAATCTTTTCAGCGTTCCAAACTGCCGCAAATCATAAAGGTCAACCTACAGTAATTTTAGCTAAAACTATTAAAGGTTATGGCATGGGTTCATCGGGTGAAGCGCAAAACACCTCGCATCAACAGAAAAAAATGAGCGACGTGGATTTAAAACATATCCGCGATTTATATCAATTGCCTGTCACTGATGAACAATTACACGATTTGCCCTACATAACGTTTGAAGAAGGCTCAAAAGAGTTAACTTATATGCGTGAACGTCGTGCGGCATTGGGCGGATATTTGCCAGCCCGTCGTCCAAAATCTGACGCGCTACCTGTTCCGACGTTGCAAGATTTCAAAGCCTTGCTTGAAGCGAATGATAAAGAAGCCTCAACGACCATGGCGTTTGTGCGGATTTTGAACATTTTGGTGAAAGACAAAACGATTGGAAAACGCATTGTGCCGATTGTGCCAGACGAATCGCGTACTTTCGGGATGGAAGGCATGTTCCGTCAATTGGGAATTTGGTCACAAGTTGGACAACTTTATACGCCACAAGATGCCGACCAGTTGATGTTCTACAAAGAAGACAAACATGGTCAAGTTTTGCAAGAAGGTATCAACGAAGCGGGCGGTTTAGCGGATTGGATTGCAGCGGGAACAGCGTATTCAACCAGCAACACGCCGATGATTCCATTCTATATTTTCTATTCCATGTTTGGTTTTCAACGTGTTGGCGATTTGATTTGGGCGGCGGCAGACCAACGCACTCGCGGTTTCTTATTAGGTGGCACAGCAGGACGTACAACCTTAAACGGTGAAGGTTTGCAACACGAAGACGGACACAGTCATTTGATGTCTGCAACTGTTCCGAATTGTATTTCTTATGATCCAACGTATGCGTATGAAGTGGCGGTCATTATTCAAGACGGGTTGCGTCGAATGTACGCAGAGCAAGAAGACGTTTTCTATTACTTGACGGTAATGAACGACAACTACACCCATCCCGCCATGCCACAAGGCATTGAACAAGACATTTTGAAAGGGATGTATTGCTTCAAACAAGGCGACCAAGCGGCAAAATTGAAAGTGAATTTATTAGGTTCTGGTGCAATTTTCCGTGAAGCGGTTTTTGCTGCTGAACTTTTGAAAAATGATTGGGGCGTGGAAGCAGATTTATGGAGTTGTCCAAGTTTCACCGAATTGGCGCGTGATGCTCAAACTTGTGAACGTTGGAATCGCTTGCACCCAACCGAAACACCAAAACAATCACACGTTAGCAAATTGTTACCTAACGCAAACGTGCCTGTGATTGCCGCAACCGATTATATTCGCGCTTTTGCAGAGCAAATTCGTAGTGAAATCAAAGCTCCTTACACCGTTTTAGGTACAGACGGTTTCGGGCGTTCTGATACCCGCGAACATTTACGCCGATTCTTTGAAGTTGACCGTTATCACATCACCATTGCCGCGCTGAAAAGTTTGGCAGATAACGGACAATTTGAACTTGGCAAAGTCGAAGTGGCGATTGCGAAATACGGTATCGACGCTGATGTTAAAGCCCCTTGGTTGAAATAAGGAAGGAACCATGAGTACAACAATTGAAATTAAAGTTCCCGATATTGGCAACGTGCATGATGTAGATGTTGTCGCGGTTGAAGTGCAAACGGGCGATGTGATTACGGTTGACCAAACCTTGATTACACTTGAAACCGATAAAGCAAGTATGGATGTTCCGTCGTCTGCGGCGGGAACGGTTCAGCAAGTGCATTTGAAAGTGGGCGATAAAGTGAACGAAGGTTCAGTAATTATCACGGTTTTAGTCAGTGATGAAGCTGCTGCACCTGCGCCTGTTGCTGAATCGAAAACCGCTCCTGCGCCAGTCGTCGAAGAAGTGAAAGCAGTTGAAGTTGCACCAGCACCAAAACCTGCCGCACAAGCTCCTGTTCCCGTTTCTGCGCCAGTTGTTGCAAAAGGCAAAGCGCACGCTTCGCCAGCAGTCCGTTTATTGGCGCGTGAATTGGGTGTTGATATTAGCCAAATCACAAACGGTAATGGTCGCAAAGGTCGCATTTTAAAAGATGACGTGAAAGCGTATGTCAAAAAGGCATTGACCGAAGGCGTTACCGTTAAAGGTGGCGCGGCATTACCGAAAATTGCCGTGCCTGATTTCTCCGTTTTTGGTGAAATCGAAACGCAACCTTTGAGCAAAATTAACAAACTCACAGGTCAGCACATGACCAGCGTTTGGCTGAATTTGCCAATGGTGACGTATCACGATGAAGTCGATATTACTGAAATGGAAGCCTTCCGCGTGTCGTTGAATTCGCAGAAAAATGTTGAGGTGAAATTCACGGGCTTGTTGTTCATCATCAAAGCGTTAGCTGCCGCGATGCAACAATTCCCGCGTTTCAATTCTTCACTTTCAAGTGATGGCGAAAGTTTGATTTTCAAAAAATACTTAAACATCGGCATCGCGGTTGATACGCCGAATGGTTTGGTTGTGCCTGTTTTGCGTGATGTTCCGAATAAATCACTCAAACAATTAGCTGCTGAACTTGGTGAAAAAAGCGAAAAAGCGCGTGCTGGAAAACTCACCGCTGCCGATATGCAAGGCGGTTGTATGAGTATTTCGAGTTTGGGCGGCATTGGCGGCAAAGCGTTCACTCCAATCGTTAATGCACCCGAAGTAGCGATTTTAGGCGTAACAAAATCAACGATTCAACCCATTTGGAATGGCAAAGAATTTGAACCGCGTTTGATGTTGCCGCTTGATTTAACTTACGACCACCGCGTGATTGACGGTGCAGAAGGCGCACGGTTTATGGAAGCGTTGAAATACTATTTAAGCGACGTGCGTCGTTTGCTCGTTTAAGGAGAGAATCATGAGCGAAAATTTACAAACAGAAGTTCTCGTTTTAGGCGGCGGGCCTGGTGGTTATACGGCGGCGTTTCGCGCGGCGGATTTGGGTAAAAATGTTGTTTTAGTTGAGCGTTATCCTGTGTTGGGTGGCGTGTGTTTAAACGTCGGTTGTATTCCGTCAAAAGCCCTTTTGCATTTGGCGCACACGATTCACGAAGCCGAAGAATCTGAAAACTTCGGCGTGACCTTCGCAAAGCCACAGCTCGACATCGACAAAATTCGTGCGTGGAAATCGAGTGTCACAAAAGGTTTAAATGATGGACTTGGCGCGTTGGCAAAACAACGCAAAGTCACCGTGATTCAAGGTGTCGGCAGTTTTACGGGCGCAAATACGCTCGTTGTTGGTGATACGACTGTGGCGTTTGAAAATGCGATTATTGCCGCAGGTTCACAAGCCACTGAAATCCCCGTTTTCCCTAATGATGACCCACGTCTTTGGGATTCGAGCGATGCGTTAGCGTTGCCGTTTATTCCGAAAAAGCTGTTGATTGTCGGCGGCGGGATTATCGGGCTAGAAATGGCGACGGTTTATCATGCGCTTGGCTCTGAAATTCACGTTGTGGAATTGATGGAGCAAATTATTCCTGGTTGCGACAAAGATTTGATTACGCCGCTGTTCCGCAAAATCAAAAAACAATACAAAAACATCTGGCTCGAAACCAAAGTCAGTGCGATTGAAGCGCAAGCGGACGGTTTGAAAGTGTCGTTTGATGGCAAAGGTGCGCCTGAATCTGAAATTTTTGACGCAGTTTTAGTGGCTGTTGGACGCAGACCGAATGGTAAAAAAATCGGTGCTGAAAACGCTGGCGTGAACGTGGATGATTACGGTTTTATTGCCGTCGATAAACAACAACGCACCAACGTGCCACATATTTTTGCGATTGGCGATATTGTCGGGCAACCGATGCTCGCGCATAAAGCCGTACACGAAGGCAAAGTTGCCTCCGAAGTGATTGCGGGGCATAAATCGCATTTCGACGCGCTGACGATTCCATCGGTGGCGTACACCGACCCCGAAGTTGCGTGGATGGGTTTGACCGAAAATCAAGCCAAAGCGCAAGGCATCGAATACGAAAAAGGCGCGTTTCCTTGGGCGGCGAGTGGGCGTTCATTGAGTACGGGACGCAAAGAAGGCATGACCAAAATTTTAGCTGACAAAGAAACAGGGCGCATTTTAGGCGCAGGTTTTGTCGGTACGAATGCAGGGGAATTGCTTGCCGAAGCGGTTTTAGCGTTGGAAATGGGCGCAGATATGCAAGACATTAGTTTGACCATTCACGCGCATCCGACCTTGTCTGAAACCTTTGCTTTTGCCGCTGAAATGATTGAAGGCACGATTACGGATTTGTATGTGAAGAAAGGGTAAGTTGTTGAAAAAAGCCGCGTTGCTTTTGTGACGCGGTTATTGTTGTTATTCATTAAACTTGGAGAATTAAAATGACAATTGAAAAGATACTTGAAGAAATAATTCGTGCTAAAAATGGTAGTACATTTGATTCGCATGAAATTATTCTCGAATTTGCACGAAATAATCAGAATCTTTACATAACGGAATTAAATAAAATAAAAGATAAATGTGAACATCCATTCACGCAATGTCACGCTGCTTTAGGGCGAAAAATCAAAATAATAAGTGAATCCTTGGGATATAAACTAAATAATGAAAATCGAGATTATAAGAGTGCCAACATCTTTGGATTTGATAGTCCTTGCAGTCAGTATGAATATACAAAAACGATTTAATCCAAACTTAAAAATAGACAGTTAGTCATTGTACTTTGGTGATTAGCCTTTTTGATGTTTCAAAATTAAACATGACCACATTATTCGGCTTTTGAAGCAAACACGCGAAAACAACATGAACACATTAAGTTATTCGGCTTTTGAAGCAAATTTGGCTGGTACATTCGACCGTGTGAATGATGACCACGTCCCAATTTTAATTACGCGCCAAAACGGCAAACCTGCGGTGATTGTTTCGTTAGAAGATTTTAATGCTTACGAAGAAACCGCTTATTTAATGCGAAGTCCTAAAAATGCACAGCGTTTAAATCAAGCGATTACTGAAATTGAAGCGGGTAATTTTCAACAACATGACCTGATTGAACCATGATTTTGTCGTGGGCAGAAACGGCGTGGGAAGATTATTTGTATTGGCAAGCAACCGATAAAAAAATGCTCAAACGCATTAACGCGCTGATTGCTGATATGTTACGACATCCATTTACAGGAATCGGCGAACCTGAACCGTTAAAACATAATTGGTCGGGTTATTGGTCACGGCGCATCAATCTTGAACATAGGATTGTTTATAAGGTCGTAGAAAATGGCGTGATTATCGCGCAGTGTCGTTACCATTATTGAAACATTTAGGAATACAAACATGGAAATACTTTTAGTTGGTGCAGTAATTATGATTTTTGCCGTTTTGGCTTCGGCGTGGCTGATGACATTTGCAAAATGGTTTCCGATCCAAGGCATCGACGGTGGTTTTTTGAAAGATTACAAAACCATGATTCGAGCGCATATTGATTTTGCGTTAATGGCTTTGTTTTGCTTAGGATTTTACGCAACCAAAGTGCCATTACCTGTTTTAGCGTGTTGGCTAGTTGTCATTGGTGGAATTACAAACCCTTGCGTGTTTATTGTGGCGGCATTTGACCCAAACTTTTGGGAAAAGCCGTTGTGGCGCGTTTATTCATTAGTTAGCTTTATCGTTACCACCATCGGTTTTGTGTGGGTTGGTATTTCATTATTAAAGTTTGCGTTATAAAAATTGAAATTTAGCCTTTTAAATCACGCGAGCAATTCAATCATGAAATTAAAAAACGTCCTTATGGTGCAATGATAACCCCTAAAAGTTGGCGCACTGCGTTTGCAGTTTATATTCAACCAAAAGTTTTAAGTATGATTGCGTTGGGATTTTCAGCAGGACTTCCGTATTTGCTGATTTTTTCAACGCTTTCTGCATGGTTGCGTGATGAAGGAATTGAACGTTCGGTTATTGGTTTTTTCAGTTGGGTCAGCGCAACGTATTCAATCAAAATTCTGTGGTCGCCCATTGTTGATAAAGTGCGCTTGCCAATTCTTCATCGACTTTTAGGACAACGCCGTAGTTGGATGTTACTTGCACAATTTGGAATTATTAGCGGATTGTGCGGCATGGCGAGTGTGGATACACAGACACAACTTTCAACGATTGCGGCTTGCGCGATACTTGTAGCATTTTGTTCGGCGACGCAAGATGTCAGTATTGATGCGTTTCGGATTGAATCGACTATCACGGAATATCAAGGCGCGATGGCGGCAATGTATGTGTTGGGTTATCGATTCGCATTATTAGTCGCGGGTGCAGGTTCATTTTATATTGCTGAATTTTTCGATTGGCACACAGCCTATTTTGTTATGGCAGCAGCCATGAGTTTTGGGCTGATTACAACACTTTGTTTGAAATCCCCTCCCCTCGAAAATGCCGTTCAAACGCTGTCAAAATCCACATTTTCAAACCAAGTTCGTGATGCAATCATTCATCCATTTACTGATTTTTTTACACGACAAGGACAAATTGGCTGGTTAATTTTGTTGTTGATTGCGATTTACAAAATGAGCGATGTCACGATGGGGGTAATGGCAAATCCTTTTTATTTGGATTTAGGTTTTAATAAAAAAGATATTGCGGAAATCAGCAAAATTTTTGGTTTTTTTATGACGATTACAGGCGCAGCTTTAGGTGGTGTTTTTGTGGTGCGATATGGTGTGATGCGTCCGTTGTTAGTCGGTGCAATTGCTTCAGCTAGCACCAATTTACTTTTTGCGGCATTGGCAAATACCAAACCTGATTTAGTTTTACTTGCGGGTGTAATTAGTGCGGATAATTTAAGTGGTGGATTTGCAACCGCTGTTTTTATTGCTTACTTATCAGGATTAGCTCGAAGCGGTTACACTGCCACGCAATATGCGTTATTCAGTTCGTTAATGACGTTTCCCGCGCAACTCCTCGGTGGTTTCTCTGGAATCGTTGTTGACCGTTTTGGATACATCAATTTTTTCATCTATGCGTCAATAATTGGATTACCAGCGATTTTTTTAGTGTGTTGGTTTTGGCGACGCGAACATCTTTTGGAACTTACAACGCAGGTAGTTGAAGAATAAAGCCTGCACCCACTTTGCGACTGGTATCAACCCAAATCGCGCCACCGTGTTCTTCAATAATTTTTTTCACAATGGCTAAACCTAAGCCTGTTCCTTTTACTTTTGTGGTGACGTAAGGCTCAAAAATTTGTTCGATTTGTTCATCTTTAATTCCTACTCCGTCATCATGCAAACCGATTTCGATAAAATCGATGTCATTTTTTTGCACCCGATGAACGTCAATATCAATCTGTCCATGACCATCAATCGCTTCTAGCGCGTTTTTAATTAAGTTGTGTAGCACTTGTCGAATACTCACGGGATCACCGTGAATGATTAACAGCTCATTTTCATAACGTACATTAAAACGCACGCCTGATTTCAAAACATAAAGCGATAAAACTTCTTGAATCAATGCGGATAAATCAATGTTAACCGCCTGTTTTTTAGAAGGTTTTGCATATTCAGAAAAGTCATCAACCATCTCTTTCATTGCTTCGACTTGCTGAACAATCGTGCGTGTTGAGCGTTGCAACATATCGGCATCAGCTGATTCCAGTTTGTCTGCAAGTTTATGTTGTAAACGCTCTGCTGAAAGTTTAATTGGCGTGAGTGGATTTTTAATTTCATGCGCTAATCGTCGGGCAACTTCGCCCCACGCGGCATTTTTTTGAGCTTGAATTAAATCGGTTACATCATCGAAAACGACTACTGCACCGACTTTTCGCCCGTCTTGTGAAAATAATGGTGTGCCACGACATAACAATTCTTGTCGTCCATTTGATCCCAAAAATGCTAATCGTTGTTGCCAAATATCGTCGGCTTGCTCTAAAAATCGTTGAATTGCTTTTAATGGTTCAGCCAATTCTTCATAATCTTGAGCAAGTTTTGACAGCGTTTCACCTATAAACTGTGGTGCAGAAACGTGAAAGATTTTAAAAGCCGCTTGATTTGCGGTGCGAATTTTATAATTCGCATCAAAACTCATCACTCCAGCCGTTAAATTTGCCAAAATCGTTTCTAAATAAGCACGTTGATTTTCAACTTCAAAACTCGCCATGCGTGTTTCTTGACTGGCTCGCGCAATGCGTTGTGTCATTTCGTTAAATGATTCAACCAAAAAACCCAAATCATCTTGCGCCATCACAGGTAATTGTTGGTCATATTTCCCCGAAGCTACAGCTTGCGTACCTTTCACTAGCTCTTTTACAGGGGCAACAATGGTGCGAATACTGATAAACGCAATCCAAATCGCCGCCAATAAGCTCATCAATAAAACCAATGATAAGGCTAACGAAAAGGTCATTTTGAGTGAATCCCGCAAAAAATTCATTTCTTGATAACGCACGAAAGCAAATTCCACCGAATCAGCTAAATCTGCAATCCGAACAGGCACAGGATATAACGCTTGTAAATAATGGGGTTCTTTGGATTTCACTTTTAAAATGATGCGAATCATTAGCTGATCATCTCGCACAGATGCAAGTGCTGCAAATTCACCGTTTTGACGTAATTGCAACCAAGTCTGCTCGTCGGGCAAACTCGGTAAAATATCACTTGGATTCGCGCTACTGGAAGCAATAATTCTATCTTGACGCGAAAATAACGTCATTTCTGTGGCACCAGAAAGTCCCCGAAAATTTTCCATTTCTAATGACACTTGCGATTCTGGAAGTTCTGAAATTTTTTCGACAAGTTGTTGTGTTTGCGCTTTGTTCCAGCGAATACGTTGATCGAGTGAGGCTTGACTAAGTTCGAGCGCGTCTTCCATCGCTCTATCCATTTCGACATTAAACCAACTGTCGATGCCTTGATGCAAAAATTGCATTGAAAAATAAAATACGATTCCAGCGGGCGCAAGTGACAGCACAACAAACAATGAAACCATGCGAATCGTCAGGCGAGAACCTGCTTCGCGGCGTTTGAGTTGGCGAGTAAGAGAATATAAATTTGCTCCCACCAATCCCAACAACACCACCATTCCCACGCCATTGACGAGCAATAACCACGAATACATAGAATTCAACGCCGACGATTCTTGGGTTGCGCTGCTCATTAGTTGCAAGGATAGCAAAATCAAACCACATAAAATGGCGATGGATAAACCAGCAGGGAGTTTTATTTTTAGAAAGCGCATTTATTAGTGTTTTATTTGGGATAACAAATTAGTTTTTACTTCATAACGAATGTCAAAAAATGGCTGAAATTCAATGCCAAAAAACACAGCGACAATGTTATGATTTAAAAATCAAAGAAAACAAATTAAATCATATTTAACATGGGTAACTAAATGAAATTGTCGCGTCACACACAATCTGGTTTTACATTATTAGAATTACTTGTTGTTTTGGGAATTATTGCGATGTTAGCAGGAATCGTCGGACCACAAGTGATGAAACATTTGGGCGAATCCAAAACCAAAGCCGCAAAAGTGCAAGTCGAAGACTTTTCAGCGGCACTCGATATGTATAAATTGGATATGGGGAAATATCCGACTTCAGACCAAGGTTTACAAGCGTTAATCGAAGCACCAGAAGGTTCAAAACGTTGGAATGGTCCGTATTTGAGAAAAGCCAAAACGCCAGTTGATCCGTGGCAAAATGAATACCACTATGCTTCACCAGGCGCACACGGCAAATTTGATTTATTCACTTACGGCGCAGACGATAAAGAAGGTGGTGAAGGCGAAGATCAAGACATTAACAATTGGGAATAAATGCGCTCTAACGCAGGTTTTACATTGCTTGAACTGATTGTTGTTTTAGCAATTGTGTCGTTAGGTTATGCGGCGGTTGGCGTGAATTTTTCTGCGGGTAATGACGCTATGGAATTAAAAGCCGCCGCCCGTGATTTATCTTCTGGTTTACGCTACATTCGCTCTCAAGCGATGTTATCTCACGAAACTGCGACGCTGAATTTCAATCTTAATCACAATAGTTATTCATTAACAGGTCAAAACAAAATTTATACTATCCCCGAAAGTATTGATGTAACTATCAATACCGCAAAAGACGAATTACATGACGGCATCGCACACTTACGCTTTTTCCCTGACGGTTCATCAATTGGCGGACGAATCACGTTAGAAAAAAAATCTCACGTTCAAGAAATCAACATCAATTGGCTCACAGGTCATGTCACGCTGGCGGAATAATCAACGCGGTTTTTCGCTGCTTGAAATCTTAATTGCATTTTCAATTTTGGCTGTGTCATTAGGAATTCTGTTGAAAATTTTTTCAACAGGAATCACTACTGCTCAAGTCGCTGATAATTACACAATGGCTGCACAAATTGCCAATAATTTAATGGCTAAAACGGGCGTGGAAACGCCACTTAAAATCAGCGAAGAACTTGGCGTTGAAAACGATTTTTATCATTGGCGCGTGCGCGTAAATTCACAAACGTTTGTGTCACCAGAATTAGATTTACGCGCGTTACCTGTCGAATTATTTAACATCAATGTTCTCGTTTGGTGGGGCGACGACGAGAAAACCGATGACCGTGTTTTAGAATTAAATACCATGAAGTTGGCGGCGAAAAATGAGTAAAAATGCAGGTTTTACGCTGATTGAAGTTTTAATTGCTATGACGATGTTGAGTTTAATGGTGGTTTTATTGTTTAGTAGTTTGACGATTGGCGCGAAAAGTTGGGAACAAGGTGAAAATAAAATCGCAGATGTGAATGAAATCGCCATCGTGCAACAATTTTTTAATCATCATCTCGCTCACGCTACGCCACAATGGAACGATTTTGATCCCGAAAAAGACCGCGTATTTTCATTTCAAGGTAAAAAACAGTCGCTGCAATTTGTTGCTGCATTTCCCGCCAGTGCAGAACGTGCGGGTTTGCAATTATTTAATTTAGAACTCAAAAAAAAGGACAAACAGCATTTTGTGGACGTGACATTAACGCCATTTTTCCCCTTATCCGAAGGCGAAGATTGGTTTGAAGACAGCGTCGAATTAGTACGCAACGTGCAAAATTTTGAATTATCTTATTTTGGTTTGAATGACGAAACAGGCGAATTAGTTTGGCAAAACGAATGGCTAAACAAAGAGCAACAACCACGTTTGGTCAAAATTTTATTAGAACTCGATGATGGTCGTTATTTACCTGAAATGATTGTCGCGCTCAATGTCGATAGTAGTTACAGCAACGCCGATTTAGAAAGCGTTCCCGTCGAAGATGTCTCGGATACGACACAATGAAACAGCGTGGAGTAGCGTTAATTTTGGTGCTTTGGGTATTGAGTATTTTGATGCTAATGGCGGGCAGCTTTACCAAAACGATGCGTCGAGAATCAGCAGGTGTAATGACGATTAAGGCTAATGCAGAGGCTAATGCACAAGTACAAGCTGGAATTGCGTTAGCGCAAGCGATGATGTTGCAGGAAGACGAAACGAAACGGTGGCGGATTGATGGCAGCATTTACGAAATCGAAACGGAAAATGCCACCACGCGAATTCGGATATTTTCTGAAACAGGAAAGATTGATATTAACAGTGCAACCTCAACGTTGTTACATCAAGTTTTATTACACGCGCCACTCGAAACACAAGCGCAATTAGAACTCGAAAATGCGATTTTAGATTGGCGCGACGAAGATGAAACGACTCGTCCGTTTGGTGCAGAAAAACCAGAATATAAAACCGAAAAATTAAATTATGCACCACGAAATAAACCATTTCGTTCGTTGGAAGAATTGCAAATGGTGCGCGGTTTGAACGCTGATGTTTTTGCGTGGATGCAGCCACTTTTTACGGTTTATGCGGCAGGACAAACCGAAGTAGATTTGAATTTAGCAAGCCGCGATGTGTTAAATGTATTGCCTGAAATTGATGTAAATCTACTAGATGCGTATTTTTTAGCGCGTCAGCAAGCTATTTTGAATCATTTGCCGATGCCAGTTGTACCGCGTATTGAAAATGCGACACAAGCCATGACGCAAGATGTCGAAAACACAACTGAAGCGGAAGTTGCTCCTGACATTTCTGTTGTTACTATTATCGTTGAAGCCATTTTAGACAACGACGCACAAGCTGCTGTACAAGTCGTCATGGAAAAAATAGACGGCGCAAATAATTTACCTTTTCAAATTTTAAAACAACAAAATCACATCGAAATGCAGTCGCTTTTTTCTGAAACCATGAATTCATTTGTAGTGGCGCGTTATGTTGAATCAACTCCAATACGTTAATTTTTCAAAATGGCGTAACCTGTTTGTCCGTGTGTTTTATAATCACGTTTCCTTAAACAAAACATTGGAGTTTCAAAATGGCAATTTCTCTCAATAAAGGCGGCAACCTCAGTTTGTCTAAAACCGACCCTTCGTTAAATAACGTTCTTATCGGTTTAGGTTGGGATGCACGTCCCACTGATGGCGCAGATTTCGATTTAGATGCGAGCGCGTTTATGTTGAAAGCTGATGGCAAAGTGCGTTCTGATGCAGATTTTATTTTCTACAATCAAAAACGTTCGGCGTGTGGTTCAGTGGAACATTTAGGCGATAATTTAACGGGCAAAGGCGAAGGTGACGACGAAACGTTAGTTGTTCAATTGAACAATGTTCCGACAAATGTTGAACGTGTCACATTTGCCGTCACGATTCATGAAGCAGAAACACGCAAACAAAATTTTGGGCAAGTTTCAAATGCTTTTATCCGCGTGGTCAACAAAGATTCTGGTGTTGAAATTGCGCGTTATGATTTGAGCGAAGATGCGTCTGTTGAAACAGCGATGATTTTTGGTGAAATTTATCGTCACAATGGGGAATGGAAATTTAAAGCGATTGGTCAAGGTTACGCAGGTGGTTTATCACCGTTAGTAAAACAATTTGGCGTTGGCGTTTAAAACACGTTCAAAGCGGATTTAAAATTTATTTGAATCCGCTTTTTTTGATTCACAATCTTTGATTTCCCCCAAAATATGAACGTAAATGAACCTAAACAAAAACATTAAAATCGAATTTAAACCTTTTCTGCGTTGGTGGGGGCGTGAATTAGCGTTTTTAATTCCAGTAAAAATACGGCAATTTTTCCACGCGCCACTCAACACAATTATTATTCGTCCAATGGGTGAACAATTCGAGTTTAGTTATGAAATTAACGGTGTACAAAAAGTTTTAGTCACCGTGGCGCGTGATATTTCTAATTTGGAAACAATTCAAAAACTCATTTCAAACGATGAACGGTTTAAAAATTCGCTCTTCATTTTGCGCTTATCAAATAACGAAGCATTAAGTAAAACCTTAAATTTACCGCTTGCGGCACAATCCAATATCTCGCAAGTTGTGAGTTATGAATTAGACCGTTACAGTCCATTTAAAGCCGAACAGATTTATTTTGCTACACGCCTTGAACGTATTGACACAGAATCTGCACAATTGATTGTTCAGTTAATGCTTGTACCGCGAAAATTACTCGAAATGCTTTATCAAGATTGCAAAACGTTGGGAATTTCGTTGCATTATGTTGACGTTGAAAATTGCCCGAATAATTTGCAGAAATTACATTCCGCTTACACTTTATTGCCGCCACATTTACAACCCAAAATCGCCAATACACCACGCCGTATTATTACAGGATTAGCAGCGTCATTGGCGATATTGAGTATTAGCAGTTTAGCGTTGCCTGTATGGTTGGAATATCAAGCAGTTGAAGAATTACGAACTAAAATTGCAAAAATCGATAAAGAAGTTAAAGCCGTCAAAACCTTGCAAGCTGAAATTGAAACTATGCGCGAGGAAAATCAGGCACTCATTAACGAAAAAACAGCTGCGCCTCCAGTTGTTGCTATTCTCAATGAAATCAGTGTGCTAATGAAAGACGATAGCTGGCTTTCTTATTTGCAATACAGCGAAGGACAATTGCAATTACAAGGTGAATCAACAACGGCATCTATTTTGCTTGCAGATTTGGAAGCGTCCGATTATTTTGCCAAAGTCAGTTTTGCCTCGCCCGTAACGCAAGACAAAGCAAGTGGCATGGAACGTTTTCAAATTTCTACTGATGTGACAAAACCAGTGAATGCTGAAAACAGTGACGCGACAACTGAAACGACCGTAGAACCCACAAGCGAATCGATTGACGAAACGCCAACTGAGACAA
The DNA here is from genome assembly GCA_903867225.1 of uncultured Pseudomonadota bacterium. Taxonomy (GTDB): domain Bacteria; phylum Pseudomonadota; class Gammaproteobacteria; order Methylococcales; family Methylomonadaceae; genus UBA10906. Next base: position 43,011 of record CAIPQN010000090.1, on the reverse strand, counting down.
CGGTTGAAGACGTAACAACTGAAGAGGCAGTGACTGAAAATGGTATTCCAGAAGAATAATCAAAATGAGCGATTGCTAGCGATTGGTTTATTGCTAACGGTGATGAGTTTCATAAGTTTCGTGATTATTTTGCCACTTGTAAATCAAGGATTGGCGTTACACGAAGAAAAAAATGCTTTGAGTTTTCGTTTTGAACAACACGAACGAATTTTGGCACGCAAACAATCGGTGATTGACGAAATGGAATCGTTAAAATCGCAATTTGCCAGTCAAAATTATTTAAGCACTCAAAATACCAGCGCGTTGGCGGCAGCTGAATTACAGGAAATGATTAAACAAGCGATTGTAGAAGCAGGTGGTCAATTAAGTAGTACACAAGGTTTGCCAGTTGTGACAAAAAATAATTTCAATCGTATTCCCATCAACGTTCGTATGACAGGAAACAGTGAAGTTCTTCGCGCCGTTTTACACAAAATTGAAACATCGACACCGCTCGTTGTTGTGGAACAAATTGATATTCGTCCGATGCGTGGTGTTCGTAACAAAGTGACTCATCAAATCGACCCTAGCAACGAATTGAGTGTGAATTTTCAAGCCGTTAGTTTCATGAAAAAATCCACCACATGAATCGTCCGACATTTTTTGTTTTGATTGCATTGAATTCATTATTTATTGCTGTTTTAGCAATAGAATGGTTTACAGAAACAAATAAACCAACGGTTGTTTCACAAGTAAATTCAGATAATTCTGAATCGGAAGATGTGTTACCAGAACTTGATTTGAACGCGACGAATGAAGAAAATTACAGCGATTTAGTTGACCGTCCATTGTTTATCAAAGGACGAAAGCCTGTAAATGAACCTGAGCCTGAAAATGTGCCTGTCGCAGCGGTAAAAAAAGTTGAATCTTTTGTTTGGGAATTAACAGGTGTTTTTATTACACCCAAAGGGATGACAGCATTTTTTAGTCGAACAAATACAAAAGTTCCGAAAGATAATTATCGAAAATATAAAATGGGCGATGATTTAGACGGTTGGAAAATTAGCGAAATTCAACACGATAATGTTGTTTTGACACAAGCAAATGAAACAAAAATTTTGCCGTTGCGAAAAAATAAACCGAAAACGCCCATTCCAACACCAATGACTAATCGTGTTTCACCTGCACCGACACAAATGCAAATACAACAAGAAATACAGCAGAGAAATCTGCAAACACCAGATGTGATTCAAAATAATACTGGCACAAATCCAGATGATCAAAGTATTGAAACCGTGCAAGAATAAAACAATGAAATTAACCCAAAACAAACTCGTTTTAGCGTCTACTATTTTAAGTTTAACGACATTATCAGGCTGCGAATTATTTTCGCCGCAACGTCCAAAATTACCGATGACCTCTCACGCGCCAATGCCGAGCGAATCCATTCCGCAATTAAAAAATAAAGCTGTGGCAAATGACATACAGAAACCAAAAAGTGAGTTATATCCCAGTTCTGATTATGCAAAAGAGATGCCGCCCGCCACGGAACAAAATACTCAAAATTCGGTAGGCAAAAAAGGCAAAGGGGAATTTAGTTTGAATTTTGACGATGCTGATTTAGGCGAAGTCGCAAAAGTCGTTTTGAGTGATATTTTGGGGCAAAATTATGTTTTAAGTCCGAAAGTGGTTGGTAAAGTTACACTTCAAACCACGCACGCATTGAGCAAAGAAGAATTATTACCAACATTGGAAATGGTGTTGAGTATGAATAATGCGGCATTGGTTAAAGACGGTAGCATTTATCATATCGAGCCATTAAACGAAGCGTTGTATAGCGCAAATTTCAGTTCAAATCGTGGCGGGAAATCGGGTTATCAAATGCGTGTTATTCCTGTGAAAAACGTTAGCGTTGATAATGTTGCTGATTTAATCAAACCGTTGTTACATGAAAAAACGTTATTGACCGTCGATAATCGCCGCAATTTATTGGTTGTTTCTGGTGCGGCAGATGAGTTGGCACGAATCATAGACATGGTAAATACATTCGATATTGATATTTTAAAAGGACGTTCGTTTGCTTTATTTCCACTTGCTCATGTTGATGCAGAAACACTTATCAAAGAATTGGATGAGGTTTTTTACAAAAAAGCGAAAAGTGATGATGACCAATTTTTTCGTTTTATGCCGATTGAACGTTTAAATGCCGTGTTGGCGATTACACATCAAGCGCGATATTTAAAAGATATTGAACAATGGGTGACGCGCTTGGATCGTGCAAATTCAACAACAGGGGGCGGTGTGAATGTTTATAAAGTTCAACACGTTGATGCAGTGGAGTTAGCGAATACGTTGAATGATATTTTTGGAAATGGAACAGGCTCATCAAAACGTGAAAAAGCTCCAAAATTAGCAGGCAATAAAAAAGCAGGCGAATTAACGAACAAAACAGATAAATCGACCGACTCGAAAAAAACAACTCCACGTTCAACCGCAAATGGAACAGGCGAGGCAAAAGTATCAAATGTGGGCGATGTGCGAATTATTGCTGACGAGGCGAATAATTCGTTAATCGTTGTTGCCACCGCACAAGAATATGAAATTATTCGCCCAATTATTAACCAATTAGACGTAATGCCATTACAAGTTTTAGTTGATGCAACGATTGTTGAAGTGACGTTAACTGACTCACTAAAATATGGTCTTCAATGGTATTTTAATCACAATAACGGCGGCGAAAACGCTGTTAATAGCAATGGATTAGGAGTGCTTTCAACAGATACAGTCGCAAATGCTGCTGTGACTGCAGCAAAAGGTGGTTTTGGATATTCTTTTTTAAGTAAATCCAATGATATTGGTGCAATTTTAAACGCTCAAGCCAGTAACAATAATATGAATGTCATTTCATCACCGTCGTTAATGGTGTTGAATAATCAAGAGGCAAGCATTCAAGTCGGTGAAGAAATTTCATTATCCACAGGAACATTCGGCGTGGCTGGAGTTACGGGTGGAATTAATACCAGCACAACACCTTTAACTCAAAATCAACAACGTAAAACAGGCGTAAAATTAAAAATCAAACCGCGTGTCAATGCGAATGGTTTGGTGACAATGGATATTACACAAAGCGTAGAAGATGTCGCAGATAACATTAAAAATGGCGAAGTAAATCCAAGAATTTCAACACGAGAAATTGACAGTTCTGTTGCTATTCAAAGTGGGGAATCTATTGTTTTGGGTGGTTTGATTAAAGATAAAAATACAAATGGTGAAGGTGGAATACCGCTTTTGCATGAAATACCTGTTTTAGGTGCATTATTCGGCAATAAAAATAAAGATCAAAATAAAATAGAACTTGTCGTTTTGATTACACCGCGTGTGGTGAAAAGTCGCCAAGACGCGGGTCTAATTACAGATGAATTCAAACGGAAATTGAGTGGAATTTATGACGATGCTAACGTGACAAATTAGCCATAAACCGATTTGTCTATTTGTGGTTTATACTTAATCTGTTTCTTTTAAATTTTTTGGAGTGTTTTATGCGTTTATTTATTTTGTTATGTAGCTTTTTATTGATACCAGCTTTTGCACTTGCCGAAGAACATGGTGGCGGAGGTGAAGCTGGCGGTGAAGGAAAAGTTGCTGCAGGTCCCACATACCTAGAAGTTTCACCCAAATTTGTTGTGAATTTGACTGATCCGAAAAGGTATTTATCTATTAACGTGCAGTTATTGATTGATGGTTTTCAAGCTGAAATGGCTATCAAAAAACACATGCCAGCCATAAAACATGAATTGATTATGTTATTTAGCGATCGGTCGCTAGACAGCTTACAAACAATGGAACAACGTGAAGCATTACGCCAACAAACTATTGAAATAATTCACAAAACGATTGACAAAGCGGAAGGTGTGGAAGAATCTGAAGAAGAAGCTCCTGCTGCCAACGATCCACACAAAAAGAATAAACCAAAAGATTATTCGCATTTACCGAGTGGCGGTTTTAAGGACGCATTTTTTACTGAATTTTTATTGCAATAGCGTCAATGGCGTTAATTGCGCGAATAATTGTTTTAGCTGCTGCTCCGTATACGGAACAGCAGCAAATTTCCCCCAAATCGGTGCAGACCAAGCTTTATCAGTTTGATAGCGCACCACATGATGCAAATGTAATTGCGGCACTACATTCCCAATCGCGGCAACATTTAGCTTGTCTGCACTAAAAATCGCTGCCAATTCTTTCGCCAAATAACTCGATTCTTGAATTAACATGATTTGATCTTCATTTGTCAGTTGATAAATTTCACGGATATTTGCGCGTCGTGGCACAAGAATAAACCACGGAAATTGACTGTCATTAACAAGTAAAACTTGGCACAACTCGAATTTTCCCAATATAAAACAATCTTGTTGCAGTTGTGGGTGTAATTGAAATACAGACATTTTAAAATTTACCTTCTTTGTGATGCGTATAAGCTAATCATGATACATTTTTTGAAGTATTCTACACACAGAAAAAAGCTATTTTAAATGACAAATAAAAAAGAAAAATTTACAGTCAACGATTGAAGAAATTAGCCATTAACTTCCACATTTACTTCCTTTTAAAAAATGATAAGAAAATTCGTTATTTTATTGACCTTAATGTTGCTCCTTGCTGTGAATTTCAGTATCTGGAGTTATTACAACAATCCGCTGCAAATTCAAGCATGGACAAAAACCACGATGGGCGTAACTTACGACCCGATGCGAAAACAAGACACGCAAACAAGTAATACTTTTCCAAGTGCAGAAGAAATCGAAAATGATTTCGCATTGTTGACGGATAAAGTCTTTGCAGTGCGAACCTACAACGTTTCAAAAGAAAAAGGGTTAGATAAAATTCCTGAACTTGCAGCGAAACATAATTTGAATTCCACTGTTGGCGCGTGGATTGGTGTCGATTTGGAAGAAAATCGTCGCCAAGTCGATACGCTGATTGAAATTAGCAAACAATATAATCCGAAATTAATTCGTCTTATGGTCGGTAATGAAGTGTTATTGCGTGGCGATGTGACCGAAGAAGAATTGATTGGTTATATTCGTGACGTGAAACAGACCAGCGGTAATCGTCCCGTGAGTACATCCGAAACGTGGGACGTTTGGATTAAACACCCGAAATTAGTTGATGAAGTCGATTTTATTGCGATTCACGTCCTACCATATTGGGAAGGAATCGCGGCGGAAGATGCGGTTGATTATGTGTTTGACCGTTATAACGACGTGAAAAAAGCTTATCCTAATAAGCCGATTATCATTACAGAGGTGGGTTGGCCTTCAGATGGACAGCCAGTTAAACACGCAACCGCATCGGTACAAAATCAAGCGAAATTTTTACGCGATTTTTTAAATCGTGCAGATAAAGCCAAAATAAATTATTACGTTGTAGAAGCCTTTGATCAACCGTGGAAACAATCCATTGAGGGTTCGGCTGGTGCGTATTGGGGGATTTTTAATGCTGATCGTTTGCCAAAATATCCAATGGACGGCGATGTAATTTCATTACCAAATTGGGAAAATTGGGCAGCAGGCGCAGCCGTTTTCAGTTTGGTGCTGATGGGATTGATTTTACTGACACGCAGCAGTTTGAAACTATCGGGAATTTTCTTTTTTGGCTTAATGGCGAATCTCGCGGCATCGGTTATTTTTTGGACAGTTTCAAGTGGCGCACAACAATATCAAACAGGTTTAACGCTATTGCTTTGGGGGTTAATGGTCTTGATGCAGGTTTTAGCGACCGTTATTTTATTGATTGAAAGTTTAGAAATTGCTGAAGTCGTTTGGCATCGAAAAACCATTCGTACTTTCCAACCGCTTACACCAACGGCAGAATTTAAATATCCAAAAGTATCGTTACATTTGCCAATTCACAATGAACCACCATTGATGGTTCGTAAAACGTTGGAAGCCTTGGCAAAAGTCGATTATCCGAATTTTGAAGTCTTGGTGATGGATAACAACACCAAAGACGATGCAGTTTGGATGCCAGTGAAAGAAGATTGTGAACGATTGGGCGAACGTTTTCGTTTTTTTCATTTAGAAAATTGGCCTGGTTTTAAAGCGGGCGCAATCAATCACGCGCTCGAACAAACTGCGCCCGATGCGGAAATTATCGCACTCATCGACAGTGATTATGTGTTGTCACCTGACTGGTTGAAATCGATGGTGCCATATTTCGATAATCCCCAAGTCGGTTTCGTGCAATCGCCGCAAGATTACCGCGACCGTCATCAAAGCACATTCAAAGAATTTTCGTATTGGGAATACGCGGGGTTTTTCAACATCGGCATGGTGCAACGCAACGAATACAACGCGATTATTCAACACGGCACAATGACGATGATTCGCAAATCCGCGTTAATCGAAGTCGGACGCTGGTCAGAATGGTGCATTTGTGAAGACAGCGAGTTGGGCGTTAGGTTGTACGAAGCAGGTTATGATTCGGTTTATGTCAAAGATTCATTCGGCAAAGGTTTAATGCCCGATACATTCTCAGGCTATATGACACAACGTTTCCGTTGGGTTTATGGCGCGATGCAAATTATCAAAGCGCATTGGCGCAGCTTTTTACCAACGAGTAAAAAACTCACAGCCGCGCAAAAATACTATTTCGTCGCAGGTTGGTTGCCTTGGTTTTCAGATGCGTTAGCGTTGGTTTTCACAATAGCGAGTTTGATTATTACCGTGTTAATTCGTTTCGCCTCGCACCCTGAATTACCGTCTGTCGTATTTTTAATGCCAACTGTGGGTTTGTTTGCATTCAAAATCATTCGTGGTTTGTGGCTCTATCAAGCGCGTGTTCCGTGTTCCGTCGGGCATTCACTCGGTGCGGCATTATCAGGTTTATCGCTAACGCACACTGTCGCACTCGGCACAATTCAAGGCTTATTCACGTCTGGAAAACCGTTTATGCGAACACCAAAATATGAATCACAAGGCGCGTTATTTTCAGGGTTGCGAGTGATTCAACAAGAATTGTTATTGTTAATTCTGCTCGGCTGGGGCATTTTTGAAATTAGCCGTCTGGAATATCTCGACAACTTAAACGGCAAATTGTGGATGGCAATTTTAGCCGTTCAAGCAGTACCTTATTTTGCGACACTGATAACAACGTTAATCAGCATTGCACCCAGTTATTTCACGAGTAAATCAGCAGAAGAGTTAGACGATGAGTAAAAATATCGACCATGATTTATTGCAACAAGAATTGATTGCCGTTAAAAAACAACTCGCGGAAGCCCAAAAAATGCAAAGCATTGGCTTGTTGACTGCGGGAATCGCGCATGATTTTAATAACATTTTGACGTGCATTTTGGGTTATAACGAATTGACTGAAATGGTGATTAAATCCATTCCAGAAAGTTTAGAAAAACAAGAAGTGGCTGAGCATTTGCGTGAAACTAAAATTGCGACTTCACGCGCCACAGAATTGGTCAAGCAAATTTTGATTTATTGCCGCAAGGAGGATAACGAAAGCGAAACGGAAGCAATTCAAACCAGTGTCATTATTGGCGAAGCGTTGAAAATACTCCGTTCAACTGTAGATAGAACCATAGCAATAAAACAATCTCTTTACTCTGACCAATATGTTTTGATTGAATCATTTGAGTTGTATCAAATCATTATCAATTTAGTAGTCAATGCCCGAGATGCTATCGGTACACACGGTGAAATCACGGTTTCTTCCGATTTAGTTGAGATTGACGACCATCAATGCAACGCTTGTTTAGAAAAACTTAGCGGGCAATTTGCACGGATTTCTGTATCCGATAATGGAATGGGAATAAACGATAAACAACTGGAACGTATTTTCACTACAAAAGGCGTTGGCAAAGGAACAGGATTAGGTTTGTCGATGGTGACGGAAATTGTTCACCGAGTCGGCGGACATATCGTTGTTAAATCCTCATTGGACGTAGAAAAACATGGCACGGAATTTCATTTATTTTTTCCCCTTTCACACCATGATGACAGTAACATTCCAACAAAAATCGTTGCCACAGAAATAAGTGATTTCAAATACAGCTTAAACATTTTGGTGGTTGATAACGAACCCAGCATGACTAAGTTTTTAGAACAAGGATTGATTAAATCAGGTCACACGCCGACAGTTTTTAATAATAGCTCCGACGCATTGTTAAAATTTAAACAGCATCCTGATAATTTCGATGGGGTGATTGTCAATCAAGTCATGTCAAAAATGACAGGCTTGGAATTAACGCACAAGTTGTTAGAGATTGATCCGCAATTTCCAGTGTTAATTTACGCAGACACGGGCGACAAACTACGAACGAAAGCAGATTTACCTGCTGGCAATGTTTCTTTCTTAAAACGTCCCGCACCTTTTAAAGAAATTCTTTCATTTTTAAATGTGATTGAACCAGAAAAACGTTATGTCAATGAATCAGAACCTATCTTTTGCTTGGTGTATGCCAGTCAAGCAGCGGATAACTTTTCAGAAACAGATTTGATTGATATTTTGAAATTAGCTCGCCTAGAAAATGAAAAATCAGGTATTACGGGTGTTCTCATTTATCACAACGGGTATTTTTTGCAGATGTTAGAAGGCAATTTTTCTACACTCAATACGTTATTTTATGAACACATTTGCAAAGATATTCGCCACCACAACATCGTTACGCTATTTCAAGAATACAAACCTAAGCGTGACTTTCCAAATTGGAATATGGGATTTTACAGCGATGTTGAAGCGACAGAATTGAATTTACTGAAAGGGTATATGAATTTAAATCAGCATCCAGCGGCGCAGTTTTTCAACAAAAAATTAGCTGTAGTTCAACATCTATTAGGTCAGTTTCAGTTTTAGTTTTTAAAATTTATGGAGTTTTTTAAGATGTTAAGTTTGCAAAAAGTGATTCACGACAAAAATTATTCCACCAACGCAGTGGCATCGGGCGTGACAGTTTTAGGGCTAATTAGCGGCTCAGGTTTTGTTACATCGGTGGGTTTTTTCGCACTTTCGGGAGCGATTACCAACTGGCTTGCGGTTCACATGTTATTTGAAAAAGTGCCGTATTTAAAAGGCTCTGGCGTGATTCCAGAACGCTTTGAAGAATTTAAAGGCGCAATTAAAACGTTGATGATGTCGCAATTTTTCACCGCGCAAAATATCGAACAATTTATCGAAACCGAAGAACAAGGTGGCGATAAAATTCTAAATTTAGAACCGCTTTTGAACGCTGTCGATTACGACAAAATTTACGATAGCTTGGTTTTAGTGATTTTGGAATCATCATTTGGCGGAATGTTGATGATGATGGGCGGCGTGGAAGCGTTAGTTCCGCTCAAAGAACCGTTTATCGAAAAAGTTAAAGTTACGCTAGTTGAAATGGTGGATTCCAGCGATTTCAAAACTGCATTGCAACACGGTTTGAACGCACAAAAAATCAGCGCGGATTTGGTTGGTAAAATCGAAACCGTAATTGATAAACGTTTGAGTGAACTCACGCCGCAATTGGTCAAAGAAATGTTGCAAGCGATTATTCAAGAGCATTTAGGCTGGCTCGTGGTGTGGGGCGGTGTTATTGGTGGATTATTGGGCGGTGTATTTAGTTTCTTTGTCTAAAATGCAAACTGTCGATTTAGCATTTGAGCAATTTGGTGACGTACAAAATTCGCCACTCATCATTCTGCATGGTTTTTTTGCCTCGTCACGAAACTGGCGACAAATCGCAGAAAAATTGGCGGCGAATTTTTGTGTTTATGTTTTAGATGCACGAAATCATGGCGCGTCGCCCCATTCTGAAATCATGACTTATGAAACGATGGCGGCGGACGTGGTGCAGTTTATTCGGCAACATAATTTGTCCACCGTGAATTTAATGGGTCACAGCATGGGCGGTAAAACGGCGATGTGGTTGGCGTTGAATTATCCTGATTTGGTACAAAATTTAATCGTAGTCGATATTGCACCGATTGAGTATAAACACAGTTTTGAACCATTGATTAACGCTCTGAAAAACTTACCGATTGCTGAATTAAGTAATCGCAAACAAGCTGAATTGTTGCTCGCTGACTTTATTCCTGAACTCAGTTATAGACAATTTCTATTACAAAATCTGGTGTTAAAAAGTGGCGGTTATCATTGGCGCATTGATTTAGATATTTTTCAGAAAAATGCCAACAATATCTTACATTTTCCAAGTGTTGAAACAGTGCCGCAATTTATCGAACAAACGTTGTTTTTGGCAGGCGGAAATTCACGTTATATTAAAGAAAACAGCACGGAAATGTTATTTCCCTTCGCACAAATTAAAGTTATTCCTGATGCTGAACATTGGATTCACGTTCAGCAACCTGAAGCTTTTTTAAACGCAGTGACCGATTTTTTATTGGGCGAATACGCTAATACTGTGTAATTTTTCATGAATCATCTGACTCGTTTACCAAAGCAATTAAACGTTTTTTCAGCGGTTCTAATTCTGCCAATGTTTTGGTATGAATCGTGGCATGAGCGATTTTACGTCCTTTACGCGCAGCTTTAGCGTATAAATGCAAATGTGCATTTGGAATTTTTAATACTTCTTCACTTTCGGGTTTACCACCAATGAAATTGACCATTGCAGCGTGTCCAACAGCTGCTGTCGAACCCAAAGGCAAATCTAAAATGGCGCGTAAATGGTTTTCAAATTGACTGGTTTCTGCACCTTCAATTGTCCAGTGTCCTGAATTATGCACACGCGGCGCAAATTCATTCGCAATTAATTCACCATCAACTTCAAATAATTCCAACGCTAACACGCCGACATAATCCAAAGCTTTCATTAAACGGGTTGCGTAATCTTCCGCTTTGGCTTGCATTAGGTCATTTTCTCGACTTTCGGATACACGCAAAATGCCGTCTTTATGCACATTTTCAGACAGTGGGTAAAATGCCAATTCGCCTGAAATACTTCGCACAGCAATGATTGAAACTTCGCGTGAGAATTTTACAAATCCTTCAACAATCGCCGCTAAACCTTCCAATTTTTGCCACGCCGATTTTAAATCTGTAACAGATTTTAAAATCGATTGTCCTTTACCGTCATAACCTTGAGTGCGCGTTTTTAAAATCGCGGGATAACCGATTTTTTCCATCGCAGCGTGCAAACTATCAAAATTTCCAACTGCTTCATAAGGCGCGGTCGGAATACCTAATTCGTTCAAAAAATCTTTTTCAACTAATCGGTCTTGTGCAACAGCAAGAGCTTTGGGCGACGGATAAACTTGTGTATTTGAAGTTAAAAATTCAGCCACTTTTGCGGGTACATTTTCAAATTCATAGGTGACAACATCAGCGCGTTTCGCAAGGTCAGCCAATAATATTTCATCATGATAATCTCCGCGTAAATGGCTACCCAACGTCGTCGCACACGCACCAATCGACGGATCTAAAAAAATAAAACGAATGCCTAATGGATAACCTGCCAAGGCAATCATTCGAGCCAATTGCCCGCCACCTAAAATTCCTACTTTCATTTTAATTCTCCACGCGGGTCAGAGTTTTCCAAAACTGTGTCTGTTTGTTCTTGTCTAAATTTTTCCAATGCTGGACGATATTGTTTGTGCTTATTGCTAATAATTGAAGTCGCTAATAATGCCGCGTTAATCGCTCCAGCTTTACCAATCGCCAATGTTCCCACGGGAATTCCCGCAGGCATTTGAACAATTGATAATAATGAATCCATGCCGTTTAATGCTTTCGACTGAACAGGAACACCTAAAACAGGAATCGCCGTTTTTGCTGCAGTCATTCCAGGCAAATGTGCTGCGCCCCCTGCCCCCGCAATAATCACTTCAAAACCTTTGCTTTCCGCGCTTTCTGCATAAGCAAATAATTTATCAGGCGTGCGATGCGCGGATACGACTTCAACATCGTGTGGAATGCCCAATTTTTCTAATGTTTCAGCGGCAAAACGCATTGTTTCCCAATCAGACGTTGAACCCATGATAATGCCAACTAATGCGGTCATTTCAAATCTCCTAAAATAGCCAACATCACATCAACATTCGCATCGGAATCATTCAACGCGGCAATGTAAGTGTAATCGCCGCCGCCCGCTTCTTGAAAAACGTGTTTATTTTCCATTGCGATTTCTTCGAGTGTTTCTAAACAATCGACCGCAAAACCAGGACAGACTAAATCCACTGTTTTTACGCCTTCTTTTGGTAAGGCTTCTAAAACTTCAACGCAATAAGGTTTTAACCATTCCGCTTTACCAAAACGGGATTGAAAAACTAATCGCCATTCATTCGGCTTCAATCCTAATTTTGCAGCTAATAATTCGGCTGTTTTCTGACATTGATAAAAATACGGATCGCCTTTTTTGGTCAACATTTCAGGCAAACCGTGAAACGACATAATCAATAGTTCATTTTTAGGTTTTTCGCGCCACGCACTTTCAATCGATTCAGCAAGCGCAGAAATATAACGCTCATTTTGATGATAATCGCTGATAAAACGAAAGTTTGGTAAATGCCATAATGTATTAAATTCTTTCACTAACGAATCATAAACCGAAGCGGTAGTTGTCGAGGAATATTGTGGATAAAGTGGTAAAACGATAATTTCAGTCACGCCTTGTTCTTTAAATTTACGCAATTGATTTGGAATTGATGGCTCACCGTAACTCATCGCGCAATCCACAACGACATTTTTTGCAGCGAGATTTGTTGCTAATTTTGCGGTTAATTGATGCGTTAAAAATGTGAGCGGTGAACCTTTTTCAGCATCCCAAATTTTAGCGTAAGCTTTCAGTGATTTTTTCGGGCGAAATGGCAAAATAAAACCATGCAAAATCGGCAACCAAACAAAACGTGGAATGTTTACTACACGCTTATCACCTAAAAAATCTTTCAGAAATTTTCGCACTGCTGGCACAGTTGGCGCGGCAGGCGACCCCAGATTTGCAAGTAAAACCCCGATTTTTTTATCTGCCATTTTCAACTCCTTAGCGATTGATTAAATTTAAAAATTCAGAGCGCGTGCTGATGTCTTTACGAAAAATACCTTTCATAGCAGATGTTGTCATCACAGAATTTTGTTTTTCAACGCCTCGCATCATCATGCACAAATGTTTGGCTTCAATCACAACAGCTACACCGCGTGCGCCAGTCGCTTCTTCAATCGCATCGGCAATTTGTTTCGTTAATTTTTCCTGAATTTGCAAACGACGCGCATACATATCAACCACTCGCGCAATTTTTGATAATCCCAAAACTTTACCATTCGGCAAATAACCAACATGGCATTTTCCAATAAAGGGTAGTAAATGATGTTCACACAATGAATAAAGTTCGATGTCTTTCACAATAACCATATCTTCGCTGTCTGCTGTGAAAATTGCGCCATTTAAAACTTCGTCTAACGTTTTTTCATAACCGTTATTTAAAAATTTAAAGGCTTTTGCGGCTCGTTTTGGGGTATCAACTAAACCTTCACGGGTTAAATCTTCGCCAATAGCTGTAATAATTTGTGCGAAATTTTCTTCCATAGCTTTCATAAATGGTAAATCTCAAGATAAAAAATAAGTGAATAATGCGAAAAAGTGTAGCACGCTACTTTGATTTGTCACGTTTTATGGCGTGTTTCATGACGTGCAAAACACGGCGCAACAAATTTTCTATGGCATAATAACTATCGTTTTAATTCTTTTTTCACACACATTATAAAAATAACGAGGAGATACAATGAGTTTTTTCATTTCTGACGCTTTAGCTGAAGGCGGAGCTGCCGCTGCACAACAACCTGGTTTAGAAGGAATGTTATTTCCTTTAGGAGTTTTAGTATTTTTTTATATGTTATTTTTACGCCCGCAAGCCAAACGCGCTAAAGAAAAAAAGCAAATGGTTGAATCATTAACGAAAGGCACAGAAGTTGTAACTTCAGGTGGCATTTTGGGGAAAATTGCAGATGTAGATGATAACTTTGTAAAAATCGAAATCAGTGACAATATCTTCATTCAAGTACAACGTCACAACATCGAAAGCATGATGCCTAAAGGTACTTATAAAGCCATGCACAAAAAAGTCGCTCAATAAATTCAGCGGAATAAACGTAATGCAAAACCATTTTCCTCTTTGGAAAAATATCGTCATCATTTTGGCGTTTATCATTTCCATTATTTACTCGTTGCCAAATTTGTACGGTGACGATCCTTCTGTTCAAGTTTCTCACGCAATCAATAAACTCACACAATCACAAGCCAATGACATCGAATCTACGATTAAATCGACAGGCGTAACTGTCAAAACATTCGAGTTTAAAGATGGAAAAACAGTTGCACGATTGACGAATACTGACGATCAAATGAAAGTTGCTGATTTGTTGCATGACAAAATGGGTAACGATTACACCGTTGCTTTAAATCTCGCACCAAATACACCAGCCTGGTTACAAAAAATCGGCGCACAAGCGATGTATTTAGGTTTGGATTTACGCGGTGGTGTGCATTTTTTACTTGAAGTCGATATGGACGCGGCGGTTAAACAAGCCGAAGAACGTTATAACGACGATTTACGTTTAGCGTTGCGTGAGGCAAAAATTCATTATCAAGCGGTCACAAAAGATAATGGATTCATCAAAATCACTTTGAAATCAGCCGATGATAAAACACAGTTAATGGCGTTATTGAGCAAAGAATTCCGTGGTTTGACCGTGACAGAACCTGAATCAGACGAACAAATTTGGCTGAAAGTTTCAGAAACTGAAGTACGCGAAATCAAGAAAAATGCTGTCGCACAAAATATGACGACGTTGCGAAATCGAGTCAATGAATTAGGTGTTGCTGAACCTGTGATTCAACAGCAAGGCGAAAATCGCATCATGGTTCAATTGCCAGGTGTTCAAGATACGTCACGCGCGAAAGAAATTTTAGGTACAACCGCAACACTCGAATATCACATGGTGGATACTGAACACGATGTACAGCAGGCGGTTTCTGGACACGCACCTGTTGGTAGCAAGCTCTATTATGAAAAAAATGGCAGTCCGATTTTGCTCGATAAACGCATTATTATTACGGGCGACCAGATTGTTGATTCTTCTTCGAGCAGCGATGATGATGGTCGTCCATCAGTCAGTATTTCGCTCAATGGCATTGGCGCGTCGAAAATGGGAAAACTCACCCAAATCAGCATCGGCAAACCAATGGCAGTGGTATTTATTGAATACAAAAATGAAACCCGCATTGTGAATGGTCAAAAAGTTCGTCACAAAGAAAAAGTCGAAAAAGTCATCAGTGTGGCAACGATTCAAGGTGTATTCAGCAAACGTTTTCAAACCACAGGTTTAGACAGCCCACAAGAAGCGCGTAATTTATCGTTGCTTTTAAGAGCCGGTGCGTTAGCAGCTCCTGTTGATATTGTGGAAGAACGCACCGTCGGGCCAAGTCTTGGTCAAGACAATATCAACAAAGGCATGATGTCTTTCTTCGTTGGTTTCGCGTTAGTTGTGTTATTTATGGCGGTTTATTACAAATTGTTCGGCTTGATTGCCAATATGGCGTTGGCGTTTAACGTGGTGATTGTGGTCGCTATTTTGTCGATGTTACAAGCAACGCTAACACTTCCAGGGATTGCGGGGATTATTTTGACGGTTGGGATGTCGGTCGATGCGAACGTATTGATTTTTGAGCGGATTAAAGAAGAACTCAGTAATGGCAATACACCGCAATCATCAATTTTCGCGGGTTATGAAAAAGCGTTTGGAACGATTTTCGACTCTCATTTTACTAACTTAGTCGTAGCGGTCGTTTTATTTGCTTTCGGCACAGGTTCGGTGAAAGGTTTTGCTGTCACATTAATTATCGGAATTTTATCTTCCATGTTCACAGCAATCACTGGTACTCGGATGGTTATTAACTGGATTTACGGCGACAAGCGAGTTGAAAAGTTGTCGATTTAGAAAATGCCAACGGGCAGGCAAACTTTTTGCCTGCCCATTTCACGCTGACCCTCTCATTTAAAATTCAAAAAAATGAAAACAACAAACATCAATTTTATTGGCAATCGCAATATCGCCCTGATTTTTTCGGGCGTACTTTCGTTGATTTCAATTATTTCGCTCGCCACGCAAGGCTTGCACATGGGCATCGACTTCACGGGCGGGACGCTTATCGAAATCGGCTATCAACAACCAGCCGACTTAAATGCGTTACGGCAAAAACTCGATGCTGAAGGCTTTGAAAGTGCGACCGTGCAAAATTTTGGCACTGCAAAAGACGTATTGATTCGCCTCAAACTTCAAGAAGGCGTAAGTAGCGCGGATTTAAGCACCCAAGTTTTAGAAACCATTAACAAAGACGTTGCAGAACCTGCGAGTTTGCGACGTGTTGAATTTGTTGGTCCTCAAGTGGGTGACGATTTGGCGCAAGACGGATTTTTAGCCTTGCTTTATTCTTCATTGGCAATTTTGGTTTACATCGCATGGCGATTTGAATGGAAATTTTCGCTCGGCGCGATTATCGCTACGTTTCACGATGTTATCGTGACGTTGGGATTATTTTCGTTACTCGGTTTAGAGTTTGATTTGACTGTTTTGGCTGCTGTTTTAGCGTTAATCGGTTATTCACTCAACGACACGATTGTAGTTTATGACCGAATTCGCGAAGGTTTCCGTGAGTTCCGTGACAAATCAACCGAAGAAATTATGAACATTTCAGTGAACGTCACATTAAGCCGCACGATTATGACTTCGTTAACGGTTTTACTGGTGTTGGTATCGCTATTTTTCTTAGGTGGCGAAACGATTCACAATTTTGCACTCGTGCTTTTATTCGGCGTATTTTTCGGAACATATTCATCTATTTTTATCGCAAGTCCAGCAGCATTAATGTTGGGCGTTAGTCCCGCTGATTTGATGATTCCTGTTAAAGACAATTCCGACATCGCGCATTTGCCTTAACCACGCAAACCGTAATCGGCTATAATTCACACTCATTTTTTAATTTAATTTTAGGAGTTTTAAAACCCATGGCAATCGAACGTACTTTTTCTATCATCAAACCTGACGCAGTCGCAAAAAATGTAATCGGCGAAATTTACAGCCGTTTTGAAAAAAACGATTTGAAAATCGTTGCTGCGAAAATGGTGCATTTGACAAAAGAACAAGCAGAAGGTTTTTATGCTGAACACAGCGAACGTGGATTTTTTGGCGATTTAGTGTCTTTCATGATTTCAGGTCCTGTGATGATGCAAGTTTTGGAAGGCGAAAACGCTGTGTTAAAACACCGCGACATCATGGGTGCAACGAATCCTAAAGAAGCAGCCGCTGGTACAATCCGCGCTGATTTCGCTGCAAGTATTGATGAAAATGCCGTTCACGGTTCAGATGCTGTAGACACTGCGGCACGCGAAATTGCTTACTTTTTCACGGCAGACCAAATTTGTGACAGAACTCGTTAATCCTCCCAAAAAGGTTAATTTGCTCGACTTCGACAGAAAAGGCTTAACCGCCTTTTTTGTTTGTTTAGGCGAAAAACCTTTCCGTGCCACGCAATTGATGAAGTGGGTTTATCAAGAAGACGTGTACGACTTCAATGAAATGACAAATTTCAGCAAAACGCTTCGGGCTTATTTGTCCGAAAACTGCGTGATTAAAACGCCTGAAATTGTCGTGGAACAAATTGCCACCGATGGCACGATTAAATGGGCGATGCAAACGCATTGCGGCAATCGTATCGAAAGCGTTTTTATTCCCGAAGATGATAGAAATACGCTGTGTGTTTCGTCACAAATCGGTTGTGCGTTAGCGTGTAGTTTTTGCTCAACCGCACAACAAGGTTTTAATCGTAATCTCGCCGCATCTGAAATTATTGGGCAACTTTTTGTCGCGCAAAATCGTGTTGGCAAAGACCGAAGAATTACCAATGTCGTGATGATGGGCATGGGCGAACCGTTGTTGAATTTCGATAACGTTGTTGCCGCGTGCAATTTGATGATGGATGATTTCGCGTATGGTTTATCGAAACGCCGCGTCACGATTAGTTCATCTGGCGTTGTACCTGCAATTGAACGTTTGGGCGAAGCGTGCGACGTGAGTTTAGCCATTTCACTTCATGCGGTGCGTGACGAATTGCGCGACGAACTGGTGCCAATTAACAAAAAATATCCACTCAAAATGTTGATGGAAGCGTGTCGTGAAAACGCTAAAATCGCGCCACGTCGTTTTATCACGTTTGAATATGTCATGCTTGACGGTATCAATGACACGATTGAAGACGCAAAAGGGCTGATTAAATTACTCAAAACCGTGCCGTGCAAACTCAATTTAATTCCGTTTAATCCCTTCCCGAATTCACCTTATCGCTGTTCAAATAAAGAAACACTTTTGAAATTTAAAACACTGCTTAATGACACGGGAATTATCACAACCGTTCGTAAAACACGCGGCGAAGATATTGATGCGGCTTGCGGTCAGTTAGTCGGTCAAGTGGTAGACAAAAGTCGTCGGCACACAAACTTCAAAAAAGCGGCGTAACAAATGCGTTCTTTCAAGATATTCATTTCAAGTTTGGTTTTGCTTGGCTTAACCGCTTGCGCCACCAATGAAGATGCTAAATCTGTCGAAGGCAATGCTGCCGATATTTATCTGCAACTTGGCGTGCGTTATTTGAATTTGAATAAATTGGAAATTGCGAAAGAAAATCTACAACACGCGATTCGCTTAGACTCTAAAAATGCACAAGCCTTTAATGCGCTCGCTTTTTTAGACGAAAAACTCAATAAAATCGACGAGGCTCGTTCACATTATCAAACCGCGATTTCGCTTACGCCTGACGATTTAGGTGTGAAAAATAATTACGGGCGTTTTTTGTGTGAACAAAATGAAGTTGAAAAAGGTATGGCGTTACTTACCGACGCTACAAACGATAGATTAAATGAACGTCCGTGGCTAGCGATGACAAATTTAGGACGTTGTTATATGCAGCTCGCGCAATATCCTCAAGCGCAAACCTATTTTGAGCAAGCCTTGCAGCTCAATCAAAATTACGCCCCTGCTCTGCTTGAAATGCAAAAAGTGAATTATCATCAAGGCAATTTTTCAGCCGCAAAAGTGTATTTGCAGCGTTATGCTCAAACTTCTGAACCTTCGGCTGAATCTTTGTTAATTGCAGCACAAATCGAAGGCGCGTCGGGAAATTTAGGAATGGCGAAACATTATCAAACACTACTTTTAACAAAATTTCCGCTTTCTTCTGAGGCAAAGCGATTTAAAGCTGTTAAATAAATTTACGGAAAAAGGCGAATTCAAACATGACAAACAACCGTGGTTACATTTACATTTTAGCGAACAGCGCAATGCCTGATTTGGTCAAAGTCGGCAAAACCACTCGCACACCTGCTGAACGTGCCGCCGAATTATCCAAAGTCACAGGCGTGCCAACGCCGTTTATCGTGGTTTATGAACAATTGGTTGACGATTGCACCGCCGCCGAAGAATTTGTGCATACGATGTTGCAACAAAAAGGCTATCGGGAATCGGATAATCGGGAATTTTTCCGCGCTCCAGTCAGTGAAGTGATTGGAATTATCATAAAAATGCCAACGCAATTTTCAAGCAATTCGGATGTTGAAGACGACGACGAAGACGCTGAATTTTTCTCAAGTGAATCCGATGACGAATTGGACGAGTTTGTTTTGGACGATGATGAAAACGAAGAACCTGATTATCCTTGGTTGGCACTTTGGAATTCTGCATGGGACTATACTTTTGGAAATGGCGATTGCATTCAAGATAAAGAAGAAGCAATAAAATTGTACAAACAGGCTATAAAATTAGGGTGTTTGCCAGCTTACAAAATGATTGGCGATATATATTTCTACAAACATGATAAGAAAAAATCACTGGAATGGTACAAAGAAGGTGCGAAACAAGGTGATTATTTGTGTTATCCAAAAATGGCAGAAATTTTTGGATTAAGTAATCAGTTAGATAATTATCACAAATGTGTAAAATTATTTTTTGAGAAAGAGCGAGAATGCCAAAATCAGGTACTCGAACAGTTTGGTTATACATCATTTAGCTCTGACGCATATATCATGGAGTGTTTGAATTATTACACTTTTCCCAGAGGTGATGTCATTAAAAAAAGTTCAGCAAGTAAGGAAGATATAATTTCAATTACCGTTGAAATGATTGAATATGACAATTCTGGTGAATATCAAAAATTCCTCAAATGGGTTGAAGAAAATTTGTGATGATTTCAAAAGGTTGTGTTTTTGTTGATTTGGCTCTGTGGGTGTTGGGATTTTGATTTTTTGGAGGTTTTATGGAAACAATTTTTTCAGATTTGAGCGTAAGCGTTGGCGAATTAAAACGGAATTTTAGCGGCGTAATCAAACAAGCTGACGACGAAGCCGTCGCGATTTTGAATCACAATCGCCCCGAAGCCTATTTATTATCGGCGCGACATTACGAACAACTTTTGTCTTATATGGAAGATTTAGAAGACGAAAAATTGGTGCGTGAGCGAGAAAACGGCAAGTTTATCGAGGTCAATATCGATGACTTATAAGTTACGTTTTCAGGAATTAGCGTGGGCAGAATGGGAAAAACTCGATACTACAATTCGTGAACGTTTCAAGAAAAAATTAGTTGAACGTCTGCAAAATCCGCGCGTTCCAACAGCGGCACTTTCCAGCATGAAAAATTGTTACAAAATTAAACTGCGTGATGTTGGCTATCGATTGATTTACCAAGTTGAAGATAACGTTATTTCTGTATCCGTTATTGCAATTGGTAAGCGAGAAAAAGACAAAGTTTATAAATTGGCAAAAGCCCGTTTGCAATGATTTCAGAAATTAAAAACTAGGAACTAAAAATTTATGGCAAATATCCAAGCAATTCGTGGGATGCACGACATCCTGCCAGAACAAACGCCTTTGTGGCAATATGCAGAAAAAATCATCCGCGACGTTTTAAGTAATTACGGTTACAGCGAAATTCGCTTGCCTGCGGTGGAAAAAACGGAACTTTTTAAACGTTCAATTGGCGAAGTCACCGACATCGTTGAGAAAGAAATGTACACGTTCGACGATAGAAACGGCGACTCGTTGACGTTGCGACCCGAAGGCACGGCAGGTTGTTTGCGAGCCTGTTTAGAACACGGTTTGCTACATAATCAAGTGCATCGACTTTGGTATTACGGCGCGATGTATCGTCACGAACGCCCACAAAAAGGACGTTATCGCCAGTTTTACCAGCTAGGCGTTGAAACTTACGGCATGGCGAGTGCCGATATTGATGCCGAATTATTGTTGCTGACTGACCGACTTTGGAAACGTTTAGGCATTCGTGAAAAAGTGCGTTTGCAATTAAATTCGTTGGGGACGATTGCAGAGCGATTGGTTTATCGTGATGCGTTAGTTGCCTATTTTGAGCAACATTTGGAAGCGTTGGACGAAGATAGTTTGCGGCGTTTAAAAACCAATCCACTCCGAATTTTAGACACAAAAAATCCTGCAATGGCTGACGTAGTCAAGAACGCACCCGAGTTGATGAATTATCTAGGCGACGATTCACGCCAACATTTTCAAACGATTTTAGACACGCTCACCGATTTAGGCGTAAGTTTTGAAATCAACACACGTTTGGTACGCGGTTTAGATTATTACAGCAAAACCGTTTTTGAATGGGTCACAGACGAACTCGGTTCACAAGGCACAATTTGCGCGGGCGGACGTTACGACGGTTTAATTGAACAACTCGGTGGCAAAGCAAATTCGGCGATTGGTTTTGCCATGGGCATGGAACGATTGTTGTTATTGCTCGAAACGTTGGATTTGAAAATCGAAAATACCGTTGATGTGTATTTAATTCGCGTCGGTGAACAAGCCGAAAAAGTGGGATTGCGATTAGCCGAACAGCTACGAACTGAAATTCCAAACTTAAAATTACAACTCGATTGCACAGGCAGTGGCATCAAAAGTCAGTTTAAAAAAGCCGATAAAAGTGGTGCAAAATTTGCGCTTATTTTGGGCGAAGACGAAGTGACACAAGGAAAAATTGCTGTAAAATCATTGCGTGATGAACAATTTGGACAGCAGTTGCTAATGCTAAGTGATTTGGCTGATTTTTTGAGAAAACAAAACATTATTTAGTGGAGAATAAAAATGAGTGATGATTCAGCGGTAGTTAGAAATCATGGGATGATTGCCAACAATTTGGCAATACTTGTTAAAAATAAATGTATGTTGAGCGCAGCGTTAGGTGGAAAAGATACGATTTTAACGGCTCTCGTAGATGTAAATCATAAAACAAGCACCGTTATTTTTGATACGAGTCCATCAGAAGCATTAAATAAAAAAGTTGTTCTTACTCGTGTGATTAGATTTAGTGGACGATTTGAAGGTGTTCAAGTTGCTTTTTCAGGTTCCGATGTTACTCGAGTAAGACACGGTGGTTTTGATGCTTTTTCAATGCCGTTTCCAGATTCTGTATTTTGGTTTGATCGTCGCGGAGCTTATCGTATAGCAACACCGATTAGAAACTTTAGTATGTGTCAATTTACAATTACACCTCCAGAAGAAGAATCGACAGCAGAATATAAGTTTAATTATGATGCTGCTACAACTAAAGTCAGAGAGCAATTAGCTGAAAAAATTGAAGAAGATGCGCTTGTTGAAGAAAGAGAATATCAGAAAAAATTCTCACGAATGACTAAGGAAGAAAAAGTTCAAGCCTCTATCGAACGGCAAGCATTTCTAGATGAGCGAGAACTTAATCCCATTTTACCCGATGAAGAAGCACTTAATGTCTTTTCATTAAGAGTCTTAGACATCAGTATGGGTGGTTGTGCGATGTTTAACGACGTAGAAGAATTTTCATATTTTTTAAATCAAGGCAACATTTATAACAACTGTGTGATTACAATGCCAGATCATGGCGTTGTTGAGGTTTCTATGGAACTCATGTTAAAACGCCTTCCTAAAGCCGAAGATAATATCGAGGAAGAAGGGCATACACATCACGCCGCCAAAGGACTAGAAGAATATCTTGGTTTTAAAATAGTTGAAGCCTCTCAAACTGCCGAATCAGTCATATTTCGTTATATTCAATTACTTGACCGTATCGCTAAAAATAAATAATCACGACGAGAAAATTTAATGGAACTTTACGAAACAGAAGAACAGCAAGTTGAAGCATTACAAAAATGGTGGAAAGAAAATGCGACCGCTTCGTTAATTGGTTTGGGTATTGCGATTGCAACAATTTTAGGCTGGAATTCTTGGCTCGATTACAAAAAAGAAGAAGCAGGTAAAGCCTCTGCGGTATATGACCAATTACTTAAAGATATAAACGAAAATAAAGTTAGCGAAATTGATACGGTTGCTACAAAATTAAAAACCGAATTTGGCTCAACGGAATATGCGACTTACAGCATACTTTTACAAGCCAAAACAAAAGTTGAAGCTGGCGATTTAGCGGGTGCAAAAGAATTGTTGCAAGGTTTAGCAAATCAATCTAGCGACCTGAGTCAATTGGCAAAATTACGTTTAGTGCGTTTGTATTTAGCAACGGGCGAATATGAAAAAGGTTTGCAGCTTATTGGACAAGTTAATCAAAAAACAGCAGCGGGCTTTGAAGATAATTACGATGAATTAGTAGGTGATTTATACATCGCTTTAGACCGTATCGATGAAGCGCGTACCTCTTACGAAAAAGCGTTGAGAAACGGCTATCAATCATCATTGTTACAATTCAAACTCGACGATTTAACCGCGCCTGAAAAATTGGAAAATATAAAATAATGCGTCGCACACTTTTATTGCTTATTGCACTATCACTGACCGCGTGTTCAACATTAGACGTGGTAAAGGATTCGATGTCAGGTATTTCGGATTATTTTTCGGGCGGCGAAGATAACGCCGAGCCACCTGCCGCGTTAACCGAATTTACCGCCGAAGTTCAAATTGACAAATTATGGAGTTCATCAACAGGCGTTGGAGCAAATGAACAAACAGTCAAACTCGCCCCCGCTATTCACAATCAAAAAATCATTACTGCTGATCGTGAAGGTTTAGTACAGGCACAACATTTGGCAACGGGTGATGATATTTGGGAAATTGAAACAGAATTAAAATTATCAGGTGGCGTGGGCTTAGGTGCAGAAACTGTTATTTTAGGTTCAAGCAACGCTGATGTGATTGCCTTAAATAGTGATACTGGTGAAAAACTCTGGTCGGTTAAAGTATCGAGCGAAGTGTTAGCCATTCCAACAATTGCAAAAAATATTGTTATCGTTCGTACCACAGACGGCACAGTAACCGCATTGAGCGAACAAACAGGCGCGAAATTATGGAGTTACGAACATAACGTTCCTGCGTTAAGTATTCGCGGCACAGGCGCACCACTGATTGTTGAAGATAAAGTTATTGCTGGTTATGACAATGGAAAATTGATTGCGCTTAATTTACGAAATGGAAAGTTTGCGTGGGAAACCACTATTTCAATTCCAAAAGGTCGCTCCGAAGTTGAACGTTTAGTCGATTTAGACGTTGATCCGATTGAAGTTAATGACGTGATTTATATCGCCAGTTATCGCGGTGGGATTGCGGCAATTTCTGCATCAGATGGTGACGGAATGTGGCGAAATGAAAGCATTTCGTCGTATTCAGGTCTGAGTAACGATTTTCGTTATTTGTATTTGAGTGATTCAAAAAGTAACATCTGGCAAGTTGATCAACGTACTGGCGGCGGTTTATGGCAACAAAAAGATTTACATCATCGCCGCCTAACTGCACCCACGACTTATCAAAATTATGTTGTGGTTGGTGATTTTGAAGGCTATGTACATTGGTTAAGTAGTAGCGATGGACGACAACTCGGACGTATTCAAATTAGCGACAGCCCAATTGAAGCCAAACCTGTTGTGGTTGATGATGTTGTTTATGTTTACGCTAAAGATGGTACGCTTGCAGCACTGAAAGCAAAATAAATCAAAAAATCAGGTTCAAGGGAAACTCATCTTGAACCATTCACTTTTCCCACCAAGAAAAATACAACATTATGTTACCCGTAATCGCTTTAGTCGGTCGCCCTAATGTGGGCAAATCGACCTTATTCAACTTTTTAACCAAAACCCGCGATGCAATCGTTGCAGATTTTGCAGGATTAACCCGTGACCGCCAATATGGGCGTGTTAAACACAAAGATATTCGCCCATGTTTAGTCGTCGATACAGGCGGAATCGCGGACGATGCCGAAGGCATTGAACGTGTGGCGCGTCAGCAAGTACAAGTGGCTTTAGAAGAAGCTGACATCGTATTTTTCATGGTAGATGGACGCGCGGGTTTAAGCACTTCCGACAAAGTGATTGCTGATATGTTGCGCCGCTTAAACAAACCTGTAATTTTAGTCACCAACAAAACCGATGGCGTTGATTCCTTTTCAGCTATTTCAGATTTTTACAGTTTAGCGTTAGGCGAACCCATAAAAATCGCAGCGTCACACGGAACAGGCGTTCCCGAATTGTTACGAATGGCAGACCAATTGTTGCCAATCACCATTGAAGAAGAAATCGAAGACAATGACGAAATAAAAATTGCCATCGTCGGTCGTCCGAATGTTGGAAAATCAACACTTGTAAATCGTTTGCTTGGTGAAGAACGAGTTGTTGTTTTTGATGAAGCGGGTACAACTCGTGACAGCATCTACATTCCATTTGAACGTAACGGCAGAAAATTTACACTTATCGACACGGCTGGAATGCGTCGTCGTTCACGAATTGATGAAGTCATCGAAAAATTCAGCGTGTTAAAAGCGTTGCAAGCCGTCGAAAAAGCGAACGTTGTTATTTACCTTGTTGATGCTCAAGAAGGAATTACCGACCAAGACGCGCATTTATTGGGATTGGTTTTAGAAGCAGGACGCGCTTTAATTATCGGTTTAAACAAATGGGACGGCATTTCAACCGACCAAAAAAATACCATTAGTCGTTTATTAGAAGTGAAATTAACGTTTGTGGAATTTGCTGAAAAGCACACGATTTCTGCGTTGCATGGTAGCGGCGTTGGCAAAATGTTTGACCGCGTTCAAAGCTTATACGAAGCGGCAATGCTCGATATGTCTACGCCGAATTTAACACGAATGTTGAAAGAAGCGACACTCGCGCATCAACCGCCGATGGTTAATGGACGACGGATTAAATTGAAATACGCGCATCAAGGTGGACGAAATCCGCCGATTGTCGTCATTCATGGCGCACAAACCGACGAATTACCAGAATCTTATAAACGTTATTTGATCAATTATTATCGAACATCAATGCAATTAAGCGGCACGCCAATTCGGATTGTATTTAAATCCCCTGTCAATCCGTTTGCAGGTACGAAACCCAAAATGACAGAATGGGCAGTCAAAAAACGCGAGCGTTTAACACGTCGAGCCAAAGCGAAAAGCCACTAAAAAATTCATCATTGCCCGCGTAGAAAAAACTTATCGAGATCTTGTGTCGATAATGAAATCCATGTCGGGCGACCGTGATTACACTGCCCTCCCCGCTCTGTTTGTTCCAATTCGCGCAACAACGCATTCATTTCATCTTGTGTTAAAAGTCGATGCGCTCGCACCGAACCGTAACACGCCATTTTTGCCAAGACTTCGTTGTATTCGCTTTGAATTCTGTAACTTTCTTCATGTTCAATTAAATCTGCTAACACATCGCGCACTAATTGTTCACCATCTGAATTCTGCAATAACGCAGGTTGAGCGCGTAGTAAAAGCGTTTCTAGCGCAATCCGATTTAATTCAAAACCCAATTGAGCAAAAAAATGTTCCGAATTTTCAGCCAATTCGGCTTCAGCTTCCGTCACGGTAATTTTTATCGGTAATAACAAGGATTGCGTGGCAATTTTACCGTCAGCGTATTGTTGCTTTAGCCGCTCGAAAGTAATGCGTTCATGTGCCGCGTGCGTATCGACTAAAACCATTCCTGTCGCAGTTTCAGCCACAATATAAATTCCGTGCAAATGCGAAATCGCATAACCTAAAACCATTAAATTTGGATTCGTATCAAACGTTTTTTTATATTCAATTGGTGATTCGTTCGACTGAGAATAAAGTGTTTGATAAATTTCAGGTTCTGAAAGGTTTAGCGATTTTTGAAAACGTGGTGAAGTTTGAAATGTGTCAAATTCAATTTCTGAATGCGCTGACAATTCGTCATAATTCGGAATCGTCGGACGCACATTCGCCAAAGCACGTTTCACACACGACATTACAAAATCATGCACCGCCCGACTTTCACGAAATCGCACCTCCAATTTTGCAGGATGTGCGTTTACGTCAACTTCTTCGGGATTGAGCGTCAAATACAACACAAAAACCGCGTGTCGCCCATGAAAAAGCACATCCGAATAGGCTTGTTTAATAGCGTGCGCGACGGTTTTATCTTTGACAAATCGCCCATTGACATAAAAAAATTGCATATCCGTTTGACTACGCGAAAACGTTGGCACGCTAATCCAGCCGCTTAACGTCAAGCCCGAAATTTCAAAATCCAAATGCAGCGCGTTATTAATAAAATCAGAACTTAAAATTGCTGCGACACGTTGTTCTTGTTGAGCTAGATCTAATGCGGGCGTAAGTTTTAAAATCTCTTTTTGTTGATGAAATAGAGTAAATCCTAATGCAAATCGACTTAACGCCATACGTTTTATAATGATTTCAATATGACTAAATTCGGTTTTATCACTTTTTAAAAACTTACGTCGCGCGGGCGTGTTATAAAACAAATCGCACACTTCAACGGTTGTACCTTGTGGATGGGGCGCAGGTTGAATATCGAAAAATTGTTCTGCGCCATCACTTATCACCGACCAACCGTGTGTCGAATTTTCAACACGCGAAGTCAGCGTTAATTTCGCGACGGAACTAATGCTCGCCAACGCTTCGCCGCGAAATCCCATGCTGGTAACGTGTTCTAAATCATCAAGATTCGCGATTTTGCTCGTGGCGTGGCGCGATAAAGCCAATGGCAAATCGTCTTTTTCAATACCAACCCCATCGTCATAAACTCGAATTAAACGCAATCCGCCTTGTTCAACATGAATCGTAATTTGTGTGGCTTGCGCGTCAAAACAATTTTCGAGTAGTTCTTTAACAATCGATGCGGGGCGTTCAATCACTTCACCAGCGGCGATTTGATTAACGAGCTGCGGTGGAAGAATATGAATAGACATGAGCTGTTTTTAAAAATAAAAAAGGCGCGAAACTCGCGCCTTTGTAAGTGATAAATGCGTTAAATTATAATGCGGCAATACGTTGTTGTTCGTTTTTAGGTTGTTTCATGTAACTATGAACTCCCTTTAAAATCGCGGTAGCAATTTTTAACTGATGCCCCGAATTCACTAATTTCAACTCTTCAGCATGATTTGAAATAAACGCTGTTTCGACCAAAATTGACGGAATGTCAGGTGATTTTAGTACCGCAAAAGCCGCTTTTTGTACGGATTCAAAGTGCAATTCAGCGACAGTTTCAAAGTTATGTAAAACTTTATTTGCTAATAATACACTCGCTTCTTGTGTCGCACTTTGTGATAAATCTAATAAAACATTAGTTAAGCCGTTTTCTTCGTCGTTAAGTTGTTCGCCTTCGACTAAATCGGCAGCATTTTCGCTGTGAGCGTGCCAATATGCAGATTCACTCGATGCACCGCTAGTTGATAACGCATAAACTGATGCACCCCGAACGCCAGTATCTTTAATCGAATCTGCGTGAATTGATATAAACACATCTGCTCTCGCCGCCCGTGCAATATCCATACGTTTGCGTAAACCGACGTAATAATCACCTTGTCGAACCATGACAGCTTTCATGCCAGTTTGGGCATTAACAAGAGCTTCTAACTTTTTAGAAATCGACAATACGACATCTTTTTCATAAGTGCCGCCTGAGCCTTGTGCGCCAGAATCATTACCACCATGTCCAGCATCAATGGCAACAACAAAAAGTTTTACAATTTTTCGATTTGTATCTTCGGTGTTTTTTACAGAAATTATTGGTGTGGTTGACTTCTTGATTACAACTTCTGGAACAGCTTTAGATATTGAAGTTGTTTTTACTGGAATTTTTTCAATGATTGGAACAGATTTATTGAAAGGTTTTGCATCAATTATTGGTTCAACTTTTGCGACTTGATTACTCAAACCTTTATCTAATAATTCTACGACAAATTTATTATTGCCTAACGCATCAGTATGTAACGTGGTGGTTTTTGTTGAAAGTGGCTTTTTTAAATCAATGACAATACGCAAATCGGTACTGTTTTTAGTTCCGACACGAATGCTGGAAAATAATGGATGTGACGCAGGAGGTTGTGACAATTCTTTTGTCACCACTGCATTAGGTAAATCAATCACCAAACGTGCTGGGTTGTCAAAAAATTGCACCTTATTTTGATTTGCAGACGCACTTACGTCGAGTGTGATACGCGACTGATCAGGCGTAGTCCAATAACGCAGCGAATTTACGCGCAGAACCTCATCGGCATAAGCCAAATTCATCAAGCTATATAAATTTAATAGAACAATCAATAATTTCCAATAACGACTCATACCATAACCCACCAGTGATAATATGGTTTAAATTATATCAGTATGTTATTGTTTTTACACGCACTAATTAAGATGTTTTTATCGTGTTTAATCCATTTATTTGAAGTAATCGCCCGTCACGCTGAATAGTTAATGAGATATTCACATTTGCTGCGGGTAAAACACCCGCACCTTTATCTGCCCATTCAACAAAACACAACGCATTTTCATTCAAATAATCATCAATTCCAATCCACTCCAATTCTTCAGAATCTGCAAGGCGATACAAATCGAAATGGAAAATTTTGCGTTCATTAACTTCGTATTCTTCAATTAGTGCATACGTTGGACTTTTAATTGCACCAGTTACACCAGCTGCTCGTAATAATCCGCGCACTAATGTTGTTTTACCCGCGCCTAAATCACCGTGTAAAAAAATCAGTGATTTTTTTGGCAGCTGCAACCATAAATCTGCACCAAATTTTTCGGTGGCTTCATTGTCTGGTAAAAAAAAGGAATTAGTCATTTTTCACTGCGTAAGTTATCGGCG
The DNA here is from genome assembly GCA_903867225.1 of uncultured Pseudomonadota bacterium. GTDB lineage: Bacteria > Pseudomonadota > Gammaproteobacteria > Methylococcales > Methylomonadaceae > UBA10906. The sequence continues at coordinate 12,908 of CAIPQN010000090.1, read as the reverse complement.
TTTGCGGCGCAGCAACCACTTGATTTCGACCGCTTTCTTTCGCTACATATAATGCTTCATCTGCCATTTTAATTGTATTTTTAAAATCTGGATGTCCATCATGAATTGCTGTGCCAACACTAATCGTCAATGTCAACGGAATGTTATTACTTAATTTAAATTCAAATTTTTCCACTGCAAACCGAATTTTTTCTGCAACGATATTAATTGCTGGTATTTGAACATCGGCAAGAACAATCATAAATTCTTCACCACCTAATCGAAATACAAAATCCCCCGCTCGAACTTGTTGCGCTAAAATATCAGCCAGCTGCAATAGCACGCGATCACCATTATCATGTCCATAGGTATCATTCACATTTTTGAAAAAATCAATATCCACCATCACGCAACCAAACAAAATTCCGTTTTCTAAACTGTAACGGGTTTCGTGGCGCATCACGGTTTCTAAATAACGTCGATTAAATAAATGCGTGAGTGGATCGCGTCCATTTTCTTCTTCAATGGTATCGTTGGCGAGATTATTTAATATCCAAATGGTAGTCGAAATATGCTCATTTAAATGACTTAACGTTTCTTCGATAGCGATTACATTTTTATCAAGCACATAAATGCCTAACAAACGCATTTCTTCATCGATGTTATCAAGTTGTAAAACCAATAAACGCAGTTCTTTTCTGCCTGCTAAAAATAAATGTGCTTTATGTGAAACCCATAAACCAAAATTAGAATGACGAATAGTGCCTTGTGTACTAGCATCATATTTATTTTGAGTAATTTGCAATAATAAGTTTCGCATCCATTCCGAAAGCGACGTACATAACTTTGAATAATCAAATGCGAGATTTTGTGATGAAACGTGCAGCTTTAAAGATTCTGCATTTTTTTCGTTAATCATTGTATCGTGAGCATAACTTTCATCGATAACAGCCAAGCCTAATCAAAAACTTGCCCACAAAGAATAATGGCATCGGCTAATTCATCACGTTCTAAATTCGATTCTTTCAAAACAAGCGCGACTTGTAATTTTATCAATCCCATTCCGTAATCAACTAAACTCATCGGCAAATCAATTCGCGCATGAATTTGCCCAATTTCACGCTGATACTGATAACTTTTGTTCAAGTCGTCTGGTGTGGATTGATAACGTAATGAATCACATAGCCATTTTGCTAACGTAATTCGCAAACGATTTTTGACAAGATCATGATTTAGAAATCGAATAGCTTTTTCGTGATTAAGCAATTCACGATAAAAATACATAGCTATATCATCTGCACGGGGTTGCACTAACGCCAAAATTTTCTCAAAAAGAGGTTTATTTTGCTCTGTGTGTAATTCTTTGAGCGTTTCTTTATGCAAAGATTCAAAAGGTTTCATAGGATTTGTGTTGGAATTTCGGTAGCGGTTCGTACAACGTTATTTTTTCCATCAAAATACACTAATTTAGGATGGTAACTTTCTACTTCTTCGTTGGAAAATTGCGCGTAAGTACAAACAATAATTAAATCACCAACACACGCCAATCTTGCCGCTGCGCCATTTACCGAAAAAGTTCTTGAACCTGCTTCAGCTCGAATTGCATACGTCGTAAAACGTGCGCCATTATTTACGTTATAAATTTGAATTTGTTCATATTCGTGGATATTTGCTGAGTCCAAAATATCACTGTCAATGGCGCACGAGCCTTCATAACCCAATTCAGATTGGGTTACAGTGGCGCGATGAAGTTTAGATTTAAGTAAAGTAATGTGCATGAGTCACTTAGTAAAAGGGTTAAAAATGCGCTGATTATCTATGAATTGTGCTGTGCGTTCAATTTTCATAAAACGTTTTATACCACTTAACAAACTTTTCAACGCCAACATCTAACGAAGTTTTAGGTAAATAATCAAAATCGCGCATTAAATCGCTGACATCAGCATAAGTATCTTGAACATCGCCAGCCTGCATGGGTAAAAGGTTTTTAATCGCCGTTTTACCTAAATGTTTTTCAAGCGTTTCAACAAAAGTTAATAACTGTTCAGGCTGACTGTTGCCTATATTATAAATTTGATAACGCGATTTTGCTGGCTTATCAATCACACGCAAAATGCCCTCGACAATATCATCAATATAAGTAAAGTCGCGGCTGTGTTTACCGTAATTAAACAAATCAATCGGTTTCCCAGCCAAAATTTGTCGCGCAAAAATGAATGGTGACATATCGGGTCGCCCCCATTCACCGTAAACCGTAAAAAATCGCAAACCTGTTGTGGCAAAATCGTATAAATGACTGTAACTATGCGCCATTAATTCATTCGATTTTTTGGTTGCGGCATATAACGAAACGGGGTTATCGACTTTATCATCAGTTGAAAAAGGTAATTTCGTATTCGCGCCATAAACCGAACTCGATGACGCATAAATCAAATCAACTTGATTGTGGCGACAGCCTTCCAGAACATTCAAAAAGCCAATTAAATTTGATTCGGCGTAAACGTGCGGATTCGTGATTGAATAACGCACGCCTGCTTGCGCCGCTAAATTAACTACTCGTTCAAATTGTTCAGTTGCAAATAATTCTTCCATTGCATCGCGGTCAGCGATATTCAGTTGAACAAATTTAAAATTTTCAAATGGGGTTAATCGCGCCAATCGCGCATGTTTTAAAGAAACGTCGTAATAATCATTTAAATTATCCACGCCAATGACTTCATCGCCGCGTTCAAGCAAACTCAAACTCAATGCTGCACCAATAAAACCAGCGGCTCCCGTGACTAAAATTTTCATGTTGTTGCCCATTTAGTGAGTGCCACATAATCTGTTTTTCCCGTTGCCATGACAGGAATGGCATCGATAAACAAAATCTTTTTCGGTAAATTTATTGCTGCCACACCTTCCGATTTTTTAGCTAATTCGTGCAACGTTGCATCTTTTTGAGTGGTAATTAAAATGATTTGCTCACCTTTTTTCGCGTCTGGCAAACTAATGACCGCATGATGTGCTTTTTCCCACGCTTGCATTGCCAATTGTTCAACAAATGTTAATGACACCATTTCACCGCCAATTTTTGCAAACCGTTTGCTGCGTCCGCGAATATACAAAAAGCCGTCGTCATCAATGTGAACAATATCGCCCGTGTCATACCAGCCCTTCCCGTAAATAGATTCGGTCGGTTGTAACTGCCCTGCCCCGTCTGCCAACAAATAGCCGAGCATCACATTCGCACCACGCAAATGTAATCGACCCGCATCTTCAATACCTTCGACAGATTCTAAACGGTATTCCAAACGTGGTAATAATCGCCCGACTGTTCCGACTTTATAATCCATTGGCGTATTCACAGCGGCAACAGGTGCGGTTTCGGTTGCACCATAACCTTCTAAAATCCGAATCCCAAATTTTTCCGACCACAATTCACGCGTGTTATCTTGTAATTTTTCTGCACCAGCCACTACATAACGCAAATTGTAAAAATCATACGGATGGGCTTTTTTACCATACGCCGCCAAAAACGTATTTGTGCCGAACATAATTGTGGCGTTTGTTTCATACGCCATTTCAGGAATAATCGAAAAATGTAGCGGTGTCGGATAAAAAAACGTTTTCATGCCATTCAAAACAGGTAACAACGTGCCAATCGTAAAGCCAAACGAATGAAACATTGGCAAGAAATTCAAAATCACATCGTTCGGATTAAAATCAATTCGTGCTGAAACTTGTTGGTGATTCGATAAAATGTTGGTGTGCGAAAGTACAACACCTTTTGGTGTTCCTTCTGAACCAGACGTAAATAAAATCACCGCCGCGCTGTCAGGATTTACGTCATTTTTGTGCCAGAAAGTGACGGTTTTACTGGCTATTGCGCCACGCAATTTATCTGTTAACGAAATCGTTTGCGCCAAATCTTCTAAATAAATCAGTTCAACCGTTTCACTTAATAACATCGCGTCATTTTGTAGTTTTGCTAATTCTACAAATTTACGCGACGTTAAAACGGTTTTAACTTGCGCCGTTTTGCACGCTGAAATCATACCCACTGCGCCTGTTGAAAAATTCAACATCGCTGGCACTCGCTGTTGCTGTTGCAAACCTAATACTACGCACAACGTTTTGCTCGAATTCGGCAAAAGAACACCGACGTTTTCATTCGGTTGTGTAATTTTTTTCAGTGCATTACCAATAATCAACGTGTGTGTAATCAGTGCATCGTAGCTCAACGGTTGACGCTCCAAATCTTCCGCAACTAAATGTTTAGCACCGTGAATATGTCGGGCATTTAATAAACTGGCAAAAATAGTTTCGCGCGTTGGACTGGCGATAAACTGCATTTCTGCCATTAAATCCGCCAAAATATGTCCACTGCTTTTACGGCGATTTTTACCTGTCAATTCTTTTTGAGCATGAATATGAGTCGGTGGAAAAATCGTCAGCGTAATTTTCGGAAACCAACGCAACCGCACAATACCGCGTAATTTTGAAAATGGCGTATATTTCGCGCCCGTAATCTGAATCGGCAAAATCATTGCGTCCGATTTATCCGCAACCATTCCAGTACCATCATAAATCTTCATCAACGAACCCGTCGTTGAGATTCGCCCTTCTGGAAAAATCAAAACTTTGGTGTCGTGTTGCAAATAATGAATTAAATTTTTAAGTGACATCGGATGTGTCGGATCGACAGGAAAAAAAGTTGCCAAATTTAAAAACGGTTTCATCCACCATTGCTGGGCAATATGAGTGTTAATTGCAAATGTAATTTCATCTGGTAAAAAAGCCGCAAGCAAAGGCGGATCTAAAAAAGAACAATGATTAGAAATGATTAACACGCGATTTCCCGCTTTGTAATAATTTTCTAAACCAATCACTTCGACGCGATAAAGGATTTTTAAAAGTGTTCGTAAAGACTTTTTCAGCATGATATTTGACCGTTTTTGAATTTTGATGGCAAATTGTAAAAAAAATTATCACTTACTGTCACATAAAAAACATGAAATTGACATCGTAATTCAATCTATTCGACACACAATCGAAATATAAAATCCTTATGCTGAAAACAATTTAAATTATTACGAGTTTTTGATGATGAAAATTTTTTATGGTGTTCAAGGAACAGGAAATGGGCATCTTGCACGTTCTCGTGTGATGGCGAAAGAGCTTAAAGCTGCGGGCATCGAAACCCAATTTTTATTTACGGGTCGAGCAGCGGATAAATATTTTGACATGGATGTTTTTGGTGATTACCAAATACGAACAGGGCTAACGTTCAATACCAGCAAAGGCAAACTTAATTATTGTAAAACCGCGATAGAAGCGAAAGTTTCAACGTTTTTAAATGACGTAAAAATGCTAGATTTAAGTGATTACGATTTGATTATTACCGACTTTGAACCTGTTTCAGCATGGGCGGCAAGAAGGCAAAAAAAATCGGTTTTAGGTTTGGGAAATCAATATGCTTACAACTTTAATATTCCGCGCAAAGGTTCAGATCCGATTGCAGATTTGATAATGAAGTATTTTGCGCCAGCCAATAAATCAATTGGCATGCACTGGCACCATTTTGGTCAACCGATTGTGCCACCGATTGTCGAGGCTTTAGAATCTAAAGCTATCGTGAAAAATAAAATTGTCGTGTATTTGCCTTTTGAAGATGTCGTTGATGTGGAACGTTTTTTAGCACCGTTTGAAAACTTTGAATTCCATGTGTCTTGTGCGGTACCGATGACATCGAAACATTCGCATATTATTTACCACGCGATGAATGCTGACACGTTCTTTCCCGAACTTTACACTTGTGAGGGCATTATCAGCAATGCAGGTTTTGCGATGACCAGTGAAGCGTTACAACTCGGTAAAAAAATTCTCGTTAAACCTTTACACGCACAAGTTGAACAAACATCGAATGCGGCAGCGTTACAACAACTTGGTTATGCTCATGTTATGAATGAATTGGACGCTGAAACTGTGCAACATTGGCTTCATGATAACCACGCAGTTCACATTACTTATCCGAATACCGCGAAATTTTTAACAAAATGGATACAAGACGGAATGCCAGAAATTGATATGGATTTTATTGAGGCAATTTGGAGTCATGTCGATATTTTGCATCTCGAACGATGAACTAATCGTCGGCTTGTTTTTTCCATTTTATAAGTTCCAATTCGCCATTGTGATGTTCAACAATGGCGGTGCAACTTTCCACAAAATCACCTGTATTTACATATAAAAAATCATCAATTTTCTTAATTTCGGCGTGATGAATATGCCCACAAATTACGCCATCTAAATTTTCATTTCTCAAGGTGTGAACAATCGTTTCTTCGTAATCCGAAATAAATTGCACTGCATTTTTAACTTTAAATTTAATATAAGCCGCCAACGAAAATTGCGATTGAATACCAAATAATCGCCGAAAGATACGCCAAAATCGATTTAATGCGATTAACCAGTCGTAACCAACGCTGCCGATTTTAGCTAACCATTTATGATGTCGAGCAACGGCATCGTATTCATCACCATGAACAATTAAAAAACGTTTTCCCAAAACCGTTGTGTGAATATCTGATACTTTCACCACAATATCGCCAAAAACATAGTGTTCATAATCTCTGATATTTTCATCATGATTACCTGGAATATATATTATTTCAGTGCCTTGCCGCGCTTTGCGAAGAATTTTTTGGATGATGGTGTTGTGTTCAGTCGTCCAATACATTTTTTTTGAAAGCGACCAAAAATCGATTATGTCACCGACTAAATAGAGCTTTTCGCTATCGTTGTACTTTAAAAAATCAAGCAGAACGTCTGACTGGCATTGAGTGGAACCGATATGTAAATCGGAAATCCATATTGTTCGATAAACGGAATGAGTCATAAAAACATTGAAGTTATTTGGTTTAAAACAAATGAAATAGCCGTTATCAGCGTAAATTATTTTTATGACAAAAAAATGACTAGCGTTGCATAAGTTGCAATAAGTTTCTCAAAATTTCCTTTTCATCTTCACTTAATCCACTGGTTGTAGCTTGAATTTGTAATTTATCTAAACGATTTTTTCGACCTTGTGAAATTAGCTGATTCAACGCACCATCAAATTCGGCTTCAATTCCTTCTTCTGGAATTAAAATTGTCAAACTTGCCAACGCATTCAACATTTTTTCATCTGGCGAATTACGATAATGTTCGAGAAATTGCGCGGTAGTTGTGGGTTTTTCGACGCAAATTTGCTGCACGATTTTTTGAAACGTTTCAATTCCCGCAAAATCTAACGCTTGCCAGTCCATTGGATTTACTTCTAATTTTTTGACTAATTTTGGATTTTGAACCAACAATGCTAATGTCAAACGTTCTAACGAATGCCGCACATTTTGATTTTCTTTTTGATGACGATTTTCTTGAGGTGCAGTATTTTCTTTTTCGATGGCAGGCGCAACATCAAAATCGGTTAATTCTTTCAATTTAGCCAACATCATTTCTTTAAAAAAACTGTCAGCTAATTTCAGCAAAAATGGTTTCGCTTGATGCGCGAGTTTTGCACGTCCTTCAATGGAATCTAAATTTAATTTGACGGTGAAGTGATTGAAAAAGTAACTCGACACCATTTCAGCGTTTTCGATGCGTTGCGTGAAGGTTTCTACGCCCTCGCTACGCAATAACGAATCTGGATCGTGTTCAGATGGCAATAACAAAACACGCACTTGTCGGTTGTCGTTTAACACTGAAAAAACCGCATCCATTGCTTTCCATGCAGCATCTTGTCCCGCTTTATCGCCATCGAAACACAAAATAACTTCGGACGTTGAACGAAACAAAAGCTGTAATTGTGTTGCGGTTAAATTCGTTCCCAGCGCGGCGACAGCATAATCAATCCCAAATTGTGCAAGCGTTATCACGTCCATATAACCTTCAACAATTAAAATGCGGGCTGGTTTGGAATTTTTTTTCAGTAATTCGTACAAACCGTAAACTTCGTTGCTTTTATGAAAAAGCAGCGTTTCGGGTGAATTGAGATATTTTGGTTGCTGCGTATCATCTAAAACACGTCCGCCAAAACCAATAACGTGACCGCGTTTATTGCGAATCGGAAACATAATGCGCTGACGAAAACGGTCGTAATACATATCGTTTTTGAATGCCAACATTCCTGCTTCGCAAAGTAATTCAGTATTTTTAAAATGTGGCGAAAGAATTTGCCAACCATCGGGCGCGTAACCAATCATAAAATCACGCGCAATCACGCCTTGAACACCACGTCCTTTTAAATAATCAATCGCGATATTTTTTTGAACGTGAGTTTTGAGTTGTTCAACGTAAAACGTGGCGACTTGCGCCATGAGTTGCTGTAAATCGAGGAGTTTATTTTTCGCTTCTGGCTCGAAATTCGTTTGATTTTCGTAAGGAATTTCAACGCCAGCGAAGGTTGCTAATTCTTCAATCGCTTCAACAAAACTAAGGTGATTAAATTCAATCAAAAAGCTAATGACATTGCCACCTGCGCCGCAGCCGAAGCAATGATAAAACTGCTTGTTGCGATTGACGTTAAAACTGGGGCTTTTTTCGTTGTGGAAGGGGCAACGGGCGGCGTAATTGGAACCCGTTTTTTTTAAAGGGACGTGCGAATCGATAATATCGACAATATCAACTCGCACTAAAAGGTCATCAATGAATTGGCGTGGAATCCTACCCGACATAATGAACGTGAAACGTCATTATTCTACGAATGCTGCCTTGATTTTCACGCTGACAATAGACATATCGGCGCGACCTTGCATGGGTTCTTTAAGTAACGCCATGACTTTGCCCATTTCTTTAATTGACGTTGCGCCAGAATCGGCGACCGCTTGCGCGACCATTGCATCGATTTCGGCTTCGGTTAAAGGTTGGGGAAGAAAATCTTGAATGATGAGAATTTCAGCCGCTTCGATGTCGGCTAAATCGGTACGATTTCCATCGGTGTATTGACGAATTGATTCACGACGTTGTTTGACCATTTTATCTAAAACGATCAGAACACGGCTATCGTCGAGTTCGATACGTTCATCAACTTCGATTTGTTTAACTGCCGCTAACATCAATCGAATCACGCCCAAACGCGCTTTTTCGCCACTTTTCATGGCGATTTTCATTTCGTCTTTAAGATGTGCTAATAATTCGCTCATGAATTAAAGCGCAGGACGACCGCGACGTAAGTTTTTCAACGCATAACGTTCACGCGCTAATTTTTTCAAATGACGTTTAACAGCCGCTGCGCCTTTACGTTTACGTTCGGTGGTGGGTTTCTCATACGCTTCACGACGACGTACTTCAGCCAAAACACCTGCTTTTTCACAAGCGCGTTTGAAGCGACGAATTGCGATGTCGAATGGTTCGTTTTCTTTAAGTTTTACTGATGGCATTAGGATATTTCCAGTTATGTTAAAATGATAAAGCAGTTTAGCGGCGGATTTGCCACATAGATAGAACCCGCGATTATAACCTTCACTTCTCTATTTTTCAAAAACTCAATGTATATTTTAGGCATCGAAACGTCATGCGACGAAACTGGCGTGGCAATTTACCATTCCGAACGCGGGTTAATTCACCATTTACTTTACAGTCAAATCGAAATGCACAGCGAATACGGCGGCGTTGTGCCAGAACTTGCGTCTCGTGATCACATTCGCAAATTGATTCCGCTGATTAAACAACTTTTACACGAAAGCGACTTAACAAAATCAAATATAACAGCAATTGCTTACACAGCGGGTCCTGGATTGATGGGGGCGTTATTAGTGGGCGCGGCAACAGCACAAAGTTTAGCCTTTGCATGGCAAATTCCTGCCGTTGCGGTGCATCACATGGAAGGACATTTACTTGCGCCAATGTTAGAAGAAAATCCGCCAAAATTTCCATTTGTCGCATTGCTAATTTCGGGCGGACATACGTTATTGGTTAAGGTTTCAAGCGTTGGACAATACGAATTATTAGGTGAGTCGCTGGACGATGCGGCGGGTGAAGCCTTTGATAAAACCGCGAAATTGCTTGGTTTGAATTATCCTGGTGGTGTGAAACTTTCGGAATTAGCAAAATTTGGACAAGCGCGTTTTCGTTTTCCGCGCCCAATGACTGACAGACCAGGATTAGATTTTAGTTTTAGCGGATTAAAAACGTTTGCGCTAAACACTTTCCAAAATTGCGACAAAACTGACCAAGATAAAGCGGATATTGCGCTAGCGTTTCAAGATGCAGTGGCTGATACGTTGGCGATTAAATGTCGTCGAGCTTTGCAACAAACGCATTTAAAAACATTAGTTGTTGCAGGTGGCGTTAGTGCAAATACGAAAATCCGTGCAATACTAACCGAAATGGTCACGAAAGAAGGTGGCAAAATTTTTTTTCCACGTCCTGAATTTTGCACCGACAACGGCGCAATGATTGCGTATGCGGGTTATCGCCGTTTCCTGATGGGACAAATTCAAAACCTAGAAATTTCTGCACGTCCGCGTTGGTCAATGAGTGAGTTCTAATCAAAATAAAAATTAACCTTTGCAATTTTAAAAATCGACAGTATAATTACCCTTCTTTTAGGGTCGTTAGCTCAGCTGGTAGAGCACCGCACTTTTAATGCGATGGTCGCGCGTTCGAATCGCGCACGACCCACCAAATATATCAAGCCCTGTAGCGGTTTTCGCTCTCAGGGCTTTTTTGTGCGTGTAGCCAATTTGTACCCAGTTTTGAATTTCCTGCATAACCGCTAAGATGCTCACTCGACAAATGAGCATATCGACGCACCATATTTACCTCTGACCATCCACCTAATTCTTGCAACACATTTACAGGCGTTCCGTTTTGAATGTGCCAACTCGCCCAAGTATGTCGCAAATCATGCCAACGAAAATTTTCAATCCCCGCACGAACTAACGCTTTACGCCATGCGTGATTATTTGCGCGTGTTACAGGCTCGCCTTTGTAAGTGAACACTCGTGTGTCATGTTTTCCTATTTGTGAACGCAACACCGCCATTGCATCATCGTTTAGCGGCACTGCAATCGCTTTTTTACCTTTGGCTTGATCTGCGTAAATCCATGCACAACGCCGTTGTTTATCAATTTGTGACTATTCCAACTGCGTAACATTCGATTCTCGCAAACCTGTTGCCAACGTGAAACGCATCATCGCGGCTAAATGCCGGGGCAATTCGGCTAACAATTTGACAGCCTCTTGTTGGCTTAACCAGCGCACACGCTCATTAGCAATGGGTAACATTCGAACGTGCGGGGCTTTTTCCAACCATTCCCAGTCTTTGACAGCGCGATTTAAAATAGCGCGTAACGTTGCCATCATGCGATTAACAGTGCCATTCGACACACCCGTTGCCATTTTTGCCTGTTTCACTTCGTCTACTTTCGTTTTGGTAATTGCGTCGAGTTCTAAACCGTACAAATACGGATGCAACCAAACCAAATGATGTTTGTCGTCATCAATACTGCGTTTGTGTGATTGTTCTTGCAACCAGCGCGTGACGGCTTCTTGCCAAGTGTAACGCGGTTTATCGCCTAATTTTCCAACGCGCCACGCTTCGGATTTTAGGCGGTCATGTAATTCTTGTGCTTCGTGTTTTATTTTAGTCCCAGCAGACTGCTGTATTCTGCGTCCGTCTGGCATGGTGAACTTAATCCACCACGTTTCTTTGCGCTTGTAGATTGACATTTTCTAGTGTCCTCGTGAGTGTTTTTGAATCCATCAATCACACGCAATTCTCGCCCGTGTGAAGCATAGCTATTGCTTACCCAATCGGCAAGGTGTTCGAGTATGAAAACCCACCGCTTGCCCGTTTTTCGACTGGGGACTTTTCCTGCTTTGGCGTGACGGCGTAAAACTTCGGCATTCATTTTTAAAAATACGGCGGCTTCGTTTAAATCAAGTGATTGCATGGTTGAATCCAAAAAGGTCGTGATTGAAGGAACGGGCGCGAATAAAAAACGTGATGCGTCGGTGCAGTTTTTGAAAGGGGCGGTCGTGATTGATGTGACACTTTTGGCAAAGTGCGGCTAAATTTTGCGGGTCGTTGTTTTCTGGTTGTTGGTCAAGGTGTGCAACGGATAAAACAATCAGTGCGTGATTTCGCACGGTTCGGTCTTGAACGCCACAAAATTCACAGCGGTTTTCAGCGCGTTTCAAAATTTCTGCGCGAATTTGTAGCCACTGTTTGCGCTTTGGGTAACGGTGTTTGTTTTCAGGTTTGATTGGCATTTGTTTATCCTCGTGAGTGGTGGCGCGTCCTTGCGCTGTTTCGATTAGTTCAAATATTCGCAATGCCGAGCATCAACTGTGCGGCTTGTGCAGTCGTTTCGGTATCAATGCAGCAATAAATCAGAATTGGTGCAAATTCCCCGCGTTCATGTGCGGCTGGCACTTCTGCGCCTGACATTGCTTGTTGGGGTCGTTCGATGTTCAGAATGCCTGCGAGTGTGTCCAAACTGATAGCAAAGTCGTCGCGGTGTTCCATTGTGTAAGTCTTTGCTAATTTCATCGTGTCTACGATTTCGTTTTTGGTTTCATCGCGTAACGATGGCAATAAAAACAGCGGTAATTTCAAGCGGTGACGAATGAAAGCGTTGCTGATTTTCGGCAAATCAAACGCTGTCAAATTGTGTCCCGTGATGACGGTTTCGACGTTGATGTTGTTGTTGTTTGCCCAGCTTCTGAACGCAATCAACATTTCCCGTTCGTTGTCGCTTTCAATGGCACGCCAACTGATTTTTAAATCAGTTTTGCCCATGCTTGAAAAAATGACGCTTTGCTTCGGGTCGACGCACGAAACGGAGCAAATACCCCGTTAAGGAATTTTGAGTAACTTTTTACCATCATTTCTCAATTCTCCATCGGGTGAAACATGACGATAAAGTGTTTGTCGCGTAATTCCCAATTCTTTGCACAATTCG
>CAIPQN010000089.1 GCA_903867225.1 uncultured Pseudomonadota bacterium | reverse complement strand
GTGGTGGTGCACCTTTATCCGTTCTGAAACAGTATATTGAACAACAGCAACGCCCTACTTAAATTTTAAAGCGGGGCTACGCCGATATTCCTTACATCCCCGACCTGAAGAGACGGGGCTTTGCGGAATTTTTGGTAAATATCGCGAATTAGAATTGAAAGACCCTAAGTATTTGCCGCCACTAATAGGTGATGGTTTGTCGCATTTCATTTGGCATAGTTTCGAGTTAGATTTAATCAGTCCACGAATGTTGTTTCCACTCGCAAGAATTGGCGACAAAATTACCATAGGTGATTTGGATATATTGGCAAAACGAGTTTATAAAAATCGAGCTAATGAAAAAACGACGATGGAAGATATAAAAATAGCGTATCAAAAATTTATTCAAATGCTTGATGTACTAATGAAAGACGAACCTGAATGGGTGAAATTGCGGGGCAGTGAATTTTCATTATGACAACCCAATCCGAATACGAATTAGAAAACGCCTTAATTGCTCAATTGGTCGGCATGGAATACGAGCAAGTTCGTATTGAAAACGACAGCGATATGCGTAGCAATTTCAAACGCCAATTAGAAATTCACAACAAAAACATCCGTTTAACGGCTTCGGAATTCGAGCGGGTTTTGAATCACTTGAACACGGGAACGGTGTTTGAACGGGCGAAGTTACTGCGCGATAAGTTTGTTTTGAAACGTGACGATGGCAACGAAACCGTGTGGCTAAGTTTTTTAAATTGTGAAGATTGGTGCATGAACGAGTTTCAAGTGACGCACCAAATCACAATGGAAGGTAATCGTAAAAACCGCTATGACGTGACGCTGTTAATTAACGGTTTGCCATTGGTACAAATCGAACTTAAAAAACGGGGCTGTTTCAGTATGTGCAGTTATTTGTTATCAGCAACGGCGTAAATACCAAGTTTTTCTCCAACAACAGCAAACAATCGTTTGAACAAACCTTTGTTTGGACTGACACCGAAAATAATCGTTTATCAGATTTACACGAGTTCACAGCGGAGTTTTTCAAACAGTGTCACATTGCTAAAATGATTACCCATTACACGGTATTAAACGAAACCGCGAAGGCGTTGATGGTGTTACGTCCGTATCAATTTTACGCCGTGGAAGGCATCGTCAATCAAGTTAAAACCAGCACCAACAATGCTTATATTTGGCACACGACAGGCAGCGGCAAAACACTAACTTCATTCAAGGCGAGCCAAATCATTACCCGTTTGCCGAAAGTGCATAAAGTGTTGTTTGTCGTTGACCGTAAAGATTTGGATTATCAAACCTCGCAAGAATTTAATGCTTTCTCAAAAGGCTGCGTCGATAACACCACCGACACGAATAAATTAGTCGCTCAACTTGCTGATGACAGTTGCAAGTTGATTGTTACCACGATTCAAAAACTCAACAATGCCATTAACAACAGGCGTTACGCCGAGCAAGTTGCACCGCTGCAAGATAAAAAAGTGGTGTTTATTTTTGACGAATGCCACCGCAGTCAATTTGGTGAAACGCATAAAAATATCAAACTATTTTTCAAACAAGCGCAAATGTTTGGTTTCACAGGAACGCCGATATTTGCGGATAACGCGACGGGTTCAGAAGGGAATCAACAAACCACCAAATCATTATTCGGCGAATGCTTGCACAAGTATGTGATTGTTGACGCGATTCGAGATGAAAATGTGCTGCGTTTTTCTGTTGAGTACGTCGGAAAATATCAGCAAAAAGACAGCGCAAACGAATTAGATATTGAAGTCGAAGCCATCGACACCAAAGAATTATTGGAAAGTGAGCAACGATTAGAAAAAATCACCGATTACATTTTGGCGCATCATCGGCAGAAAACCAAAGCCCCGAATTTCACAGCGATGTTTTGCGTGAGCAATGTCGCCACCTTGATACGTTATTACGAGTTGTTCAAACGCAAACAAGCTGACGCAAACCGCCCGTTAAGAATCGCCACCATTTTCAGTTATGGTGCTAACGATGCAGACCCAGACGCGAATGGACAAATCAATGGCTTAATTCCAGAAGAATCACTCGAAGTGCCAACAGGTGCAAAAATTAGCCAATCGAATCGTGACAAATTAGACGAATTCATTGTTGACTATAACGCGCTATTTGGCACGAAATACAACACCAACGACAACCAAAGTTTTTACAATTACTACCAAGATATTGCCAAAAAAGTACGCGCTGGACAGGTCGATATTTTGCTGGTGGTGAATATGTTTTTAACGGGATTTGATAGCCCGAATTTAAATACCTTGTACGTTGATAAAAATTTGCGTTTTCATGGCTTAGTGCAGGCGTTTTCGCGTACCAATCGAATTTTGAACGAGCGAAAATCACAAGGCAATATCATTTGTTTTCGTAATTTGAAACAAGCTACCGATGACGCGATTGCGTTGTTTTCCAACAAAGATGCCAAAGAAACGGTGCTTGTGAAACCGTATCACGAATACGTTACCGACTTTAATCAAGCCGCTGAAAAATTATTAACGAAGGCATGGGTGGGAGTGTTTGAATTATTCCATGTTATTTTTTGATTTGGTGAAACGGGTTGAGATTGTTAAGGGGTTGCCTGATTTGGAGGAGGTGAAGCTGTGAAGCAATTAGTTTTGTGTGCAGTGTGTGTAATTGGCGCGACAACGGTTTATGCTCAAAGTGACTTTATGATTAAGTTGATGGAGGAACGCTTTAAGAATGCAGATAAGAATAGCGACAATCAAATTACCTTAGATGAAGCTGAAAATGGAATGCCGCGAGTAGCCGCGCATTTTGACGTGATTGACGTTGATAGGAATGGTTACGCCAGCATAGATGAAATTAAAGCGGCTATGGCTAAATTTTGAAGACATGGCGTAATTTTACAAACGAGTATTTGGCACTCGAAATCAGTAGCTTTTTTATAGTGCTAAGTAGTGCAAGAGAGCCGCCGATTTAAAGGCGGTTTTTGTTATCTAAAATTTTCGTTTGGGAATTGAATCGAGGGCAGCCTCACTCTACAGGGGGTATTTTTTGGGGTATATTTAAAAATAACTTTCAATAAATCCTTATTTTTAGACAGTTGTAGAGCTTTATTCTGTTGACCCAGCCAAATTTTAAGAGATTCAAGATAGTCCAATAGCCCGCAAGTTTTATAGCTTAGCGGGTTTTTTATTGTCCAATGGAATGTAATAAAGTACATTGACATACCGTCATTGATTACGCGGTACAAATAACGGTATATTCAAAATTACTTGAGCTAATACCGTCATGCCACTTTCTGATACCGCCATTAAAAATGCAAAGCCAAAGGACAAGCCCTACAAACTGCCAGATGAAAAAGGAATGTATCTGCTACTTAATCCCAATGGCTCAAAATACTTCCGTTTCGATTATCGTTTTTCTGGTAAAAGAAAAACCCTCGCGTTGGGTATCTATCCAGATATTAGTTTGAAATTTGCGCGTGATAAACGAGACCAAGCTCGTGAACAAATAGCGCAAGGTATTGATCCATCAGAAAACAAAAAGGCACAAAAAATAGCCGCTGCTGGCTCCAGTGCAAATAGCTTTGAGGTTATTGCAAGGGTAAGTAACAGTTCGTTTTAATCTATGATTATCTATGCATAATATATGCTTATGGAGAAGAAATTAGTCAAGATAGGCGAAGCTGCAAAGTTACTTGGAACAAGTCCCGACACATTGAGAAAGTGGGAAGTTTCAGGTGAACTATTGCCAAAGCGCAAAACAAAAGGCGGCACCCGTTATTACGATATAGCAGAACTGCTGAATTTAGGCGATGAAGATGCGCCCACGGTTTGTTATGCGCGAGTATCAAGCTACGGACCAAAAAGAAGACCTGCAACGACAACAGGAAATGTTAGAAACCTATTGCGCGGCGAAAGGTTGGCGAACCGAGGTGATTGCGGATTTAGGTTCAGGCATGAATTATCGCAAAAAAGGTTTGAACAAACTGCTGGAAATG
>CAIPQN010000088.1 GCA_903867225.1 uncultured Pseudomonadota bacterium | reverse complement strand
TGTGGTGGTGCACCTTTATCCGTTCTGAAACAGTATATTGAACAACAGCAACGCCCTACTTAAATTTTAAAGCGGGGCTACGCCGATATTCCTTACATCCCCGACCTGAAGAGACGGGGCTTTGCGGAATTTTTGGTAAATCTAAAAAATCGATTCAAACATTCCAAAAATCGATGCTAATACACGGTCAATACTTGATTATGCGTTGTTGCTGTAGCAACAGTTGAACCTTCATTTTAAAGAAATTTCGTTTAGGACATATACAAAAATAAAAATTAAATTCTTTATTTATCAATAAATTATAAAAATAATTTTTCAATTTACAGCTCTAAAAATTTATTGGCACAAACCCTGCAATTCTCTATTCGTAAGAAACATGAATCAACCTAAGTCGTTCATGTTGATGCAAATTTTTTAACGTACTTTAAAAAGTGCATTCCTAAGTTTTTTAACGAGCGAGAATAAAACATGAAGAAATTTACCAGTTTGGCAGTTTTAGCAATAGTTCTTAGCAGTTCAGCGGTTTTTGCTGCTGAAGAAGCTCCAAAACCTGCCACCGCAGAAGCACATCCATACACCGCGAAATCGCCTAAATTAACTCGTACACAAGTTGATGCGTTACTCGCAAACCCTGAGAAATTAACAGTCATTGATTTACGTCGTCCTGACGAAATTAGCAAAATTGGTGGTTTCCCCGCTTATCTCAACATTCAAATTAGCGAACTTGAAAAAAGTTTAGCGTTTATTCCAAAAGATCGCTCAGTTATCACCGTATCAAATCATGCGGGTCGTGGCGGAAAAGGCGCAGATTTATTGGCATCAAAAGGTTTTAAAGTCGCTGGCGCAGTTGGCGCACAAGATTATGAAGCGGAAGGCGGCACATTAACAAAAATTGCTGTTCCACCACCAAAACCTGAAGCGCACTAAATTTTTAAATAGTGCGATTTTTTTAAAGTCGCGCTATGGATTTAATTGATTAGAGGTCGTGTCTAGTGCAATTACAAAAAGCGTTTGGTTTTGCCGTTTTGTTTTTTTCGATTATGAAAGTGTGCGTTGCGGCAAATCCACATGAAACAAATGCAGAAGTGGGAACGCACATGAAAGATGTCACCGTTCCTGCTTCAAATACGGTTTTTGCGGTAGCAAATGAAACACCCAAAAACGATGAAGAATGGCGAAAAGTCAAAGCAAATGCGTTGGCATTAGTCGAATCAGGAAAATGGCTTTTAAAAACGCCTTTTGAAAATCAACCTATTTGGAAACAAGCCACAGAACAAATGATGAACGCCGCAAAATCTGTCACAAAAGCCGCTGAAACTAAAGATACAGAAAAAGCCATTGAAGCAGGTGATGCACTTTATGCGGCTTGCGAAGCGTGCCATGCCGTTTATTTAAACAAATCTGCGTCAGCAAAATAATGAGAATTTTATGAAAACGAGAAATAAGTTAATCCCAATTTTAGCCGTCGTCGGTTGTGCTATGGCAATTCCTGCAAATGCTCATCACGCATTTTCGGCGGAATTTGACGCTGAAAAACCTGTTGAAGTGAAAGGCGTGGTAACGAAATTTGAATTGGTAAATCCACACAGTTGGCTTTATTTAGACGTTAAACAAGCCGATGGCTCAGTTCTAAACTGGGGATTTGAATTTGGCGCACCGTTTAATTTGAAAGAAAAAGGCATTACGAAAAAAACATTAGCACCTGGTACGGAAATCACCATTAACGGATTCAAAGCGAAGAATGGTCAAAATTTTGGTTACGCTGTTACGACCACGTTGCCTGATGGTAGCAGTGTCAAAACGGGCGGCGCACAAGACGCACCAGAAACACCAAAACCTGCGGCTTCTGTTGAACCTACAACGGCAACTGCATCTGCAACGCCGCAATAAAAAGGAGGTTTTTTTGAACACGTTATCAATAACAAAATCCTCTAAATCAGCGTTGGCTTTGAGTTTGCTGGTGGCATTTTCTTTTTCAGACATTGCAATTGCCGCAGATACAAAAATTCCACGTTTAAATGGAAAACCTGATTTTTCAGGGATTTGGCAAACAACCAGCGCGGCAGATTATGACTTAGAGCCACATTCAAATCGTAAAAATACGCCACCTAGTGCAGGAATTGTTGAAGGCGGTTTGATTCCCTATTTGCCAGAAGCCTTTGCTAAAAAACAAAAGAATTTTGAAGCCCGAGAAACCTTAGACCCCGCATTAAAAGGTTACACGCTTGGTGTACCGCGCAGTGTCTATTATCCAGAGCCATTTCAAATTTTTCAGCGCAAACAAGATTTAACGTTGGTGCATCAACTTGGTCATTCGGTTCGCACGATTTATACCAACGGCACGCCACATCCCGAAGACCCAAATGATTGGTGGCTTGGTGATTCGCGCGGACATTGGGAAGGTGATACGTTGGTTGTTGATGTAAAACATTTTAATGACAAAACATGGCTCGACAAAGCAGGTAATTTTCACAGCGACGCATTTCATGTGGTTGAAAAATGGGCGTTTCTTGATGCAAATACGATTGAATATAAAGCTACTATCGAAGACCCAAAAGTCTACAGTCATCCGTGGAATATCGACGTGATTTTGTATCGACATAGGGAAAAAGATTTTCAGTTAATCGAAGATTATCGTTTTACCTTGGATTACGACGAATTTTATCCACCAAAACAGTAACGCCGTTAAGTGAGAATTTTATGAAAAAAAATATGTTGAAACATTATCTTGGTGTATCGGGATTGGCATTTATCGGAATGGCATTGTTGCCACAAATTACACACGCCGCCGACACCGATAAACCTAAAACAGAACAAAAACCAGCCGCACAAGGTAATGGTGGTGGAATGCCGCGTGAAAAAAGTTTTCCAAAAATTTCATCTGAAAAATGGACTGGGGCAAGACTTGCTGATGGTCAACCTGATGTTTCGGGTTTTTGGTCGAATACTATCGGGAATCACGGGAATTTTACCGACCCACAAGGCGGCATTATCAACGATCCAAATCCAAACCGCATTCCAAAAGGTGCAAGAGCTGACCGCGCTCCAAGTCGTGTCAGTGACCCGATTGACGGACAAGTGCCTTTTCAACCTTGGGCGTTAGAAAAAGTTAAAGAATTTCAGGTTAAATTCCACGACCCAACAACACAAAATTTTGTTGAGCCTTTAGCGCGATGTGCGCCAGGTGGCGTACCAAAGTCGTTGTATTGGCACGGTTATGAAATCAAGCAATATCCTAATTATGTGGTTTTCTTTTTTGATTCGGGAACACGCATTATTCATTTAGATGATAAAGCGCATTTGCCTAGCAAAATTAAACTTTGGAACGGCGATTCGCGCGGACATTGGGAAGGCAATACGTTAGTTGTTGATGTCAGTAATCATAACGGTAAAGCCCTTTTTGGACGTTCAGGCGAATTCATTAGTGAAAACGGGCATATCGAAGAGCATTACATTTTCAACAAAGAAAACACGCGCTACAACTACGAAGCTGTCTTTACTGACCCAACGGTTTATACAAAACCTTTTACCGTGACGATTCCCGCAAGAAGATGGACGGTTGCAGATAAACCAGACAGTTGGAATTTTGATGTGTGGTTTGCTAAAGATTCAGCAGGCAAAACAACTGTCGAACATGAAGAAAGAATTTGCACCGAGAATAACGGTGGTTTCGGTTTAGGCGCGGTTTAATCAACAGACAAATTAAGGAAAAGAGATGACGTTAATCGAATTTGCTGACTTACTTTACGATTCAGAATTGGGTACATCGCTTCGAGAATCTATTTACGCCTACCCAATTGTAGAAGGTATTCATTTAATTGGATTAGCGTTTTCGGTCGGTTTGCTGTTTTTTGTTGATTTACGGTTATTGGGTGTGTTTTTACCTAAAACGTCGGTTTCAGCATTATTTCAACCGTTGCGACCTTTGATATTAGGCAGTTTTGCCGTGACGATGGTAACAGGCGTTTTATTGTTTGTTGCCTCAGCACCGAAAATTATTACGCTCGACGTGTTTTTCTACAAACTGATATTTATCGCGCTTGCGGGTGTTAACGCGCTGTTGTTTGAACTGAAATGGGGAAAACGCATTGAGGAATGGGAGTTTGAAAAATTATTACCCAAAGGCGTTCAGTATGCTGGGGGGATTTCACTATTTTTATGGAGTTTAGTGTTGATTTCTGGTCGATTGATTCCGTATTTGAATTACAAATAAACAGGAGCGTTTTATGTTAGTGCTTGAATTATTTAAATATATTCAAACAAGCGAATTAAGCCGATTTGTCGGTGGTCAAAATCATTTATTTGGTGCAGTTTTTCAGCTAATTCACATTGTTGGGTTGATTTTGATTTTATCGCCCGTCACGTTAGTGAGTTTGCGTTTAGTGGGTTTAGGCAGCTTGCGCGAACAATCGTTAGTCGATATTGCACAATCTACCGCGAAATTTATTTGGATTGGTTTAGGGTTATTAGTTTTTTCGGGAATTTTCATTTTTATCCCTGCCGCGACAAATTACTATCCCAATTTTGCATTTTGGGCAAAGTTCCTATTTTTAGCGATTGCGCTGGTTGTTCACGTCACGCTTTATAAAAAATTAACATCCATTGAATCGCCTGATTTATTAGTTGCAAGATTTACGGCTGTATTAGTCATGTTTTTATGGCTTGCAGTGGCGTTTTCTGCGCGATTCATCGGTTTTGTTTAAGGAGTTTTTACATTGAAAAAATCAGCCGTTATTACGATTGCAATAGCAGGTTTTATGTTGCCCTTCGCTTCACAAGCAAAAGACGCGACACCTTTTAAACCAACCGCAACAATACAACAAATTATGTCCTCGATTGTTGATCCCAATATCGATTTTGTTTGGAATTCGGTTGCAACGATTTCCACAAAAGATGGCGTTGAAGAAAAAAGTCCGCATACAGATGAAGAATGGGCAGAAGTCAAAAAACACGCTTTGACGGTTTTGGAAGCCAGTAATTTATTGATTATTGATGGTCGTAAAGTGGCTGAAGAAGGTGCGAATACATCATCGGCGGGCAGCACTGAATTGAAATCAACAGACATTCAAAAGTTAATCAAAACGCATAAATCCGAATTCAACCAAAGAGCGTTAGGCTTGCATGAAGCAATGCAACTTGTGGTGAAAGCAATCGATAAAAAAGACACCGAAGAATTGATTAGAACAGGTGGACTTGTGGATAGAGCTTGTGAAAACTGTCATTTGCAATTTTGGTATCCGATTCATAAATCAAAATAATTGTCACATTTAATTCAAATTTTTACTTACTACTTACAGGGCTATAAAAGTGAATATCCGTTTCAAACATCTTCTTTTTTCAGCAGCTTTAACAATTGCTGCAATCCATAATGTCAATGCAGCAGATGTAAAATTGCTCAACGTGTCTTATGACCCAACTCGTGAATTGTATAAAGATTACAACGACGCTTTTGCCAAATACTGGAAAGCAAAAACAGGTGATAACATTCAGGTTAATCAATCTCACGGAGGAAGTGGCAAGCAAACTCGGGGCGTTTTAGATGGTATGGAAGCAGATGTTGTCACACTTGCATTAGCCTCTGATATTGACCAATTGCATACGCAACGCCAATTGATTCCAGAAAACTGGCAATCACTTTTGCCTAATAACAGTTCGCCTTATACCTCAACAATCGTGTTTTTAGTTCGCAAAGGAAATCCAAAAGCCATTAAAGATTGGGATGATTTAGTGAAACAAAACATCAGCGTTATTACGCCGAATCCTAAAACATCAGGTGGCGCACGTTGGAATTATTTAGCGGCTTGGGCGTATGCGTTAAAACACAATAATAACGATGAAGCGGCGGCAAAAACTTTCGTTTCGCAGTTATATAAAAATACTGCTGTTTTGGATACAGGCGCACGCGGCTCAACCACAACATTTGCTGAACGTGAAATTGGTGATGTGTTGATTACTTGGGAAAACGAAGCCTTTTTAGTATTAGGTGAATTTGGCGCAGATAAATATCAAATTGTTGCGCCATCATTTAGTATTTTGGCTGAACCACCTGTTGCCGTTGTGGATTCAGTGGCAAAAAAACACGGTACAACTGAAGTTGCTACAGAGTATTTAAAACATCTTTACACCAAAGAAGGACAAGAAATTATTGCTAAGAATTTTTATCGTCCCACTGACCCAGAAATTGCTACCAAATATGCAAAACAATTTCCAAAAATTGAATTAACAAACATTAACGCATTGGGTGGCTGGACAAACGCCCAGAAAAAACATTTTGCAGATAACGGTATTTTTGACCAAGTTATCACGGCGAATAAATAACCCTCCTTTCACCTACCTCAATCAACAATTGCTAATTCGTTAAATGTTAGAAATTGTTGATCTTTTTTATTTACACATAACCCTATCGAATAATGCCGTTTTATCACGGTAAAAAGTCTCTTTATTATTGAAAAACTAATAAACGATTAAACAATGTTGCACTCATCATAGTTACCAAGTAACAAAGGAAAAATAATGACATTATTAGCGTTTAATGAACAAAAATCACGTTCACTTGTGCTTTCTGTTCGCGCAACCGCCTTAGTATTTGAAGACCCCGTTTCACAACGATTATTAAAACAAATTGAACGCATTGCACCTAGCGATGCAACTGTTCTCATTATTGGTGAAACAGGAACAGGTAAAGAATTGGTTGCCCGACATATTCATGAACTCAGCAAGCGTAGTAACAACACGTTTGGTGCGTTAAATTGCGCCGCGCTTAATGAAAATTTAATTGAAAGTGAATTATTTGGTCATGAAAGAGGCGCATTTACAGGCGCATTAACCGAAAAATAAGGTTGGTTTGAAGCCGCGCATAATGGCAGTTTATTTCTTGATGAAGTTGGCGATTTGCCGATGGCTTTACAGGTGAAATTATTGCGCGTTCTGCAAGAAAAAGAAGTGGTCAAAGTCGGCTCAAGACAACCGATTCCAATCGATGTTCGGATTATTGCAGCAACTAACGTTAATCTTGAAGAAGCAGTCGCGGCATCGCATTTTCGCGCCGATTTATATTACCGTTTTAATGTTGCCAAAATTGAACTTTCACCATTACGCGATAGACCACGCGATATTTTGCCTCCGACACAGCATTTCTTAAAAATCTATTCTAAAAGATTAGGTTACAAGGAGGTGAAATTATCCCCAGCGGCAGAAATCACGTTATTGAATTACGATTGGCCAGGAAACATTCGAGAATTAGAGAATGCGGTTCATCGTGCGTTATTGACTTGCCAGAATAATTATTTACGCCCAGAAGATTTTAAATTATCGGGTGCAAGAATTTCTCAAAATACGCTGTCTGTTTCAACCAATTCACTGGAAAATACCTTGCTGAATTTGTTTGAACAAATGCCTCCTAAACTTTATAAAATCATTGAAGAAAGTGTGATTCGTTCTGCTTTCAATTTCTGCGATAAAAATCAGGTTCAAACCGCAAAATTATTAGACATCAGCCGCAACGTAGTCAGGCATAAATTAGCTGCGTATGGGATGTTAAATAATAAAAATCAGAATTAGTTTTTATTCAATCGGGAAAATTAAATAATCCGTCCATTTTCTTTCACCTGTTGCTTCTTCGGGCGTTGGTAATAATTTTTCATTCCAACCGCCGCCCAAGGCTTTTATCAATAAAACAGAAGCCATAAGTTGTTCACCTTTCAACAAAACCGCTGTTTGACGATTTGATAACATTGCTGTTTGTACGGTCATGACATTCAAATAACTGATTGTTCCCGCTTGATATTGATTCGTTGTAAGCGTTAATGCTTGATTAGCCGCGTCAACCGCTTTGGTTTGTGTTTCGATTTCTTCTTTTAAAATCCGTAACGCAGCTAAATTGTCTTCCACTTCTTGAAAACCCGTTAAAACGGTTTGTCGATATGCGGCAACGCTGGCATCAAAACCATCAATGGTTTGTTTATATTGGGCATTTTTAGTT
>CAIPQN010000087.1 GCA_903867225.1 uncultured Pseudomonadota bacterium | reverse complement strand
GGAATAAGAGAATGGACTTGTGCCGAGTGTGGCACGACGCATGACAGAGATGTTAATGCGGCTAAGAACATTCTCGCGCTTGGACATAAGCGTCTAGCTGTAGGAATCACCGCCTCTTTAGGGCGGTGAGGATGTCAAAGCGACAATTAGATGAAGCACGCACGCAATTAGAATCGGCGTATCAAGAATCTGTTGTGATGCTTTGTTTAGCGGCTGAAGGTAAAGATCAAGATACAGCAAGTCATTTACATCGTGTACAACATTACACTCAAGCGTTAGCTATGGCTGTCGGCATTGATGAAAAAGAAGCAGCACACATGGGTTTAATGAGTATGCTTCACGACATTGGAAAACTCGCCACTCCCGATGCTATTTTGAAAAAACCAGGCAAATTAACTGATGAAGAATGGGTTATCATGCGTGAACACCCCATCGCGGGTGTAAAAATTTTGGGAAATAATCCTTTTTATGAAGTCGCTCGAGAAATTTCAGCGGGACATCATGAAAATTTTGACGGCACTGGCTATCCAAATAAATTGAAAAGTGAAGAAATTCCACTTTCTGCACGAATTGTAAAACTTGCCGATGTGTTTGATGCGCTAACTACAAAACGCCCGTATAAAGAACCTTGGTCAATGGAAGATGCACTTGAAAATATCGAGCTTAATTCAACAGGAATGTTCGATCCAAAATTAGTGGCTGTATTTAAAGAATTATTTGAAGATGGTACGTTAGTACGAATTCAAACAACTTACAGCAATTAAATTTATCGCATAAAAAAGCCCCGTTTGAAAAATTTCAAACGGGGCTTTTTTTATTTCGATAGGCTTTCGATAAGTTCTAAAAATTGTGTTTCGTCGAGAATTTTAACGCCTAAATCTTCAGCTTGCTTACGTTTACTCCCAGCGGCTTCACCTGCTAAAACAACCGTCGTTTTTGCTGAAACTGAACTTGATACTTTCGCACCTAAACCTTCCAATTTTTCTTTGATTTCATTGCGTGGTGAACTTAGCGTACCTGTTAAAACCCATGTTTGTTCTGCTAAAGGTTGTAAATTTTCAACGATTTTATTTTCGTCCCACGTTACACCCGCTGCGAGTAAATCATCGACTAATTGATTATTCGCAGCATCGTCAAAAAACGTTCGTACATTATTCGCAGTTACCGAACCAACATCTGGAACTTGTACTAATGTTTCAATATCAGCAGTCCGTAATTTCTCTAACGATTCAAAATATCGTGCTAAATTTTTCGCGCCACTTTCACCAACTTCTGGAATTCCCAAAGCCGTTAAAAATGTACTGAATTTGGTGTGTTTTGAGCCTTCAATCGCAGCGAGAATTTTTGTTGCATTCTTTTCGCCCTGCCCTTCTAATTTTGAAATATCGTCAATTTGCAAACGATAAATATCGACAACGTTATTTAAAATTCCTTGTTCGCATAAAACTTCTATCAATTTTGTTCCGAGTTGACGAATGTTCATGCAGTTGCGCGAGGCATAATACTTAATACGTTCTGCAATTTGTGCAGCGCAGATTAAACCGCCTGAACAACGATAAGCCGTTTGATTTTCGATACGTTGAACACTTGAACTGCAAACAGGACAATGCGACGGCATTACAATGTTTTGGCGGGTTTCGCCTTCTGCTACAACTTTGGTTACTTTTGGAATTACGTCGCCAGCGCGATGAATCTCGATTTTATCGCCAATACACAAATTCAAACGTTCAATTTCGTCCATATTGTGAAGCGTCGCATTACTCACTGTGACACCACCAACAAACACAGGTTCTAAACGTGCTACAGGGGTTAATACGCCTGTACGTCCAACTTGAAAATCAACGTCAAGCAACGTTGTAGTCATAACTTGCGCGGGAAATTTACGAGCCACCGCCCATTTTGGCGAACGGGCGATAAAACCTAATTTTTCCTGCAAATTCAAATCATCAATTTTATAAACAATACCGTCAATTTCCATCGGTAAAAAATCGCGCAACTTTTCCATGCGTTGATAATCTTGTTCAAAAGCCGTTTTTGTTGCCCAAAAAGCATGATTATTCGGATTTGATTTAAAACCAATTTCACCAAAATACGACAGAATTTCAGAGTGGCGCGTAAATTCGCGTTCACCCGAATAAGCTCCCATACCATAAGGAATGAATTGTAACGGGCGTTCCATTGCAGCTTTTGGATTCAGTTGGCGAATTGTTCCAGCCGCTGCGTTGCGTGGATTCACAAACGAGCGGACATTTTCACTTTGATTAAGTTTTTCAAAAACCGACTTTGTCATAAACACTTCGCCGCGCACTTCTAAAACATCAGGCGGTGTATCGATTTGTAATTTCAACGGAATAGATTGAATCGTTTTAATAGTATGTGTGACATCTTCACCAATTTCACCGTCACCGCGTGTTGCGCCATAACGCAATAAACCATTTTCATAACGTAAACTAATCGCTAAACCGTCAAGTTTCGATTCGCTAAAAATCGACAATTGCAGTAATGGTATCGCTAATTCTTTTGCTGCTTTGACAAAAAAATCGACGGTTTCGTCAATCGAAAACGCATTTGCTAATGACAACATTTTTACATCGTGCGTAATTTTTTTAAATGTGCTGCTAGCAATATCACCCACACGTTGCGTGGGTGATTCTGGCATTAACCAATCGGGATTTTTTTGTTCAGAAATTTGCAGTTGTCGAAATGCAGCATCAAATTCTGCATCGGAAACCAATGGTGCATCTAAAACATGATAAGCATGATTCCACACATTGAGTTGTGCGACACATTTTTGATAATCAACGTAAGTCATCATTAAACAATGTGCTGATAAGCGTGAATATGCTCGTTTATCAATGTTTGTAATTGCGATTTATCGAGTATGTGATTATCAACTTTCAAATATAAAACGGCTTCTTCATGATGCAAAATGGCTTCTTCAACGCCTGTTATTTTTAACATTTCATTAACAAATAAATGTGCATCGCCTTCACTCATCAATTCAATTGAAATTAGCAAACTGGCTAAATAACGGGGTTCTTTCATAAAAAATGAAACAGCAAACCAACTTAATGCTAACGCAGCACACACCAAAAATACTGCTGTGACACCGAATTGTCCGTTAAACCATCCACCCACTAAACCACCACAAAATAAACCTAAAAATTGTGAACTCGAATACGCACCCATTGCTGTGCCTTTTAAATCGGCTGGAGCAGTTTTTGAAACTAATGACGGTAATGTCGCTTCAAGCAAATTGAAACCACAGAAAAATACGCTCAAAAATACAATTAACGTCACTAAGTTTTCATGTGCAAAAGCAAAACCAATCGCAGCAATCGATAATGTCGCAATCGCACCTAAAAACACTTTTTTCATTTGACGTTTTTTCTCTGCCAAAATGATAAATGGCACAATCAACGCCATCGAAATGACAAAAACAGGTAAATAAACTTTCCATTCGTTACCCATTTCTAATCCCGCATCGCGCATTAACGTCGGCACGACGACAAAGATTGCCATCAAAATTAAATGCAAAATGAAAATTCCATAATCTAAGCGTAAAAGTTCTGGGTTTTTCAATGCTGCCATTGCGTCAGCAGGAACAAATTCAGCATCTCGATGTAATTTTGATTTTTCTGGATTCGGGACAATAAAAATAACCGCCGCAATTGCTAATAACGTCAAAACAGCGGTTGTCCAAAAAACCCCGTGAACACCACCGAATGCCGCTGCGATAATTGGTCCCAAAACAATTCCACCACCGAATGACATCCCAATGCTTATTCCAATGGTTGCCATTGCTTTGGTACGATGAATTTCCTGCGTTAAATCTGCGACCAACGCCATAATTACTGCTGAAATCGCGCCCACGCCTTGTAATGCTCGACCAATTAACACACCGTAAATATCATTCGATAATGCCGCAACCACGCTGCCTGTAAAAAACAAAACTAAGCCAATCACAATTAGTTTTTTGCGCCCAAATTTATCCGACATCAAACCAAATGGAACTTGCAAAACAACTTGTGGCAATCCATAAATACTCATTGCCAAACCAATTAACGCGGGAGTTGCACCGTCTAATTCTTTGGCGAATAGCGATAGCACTGGCAAAATCATAAACAAACCAAGCATTCGCAAAGCGTAAATTCCAGCAAGCGAACCGATGGCACGTTTTTCCGAAGATGTCATTGAACTGGAAATATCTTGCACATTAGTCATAAGTTAAAAGGCTCAAAGTGATAGGGGCAAAAATTACGCGCCAATTTTGGTAAATGTCGCGGTGCAGTTGTTATTTTTTGTTTTTGTATCAAGCACTAACGATGTTGTTACTCCCGAACAATCGCCACTCCAGCCCGCAAATTGATAACCCGTTGATGGTTTCACATTCAACGTAATCGCGGTGCCAAAAGGTTTTTTTAATGTACATTTTGCGGCGCAACTCAATCCAACTGGCGAACTTGTAACCCGTCCACTTCCATTGATTGAAATTCGTGTCCATGAATTAATTGTATCTGCCACTTGGCTAGTATAAACATTTTCAATAATGACTTTTTTCAAACAGAAGTTAAAACCACAATCATTCACTTCGCTAAAGGGAACGCCTTCGCTGTAAGCTGTTTTAATCGTGCCAAAATTACCGATTTTATCGACAATATCCATGCCGCCAATTACTGCACCAAATACAGCGTAACCAGCATTTCCAGTGGTCGTATTTGCATCAAAATTTGCCGAGTTATCTGTCGTATTAAAAAAGAACTGTGACGTTGCAGAATTCGGATCATTGGTTCGTGCCATTGAAATCGTGCCGATTGAATTGTGTAAACCGTTATTTGCTTCATTTACAATCGCCGCTAAAGGGGTTTTCAATTGCATTGTTTTTGCATCGAAACCGCCACCTTGAACAACTCGAATTAAAAGTTTTGTTTTATCTGCTGGATCGTAAACACTATAAATTCGATGAAAAAAAGTATTTTTATAAAAACTACTGTTAACGTAATTCAAGAAATTTTGTGAACTAATCGGAGCTTTATCCCAATTTAATTGCACGCTAACAGTGCCAACATTAGTTTGCATTTCAACAATTGACGGTTGTGTTACTGTCGCCGCTGAAACAGAGGCAATACTCGCTGATGCAAGCAATAATGAAGTAAAAAGTTTACGCATTTTGGATTCTCCTAGAATTTAATTTGAAAATGAAAAAAGACGCGATTAAATCGCGCCTTTTAATAATTAAGACAATTTTTTATATTTCAAGCGACGTGGTGAATCTGCATCTGTGCCTAAACGACGATGACGGTCAGCTTCATAATCCCCGTAATTGCCTTCAAACCAAACGACTTGGCTGTCGCCTTCAAACGCTAAAATGTGCGTCGCGATTCTGTCTAAAAACCATCTATCATGCGAAATGACTACCGCACAACCTGGGAAATTCAGCACCGCATCTTCCAATGCTCGTAAGGTTTCAACGTCTAAATCGTTGGTTGGTTCGTCAAGTAATAATACGTTGCCGCCTGTTTTCAACAATTTCGCCAAATGCACACGATTCCGTTCACCGCCCGACAAATCACCGATAAATTTTTGTTGATCACCGCCTTTAAAATTGAAACGTCCTAAATAGGCACGCGATGGCGTTTGATATGTTCCGACTGTGATTAAATCCAAACCTTCAGAGACCTCTTCAAACACGGTTTTTTTCGCATCCATATCGTCGCGCAACTGGTCAACGTAAGCGAGTTTGACGGTTTCACCAATTTTTAATTCACCCGAATCAGGTTGTTCAAAACCCGCCATGATGCGGAATAACGTGGTTTTACCCGCGCCATTTGCACCGATAATTCCAACGATGCCACCTTGTGGTAATTTGAAATTTAAATCGCTGAACAACAATTTATCACCAAACGATTTAGAAATGCCGTTTGCTTCAATTACCACATCACCCAATCTTGGACCAGGTGGAATGTAGATTTCTTGGGTTTCGTTACGTTTTTGGGTTTCGGTGGATGATAATTCATCAAAACGCGCCAAACGGGCTTTGCTTTTTGCATGACGACCTTTCGAGCCAGAGCGCACCCATTCCAATTCTTCTTTCATTGCTTTCTGACGTGCCGATTCTTGTTTTTCTTCTAACAATAAACGTGCGCCTTTTTGTTCGAGCCAGCTTGAATAGTTGCCTTCCCACGGAATACCTGACCCACGATCCAATTCTAAAATCCAACCCGCGACGTTATCGAGGAAATATCTATCATGCGTCACGGCAACAACTGTTCCCGTGTAATCGTGTAAAAATCGTTCAAGCCACGCGACAGATTCTGCATCTAAGTGGTTGGTCGGTTCGTCAAGCAACAACATATCGGGATTTGAAAGTAACAAGCGACACAAAGCGACACGACGTTTTTCACCACCCGATAATTTTGTGACATCCGCATCCCATTCAGGCAAACGTAACGCGTCAGCAGCAACTTCTAATTTGCGGTCTAAATTGTGACCGTCGCAAGCATTAATAATATCTTCCAAACGCGCTTGGTCTGCAGCGAGTTTGTCAAAATCAGCGTCTTCGGCAGCGTAATCCAAATAAACTTGGTCAAGTTGCGCCAACGCTTCTTTGATTTCAACAACCGCTTCTTCGATATTTCCACGCACGTTTTTTGTTGGATCAAGTTGCGGCTCTTGCGACAAATAACCGATTTTAATACCTTTGAGCGGAATAGCTTCGCCTTCGATGTCTGTATCTAAGCCCGCCATGATTTTGAGTAATGTCGATTTACCTGAACCATTCAAACCTAAAACGCCAATTTTTGCGCCTGGGAAAAAAGACAACCAAATGTCTTTCAAGATGTATTTTTTAGGCGGGACAATTTTGCCCACCCGATTCATTGAATAAATATATTGAGCCATAATTTTATGTGGTTTTTAATTGAAAGTGCGGGTGAAAGTATAACAAATTTCGGGCAATTCAACGCCTATGGGGAAAACTATAAAAATTGGTTAATCTTCAAAAATCGCGGCGTTCACATTTAACGCGCCATTGAAAATAGATTTGTCTTTAATAAAACCAAATTTTGTACCATTTAAATTCGCGCCTTTGAAATTCACATTTTCTAAATGACTACCACTCAAATCTGCCATCGTTAAATCACTATTCGTCAAATTCGCTCCCGTTAAATCCACTCGCTTCATCAAAGCACGATTCAAATTTGCGCCCGTTAAATTCGCATTTGATAAATTTGCCCCATTCAAACTTACACGCATCAAACCCATTGGCTGATTTTTCATATCCACGCCCCAATTCGCATCGGTTAAATTCGCACCTTTCAAATTCGCCCGATCTAAATTTGCAATAAAACGGCTGCCACTCAAATTGGCATCACTTAAATCTGAATCCATCATGCTCACACCGAAAATGCTGGTGTTTGATAAATTCGCTCGTGCAAAATGAATTCGTGTCATTACTGTTAAATCTAAATTCAAATCCGATAAATTGCTGTCGTTTAAATTTGCATCACGCAAATCTGTTCCCCACAAATCAGCATTGCGAAAATCTAATTTTGATAAATCTAATGTGCGAAAATCTTTGCGGCGTAAATCAACAATGTTTGTTTTACTTGCACTTTTCAATTTTTGTTCAATTTCGTTGCGCGTTAAATCAATCGCGAAGACATCTAAACTCAATGCCATTGCAGCAACACCTAAAACTATTTTTTGTAATTTCATTTTCCACTCCAAAAATTAAAAATCATTATCATAATAAAAACACAGGCTGATATAAATGCACGTTATTTTGGTGCAATGCACTGAAATAAAGCAAAATAAATCGCATTTTTTACCTAAAATACTAGATAATTCTAAGATTATTTGCATGGTATCAATCATGCTTTGCCTAATGTTGAAAACGAATCTAATTCGTTTAATTTTATGGATTTTTATGACAATCAATAACACGCTTCTTTTCCCTTATTTTCAACCCATTATCGGTACAGCAACAGGTTTAATAGAAGGCTACGAAGCTCTTGCCAGAAGAATCGATTTAGAAGGTAACGTTAAATCGGCGGGTGAATTATTTTTACATCCCGATATTTCGGATAAACAATTGATTGAATGGGATCGCGGAATTCGTAAACAAGCCTTGCAAAAATTTAACGAATTACCAGATAACTGTTATTTGGCAATCAACATTTCTGCGGCATGGATTGATTATGTGGATGATTTTGATGCGCTCCCAACTTTGTTGATGCTTGATGAATTAGCCATTGATAGAAATCGACTTGTCATTGAAATTACTGAAACCGAAGGCGATTTAGACAAAATAGTTAAAGCCGTCGAAATGTATCGCAAACAGGGATTAAAAATTGCGATTGATGATTTTGGTGCAGGCTTTTCACAATTAGAGCGCGTAATGGCGATACAGCCCGATATTATTAAACTTGATATGCAGCTTTTTCAAAATGCGGTTCGTGGCGGTGTTGCAACCGATGTGGTGCATTTACTTTCGCAACTGGCAAAACGTACAGGCTGTAAAATAGTGTGTGAAGGTGTAGAAACAAACGAAGATTTTTTGTTTGGATTGAGTTGTGGCGCACATTATATGCAGGGTTATTTATTTTCACCTGCGGTAGCTCACTTTCAAGATCCGAAATCTTATCTCCCACAAATTGCTGATTTAAGAAATGAATTTTTATCAAACGTTTTAATGACACAAAAATTTAAAAATGAATTTAGCGAGGGCATTGAAAAACTGATGTATTACCTTCAGCGCGAATTAGTTAAATCCGATTTTTCATACAAAAACTTATCTACCAACCTATTTGAAAACAGTGGTTTATTGCATTTTTATGTTTGTGATACTCACGGCAATCAAATCACGCCCAATTATAATTTTTCAAATAACACATGGATTTCCGATGATAAACAACTTGGATATAACTGGGCATGGCGACCACATTTTTATGAAGTATTAAGTTTTGAAACCAACGATTATATTGTTATTTCAGAACGTTATCGTGATTTTACAACCGATATACTTTGCAAAACATTCACGCTTCGATTAGATAAAACCCGAATTTTATTAGTCGATGTTGTAGCAGCATGGCTTTAAATTTGCTTGTGTGATTTATAAAACCAAGGTTTAACCCGATAACTGTTAAACATTACTATTATTTTCTTTGTGAAATTATTAACTCATTTGAAAAATTATGAAAAAAACATCCCGATTTACCATTAAAGCTCGCCTAAGTATGATTTTAGGTATTTTGATTATTGGATTTTCGCTGTTCGGATTGGCGATGTTACAAGCAATGAATACGTTAAATGTGAACGGTCCAATTTATCAACGCATTGTGCAAGGCAAAGATTTAATTGCCGATATTTTGCCGCCACCAGAATACATTTTGGAATCATATTTAGTTGTTTTGCAATTAACACACTCCACAAATACAGATGAAATTTCAACATTAGTGAAACGTTTTGACGTATTAAAAAATGAATACGACACGCGCCATATTTATTGGCAAAACGAAACATTGGAATCAGAATTAAAAGCTCCCCTTCTCGAACAATCTTATCGTGCCGCGCAAGCGTTTTATAAAGAAGCGCAGCAAAATTTTATTCCGAATGTTCAAAGCGGAAATAATGATGCGATGATGGCGAGTTTGGAAAAAATGCGTGAAAGTTATGAACAACATCGCATGGCAATTGATACCGTTGTTCAGCGAACAACTGAACGAAATGGCAAAGATGAGTTACACGCAAAATCGTTATTAGTTAGTTACGACGCAGGGTTATTAAGTATTTTTGTGTTTAGTATTCTTGCAGCGGCATTCGCAACATGGTGGATTAGTAGTGGAATCTTAAAATCACTTACTGAAGCTAAAAAAATTGCGAATGCGATTGCGGTTGGTGATTTAAGTTTAAAAATTGATACGCTTCAAACAGATGAAATCGGCGATTTATTTCGTTCGATGGACAAAATGCAAAACGCATTAAATCTATTTGTTCAAGCGCAAGATCAAATGGCGATTAAACATAGTCAAGGTTATACAAAAGAGCAAGTTGATTCGTCTAAATTTTTAGGAACTTATAGCCGTATTGCTCAACAAATGAATGATTTAATTCAATCTCGAGTATCGTTAAATCGTCGAATTATTGAAATTGTGAGCCAGTATGCTAAAGGTGATTTTTCAATCGATATGGACGAACTACCTGGTGAAGCAAGAGTTGTTACCGAAGCAATACGCGGTATAAAACAAGCATTGCTTTTAATTAGTAACGAAATCGAAATGTTAGCAAAAGCGGGGGCGAATGGTGACTTTTCTAAACGTGCGAATGCTGCTAATTTTCAATTTATGTTTCGGGATATGCTCAGTGATTTGAATCAATTAGTATCAACGTGCGACACAGGTTTTAATGATATTTTGCGGGTTTCAAATTCATTAGCAAAAGGCGATTTAACCCAAAATATCACTCATAATTACCCTGGAACACTTGGAAAAGTAAAAGAAGGAATTAATTGCACCGTTGAAAACTTACAAGCATTAGTCGGTGAAATTAAAGATTCTACGCGGCAAATCAATACCGCAGCGCAAGAAATTGCGGCGGGAAATAATGATTTATCGCAACGCACTGAAAAACAAGCCGCCAGTCTGGAAGAAACCGCTGCAAGTATGACGGAATTAACCAGTACCGTTCAGCACAACGCAGAAAATGCCCAAGAAGCAAACAGTTTAGCGCGAGATGCAGCACATATCGCAAGCCAAGGTGGCGTTGTCGTTGGCGACGTGGTGAAAACAATGGAAAGTATTAACGAATCATCACGGAAAGTGGTTGAAATTATTTCCGTTATCGACAATATCGCGTTTCAAACCAACATTTTGGCATTAAATGCGGCGGTTGAAGCAGCACGCGCGGGTGAACAAGGACGTGGTTTTGCAGTAGTTGCGACCGAAGTTCGTAATTTAGCGCAACGTGCGGCAGCAGCGGCAGGTGAAATCAAAATGTTAATTGGCGATTCCGTTGATAAAATCGAAGACGGCAGTCAATTAGTTGGAAAAGCAGGAAAAACGATGCAAGAAATTGTGCAAGCCGTGAATGGTGTAACAACAATTATGGGTGAAATCACCTCAGCTTCCGTTGAGCAAAGTACAGGTATTGCTCAAGTAAATCATGCAATTGCCCAAATGGATGATGTCACTCAACAAAATGCGGCATTAGTTGAACAAGCTGCAGCGGGTGCAGAATCACTCGAAGAACAAGCGCAAAAATTATCTATCACGGTGGCTAATTTCAAAACTGCTTAAAAAATAATTCTTACAAAACAGGGTTGGTGACTTAATTTTAGGTAGAATTGGATAAATTGTAATTTCTAATCTGTTGAATGTTGAATCATGTTTATATCTCAAATTAAAAACCTTCCCGAATCGTTACGCGCCACTGTTGATTTAACGGAATGGACAGAAAAATTAGCAGCTTTAAATTTGCCTGAAAATTTTGCTGAATCGATGGTAAAAGTGTGGGCAATGAGTGAATTCGTAGCCCAAAACTGCGACCGTCGTTCTGAAATTTTGATTGAATTGTGTCAATCTGGCGATTTATTTAAAAGTTACAACGAAAACACTTACCACGAAAAGCTCGCAGAAAAAACCATTGCAGATGAACTAGATTTAATCATCGTTTTACGTCATTTTCGTCGTAATGAAATGATTCGATTGGCATGGCGCGATATTTCGGATTGGGAAGAATTGACCCAAACTTTGCGAGAATTATCGTGGCTTGCTGATGCCTGTATTCAAAAAGCGTTAGATTTTTTGTATCAACAAGCCTGCGAAAGACGCGGCACGCCTGTTTTATCTGACGGAACGCCGCAACAAATCGTCGTTTTAGGTATGGGAAAACTCGGCGCATTTGAATTGAACTATTCCTCCGACATCGATTTGATTTTTGCCTATCCCGAAAACGGTGTTTTGCCTGACCGAAAAGAAACCAGTTACAGCGAATTTTTTACCCGAATTTGTCAAAGTTTAGTGCGTGTTTTAGACGAAATTACGGTTGATGGTTTTGTATTTCGTACCGATATTCGGCTGCGTCCATTTGGCGACAGTGGCGCGATTATTATGACATTCGATGGCATGGAAAATTATTACCAAACCCAAGCACGAGAATGGGAGCGTTACGCGATGATTAAAGCGCGGCAAGTCGCTGGCGATTTTGAACAAGGCAAGCCGTTAATGTCGATGCTGAATAAATTCGTTTATCGGCGATATTTAGATTACGGTGCGTTCGACGAATTACGCGGATTGAAAGCCCAAATCGCGCAAGAATTACGGCGTAAAGACCGCGTTGATAACGTCAAATTAGGGCGCGGCGGCATTCGAGAAATTGAATTTATCGGGCAAGCGTTCCAGTTAATTCGTGGCGGAAATGAAAAATCGTTACAAGTTCGCTCGATTTTGGACGTTTTGCAACGACTTTCAGAATTGGAATTATTAAACCCCGAAGATGCCACGCAACTCACGCAGTCGTATCATTTTTTGCGTCGGGTTGAAAATCGAATCCAGCAATATCAAGACAAACAAACGCACGATTTACCAACCAATGAAAACGCTAAAACGGCAATGGCTTACGTTTTAGGTTTTGGGAATTGGGAAACATTTTTAACTGAATTAAATTTAGTTCGTAACAAAGTTCACGCGGTTTTTGATGCTGTTTTTTCGGTTTCAAAACAAGACGAAATCGAACAATTGAGCCAAAAGATTTGGGCAGGTTTAGAAGATGAAAACGAGTTGCTCGAAAATTTGCGCGAATACGGTTTTAAAAATTGCGCTGAAAGTTGGACGGCGATTAGTGATTTCAAAAATGAGCCTGCGATTCGCCGTTTGAGTAACAAAGGGCTGGGCGTTATCAATCGTTTGATGCCACAAGTGATTGCGACGTTGCAAACTGTTTCAAATCCTGACGAAACCTTGAAACGTTTGCTTGCGTTGTTCAAATCCGTTGCAGGGCGAAATGTTTATTTAGCGTTGCTTGCCGAAAATCCACACGCACTTTCGCAACTCTTAAAATTATCATCTGCCAGTCCGTGGATTGGGGAGTATTTGGCGCGTTATCCTGTTTTATTTGATGAATTACTTGATACGCGCTCGTTGTTTGAACCGCTGAAAAAAGAAGATTTAGACGCGCAATTAAATCAACTCGTGGCGCGAACGGATGATGAAGATTTAGAATCGCTAATGATTGCATTGCGACAATTTAAACAGGTGAACGTGTTACGAATTGCCGCCGCTGACATTATGGGCGTGATTCCGTTAATGGTTGTCAGCGATTATTTGACCTTTTTAGCGGAAAGTATTGTTGATTGTGTGATTAAAAATTCGTGGAAAATGTTGATTGAAAAACACGGTTATCCACCCGAATGCGACGATGAAAAAACGAATTTTTCGATTATTGGATTTGGAAAATTGGGCGGATTTGAACTTGGTTACGGTTCGGATTTAGACATGGTTTTCGTCTACGATTGTGCCGATGGCAACGCAATGACGAACGGTGAAAAACCGCTTTCGTGTTCACAATTTTACGCACGTTTAGCGCAGAAAATTCGCCACATTTTAGATACGAAATTGCTTGCTGGCGAATTGTACGAAGTCGATTTACGTTTACGTCCGCATGGCGACTCTGGCGCGTTGGTTACACATATTTTCACTTACGAAGCGTATTTTCTTGAACACGCTTGGACATGGGAATTTCAAGCATTAGTTCGAGCGCGTTTTATTGCAGGCGATGAAAATTTGGGACAGATTTTTTCTGAAATTCGTCAGCGTATTTTGAGTTTGCCGCGTGATGTTGAAAAATTAAAAACCGAAGTGCGCGAAATGCGCGAAAAAATGCGTGAGAATTTGGCAACGAAATCAGCTGAAAAATTTGACTTGAAACAAAGTGCAGGCGGCATTGTTGATATTGAATTTATGGTGCAATTTGGCATATTGGCAAATGCGGCAAAGTTTGCAGAGTTGACAATTTTCACGGATAACGTGCGATTGCTAGAAAGTTTGCAAACCGCTAACGTGATTTCTGAAACCGATACGAAATTTTTAAAAATTGCTTATTGTGCTTATCGTGACGCGGGACATAAACGCGTTTTACAAGGCGATAAAACGATTATCAACGCCCAAGAATTTGTTGAATTACGCAAACAAGTGACGCAAATTTGGCAAACAACAATGTGCTTAGTTTCAAACTAATGGATAACAAAATGACTATTTCGCAACCGCTTTTAGAGCGCATTATTCGTGATGCAGGTGAAATTGCGTTGACGCATTTTCGAGATTTAAAACACTTAAACGTTGATAAAAAAAGTCCGCGTGATTTTGTGACAGCAGCAGATTTAGCAGTTGAAGCCTTTTTACAAACGCAACTCCGCGAACATTATCCGAAATTTGGTTTTTGGGGCGAAGAAAGCGGGCAATCTGAAAATCAAACTAATCGCTGGATTGTTGATCCGATTGACGGCACGCATTCATTTTCGCGTGGGCAGTATTATTGGTCGATTAGCGTGGCATTAGAAATCGACGGTGAAATCGTTTTCGGAGCTGTTTTTGCGCCCGCGTTAGGCGATTATTATTGCGCGAAAAAAGGCGAAGGTTCGTGGCGAAATGGCGAATCAATTCGTGTTTCTGAATTGGATAATTTAGACGAAGCGATGATTGGTACGGGATTCGCTTGTTTACGTTCATATTTAGAAAATAACAATTTAGAACGTTTTTGTCGCATTGCCCAAGCTACCACAGGGCAGCGGCGATTAGGTTCGGCAGCGATGGACATTTGTCTAGTTGCTGATGGTCAACTCGATGCGTTTTGGGAACAGGAATTGAATTTATACGACGTTGCCGCTGGGGCGTTAATCGCTCAAGAATCGGGTGCAACAGTGACTGATTTTCACGGGAATGTTGGAATTTATCCTAAACAAATTCTAGTTACAAATGGAAAAATCCTTAACCAATTATTGCCACTTATGTGATAATTTGACCTGTTTACAACCTATTTTATCTACTAACCCAAACGAAAGTGAGTACATTATGTCTAAAAAAGTATTGATTGTTGATGACAGTAAAATTTCAAGAATGTTCATTCGTCAACACATCAGCGCAAAACATCCTGATTGGATTTTAAGTGAAGCGACAACAGGTGAAGAAGCCATTGCCATGATTGACGCAGAACAACCTGATTACTGCACGATGGACATCAATATGCCAGGAATGTTGGGAACAGATGCAGCAAAAGCAATTTTAGAAAAATACAGCAACATTCGATTAGTAATTTTCTCTGCGAACGTGCAAGAAACTTATCAAGAACAAGCGCGGGCATTAGGGACGATTTTCATTTCAAAACCTGTTACTGAAACATCAATCGGTCAAGCTATCGATTACTTTTTAGGCGTTTAAATAATGAAAACCTTGAGTGAGCTTAATTTTGATACATTAGCTGAAATCATCAATGTCAGCACAAGACGTGCCGCCCAAGGTTTAAGTGATGCTATTGGAAAATCAATACAGCCACCTGTAGCAAAAATTGAATTGATTAAGCTCAATGACGTAAGCATTTCATCACTGCAATTAGAATCTAAAAAACTTGGTATTGTCACATTAGAATTTGTTGGCAAATTGAATGCTGAAGTGATGCTGTTATTCGCAGAAGAAAATGTATTGCATATTGTTCAACGAATGATGGGGGCGGAAATAGAAATAGAAATAGTGCGTGAGTTTGAAAATGAAGCCATGTGCGAACTGGGTAATATCATGATTAACGCTTGTTTAGCATCAATTACCGATATGCTTAAAATTTCGATGGAAAGCACATTACCGCATTATGCCATCAAGTCAGACGATGAAATTGTTGAATACATCAGAACTGTACCGAATAAAGAATTTGTTTTGGCATCACACATTGATTTTTCAATTGAAGGTTTGCCAATGAAAGGAAAACTTTTTTTCTTGATGAATTCAATCAAATAAAAAGCGTTTCATTTTCCAAAATAAAAGCCTCGTGAAATAAATTTCACGAGGCTTTTTTATTATTGACTTATCGAATTACCTAATCCACAATCATGGTGCGGTTATTTACTATAATACAATAATGAGGAGAGAAACATGGCTTTAATAACTTGGACTGCTGAACAATATGGCACTAATGTTGGCTTTGCCGATGAAGAGCATCGCATCTTATTTGATAAATTGAATAAGCTTTATGATTTAGCGACAGGTGGAGCGGAACGTTCTGCTATTGGCGCACAATTAGACGATTTGATTGCTTATGTTGTTGATCATTTTGCTCATGAAGAACGCGAAATGTTAGCGAAAAATTATGCTGCTTTTGATGCACATAAAGCGGAGCATACTGCTTTAATTGGTATTTGTGCGGATTTACAAAAGAAATTTCATGCAGGTGAAGCCGATGTTACTGAAGAAGTCGGTCAACTCGTAAAAGGTTGGTTGGATAGTCACATTCCTAAATTTGATTTTGCTTACAGCAGTGTAATTGGCTAATTTTCAGAATCGTAACAAAAAAGCCCCGTGAAATAAATTTCACGAGGCTTTTTTACGACATTTTTACTGATAAAAAACACTAAAATCATGTAATGTCATTTGCATTTTTTCCAAATTTTCTGGACTAAATCCATTAACACCCACTCTCGAAAAATAAAATGCTTGGTCAGCCAAATACTTGCCTACGGCACGAATTTCACCTTGAAAACCATAACGATTCCGCAACAAATACGCTTGCGAAAAACTACGACCATCAGCGAAATCCAAAACATTCAATTCAACCAACGCAAACAATCCTAAATCTGCACCTAAACTTGTAATGTCATCTGTCGTTGAAAGTCGCACGCCTAAATTTCCTGCGTGTTTTGATAAATCTGCTTTTTCAGTATTCCAACGCGCAAATGAAACACAGATATTTCCTGCAACAACAGGCGCGTCATCTTCTAAAAATGTCCAATTATTTTCGATGAGCTGATTATTTTTAATGACTTGCATAAACTTTCACCTTAAATGGTTCGATGCCAACGCGGTTGACGGTTTCTAAAAAGGTTTCTTCGTGCAAACGTTGTTGAACGTAGACTTCTAAAATCGTGCTGATTGCTTGCGCGATTTCATTTTTTTGCACTGCCGCGCCCAAACGCTCACCGATAGCTGCTTCATTTGTTGACGATCCGCCAAGTGTGATTTGGTACCATTCCACGCCTTTTTTATCGACACCTAAAATGCCGATATGTCCCACACTTTGATGAGCGCAACCGTTCATGCAGCCTGACATATTGATTTTAACATCGCCAATGTCATGT
Source organism: uncultured Pseudomonadota bacterium (assembly GCA_903867225.1). GTDB lineage: Bacteria > Pseudomonadota > Gammaproteobacteria > Methylococcales > Methylomonadaceae > UBA10906. The sequence continues at coordinate 20,884 of CAIPQN010000087.1, read as the reverse complement.
AAATAATCCATGTCATCCAAAATTTCATTGATTTCTTTAGCAATGCCAATTGAGCCTGCATTCGCTAATTCGCAGAAATCTAAACCAGGGCAACAAATCATATCGGTCGCCGTGCCAATGTTTGGTGTAGCGAGCTTTGCTGTCTCTAATAATTGCCACAACTGAAATAAATCGACTTGTTCCACATCCGCAAAAACTAAATTTTGTCGATGTGTGCTACGAACTTCACCAAAGCTATAAGTTTCAGCCAAATCAGCAATCGTATCCAATTGATCGGCGGTTAAATCGCCTGGTGGTGTTGCGGGATATTTTAACGACAGAAATACAATTCGATAACCTGCAATTTTATGTTCAACAGTATTGTGTTCAACCCACGTTTTGAACGTTTTATTTTCACGTTTGTATTGTGCAAAAGTAGCGTTATCTTCTGCTTTTTCATTGTAATCAAATGGTTTGAAATGCGATTTCATAACGTCAAAACGTTCATCACTGACTTCCAATCCATCACGAATTAACACCCATTCTTTTTCAACCATTTCGTTGAATTTTTCTAAGCCTTCTTCTTTGACAAGAATTTTGATTCGAGCTTTATATTTATTATCGCGACGACCAAATAAATTGTAGATTCGTAATATAGCTTCCAAGTAAGACAAAATGTGCTTTTTATCTAAGAATGGTTTGATGACTTGTCCAATAATTGGTGTGCGACCTAAACCACCGCCGACTAAAACTCTAAAGCCTACTTCGCCCGCGTCATTTTTCACCAAATGCAAACCAATGTCGTGAAATTGCGTCGCGGCTCTATCATCAATTGAACCACTGACCGCAATTTTGAATTTACGCGGCAACCAATCAAATTCTGGATGAAGCGTTGTCCACTGACGAATCAATTCGCAATACGGACGTGGATCTTCAATTTCATCAACACACACGCCAGCTAAATGATCGCTGGTCGTATTACGCATACAATTTCCGCTGGTTTGAATCGCGTGCATTTGTACTTCAGCGAGTTCGGCGAGAATATCAGGAATTTGTTCTAATTTTGGCCAGTTGAATTGCACATTTTGGCGTGTCGTAACATGGCAGTAATCTTTGTCATACGTTCGCGCAATATGGGCAAGTTTGTGAAGTTGTTTTGAATTCAAAATCCCGTAAGGAATTGCAACGCGCAACATCGGCGAATGCGTTTGAATGTAAACACCATTTCTTAAACGTAAATTTCGATAACCATCTTCAGAAATTTCGCCATTTAAAAATTGTTCTGTTTGTCGCCGAAATTGCGCGACTCGTTCTTCAATGAGAATTTGATCGTTGTGATTATATTGATACATTGGAATGAATTTCGGAGCCTACAAAAGGCGGTAAAAGTGAGCTGCAATCATATAGTACGCGCCATAAAATGACAAAAATTATTCGTTTGGTAATTTTTGTGAAACACCGAATTCAAACCGATTGATAAAAAGTCCAATCACGGTGTTGTGCATCAGAATTTTTTTCGAGAAACTAATGGTTTTACGACCGAAACGATTGATTCGTGTTCGACGAGTCAAATGTTTATGTTCTATAAAAGGCAACACTACCTGTTTTTTTTAAGGTTATTTATCTACTGTAGAACCAGCTTTAATCCCGCAGGTAACGCTTCACCGAAAATTTGTTTTTCCTCTTTTTCGCTCAGTTCTTTCACGCTTTCGACCATTTCAAGCCACGATGCGGGAGCTTTTGAAAGTTTCAATTTTTCTAAAACTTGTTCGCGCATTTTGTCAGAAATATCACGCGCTCTGTCGCCGCTCATACGAGAAATTAACGTTGCCGCAAAACCGATTTGAGGCGTTTTTTTCCAATCTTCAGCGAGTAATTGTGGCAACCAATTTTCAACTGTTTCAGCCGAAACGACGTTGTGGCTACTGCCATGAAACGGAATGCGTGCGCCAATTCGTCCAATTGCCCACCATGTTTGATTTGACTCGCTGGCTTTTTCTAAACGTTTTAATAACCAATCGCCGAGCTGAATTTTTTTCGCTACTGGCAAACGCTCTAAAACCGCCGCTAATCGCACAATATCATCGTAACTACGGAGTTTAAGTTGTTTCAAAACGCCTGGTTGCCGTGCTGCGGTGGGGTCAATGTATTTGGTAATGTCAGCAAAAATCATTTCTTGCGCTTGCTCAGACAAACCACCTGCAATACGTCGCCAAAGCGTCCACCATTCCGCCCAGTTTTGTGATTCGCTTACAAATTGAATGTTTTGTGCGTACATTTTCCAAAGCTGTTCCACGCGCCAATCGTCCAACGGATAACCAAAACCTGGTCGCGCACAATAACCAATCAAACTCAACCAAACACGCTCGTGCGCTTCGGTTCGACGGCGATATTTTTCACCTTCCAAAAGCGTATTAAACAATGTCCGCAACAACGGCGAATTCCAGTCACTTCGTGCTTGTCCAGTCATTTTTTCTAAATCGGCACGCAAATTCTTCACTGCATTTGGCGCAACTTGTTTCGATTTTGCACCAAAAATATCGCTGATTTTTTCGCATAATACGTCTAAATTTTTCGGCAACTCGTCAGAAGAATTTGAAACTGCCACACCGCGTCGCAATTGAAATTCCACATTCCAACGTTGTTTTGGATTTTCAATGGAAACGCATTGAATTTTTAGTGTCCCGACTTCGGTTTGCATCACTGCAAGTTCCACTAAAACTTCGTTGGTCAAATCGCTTTCAAATGCAACGGCAAGCGGCGGCAACGAATGAAAATCATCGGTAATTTCAGCAATGTCACCTGATTTAAAAATACTGTCGCCAATCGTCGAAGCTAAATGAAAACGAACAGGTGTTCCCAATCGCAATGCAAAGCGGTGATTTTTTAAAATGATTTCTTCGCCTTCTTCGCTCCCTCTCGGCAAAATGCAAATCCCTTGTTTTTCGATTTCATTTGTATCGACAAGTAAGAAATAACTTCGCGCCGCGCCACCGCCGATTTTTAATTTTTTCTCGCGTCGCGCCACGGCATAACTGACTGCACCAAATGCGACGGCTAATTCAGGATGCTGATTTTCTAACAGAATCGGCGTTTTTTCGCGCCATGAACTGAGCAACTCAATGGCGCGTTTTGTAATTGGTTGACTGCGAAAAACACCACCATTTAACAGTAACGCATCGGGAACAAAAGAATTGATTTGTAACGCTTCTTGCGCGACATGTTCATGTAGTTTCAAAAAAGCGGCAATGTGTTTGCTCACCGCTGGTTCAGCGGCATACGGCAACCCAAATTCCACCACGCCACTGCGTTTTTTATCAGGCAATTCGTTCAATTTCGACAATGGAAAAAATCCATCGAGCGCAATTGCTCTCACTTCATTGCGTGTTAATGTCGCAACGCGTGAACCACCAAATAATTTTGAACCACTTGCCAGCAACGTGACTTTTACTGATTCAGGCGCATCTTCGGCTAATAATTTTTCTTTTGCTTGGCGACATTGTTCAAGTAATTGTGACAATTCAGCGGCCGATAAACGTTTTTCGTTATTGCTCAAACGCGATTCCAACGTGTGCGCCAAGGCTAAATCTAAATTATCACCGCCTAACATCAAATGGTCGCCGACACCGATTCGGGTTAATTTTGGTTCTTTTTCGCCCGCTTCGACTTTGATTAACGTTAAATCCGTCGTCCCGCCGCCTACGTCGCAAACTAATAATAAATGCACGTTGGCAAGTTTTTCTTTCAATTGTCCCGCGTTACAACGTAGCCAATCGTAACAAACGGCTTGCGGTTCCTCTAACAACCGTACATTTTGCAAGCCTGCGATTTTTGCCGCCTCCAACGTCAACGAACGTGCGCCTTCATCGAATGACGCGGGAACGGTAATAACAACGTCTTGATTTTCAAGTGGTGCATCAGGATTTTGATGCAACCAAACCGTGCGGACGTGTGCTAAATAACTGGCACTCGCTTCAAGTGGCGACACTTTTAAAATTTCTTCGCTTGCACCCCAAGGCAACAAATTTGCCGTCGGATCAATCGATGGATGCGACAACCAACTTTTTGCACTGGTGACAAAACGCCCTTTGGTTTTTGCACCTAAAACGCGAGCCGCTTCGCCTAAAATTGCATTGTCGTTCGCGGTAAAAGCAAGATTATCAGCCGCAATTTCGCCATCTGCTGGATGATAACGCACCGATGGCAACAATGAACGGGCGGCGACTTGCCCGACATCGACAAGTTGTTCAATAGGAAAAAGTTGAATGTTTTGCGTATTGGCAATGGGCGTGTAAGCCACAACGGTGTGCGTTGTGCCTAAATCGATGCCGACTAAGTATTGAGAATTTTTTGTTTTCACGGGCTAGTTTCAAAAAAAGTTAGAACAAGAATTTTAATGACTATTAGTTTATGCCAACGTTTCCAAAATAGCCGCTTTATCTTCACGACTTAATTTTAGGTATCTGGTCACATAAAAATCAAAATGTTATTATGACTGCGGTCTACAGCGGGCTACAAATAGCCAAACATCAATAAAGCTGCTTTCTGAGCGGCTTTTTTTGTATTTAAGTTTTCTTTTTAGAGGTAACAACGTGAGTAAAGATTTTATTTTTACATCTGAATCCGTGTCGGAAGGTCATCCAGACAAAGTCGCGGATCAAATTTCAGATGCCGTTTTGGATGCCATTTTAGCGCAAGATCCTAAAGCGCGTGTAGCATGTGAAACGTTAGTAAAAACTGGCATGGTCATTTTAGCTGGTGAAATTACAACAAATGCGTGGGTCGATACCGAGGCATTAGTGCGTAAAGTCGTTTGTGAAATTGGTTATGACAATGGTGAAGTCGGTTTTGATGGCAATAGTTGTGCTGTATTAAATGCGATTGGTAAACAATCTGCCGACATCGCAATGGGTGTTGATGAAGATGCCAGCCATGAACAAGGTGCGGGCGATCAAGGTTTGATGTTTGGTTATGCGAGCAACGAAACTGATGTTTTCATGCCAGCTCCAATTACTTACGCGCATTTGTTAGTAAAACGCCAAGCTGAATTGCGTAAAAATAAAACGTTGGCATGGTTGCGCCCAGATGCAAAAAGCCAAATCACGTTCCGTTATGAAAATAACAAACCTGTTGCGATTGATGCGGTGGTTTTATCAACCCAACATTCTCCTGAAATCAGCCAAAAAGATTTACACGAAGCGGTCATGGATAGCATTATCATGCACGTTTTACCGAAAGAATGGCTGCATAAAGACACCAAGTATTTCATCAATCCAACAGGTCAATTCATCATCGGTGGACCTGTAGGCGATTGCGGTTTAACAGGTCGTAAAATCATCGTTGACACTTACGGCGGCATGGCGCGTCACGGTGGCGGTGCATTTTCGGGAAAAGACCCATCAAAAGTTGATCGTTCAGCCGCTTACATGGCGCGTTATGTAGCTAAAAATATCGTGGCTGCAGGTTTGGCAGATCGTTGTGAAATTCAAGTTTCTTACGCAATCGGCGTAGCAGAACCGACTTCAATCAGCGTTGAAACATTTGGTACAGGCAAAATCGACGAAACAAAATTGGTTTCAATTGTGCGTGATGTATTCGATTTGCGTCCAAAAGGCTTAATTGCACAACTTGGTTTATTAAAACCCATTTACCAACCGACAGCAGCTTATGGACATTTCGGACGCAATGAAGAAACGTTTAGTTGGGAAAAAACTGACAAAGTTGACGCATTAAAATCTGCCGCTGGTATTTAAATTTCAAGAAAAATTTGGTACACGACCAAAACGAAAACTGATTTTTAGACACTTTAAGCCCTGCAACGTTTTTCGTTGACAGGGCTTTTTTGTATGGTTGATGCTATTGTCGTTTTCAGCTGGTAACATGGATTTAAACACACATGCTTGGTGATAATCGTCACCTTAACTAACGACGAGAAAAATCATGATTCCTATTCGAGATACTGCCCCCTGCAATCATCGCCCCATAATGACGTGGGCAATTATTACCCTTTGCACTCTTGTTTTTATCACAATGGAATTATTGCCAAATGCCCTGAGTTATTGGGCAATCAATCATTTTGGTATGGTTGCTGTGCGTTATTCAAATCCACAATGGGCGCACGATTTTGGATTACCAGCAGATTACGGTTTTTCATTTTTAAGTAATTTATTTTTTCATGCGGACTGGTTACATTTATTGAGCAATATGTGGTTTTTATGGATTTTCGGCGATAACGTCGAAGACCGCATGGGCAGTTGGCGTTTTCTCGTGTTTTATCTTTTATGCGGGGCGGCTGCGACATTTTTACAATGGTATTTTGATTCCGCTAATGTTATTCCAGTTATTGGTGCATCGGGTGCTATTGCAGGTGTTTTAGCTGCCTATTTCTTTTTATATCCGCTTGAACGTGTCATCGTTTGGATTCCTTTTATTTACCCAATTTTGTTACCGATTCCCGCGATTGCTTTTTTAGGTTTGTGGGTGATGTTGCAATTACACAATGCGACTGAAACGGTGTTTTTTAACGGTATCGCCGCAAACGTTGCTTGGTGGGCGCATTTAGGTGGTTTTATTTCAGGATGTTTATGTTACCGTTGGTTTTTGCGTGATGAAATTATTGTTGAAGATTAAAAATTTATGAATATAACGGTTTTTGGTAGTGGTTATGTAGGATTGGTAACAGCCGCGTGTTTGGCAGAAGTGGGTAATGACGTAGTTTGCATGGATATTGATGCAGATAAAATCGCTAAACTGCAACAAGGTATTATTCCGATTTTTGAGCATGGCTTAGAAGAAATGGTCAAAGAAAATCAGGCAATGGAACGTCTACGTTTTACAACTGACGTTAAAGAAGCCGTGGCTCACGGTTTGTTTCAATTTATCGCTGTCGGTACGCCACCTGATGAAGACGGTTCAGCAGATTTGCAATATGTGTTGGCAGTAGCAAAAAGTATTGCTGAAAATATGGATGAGTACCGTGTAATTATTGATAAATCGACCGTTCCTGTTGGCACCGCAGACAAAGTAAAAGCGAAAATCCAAGCCATTCTTAATGCACGCGGTAGTAATTTAGAATTTGATGTAGTGTCAAATCCTGAATTTTTAAAAGAAGGTGCGGCATTAAACGATTTTATGAAACCCGACCGTATCATCATTGGTGTCGATAATCCTCGTACCGCTGAATTGTTGAAAGCCTTGTACGCGCCCTTCAATCGTCGCGAAGACCGTCTTATTATTATGGATGTGCGTTCTGCCGAACTGACGAAATATGCTGCAAATGCAATGTTAGCAACAAAAATCAGTTTCATGAATGAGTTAGCAAATCTAGCAGAATACTTAGGCGCAGATATTGAACACGTTCGTCACGGCATAGGTTCAGATAGTCGAATTGGTTTTAGTTTTATTTACGCTGGCTGTGGTTATGGAGGTTCATGCTTTCCAAAAGATGTCAAAGCACTCGAACGCACCGCTTACGAAATGGGCTACAAAGCAGAATTATTAACCGCCGTTGAAAATGTAAATAATCGCCAAAAACAACGGTTGTTTGAAAAAATACAAACACATTATCAACATGAATTGAAAGGCAAAGTGTTTGCATTGTGGGGATTAGCGTTTAAACCCGATACCGACGATATGCGAGAAGCTCCAAGCCGCGTGTTAATTGATGCGTTACTTACCGAAGGTGTAAGAATTCAAGCCTATGATCCCGAAGCAATGAATGAAGCACGTCGTTTGTATGGTGAAAATACAGCTATTCGGTTTTGTAATTCTGCAAAAGAAGCTCTTGAAGGCGCAAATGCGTTAGCAATTGTGACTGAATGGAAGCAATTTACCAGTCCGAATTTTCAGCGCATGAATGAATTGCTAATAGATAAAGTGATATTTGATGGGCGGAATTTATACGAACCCGAAACCATGACACGTCACGGATTACAGTATTACAGCATTGGACGCTGATAAAAGTAACCCACTTAAATAATGCACTCAAAAAACACAGTTGCTTAAGCATCACAATTTTAAACACGTTTATCACAAACAAAAAAACCGCCCTTCGAGTTTGCTCGAAGGGCGGTTTTTTTATTTTTTATACACATCACCGCGATTTCCCATTGTCATTACAAAAATTAACAACTCGTCATCTTTGATTTCATAAATCAATCGATATTGCCCAACACGCAAACGGTAAAAATCACTACCTTGCAACGGTTTTATATCAAGCAGCGGATTGAAACGCGGATTTTTCCGAAGCAACGTTAATTTTTCTTTAATCGTTTCACGTTGCTTCTCACGACATTTATCCAAAAACTTATCAACGTCTTTGTGCAGTTTTAAACGATAAATCACGCCGAAAATTCTACAAATTCGTTGTAATTTCCCTGTTTGATGTCTTGATGCGATTTTTCAATTATCACCATTTCATCACTATTCACATCATCATCAAAATCTAAAATATGGCATTTTGGAACTAGGCTTATAAAGTTCATCACTTGTTGATAAGCGTCGTCTTCAATTTCAAGTATCAAGGTTTTCATAGTTTCTCATGTTGTCGAAAATTAGAATTTTAACACAAACAAAAAAACCGCCCTTCGAGTTTCCTCAAAGGGCGGTTTTAACGTTGATTTTTACTGCACAGTCCATTCACCAAATTCCATAATTTCTTGATACATTCTATCAGGCGCAAGGTCGATTTCATCATCCCCCCATGCAACAAAACCATCAGCAACCATCACTTGATTAAAAAAATTCGGATTTTTAAGTTTTTCAAAAACACCATAAAGGCAAGACGGTAGAAATTTAACACTTCCCGTTAAACCATCTGCAAAACGCACTCTTAATGCTAATTCACCGATAACTTTTGCTTCAACCACATCGTAATACATAAAAAAATCCCCTGTCTTTCATGGCAAAGGTTTAATTTTTTCAGGCGTATGATGCTTGCAACATTTTTCCCAATCGCTAAGTAATTCGTCACGATGTAATTCAGCCCAATCTAAAACAAGATTTAGCGCACGTCTTGGTAGTTTTCCGTCTGTAACATCAAGTGTTTCGATGTTAATTGAGGCTTTGTGTTCACCATATTGTGCGTGAAAATGAGGCGGCGCGTGTTCCTTGAAAAACATCCGAATAATAATTCCATAAAACGTGCTGATTGTAGGCATGACGGCATCTCTTAAAAATTCAAAACACAAATTTTATCACAAACAAAAAAATGCCCTTCGAGTTTGCTCAAAGGGCGGTTTTTATTCGATTAGCTTTTATTGTATTGCTTCACTCATATAGTTTCTGAGCAAACTATTCACTAATACTTGATACTTAACGTGTTGTTCGCTTGCTTGTTTTTTCAAAAATAACAAAATGTCGTTATCCAACTGTAATGTCGTGCGTATTTTTTGTGGTTTGTAAAAACGTCCTCTTACGCCGCCATCAAAATCATAATCATCCGCTATTTCATAATCATCAAATTTAGCTCTCTGTTCAACATTTTTCATAAGTTGCCTTCTCTTTTGGATTCGCATATCGCGCCGAAATAATCCGAATTATTTCTTCGCCTTCATCAGTGAAAAACAAATTGGCGACAACCAAAATTTGAGCATTTTTAGTTGCACCAATTGTTATCCAGCGTTCTTCAAAATAACTGAATCGATAATCTAATTTTGAAATTTGAAACGGATCTTCAAAAACCATTTTTGCATCGTCAAAAGATACACCATGCTTTTTAAAATTATTTATGGCTTTGTTGTTATCCCACTCAAATTGCATAAGCTATTCCGTTTTAAATTTTGGTGAAATCTTATCATATCAAAACAAAAAAACCGCCCTTCGCGTTTCCACAAAGTGCGGTTTTTTAAACACGATTACAAAAAATTAAACAGGTTTCACCAACAGAAAATCATCCGCCGTCAAAATTTTAATCCCCGTCAATTCAATTTCCATATCGGGAGCTTTATCGCCATTCGTGTCAACTTGCACCACCGTAATTTTATTTGCAGGTTGCACATCAAGTCGCACCGCGCCATTCGTGCCATCAAAGGCTTTTGTCGCAAAATACGTCAACGCTTTATCAAGCACATTTTGTAAATCAATCACATCGCCCGAACTGGTATCAAAATCGGTAATGATGTCACGATTGCCCACGCCAACGCCCGAATCTTTCACGCTGTCATAAACAATTCTGTCAGCACCGCCGCCTGTTGAGATGGTGTCGGCATCAAAACCACCGTTAAATAATTGGTTGCCATAATCACCAATCAAAATATCTTTGCCTTCGTTGCCGAATAGGAAATTGTTTGAATAATTACTCTTAATGCTATCATTTCCTAATCCACCAATGAGGGTTGAATTACTGTCATTGCTGCACAGATAATCATCACCTTCTCCACCATCGGCTTTTGAATTCGAATAAACTGTAATGCTGTCGTTGCCTTTTTCACCTGTTACAGAGGCATAATATCCCACTTCAACTTTGTCATTGCCTTCTCCTGCTGTGACTGAAACATAATTACCGCCACTAATAGTGTCGTTACCTTGTCCGCCATCGATAGTGTAATAAGCGTCTTTGTTGCCACTTTCACCAGAAATGTAATCATTACCAATGCCGCCCACGAGAAAATCAATGCCATTTCCACCATAGATAGAATCATCACCTTCGCCACCATCGATAGAATCATTGCCATCATTACCTTCAATGTCGTCGTTTCCCGCGCTGCCAAGCAAATAGTCATCACCTTGTCCGCCGTAAAGCGAATCGTTGCCGTCATCGCCTTGCAAATAGTCGTTGCCTTCTTTGCCATTCAACACATCGTTACCGCCCAAACCCAAGAATTTTTCATTTAATGAACTGCCATCCATCGGGTCAGCATTGTCCGTGAGTGGTAATTCAAAATCATAAGTGCGTGTGTCTTTTGGCAAGCTGGTTGTAACTGGTGTTGTCACGACAGGCGGCGTTACAACAGGCGGCGTTACAACAGGTGGTGTCACAACAAGTGCTTGCGTACCCGCTAACATATCTTGAATTTTGATTTTCGCGCCACCGTCAAATTGTACAAATTCGATGTTTGTTAAAGTATCTGCACCGTCGCCTGATTCACCTGCATTGTCAACGTAAAGAACAGAAATTGAACCATCATCATTTTTAGAGAATTCATAATTTTCTTGCGCTGCATTGAATACAACAACGTCATTACCTGCGCCGCCATCAATGGTATCGTCACCTACACCGCCATTTAACGTGTCGTCACCTGCATCGCCTTTTAAATCGTCGTTGCCTTCTTCGCCATTGAGCAAATCGTGACCCGCGCCGCCAATGAGAAAATCATCGCCATCACCCGCGTTGATGGTGTCATTACCACCTTTGCCATCGATTTTATTGGTCGTGTCGTTGCCGATGAGTAAATTTTTGCCGTCATTGCCTGTTGCATTGATTTCGTCTTCACCGACTAGCGTTAAATTCTCGACATTTTTGGTCGGCAAAGCGTAAGTAATATAACTTTCGATGGTGTCATTGCCGCCTTTTGCAGTGCTTGAGGTTTCTTTCACCACATCGCCTTTGCTATCGACAACGTAAGTATCATCACCGTCACCGCCGACTAACGTATCTGCGCTGTCTTCTTCACCGTTACCGCCATCTAAACGGTCATTTCCTGCACCGCCGTCTAACGAATCGTTGCCATTGCCACCGAGTAAGATGTCATTGCCGTTTTCGCCGTTGAGTTTGTCATCATCATCGCCGCCGTCAATACTGTCATCACCTGCGCCGCCCAATAAAATATCGTTACCCAATGCACCTAAAATGCTGTCGTTGCCGTTTTCACCTTTGATGCTATCGTTGTCGTCACCGCCATCGAGAAAATCATCGCCCGCGCCGCCCAAAATACTGTCGTTGCCTTCGTAACCTTCAATCGTATCGTTATCAGACGTGCCTTTTAATTTTTTTGTGTTGTCTGCGTTGCTTGTACCTTTGATGTATGCCATTTTTGTATCCTCAATGTTGAATGTTAAAAATTTACTTCGTGATTTGAAAAGTTTTAGACAATAAAAAACCCACTAGCGCAATGCACTCGTGGGTTTTGGTGGTTTGATTTAAAAAATTTAAGGAAGAAAAAACCTTGACGCTCGTTAAAGTGACTACATAATTTTTTGACTGACTGACTGACTGACTGACTGACTGACTGACTGACTGACTGACTGACTGACTGACTGACTGACTGACATAAAATTGCGCCTTGAATTTAAATTAAAATCGACGGCAATTGTAGCCTTTTTTGTTAATTTCCATTAAAAAACATTGAAATCAATTTCAGTGCTTAAACTAGCGAAGTAATGAACCGCGCATTCATATAATACGCGCCATAAAATGACAAAATCTTATAGTTTGGTGATAACATAATCATTTGATGTTTATTTAAATTTTTAGAAAAAAGTGGAGGATGTATGAAATTAGTTATATTGGCATTGTTAGCCTTTTTGCTGCCGCAATTTGCGTTTGCAGAAGGCTTTCAGAATTTAGACATGACGGGAACTGAACGCGGCATTTATACCGTGTTAATTTTCATCATTGCTTACGGTTTCGTGATGACGGAAGAATTTACGCACATGCGTAAATCAAAACCCGTTATTTTAGCGGCAGGTATTATTTGGGCGCACGCGGCGATTTTGGCGCAACAAAAAGGCGTTCCAACGCACGAAATGCACTTAGCATTTGAGCATGACGTAAAAGAATATGCGGAATTAATGTTGTTTTTGTTAGTCGCAATGACATATATCAATTCAATGGCAGAAAGAAACGTATTTGAAGCCTTGCGTTCATGGTTAGTGAGAAGACAATTCGGTTATCGTCAATTGTTTTTAATTACTGGCGTGATTACATTTTTCTTATCAGCAGTGGCTGATAACTTGACTGCTGCTTTATTGGTTGGCGCAGTAGTGATGGCAGTTGGCGCAGACAACGAAAAATTCGTCGCGATTGGTTTTGTGAACTTAGTCATTGCAGCAAACGCGGGCGGCGCATTCTGTCCGTTTGGCGATATTACGACGTTAATGGTTTGGCAAGCAGGTTATGCGGAATTCTTTGATTTCTTCAAATTATTCTTACCGTCTGTTGCAAATTACGCGATTCCAGCTTCGATTATGTATTGGGCTGTTCCAAATGAACAACCAAAAGCAACGAATGAAGAAGCTGTACAATTGAAACCAGGCGGTTTAATTATTTGCTTCATGTTCTTATGCACCATCGGTGCAGCAGTTAGTTTCAAACAAGTATTTCATTTACCCCCTTTCATGGGCATGATGACAGGTTTATCAGTATTGATGTTGTTCGGTTACTATTTGAAAATGCAAGCGCATAAAAAAGGCGAACACGGTTTTGATATTTTCAACAAAGTGATGCACGCAGAATGGGATACGTTGTTATTCTTCTTCGGTGTGGTTTTTGCAGTAGGTGGTTTAGGTTATATCGGTTATTTAGAATTGTTATCTAGCGCAATGTATGATGGTTTAGGCGCGACGACTGCAAACATTTTAGTTGGTTTGATTTCTGCGATTGTAGACAACATTCCAGTTATGTTTGCTGTATTGAACATGAGTTTGGATATGGATTTATATCAATGGTTGCTCGTTACCTTAACAGCGGGTGTGGGTGGTTCATTGTTATCAGTGGGTTCAGCGGCAGGTGTTGCGTTAATGGGCGCATCAAATCACAAATATACGTTCTTTAGCCATTTGAAATGGACTCCTGCCATTGCAGCGGGTTATGCAGGCAGTATTTTTGTGCATTATTTGATTAATGGTTAATTTTTAATTGCATTTTCAAATCATAAAAAAACCCTGTCTAGGTTTCTAGGCGGGGTTTTTTAGGCAAACACACCCAAATTTAAAACCTGTTATTCATTTTGAGAAATGACGCTTCTCAACCTTCTACTTTTAATACAAACAAATCATGCAAGAAATTTATCAACCCCAAGAAATCGAAACTCAAGTCCAACAAGCGTGGGCAGTTTCAAAAATTTTCAATGTCACCGAAAAGCCCGACCAAGAAAAATACTATTGCCTTTCTATGTTTCCGTATCCGAGCGGCAGATTGCACATGGGACACGTCCGTAATTACACCATCGGCGACGTAATTTCACGTTATCAACGAATGCTCGGCAAAAACGTGTTGCAACCGATGGGTTGGGATGCGTTTGGTTTGCCTGCTGAAAATGCCGCTATGCAACACAAAGTGCATCCCGCCGATTGGACGTATAGCAATATCGATTACATGCGTGACCAATTGAAACGTTTAGGTTTTGCCTACGATTGGGATAGAGAAATTGCGACGTGTGACCCTGATTATTACAAATGGGAACAATGGTTTTTCTTGAAATTGCTCGACAAAGGCTTGGTTTATAAAAAAACTGCACCTGTGAATTGGTGTCCGCACGATATGACCGTTTTGGCAAATGAACAGGTGATTGACGGTTGTTGCTGGCGTTGTGATACCAAAGTCGAACGCAAAGAAATCGCACAATGGTTTTTGAAAATTACCGATTACGCACAAGAATTACTTGATTCGCTCGAAACACTCGAGGGCTGGCCAGAACAAGTTAAAACCATGCAAGCGAATTGGATTGGGCGCAGCGAAGGTGTGGAAATGGATTTTGCTGTGCCGAATGAAAATCCTGTTCGCATTTACACCACTCGCCCTGATACCTTGATGGGTGTGACGTATTTAGCCGTTGCCGCTGAACATCCGCTCGCGTTAAAAGCCGCTGAAACAAATGCCGACATTCGCGCGTTCATTGAAGATTGCAAAACGATGGAAACGTCCGAAGCCGCGATGGAAACGATGGAAAAACGCGGTATCAGTTCGGGCATCACGGCGATTCATCCGATTACGGGCGAAAGCGTTCCCGTTTGGATTGCGAATTTCGTGTTAATGAGTTACGGCACAGGTGCTGTGATGTCAGTGCCAGCGCACGACCAACGTGATTTTGAATTTGCTAAAAAATACGGTATTGCGATTAAACAAGTCATTTTTTCTGCAAAAGATGAAAACGATGATTGCACCGAACAAGCGTTCACACAAAAAGGCGTATTGAAAAATTCAGGCGCATTTGATGGCTTAACTTCACAAGAAGCCTTTGCCAAAATCGCTGAAACCTTAGAAGCGCAAAACAAAGGTATTCGCAAAGTGAATTTCCGTTTGCGCGATTGGGGCGTTTCACGGCAACGTTATTGGGGCGCACCGATTCCTGTCATTTATTGCGACGATTGCGGCACAGTTCCCGTTCCTGATAAAGATTTGCCTGTGCAATTGCCACGCGACGTGATTTTAGACGGTTCGCAATCGCCACTTGTTGCACATCCGACTTTTTCACACGTTGATTGTCCGAAATGTGGCAAAGCAGCAAAACGTGAAACCGATACCTTCGACACGTTTATGGAATCGTCTTGGTATTTCGCGCGTTTTGCGAGTCAGCCAAATGATGCGATGCTCGGCGAAAGTGCAAAACATTGGTTGCCCGTAGATCATTACATTGGCGGCATTGAACACGCGATTTTGCATTTGTTGTATGCGCGTTTTTATACCAAATTGTTGCGTGATGAAGGCTTAGTCGTTTGTGATGAACCGTTCAAAAAATTACTCACGCAAGGCATGGTGCTTATGGATGGCAGTAAAATGTCGAAATCCAAAGGCAACACCGTTGACCCGCAAGAACTCATCGAAAAATACGGCGCAGACACGGTGCGTTTATTCATCATGTTCGCCGCGCCACCTGAGCAATCCCTCGAATGGTCAGCCGACGGCGTAGAGGGCGCGTCACGTTTCTTAAAACGTTTGTGGCGACAAGTGTTTTTACACTCAGAACAAACTCAAGGCGAAAAATTCAACATCGAAGGCGATTTGACTGACGAGCAACAAACCGTGCGTCGTCAGTTGCATCAAACGATTCAAAAAGTCACGCATGACATGGGCGTTCGGACGATTTTTAATACTGCGATTGCCGCAAATATGGAATTGCTCAACACGTTATCGAAATTCACGGATGAATCGAATAACAGCAAAGCCATTCGCCAAGAAATTTTAGAAGCCATTACCTTGATGTTGTCGCCGATTGTGCCGCATATTTGTGACCAGTTATGGCGCGAATTAGGACATGACAACGCGATTGTTTCTGAAAAATGGCTCACCGTTGACGAAAGCGCGTTAGTGCAGAATTCGTTAGATTTAATGGTGCAAGTGAATGGAAAATTGCGCGGCAAAATTTCGGTTTTAGCAACGACCTCAAATGCGGACATTGAAACATCCGCTTTGAATGATGCAACTGTGTTGAAATTTATCGACGGTTCACCTGTGAAAAAAGTGATTATTGTTGCGGGGAAACTTGTAAATATCGTGATTTAAACGATGACGAGCTTTGTCAGTTTTGTAAAAATCGGCAAAGCTCAAGTATTCATTTTAATGTCTAACAACCCGTCTAACATTACCTTCCGCATTGTTGGAGCGTATATTTGAAACGCTTTCCGCCACAGGAGCAGGTGCAGATGTCGTAGCAAATTTCTTCGCTAATAAATCATTGGTGACAACAAGACGCTCACCCATTGTTGTCATCATTTTTCCAGATAACCATGCGTTAAGCGTTGCAAATTGTTCGAGTTCTTGTGGTGTTTTTATAACAACTAACTTGGTATGTGCCGTTGTTATCGCTGAAACAGTGCGCGGTTTTTCAACGTACATCTCTACTTCACCGAAAAATTCATGTTTATTGACAACGGCAACTTCGGTTTCCTTTTCGTCCTTTGTTGTATAAAGTCTTATACTTCCTTCAAGAACAAGAAACATTCGTCTATCTTCGCCGCCTTCTTTGAAAATTAGAGTGTCGGCGGTAACTTCAATGATAGGCAAGGTGGTTTTTACTTTTAAAGCGGGTAACATAATTATTCCTGTAATAAGGCGTTTGCAAGTGCTAAACGTTCGCCCATAATTCGTAAAACCTTCCCTGCAAATGACGGATACTGACCAATAAATTGATCTAATTGCATTCGGTTTTTAATGATGACTAAGCGTGCGGGAGTTAATGATTTTGCGGACATACAACGGGCTTTCTGTCCGTACATTTCTATTTCGCCAAAAAAATCATTCGTCCCAATAACCGCGAGTTCGACATCTTTTCCGTTGCGTGTAACGTAAAGCTGAATAGTGCCATCAAGAATGATATACATACTTTTATTGACATCTCCCTCTTTAAAAATAACGGTATCGGGTTTGAATTTTTCAACTAATAGCATAACGAATAATCTCTAAAAAAATATGGTAGCTAATTCTACTCGATTTTGTCATTTTTTCGCCTTCAAACTTTAACTTTTGACACAAAAATTTTGTACCGATTCAGCCCGCCACCCTATAATTTTACAAACCCTATTTTTGGAGAAGATTATCATGCACGAACTGTCTTTATTAGAAAATGTCCGCGTAATTTTAGAAGACCATGCACAAAAACAAAATTTTCAGCGCGTTGAAGAAATCACACTTGAAATTGGCACATTGTCTTGTGTCGAAACCGAGGCGTTAGCCTTTGCATTTGAAGCGGTGATGAAAGGTTCGCTTGCTGAAAACGCACAACTTCATTTCAAACACATCGACGCGCAAGGTCGTTGTTTAAGTTGTGGTGAATTGACGATCATGGAAATGTTATACGACGCGTGCGAACATTGTGGTCATCCGCACGTCGATGTCATAACAGGATTAGAAATGAAAATTACAGAATTGAAGGTGAGTTAAAAATCTCACGGTTTACGAATTTTGTATGAGAAAAGAAACATCACCACAGTAATTTATAAGTTAGATTGCGATAATTGTTAACGTATAAGCCCCTGTTGGTGGCAATGAACCATTGTAATTATAACCAGCGGTTGCATAAATCGTGTCACCAGTCTGATAAGTGTAATTAAGTAGTGCGTTTGTGCCATCACCACCCTCATTGGCAATCGCGACAACCCCTACACCGTCACGAATAACTTGAATATAAGTATCAAATGATGAGGAATTTAATGCAATACTCATCGTTGCACCATTCGTAACACCAGTAATAGGGTAACTATCAAAATATGCACCTGCACCACTTTCAATACGATTATCAGTTGTAGTCAACACCCCCGACATTGTCTGATGCGTTATTTGTAAAGAAAGTGCGTCATTGCCTGCTGAATCTTGAATAACATTGTTGTCATTACCCGTTGTTAAGTCTGTGTATGAAATTGAACCAGACGTTATATCGTTAGCCAAATTTAATGTCACCGTTTTCGCTAAAGCATCCACACGAACAGATGTAACAGAATTTGCTACTCCGCCTGACAAGACAGAAAAAGCTGTAGTTGGTATGTTTTCATTGCTGAGTGAATGCGCGTCAACGTAACTCAATGTTAACGTTTTTCCTGATACAGTTGCCTTTGAGAAAACAGGGGCAATGTTATCTAGCGTGCTGTTTGTGGCATTGAGTTCGATGATGCCTTGACGAACACCCAAACTATCCGTGAGATTCGGATTATTACTTTCATCATCCCAAAAACCGAGACTGTTACAGTTTGTAATTCCGTAATCTTGACCACTGTAATAATTACTAGGGTCTTTATAATCATTTGGCTCAATTGGTGCATCCCAATTTGTATAAGTTACTGCTTCACCATTTGCCCAAGCAAAAGTACCTTCCGTCACTTTGTCGGTTAAACCAATCCAGTGTTGAGCGGTTGTAAATGTATTCGCCAACCAAGTATTTTCAGCCGCATCATTTATCGTTACCAAATGTCCACCCATCGCAATTGCTTGAGCTTCTGCGCCTTCCCATGTTGTTGATGTACTGAGCAAATAAGTATGTCCGTTATATTCATCGAGGATAATGTCTGACACATTTTGCGGAATAACAACACCCATAAAATCAGAATCTGTAAGCGACGTAACGCCTGCCAATTTAATTTCAAATTCAGGCAATAAATCCCCGCTCAAATTCCCTTGAACCACAGCGTAATAAGGACTTGCTGTCGTTCCAGCTCCATAAAATGACCAACGGATTTGATTTGTTGCATCAAACGCGGATGTTCCTTTTGATGTTAATGTTTCAGAAGTAAGCCTCAACAAATCGATTTTATCAACGCTGGTTTGAAAATCAGTAATCACATCGCGGCGGGTTGCTGTTCCCATTTCAGTCAATGATTCAAACATAAATGTGTCAGCACCATCTCCGCCTGTTAAGGTATCAACGCCAACACCACCAATCAAGGTGTCATTTCCCCCGTCGCCGATTAACACATCATTACCTTTTTCACCCCTCAAGACATCGTTACCCGCTCCGCCATTTAATGTATTTGCCGCCCCATTTCCCACAATGATATTTGCGTCTGCATTGCCTGTTCCTGAAATCGTTGCTAATCCAACTAATGTTAAATTTTCAACATTTGTAGGCAACGCGTAAGTCACAATGGATTGAATGGTGTCTGTTCCACTTGTAGTCGATTCATGAATAACATCCGTTGCGCGGTCAATAATATACAAATCATCACCCGTTCCGCCTTCAAGCGTATCAGCCCCAGCACCACCGTCTAACGTATTATTGCCACTGTTGCCAATGATTGTGTTAGACAAATTATTACCTTTACCAGAAGTATCAAGCGTTCCCATAAGCGTGAGATCTTCGACATTTTTTGGCAATATGAAATTAACAAAACTACGAACAGAATCAACACCACCGATGTTAGTTTCACCCGTAACCATCGTTGCGCTGCTGTGAATAATGTAAGTATCACCACCTTTTCCACCTGATAAAGTATTCGTAATTGTGCTACCAACAGCATCGCCATCATCAAGCGTATTGTTTACACCGTTACCAAAAATTTTATTGCTACCACTATTTCCTGTTCCAGTTGCAGCAGTGTCATCGAGATACAAATCTTCAACATTGTCAGGAAGTGCGTAAGAAACTGTTGAATGAACGGTATCAGAAGAACCTTCGTTCACACCTTCCAAAATAACATTAGCCGCATCGTTGATAACGTAAGTATCGTTACCTAAACCACCTGATAAAGTATCTGCTCCAGCACTACCTGTAATGGTGTCGTCACCATTGGAACTAGGAATGATAAAATAGGAACTGAAAACATGCTTTGTGCGGAAGTGAAATCCGTAGCTGAATCAAGAAATGATTTTGCAGTCAGTGATTTTGTACCGTTATAGCCAATCCCGTCTTTTAACTCGAATGTTAGCGTTTTAATTCCAGAGTTTAAGTCCGTCGCTGCGTCATATCTCAAATTAAATTTGTCAGTAACATCGAATCCAGCCGCTGTATCGAATAATCTAATCTGAGTGCCATTTTCAGTTTGAACAATAACAGTGGCGCGTTGTGGAGCAATCGCATTAACGGAATCTTCGAGTACACCACTAATTGATTTTACGTCAAGAATTTGCGTTTTACCTTGAATTGTAAAATCCAACGTTTGCGTAGTGACTAAATCATTGCTATCCGTTGCGTCGATTTGGTAAGAAAACTTAATATCGTCGCCAGTTAAAAGACTTTCAAAAGCTGGGATGTTGGCAATGTTAAATGACCAATTAACAGCCGTTTCAGCAGAAAAAGTGGTATTCGGTTCAACAGACAACGTAAGGAAGTTAGGGGCATTTGCATTAAGCGCAGCTGCTAATGCGACAGCATTTGTACTACTTAAACCTTCAATAGAAACATTCGGAATATCAACAGAAACCGAATCATTTGGCATATCAACATCGCTAATCGTAAAACTTGTTACCAACGGCTGAATTTTGACCCCTTTTTAACAAAAAACATCGTTTTTAATTGACCCCCTATTGAAGTGTGGTTTATGACTTCAATCCATTGTCGTTATTGATTTCTACGATATTCTATTTTTCGTTAAATGGATT
>CAIPQN010000086.1 GCA_903867225.1 uncultured Pseudomonadota bacterium | reverse complement strand
GGAATAAGAGAATGGACTTGTGCCGAGTGTGGCACGACGCATGACAGAGATGTTAATGCGGCTAAGAACATTCTCGCGCTTGGACATAAGCGTCTAGCTGTAGGAATCACCGCCTCTTTAGGGCGGTGAGGATGTCAAAGTCTCATGCCAGTGAGATGGTGGTTTCATGCGAAAACCCATACAGCTGATGGAAAAGTTATCACGCTCAAGTTGTTCAAGTTATCCAAAGTGAAAATTAGACGACATCGAAAAATCAAAGCGGCTGCAACGCCTTATAATTCGGCTTATACAGCGTACTTTGTTCAACTCGAAACTCGATTTAAGTTTGTTTAATGCAGGGTCACGAATGTGGCTTTAAAAAGGCTTGAGCCGTGTGCGGGGAAACTTGCACGCACAGTTCTTAGGAGAGCTGTGGCTGGTAACAGTCATGGCTTATCCGATACTTTTAGTATTGGAACCCCTTATAGTGTTGATAATTTATTTATGGTGTGTGTGATAACCACCATGAACAGCAAGCAAATTATTAAACAATTAGAATCCAACGGTTGGTTTTTGGCACGAATCAAAGGCTCACACCATCAATTCAAACATCCGTCAAAAAAAACGGGATTAGTAACGGTTAAACATCCTGATAGCGACATTCCCGCAGGTACGCTAAACAGTATTCTTAAACAAGCGGATTTGAAATAGGGGGCATGATGCTTTTTTCTGTGGTCTTACATTCTGATGATGGCGTGCGTTACGGCGCAACGGTGCCAGATTTACAGGGCTGTTTTTCGACTGGCAACACGTTTGACGAGGCATTATTATCGGTTGCGGAGGCAATTGATTTTCACGTTGAAACGCTCTTAGACGATGGACAAGATATTCCCGATAAAAAACCAATTGCCGAGCATTTATCGAATTCAGATTATGCAAGTGGAGTGTGGGCGGTGGTGAATGTGTCTGTTGAAAAATACTTCGGTAATGCTGAAAAAATTAACATCACCTTATACCTAGTTGCCTTTTAGCAAAGATTGATGTTTATGCCAAATCACACGGCGAAACCCGTTCAGGATTTTTAGCACAAGTAGCACGTTCTGTTATGCAAATGACAGCTTAAAAAAGTCTTTTAAAGCAAAACCACAAAAGCCATTTTTCTAGTAATGAACTCACTAAATTCGGGGCTTTCTTGTATTTGTCGTAAGACTAGATAGAATCCCCCGCCCGTCCTGTTTAGAGCGTGCAAAATGGCTAATTTTTTAACTGTTTCAATCCACGCGCCCGTATGAGGCGCGACAATTCGCTTTTCAAAGTTTTCTGCTGATAATGGTTTCAATCCACGCGCCCGTATGAGGCGCGACAACAACTAAGACCGAATTAGGTGGCTATCTAATGTTTCAATCCACGCGCCCGTATGAGGCGCGACACCGATTCAACTAATCGACGTTTGTTATCAGTGTTTCAATCCACGCGCCCGTATGAGGCGCGACTTGAAGTCGAACCACTTGATGTTGAACTTGTAGTTTCAATCCACGCGCCCGTATGAGGCGCGACGCCCAAACTTGCTGCATATTTAAATTATGGTTAGTTTCAATCCACGCGCCCGTATGAGGCGCGACCTTTGTTAGCCACGAAACTTGGTTTATCAACAGTTTCAATCCACGCGCCCGTATGAGGCGCGACGCTTCAAGCCATTCGGTACGTTCTAATGCGTGTGTTTCAATCCACGCGCCCGTATGAGGCGCGACACGTTGAACCCGTTGACGTACTACCACCAGTTGTTTCAATCCACGCGCCCGTATGAGGCGCGACAATTAAGCCGCTCAAGATGTCGTTAGCATTCGCGTTTCAATCCACGCGCCCGTATGAGGCGCGACGCCCAAACTTGCTGCATGTTCAAATTATGATTAGTTTCAATCCACGCGCCCGTATGAGGCGCGACCACAAAAAAACCCGCAACGAACGGGTTAATTAGTTTCAATCCACGCGCCCGTATGAGGCGCGACCTGGATGATTTCTTTGTCGTTGGCGTTGGTTGGTTTCAATCCACGCGCCCGTATGAGGCGCGACCAAGGGTGGCGACTAATGCTCAATACAGTTTACTGTTTCAATCCACGCGCCCGTATGAGGCGCGACTCAAATTCCACTTAAAACGCTGAAAAACTATCGTTTCAATCCACGCGCCCGTATGAGGCGCGACCACCACCATCAATTTTATCGTTACCGATACTAGTTTCAATCCACGCGCCCGTATGAGGCGCGACTTAGTCACGATTAAGTTACGAATTAGATAAAAAGTTTCAATCCACGCGCCCGTATGAGGCGCGACGGTTCTTTGCCGTCTTTTTCTTTAGGTTCTTGGTTTCAATCCACGCGCCCGTATGAGGCGCGACAATTATCAATGAATATACTATCTGTGAATTTCCGTTTCAATCCACGCGCCCGTATGAGGCGCGACCGCCCGACGTTGTAGAAGTATGACCCGAAGTTGTTTCAATCCACGCGCCCGTATGAGGCGCGACTCACAGTATTTAGGTTTTTTGTAGTTTTTTCTGTTTCAATCCACGCGCCCGTATGAGGCGCGACCGTATCATCACCCGCGCCGCCAATTAACTTATGTTTCAATCCACGCGCCCGTATGAGGCGCGACCGATTTTATCGTTACCTTTTCCAGCAATAATTGTTTCAATCCACGCGCCCGTATGAGGCGCGACAAACAGTAACGCCAGAACTACAATAAACAGGCTGTTTCAATCCACGCGCCCGTATGAGGCGCGACTTTTGAACCCGCCAACGTTGTTAAAACCGATTGTTTCAATCCACGCGCCCGTATGAGGCGCGACCATGATTTTCTCCCGTTTCACTGAATTTTTAAGTTTCAATCCACGCGCCCGTATGAGGCGCGACCGTATGCTAGACGTGACGGTGCAAACGATATTGTTTCAATCCACGCGCCCGTATGAGGCGCGACTCCACGCGGTCAACATCCTGTTGGTGGTAGTGGTTTCAATCCACGCGCCCGTATGAGGCGCGACCACCGTTTAACGCATCATAAATAGACTTGCGTGTTTCAATCCACGCGCCCGTATGAGGCGCGACGGTTCTTTGCCTGACATTTTTTTATTTTCTTGGTTTCAATCCACGCGCCCGTATGAGGCGCGACAATGCTCGCTCAATAAATCACCGACATTTAGAGTTTCAATCCACGCGCCCGTATGAGGCGCGACGTAGAGCTGCCCGACGTTGTAGAGGTATCACCCGTTTCAATCCACGCGCCCGTATGAGGCGCGACATTCTTTAATGTGTGCTTTGGTTAGCTCTGATGTTTCAATCCACGCGCCCGTATGAGGCGCGACCATTCAACGATTGGATTTACTGTGTTTTGTACGTTTCAATCCACGCGCCCGTATGAGGCGCGACGGGTGGCACTGGTACTGGTGGTACTGGCACTGGTTTCAATCCACGCGCCCGTATGAGGCGCGACTTGTTTGTAATGTTCGAGGTTTTGATTCACTTGTTTCAATCCACGCGCCCGTATGAGGCGCGACATAGGTGAACAAGTGGCTATAAGTTTCAACGTGTTTCAATCCACGCGCCCGTATGAGGCGCGACATATGCTGCTTGAGAAATCGGTCATGTATTTTGTTTCAATCCACGCGCCCGTATGAGGCGCGACCAAAAGCTGAATTGTTATTGATGCGAATGATTGTTTCAATCCACGCGCCCGTATGAGGCGCGACTAGATGATTCGCAGTTTCAACGCTTCGCTGTTGTTTCAATCCACGCGCCCGTATGAGGCGCGACTTGGTTGCGGTTTAAATCGTCACGCGGTTAAGTTTCAATCCACGCGCCCGTATGAGGCGCGACACGCAATTACTGGCAAAGTAATAAATCTGCGTGTTTCAATCCACGCGCCCGTATGAGGCGCGACATCAAAGATCTAAATCGTGTTGCGTTGTATGTGTTTCAATCCACGCGCCCGTATGAGGCGCGACTACGTTTTTAATTAACACTTAGGCGATTATATGTTTCAATCCACGCGCCCGTATGAGGCGCGACCAGATTTATCAGCAAAGTTGGCGTTATTGAATGTTTCAATCCACGCGCCCGTATGAGGCGCGACCATCGTTACCCGAACCGCCATCAACAAATACAGTTTCAATCCACGCGCCCGTATGAGGCGCGACCCTCGACAAATCCCATTGTTACCGAAATTTCAGTTTCAATCCACGCGCCCGTATGAGGCGCGACTCATGTAGCTTTTTAAGCCGATGGCTATTAAAGTTTCAATCCACGCGCCCGTATGAGGCGCGACAGGAGCAATTTAAAGCCGATTCAGTTTTATGATGTTTCAATCCACGCGCCCGTATGAGGCGCGACTTGCGAGTTGTATGCGGCAAATGGTGGTAATGGTTTCAATCCACGCGCCCGTATGAGGCGCGACAATCTTTGCCGCCAATTCTTCGCGCTTCATGTGTTTCAATCCACGCGCCCGTATGAGGCGCGACAACCGCGATTGGCTTAATTATGGCGGGTAATGGTTTCAATCCACGCGCCCGTATGAGGCGCGACCCTGCTGGCTTTACCCAAGTACCTGATGATGTGTTTCAATCCACGCGCCCGTATGAGGCGCGACTGCGGTCGTTGGAAATTGTACGAGATACAGAAGTTTCAATCCACGCGCCCGTATGAGGCGCGACAGCGATCACATAATCGAATGATTTTAAAGGTGAAATACCACCTAAAATGCGTTTCAATCCACGCACCCGTTAAGGCACGACAAGGTCATTGTAATTTAGCTCACGTTATTCTCAAATAGTTTTTAAATTCAAAAAGTTAAATCGAATGCGAAACCTCTAGCGTTTTAATGGTCGCTTAGGGTTCGCATTAAAAAAGCAATAAACCATTTAAATCAATCGCCTTTTTTGCCCCGATATGTTCGACCTTTCGTTCCCAGTTATTACCCAAATAATAAAAACGCAAACTATCTTTTTTATCATCCATAACGTTAATTAAATCGTTTTTTAATTTTGTCCATTGGGCTATATCGACTTCGATTTCAAACACCGAATACTGAACTCGTTGCCCGTAAATTTTGCAAAGTTTTGCCATTCGTCGTAATCGTTTTGCGCCGCCAGCATCTTCAAAACTAATATCGTAAGTTACTAGAATCATCATTTCGATTTGCCTTTATTTCCACAAAAATGGCACATAGCTGTCACAATCACCGCGTAAAAATCGGGCTAAAATTTGTGCTTGTAACCAAGGTAAAAGTCCAATCGGCACCGATTCTTCAAACCACGCATGAGTTAATGTATCTTGCTTACGATCTTGCCAAGCAGCAAGTAATGTTCGACGTGATTCGTCATTTAAAGTCACTGAACCGTTTGGCAAAGTTTGAAAATCTTTAATCGTTAACTGCCGTTTGTTGATCAGGGACAACACAAATCGATCAACCATCGGGCGAAATTCTTCAACTAAATCCAAAGCTAACGAAGGTCTGCCGCTTCGCAGTTGATGTAAAAAGCCACTCGCAGGATCAAGCCCTGTAGTTTCTAATGCGGAACGACAATCATGTGTGAGCAACGTGTAACAAAACGAAAGCAACGCATTAACAGGGTCTGTTGGCGGTCTTCGACGACGTGCATCAAATTTAAAATCCGCTTGCCGAATAAAATGATGAAAAACACCAAAATAAACTTGCGCCGCTTCGCCTTCTTTCCCCATTAAAGTTTCTATCGAGTAACAATCGGTTAACTGTTCCAAACAACGATTTATTCGTTTTTCAGCGGTTTTGAGTTCATCAAGCGCGAAATTTTCTTCTTTGTCATAATCACGCAAGTAACGTTTAATTACCGCTCGTTGATTAAACAATTTTCCCGTTAATATAGTGCGAGCAATGAAAACGCTTTTTTCTCTGTCAGCCCCAGTCAAATGCTGAGTGCGGCGTAACAACACATTACCGCTAATCGGTCCTTCAACTCGTGCTAGAAATTTACCAAACAAATTAAGATAAGTAATTGTGATGCCATTTTCAGCACAATGCGCCATCAAATAGGGCGAAATACTGACTTGTCCAAAACACACTAAACCTTGCAATTTATGAATTGGGATTCTGGCTTTAAGTTCGTCGCCCACTTTTAAAACTAAGTTTTCGTTATCTTTATGTACCCAAGAATTTTGAGTTTGAATATAAATGACATTACGCAACGGGTGCATCTGAATCCTCTGAAAGTTGTTTTGCGAGCCATGCCGCAGCGAATTTGGTGAATTTTTTTGGATGGCATTGTTCAATCAATGAACAATTTCGGCATTTGCTTGTTTGAAAAATGGCTTTCGGGGTGATTTTAGATTCCACAATGTCACGACAGGCTTGAATAGTTTGAAGTGTTAAATTTCGTAACGTGTCGTCGAATTCAACTTGATGCCGTCGTCGTACCTCGCCATAAAACAACGCGCCTTCTGGTACAGTTATGTTGTGCATTTCTTCTAAACAAAGTGTTTGAGCGCACAGCTGTACTTCATCAGCGCGATGTGTTTTGGGTTTGCCACGTTTATATTCAATCGGATAGGGTATTTCTATCCCATCCGCTTGTTTGTGATATTCAACAACATCTGCCACGCCTTCAATGCCAAGCTCTTCATTTGCCAAACGTAACGCCCACGCAGTGCGAATAGCACCGCGTTTTTCTTGAGCTGGCTGATTGACCCGTTGATGCAACACCTGTCCTTCTGCGGTAAATTGATTTCCTACCCAGACATCTTCGAGTTCAATTAACGCGAATTGTCTGGGACAGAATAAGTAATGTTGCAAGCGTGAGAGAAAAATAGGCTCAAACGTTTGCATAATCTATGATTTCAACACCGTTGATTGACACATTTTCGGGGTTAATTTCAACGTTGTAGTCACTAAAATGACGGGCTGGAATGTTTGGGTTTTTAGCTGTAACTTTGATTAGGTCAAACAGTTTATGCGCTGGCGCACTGCCTAATTTGTCTGCGTGTTTAAAAATGATGAGTTTTTGACTTGCCATTTCGCCGCGTGCCGCAGAATGGTCGTGTTCAAACATTTCGGCCAATGATTTCCATAACAACTCTAAATCTTCTTCACTAAAACCTGTTTTTTCAGCTAATGCCGCTGAAATAAAGCCGTGAACACGATATAAGCCATAAGGAATAATGTGTTTGCGTCCCATAGTGCGTTCTTTTTCAACGTCTTTTTCGTTGGTGACTGCCATACGGGTGATGGAAATTTCTTGTGGAAACACAGGATCAATCGAACGAGCAAACGCCAGTTGAACCGCGCCGCGCACTGTTCCTGTATTCACTTCGGTACTCATCACTGCACCAAATGTGCGGACATCAAAAAAATGGTTACACATGAATTTGGTCAACGCTTTAGCTTTGTCCGCTTCTTTGGGCAATTTTTTGGGTTCAGGTTTCAAGTTTAGTTCTGTGTAAGCCTTTTTATTCTGGTCATTCAAAACCACTTTTTCCTGCATATAAATCGCATAGCCAGGATTATCACCTTGCGTTAGCTCCACATAATTGCGGATTTTACGTTTTAAACAAACATCGGTGACTAACCCTTGATTGGTTTCAGGATCTAGGCGCGGCATATTGCCTGCATCTGGGTCGCCATTAGGATTGCCGTCTTTAATGTCAAACAGTAAAACAAATTCGTAGCGGTTGTTGAGTGCGGTCATGGTGTATTTTCCTTAGCATTAAAAAATTAAACGTTTTCTTGCGTATCTTGATTGATAGTTTCTTCGCTAACAGCAACAGGATTTTCAACAATCCCCTTATCTGTTTTGATGTGGCGTGTATAACGTTGATGATAATAACCAATTGCAAACCGCCCTTGGTCTTGCAGATTCAAATTTTTAGGATAAGCAGTCGGTATTCCGTCTTTAATTGAACCAATTTGCCAATCAAAAAATCCTGACAACTTTTGTTTTTCGGGGTTTTTTCTGATTTTTGCAAGATGATTCATTGCATTATTCATCAGGGAGGGAAAAACTAACACTGGATTTGCTGATGCTGCGCCCCAATAACGGTCACGAATCGTCGCATTAACCTCTTTTCCTAATGCTTCTTTTTGTATGCTTTCAAGCACTGCAAATAGTCGCCCCATACGGTAAGCAACATTTTTTTCTTCGACATCTAAACTCATCGGTATCTCCTGCGTAGTTGATTGATTTTTTGAACGAATTTCGCGGTTAATTACGGCTTTACATAATGAAACACGAATGTGATTGACAACACCATCTGACCGCATTCTTAACAAAACTTGTGTTAGTAAACTTTGCGGATAAAGTTGCCCTGTAAAAATAGCACGCGCCAGATTGCCAGCTAATTGAGAGGAAATTTGTTTAGCATCGGTTTTGAGCAAACCGTTTTGTTGACGAATGGGAGCGGTGGCATAAACTAATCGCCAAATTTTGGGCAAATTATTATCAAACTGAGGTTCAAGATGTAAATCAAGATAATGCTGTCCAATGTGTCTTGCTATCTCATCTAAAGTCGTGGCATACCAAAAACGAATTGCAAGACGCGCTGAGTTAGGCGAAATCCCTAACACATAAAATTTAGTTTCAGGGTTAAGGTCGGGGCGTAGTGTTTGTAAAGGAATACCTTGTGCTACTTGTTGTAATACGGTAGCTAAACTGTTTGTTTCTTTGGCATCCTCTTTTTCTACATCGTCAGGATTTATAGCCTCTCCCATCATACTTTCTGCACATTCTGCCTCACCACTGTTATCTGCTGCTGCCCAAAAAACTGTTACGGCATCACCAATTTTTAAGCGTTGTTTGTTGTTTTCGTCTTTTCTTAGTAAATAATTTAGTGCAGTGACATACTTAAAGGCGGCTATTGTGCCGACACTGGCGTTTTTGCCTTTTTTTAAGCCGTAAGATTCAAAAGAATCTTTGTTAAAGGATACTAATAACGCGCCTGAAGATTGTGAGTTATCTACGCCTTTGATAGAACTATGTAAATCCGCTATTTTTGTTTCATTTCCATCAATCAAACATTGCCCACTCGAAAGTCCACCGAGATATTGTTCAAGTATGCCGTTCCATTGTTTTTTAAATTCCTCACAATCATAGACAAATTGATTACCTAAACTCAACACTCTGAAAATAACATTGCTATCTAAAAAATCTTTCGTATTCCAATCAACGTACTCTTGTTTATGCTCATTCCAAAAAGCAGGGAATTTTTGCAATACTTGTAATGCTTTGGAATTTGATGAATCAAAAGCTCGCACGTTGTTCCAAAAATCCTGATATTTCTCATTCAATTTATTGGGTTTTTCAGAAACGCCTAAAACGTAAGCGGTGTTATCCCAAATATAATTTGCTTTTATCCCCGATGTTCTTCCCTCGGGATAAAATGGAACAATCATAGAATTGGGGTGATAAGTCGTTTTATTTTTAACCTGTTGTGAAAGGCGCAAATCATCGAGATGATGAATTGAGCCATCATCATTTAACACAATACAGCAACTAATTTTTTCTGAACTCCACCCATAAGCAGGAAGCACGTTTTCTTGTTTGGCAAGTCTTTCATAATAATTAACCAATGCTTGAAGAATCATACCAATACCTCCGAAGGTGCTGGTATGTTGATAATACCGTTGGTCATGCTGGCACGAAAAAAACGAGGTGTCATACCGTTCTTAAAATCCATGTCCCATAACATCCAACCTAAATCTTTTTCGCCGTTAAGTTGTTCGACACACTTTGGAATGTCGGTTTTGTTTTCAATGAGTTCAAAATTTGCACTAAATTCGCGCGTACCTAAATATGGTTGATAAAAACATTGTCCATTTCTAGCTCTGCGCCTAAACATTTCAATATGCTTGCCTTCGTTATCAGATTCTTCTGCTTTTTTGGTTGGTTCAAAATGCGCTTCAATCACATAACACACATTTTTCAAAATCACTGATGCGCGTTGTTGCCGATTATCGCCATCATCGACATAAAAAATCAGTTCACGCAAATCACCTTTTTTCATCGCTGAAGTCACACTGCTTGGTTTTATCATGCTTGACACTTCATTACGGCGAATGTTTTCAAAATGAATCGGTTTTAATACATGAATTTTATCGATTATCCAGCGAATCGCAGGTTTCCAATGAATCGCCTCTACAATGCCGCGTGCAGCGGAAGGTGTCATTACATCGTAAGAAACGCGCTCTACTTTCATTTCAGGTCGGGTAAAACAAGCATTATCGCCCCAGACCTTTAAAATAATGCCTTTACTCATATCGTCTCCTGTTTATATTTAAATCCACATCACCGATGTTTAGTCGGTGATGACCCACGCATAATTAATATTAAAATGTAGTTTCAATCCACACGCCCGCATGGGGCGTGACATTCGACTAATGAAAATACTGTATTAGAGCATATACAGCACTGACAAAGGCTAATATTCCAGCTTTTGAAATTTTCCCAGAAAATGACACATCAAAGTAGCCATTATTTTTACTTTCCTCAATTTTCAACAAAACATCTTTCATACATCTTCTCCCTTAAGAAAAAAATGCAGTATAGCGCATAACAATTACTTCTACATAATAATATTAATAATGTTATAAAATGCAATCCTCACCGTTTATCAGCAACGGATTCGCTTTTGAATTAAAGCCGATATTTTCATCGTACATATTATCGCTTTCCAAAACCAAAAATTGGTCTCCAAAGCGTTCAGGCTGAAGATATTGCAATGCTTTAATTTTAACTAATTCACCTGCTAAATCTTGCGACATAGAAATCGTATAAACTTGCAATTTTCTCGCTAACTGCCCAACGCTTTCCCATTCAGATAAGTTTTTCAATTGTTCAATGCAATCTTTAGCGTCATCGTCATACGGCACGATGACGGTTTTCATAACATTACTAATCATTTTGAATTTTTGCGCCATCCAATCAAACGGTAAACTGTGAATTTTGCTGTCTTGAAGTGTTTTTAAAATATCGTATTTATCTAATTCGCTGTTCTGCCCTATTTCTTTTTGCCAATAAACGCGAGAAAAATAGGCTTTAATCGCTGATAGCCCTAGCAAATCATCCTTAAATTCAGCTATGTCCATGACTTCTTTCATTTTACTGGCATAGGTTTCTAATTCATGCGGCTGTTTATGGTCTTTTGCGGTAAAAATCCAAACGTGACTGTCTTCTTTTTTATTTTTACCTTCACGATTACAACGTCCTGCCGCTTGTGCAATAGAATCTAAACCCGCATCACTACGCATCACACACGGAAAATCCACATCCACGCCAGCTTCAATTAAAGACGTTGAAACAACGCGGCAAGATTTACCTGCCTTTAAGGTCTCACGAATTATTTTTAAAACGGCTTTACGATGCACCGCACACATATAAGTTGATAAGTGAAATGAACCTTCCAAATTCGCAATGCCTTGATAAAGTAATTGCGCTTGTTTTCGTGTATTTACGATGCAAAGAATTTGTTTGTTATCCTGTAACTTCTTGATTATTTCAGCATCGTCTAATTCGCCAATATGCGACACCGATACACGCTGAAAATCTTTGTAAAGCTGCTCTGGATTAATGCTGTCCGATTGGGCTAATTCGCGTACATTTTGAAAACCGCCTTTGAAGCCGTCTTCCTTCTCTAGCAAAGCAGGTTGTGTGGCGGTACATAACACAATCGAACAGCCATAGTTTTTAACAAGTTCATCAATCGCCGCCATACAAGGACGCAATAAGTCTAAAGGCAAGGTTTGCGCTTCATCTAAAATAATGACGCTATTGGCAATACGGTGTAATTTGCGGCAATCGCTAGGACGATTAGAAAATAACGATTCCATAAATTGAACCGCTGTTGTGACAATAATCGGCGCATCCCAATTCTCCATTGCCATTTTGAGCTTAGTTCGACTGTCGGGATTTTTAATATCAACGTCATTAAATGCACTGTGATGTTCAATAATGGCGTGCTGATAACTTTCACCAAACTGCTTACGAAAAACGTCCGCGTTTTGTTCAATAATGCTGGTGAACGGAATGACATAAATAATGCGCCGTTTTTGTTTAGCTTCGGCGTGGTCAAGGGCGAATGCCATTGAAGTCAACGTTTTTCCACCGCCTGTTGGTACAGTTAAACTGAACAAACCCGCTTCAAGTGTTTTCGCATTGTGTCGCACAGTGGATAAAATGGCACTACGTTTTTGGTTTATATCGCTGTCATTTTGCTGGAAAGCATTGAGTGACTGGTCGAATTGTGTTTTTAATTCTGTAAGACTTGGATAGTCTCCGCGTGCTGACAACGGCAAATTTTCTGCGGCTTGACAAAATTTTTCAGTATCCAAGCGATCAGCATCTATCAAACACGAAAAAATCATGCGTGATAAAAAAGTTTGTTGGAAACAAACAAAGCCTGTTTTGGTTTTTAAGGGTGGAATAGCTAATTCTTGAAGTAACAACGGTTCAATTTCAGTTTGCCACGCTAAATTTAAAATAGGTAAATTAGCGTTTTCACAGCGTTTCTTTAAAGGCGTGAGTTTTTGGTCATCACGAAAATCACCATTAGCAAGTCCTGCATGATGCCCTGCTATGTTGTAAGCCACGAAATAGCCACAAGCACCGTATTTATCAATCGCAATTTTTGCTCCCCATGTTGCGTGGTCAACTCGTGGATGCTTACCCTCAAGCCGCCTTTGAAACTCTGCTGTATATTTGCCTAAATCATGTAGTAAACCAGCAGTTTTTCCATATTCGGCACAATTGAAAGCCGCGGCAAAACCTTCAGCAAGTTCACCAACATTGCTAAGATGGTATCTCAAAAATTGCCAGTCGCTTTTATCACTTTTTTTTGTTGAGTGTGCGTAAAAAAGGTTTATATTTTCATCAATCATTTAATTTTCCCGCTTCAGGTACATTGATTTTTACGGCTAATTTTTTAGTTATTTCTGTAACTTGTGAGTTACCAATGGTTGAATACTTCCATCAGATTTTCTGATATGGGCAATATAGCTATTTGGTGTTTTCAATTGAACTCTGAGTAGTGTTTAGAAGTTGGCGTATTTTAGCCATAAACTTTGATATTTATAATGTAGCAAATTGTCGCGGGACAATGTACAACATGGTTCATGTTAGATGGATGTTTCTGCATCTAATTTTGAATTTAGCACATCCAGACATTTTTCTAACACTTCGATTTATTTAAGTAAATCTAAATCTAAATTATCAAAATAAGATAATGCCTGAGCTACAAGATTGCTTCCATTTTCTACTATTTCCATTGTGGTAACTGAAGATACTGTTTCTATTTCGGATTCTAGCTCTATTGTTTCAGTGCTGTTATTTGAACTAATCGCGGGAATGGATTTCGCTATTTTAATTTTGTGTTTAATTTCTTTAACAGATAAATTTTTATTTATTACATCCGCATAAATTTTTTCTGCAACATCTGTATTTTCAGGTCGGCTTATTTCATAAGCGGCGGTTACAGAAATTCCAGACATATCCCCGTCTTTAAAAAAACGAGCTAAATTCATAAAAAGGGTTCGATTTCGTTGGCTACTCACGGATAATCCGTGAGTAACAATCCATTGACCAAATTCTTTATCTGAAACGAATCTTCCCCGTGCTTCTAATAAAATTAGACCTTTATAAAGTTGTGATTGCCGATCAATATCGTTGTAGCTGGGCTAGATCTTCAGTTGACAATCCCGTCAAATCATCTGAATTGGTTTGATTTATAAAATGCGCTTCACTATTTAATTTTGTAAGAGAAGATATTTCTCGAATCGACATTTAACTATCTTTTAGCATTGTAAAAATTTCAGTTGCAATTTCAGATATTTCAAAACTCGCCTTTTCATTGTCCATTTCTAAAACACTTAGACCAATGCTGGCAGCGTCTCGATAAACCTTTCGATCACTCGTTACGGATTTTAATAAAATAAGATTATCAAATTTAAACACTGACCGTGCAAGTTCTAACTTATTGATATTATGCTTTGTAGGTGACATTGTTAAAATCGCACATGCCTTTAACTTTGGATTTAAGTCTATTGCGTTGTCTATTAGCTCTACCATTGTGGGTAAAGTATCACACAATCCCATTGTGACGGTCTAAAGGGCGCTATAACCAAATCCGTTGCCAATTCCAGTTCGTAATTCTTTGGAATCACGCCCCTGACAATCAACGATGACTATGTCATACCTATATATTCAAACTCTGTAATGTTGATTTAATGTTGTCATATTGTCTTACGTAATCTATTTTTGCTTTTTTGCTTTCGAGTCTGTCCTGCACCCAGTTAGCACTGGTACTTTGTCTATCAGATTACGTCTTTGCCTTGAATAGCGAAAAAAGCCGATAAATTCGTAGCGAGCGTTGATTTCCCAACTCCCCTTTTTCTGAACCGATTAGAATAATCATGAATACTGTGCCTATATGAAATTGTGTTTAATGTAGGGGGAAATGTTTAGAAAAATAATTTTTTAAAACTAAAAAAAGTCAAGAAAAATTTTTGGCTGCCGTCGCTTTTTCGATTATTTTTATTTCTTCCTTTTTATAATGAAAATTTAATATATAAATCAATTGGTTGAAAATATAGTGCAAGTAGGGATTCCCTGTTTAATGCTAGAATGAATTTTTTGTTCTAGTTCGATTATGCTATGCAAGATATGCTGATGTATAAGATGATAGTCGTATCGGATAAGCCATGACTGTTACCAGCCACAGCTCTTGTATCTTAAAACGCGATGACAAGCTACCATCACTAAAGAATACCATGTCAATTTCTATGTATGAGGTTGCCGTCCCACCAATGATTCGTAACTTAACGAATTTGCGCTCAATTCTTGAAAAAGCAGCTACACACGCTGAAACAAAGAAAATTTCCCCATCTATATTAGTCAACGCACGTCTTTATCCAGATATGTTTCCGTTGGTAAGACAAGTTCAAATTGCAACAGATGTGGCTAAAGGCGTGGTATCACGTCTTGCTGGCGTAGAGCCGCCTAAATATGAAGACGTTGAACAACTTTTGAAGAATTGTTCGCACGGGTTGATAAAACCGTTGCCCTGCTTGAATCTACCGACCCAAAACAACTGGAAGATAGCGAAAAAAATACGATTCTCTTACCCATGCACGACAAAACAGTTACGTTTAAAGGATTGCCGTATTTGGTTGATTTTGTGTTGCCTAATGTTTATTTTCACGTCACAACGGTCTACGCGATTTTGCGCCACAATGGCGTGGAGATTGGTAAAAAAGATTTCTTAGGAAACATTTATTAAAAATAGCAAATATGAGCGATACAACAGTTTGGTTAACTAAATATGTCAGTGACGATGAACTTGCCAAAGCGACTGAGGATTTTGATGCAGCATTTAAAATAGCTGCTAGTAATTTTGAAAATGATGAGTGGTATGTTGACGATTGTGTCAACTTCATCTACGACCATATCTCTGAAAACCTTGAACACATCGGCGAAGATACTATCAAAAATGCGATTGAATTAGTGTTTGTTGAAAATGTTATTGATGAATCCAGTGATAAGGAACGATGACCAAGACAAAAAATTAACTTAAAGTCAGCGTGATTTCATGGGTGAAGCTCATTACAATGAAGATGACGAATACGACGATAACTTTTATAATTAATAACGTATTTCAGATACGTTTGTTTGGCGACAATTACAAACTGTATTTTTTAGCGAACTAATTTTAATGATAAGCATTGCTTCAGTCCACACAGTATCTATCATCAAAAGCATAATTAAGTCATAAAACGAAAACAACTTACGAAAAATTATCATTGTCGCAGAACACCGTAGAGAAACTCCGTTATACAACTGACGACAATGTTCATTTAATTTATTGCGAATCCATTGGTTCGCATGAAAGTTTTATACCGATTTAATGATATTTCACAAAACTTTTAGGAGCGCTTTTATGCCTTACATCAAACTTAATACAAACGTTGAAATTTCAGACAAACCAAGTGTTTTACGTCAACTTTCCCAAATTGCAGCAACAGAAACTGGCAAGCCAGAATCGTATGTAATGATTGAATCGACTCATAATGTGTCGATGCTTTTTGCAGGCAAAGATGCGCCATTGGCTTTTTTAGAATGTAAAAGCATTGGCTTAACTGAAAAACAAGCGAAATCTTTAAGCTCGGCAATTAGTAAATTGCTTAACACTGAATTGAAAATCTCAACCGATAGAATTTATATTGAATTCAGCAAAGCCCCCGCCGCTTTCTGGGGTTATAACGGCTCAACTTTTGGTTAAAATTTCAAGCACCGATTATGGAATTTCGCGTTGCACAATTATATACATTTGAAGAGCTTGTAAAAAAGTCGCGTTTTATCGGAGTTATTGCGTCCTGTGAAAGTGAGCAAGATGTTTTGCATAAATTAAAAGCATTGCAAGTTCAACATCCACACGCTAACCATATTGCATTTGCTTATCGTCTTAAAATCGATAGCAACATTATTTTGATCGCGCTACAATTTTTAGGACACATTTTTAACAGAAGCCAAAAGGTGTGTCATGAAAACTGAAGAAAACAAAAACAAAAGCAGTTACACTCAGGAATTTAAAGATTCGATGGTTAAGTTAGTAACGGAATCGCGT